>CAZDCG010000002.1:0-346856 GCA_964503955.1 uncultured Gammaproteobacteria bacterium
TGCGGGGCTGCCGGCATTGGCCGTGCCTTGCGGTTTTGCACAAGCGGATGATGATGATACAATGCAGCTGCCTGTCGGTTTGCAGTTGATCGCTCCGCAATTTGAGGAAACGCGTTTGCTGCAAGCAGGATATCTGTATCAAACACAGACATCATGGCATGAACAGATGCCAAAGATCGCTCAATAATAAAAAGAAAATGCGAAACAGAATTGCAATGTTTTTTCTCTCCGCTCTTTTTCTGCTTTCACCGGCAGGAGTGTTTGCCGCGGATTTGGAAATCCAAGGTGATTCGCTTGTTGTCCGTGAATCCGCGGAACAGAATCAGCCTTTGCAAGTAGAGGTGACCGTATCAAATCTCTCCGAGGAATCTTCACAAGCGGAAGTCGTCTTCCTCTGGAATGAAGAAGAATTCGCCCGCCAGGAGATTGTTTTGGAACCAAATGAACGCAGAGAAGTTTCTGTTGCGTGGGAAGGAACTGCCGATACGGAAGGCGGATTGACCGCGCAATTGCAGAATCAGCAGCCAGCAGATGAAAACGCGCTCAATGATGTCGTGCGATCGTTTGACATCGTAACCGGACAGGCGCCTTTGGCTGCTGAAGAAGTTTTGACCGAGCCGGTTTTGCAAACGGAAGTAACGGCTGAATCTCAGATGATGATTCACTCAGAACAGCTGAGCTGGAATACGTTCCGTTTCCGTCCGTCGTACCGCATCGGTACGGATGAAGTCGAGGTTGAATGGCAATTTGGCGATGGGCAGAAGGCGGCGGGCCGCGTGGTCACGCATACATACAATGGCCCTGGAAACTATCACGTGCAGCTTCGGCTTATTGACCAAGGCGCGACAGAAATCGCTACCTCCCAGGTACATGTGGGATTTTTCCATCTTGCAAACTGGCGCCTATGGGTGCTCTTGCTTCTGCTTGCCTTGATTATCATTGTCGCTGCGATCATTGCCGGCGTGACAGACGACTTGGTTGATCATACACAGCCCAAGAAGATCAAGAAGAAAGAGGAAGCCTCGAAAGAAGATGAGGAAACTGTCATCAATACCTTGACCGATAGTACCGGCGAGCTTGATAGTCTGGCTGCTCTGGGAAAGTCCAGTGAACGTTTCAGTGAAGATCTCGCCTTTTTAGAAGAGCTGGAAGATGAAACCATGGCACCGGAATCAGCAAAGCCAAAACGCATCGAGCTGGCTTCTGAGAAACCGCAAGACATGCAAGCTCAGGCGATTCCAGTCGTGCGGATGCCTGAGACTGAGGAGACAGGAAAGAAAAAGCCCGCTTCATCAGTAAAAAAGAAAAGCTCAGGCAAGAAAACACAAAAGAAGAAATCAGGATCAAAAACGAAAAAAAGCACTGCTAAGAAAAAATCTGTTTAATCGATATTTATGAATAAGCGCGTTGGTATTATTCTGGCGGCAATCGTTGCGGTAGTCGCGATCAGTTTTGTTCTCATTTCTCTTGCCCAAGGCGGAGAGTATCCCATCACGGTTCAGGATCCATTTAAGGGCAATGAAAACGCCCAGGTTGTTATTGAAGAATTTTCTGATTTCCAATGCCCTGCCTGTGCGGCAAATGCTCCGATTATTGCAGAAGTCATGCGCACGTACGGGGATCGGGTAAAGTTCGTTTATCGCGACTATCCGCTGCCAAGCCATCCCAAAGCGCGGCCTGCTGCGATTGCCGCCATCTGCGCTGCTCAGCAGGGCAAATTTTTCGAGTACCACGACAAGCTCTTTGCGGATCAGCCTGTCTGGGCAGCGGCCTCAGCGGATACAGAGGCGTATCTTGCTACGCTTGCGCAAACAACCGGTCTTGATGAGGAGGATTGGCAAACCTGCCGAAATTCCCGTGATGCCCGCCGCGAGGTAGAGGCCGACGTAAAGGAAGGGAATGACCGCCAAGTAGACGCAACTCCGACTTTCTTCGTAAACGGGGAAAAAATCACAAATCCCGGCACTTTTTTTGCCTGGAAGACACTTTTAGACAGCAAGCTCAACGCCGGGCAGCCATCCGATTCCAATCTTGAATAAAACACCAAACTTCCGTATAATAAAAGGCAAATTCGGGCTCTTTTCTGAAAAAGAGCCCTTTGTCTATGCAGGAATCCGTTGAGATCCAAACTGAAGAGCAAGCAAAGAAGCTGTCTCCAAGGCTTCGCATGGCTATCATTGCGCTTGGGGCTCTTTTGCTTATCGTCGGCTTGCCGGGAGCGGCAGTGGTAGTTTCTGAAACCTATCACAAAGACCGGATCTTTCATGGTGTCTTTCTGGGGCCACTGGATCTTGGCGGGTTGAAAAGGGAGGAAGCCCGAGACATTATTGAAGCATGGCATGATCAGCGGTGGGTCAAGGAAATGGTGTATCAGGCCTACGATGAGCGAAAGAATCTGCTGACGACCGTTGATTTTCAGCCGATCATCATTGCTGAGGGCGGGCAATCATTCCAGTTTATCTGGTATGACCTTGACGCCATGCTTGAGAAAGCCTATGCACAGGGCAGGCATCAATCCGTGTTCAAGCGGGCGGCTAATCAGGTAGGGCTTTTGCGCGAACCGGTGATTTTGGAAGCAGAGCTAACCATTGATGAGGAAAGACTGCTTGAGGTATTGCGTCTTGAACTCAGCGGTTATGAAACCCAGCCAATGGATGCCGGCATCATGATCCAGGCAGGAGTGCCAAAAATCGTTTCCGAGCAACCTGGCAATACATTTGACTATCACGCTTCCGTTGTTCAGACATATAAAACATTGCGGGCAATGAAATCCGAAGCCATTCCGCTTCACCGCTCGCACCATCTGCCGGCAATTTCAACTCAGGAGGTGCAGGCTGAGCTCGCGCATTATCAAAGCATGCAGAGCAGTTTCCCTCTACGGATTTCCTATTTCGATGAGCGGATCGGTTTTGAGCGTGACTGGCAGCTGGGCTGGCCTCAGGCAATTCAGGCCGTGCAGGTGATCGAGCGTGACGGTCAGCCTTTTCTTGGTTTGGCTGCAGCAAAGTTAGACGCATTTTTCAAAGGAATAGAAAGCGTGGTGAATGAACAGGCAAGCGACGCGAAGTTTACCGTTGGGGAAAACGGCAAGGTAGAGCTCTTCCTTCCTGCAGAAAAGGGATACACGCTCGATCGAGCTGCGACCGCTGAATCATTGAATGCTTATATTGAACAGCGCAGAGCCGCATCAAACGAACAAGAGCCGCAAGCGGTCGCTTTGGTTGTGCAAACCATTGATCCTGGGATCAAAACAGCTGATGTAAACGATCTTGGGATCACAGAGATTCTTGGCGTAGGGTATTCAAATTTTGCCGGCAGCCCCGCCAACCGCGTGCATAATATCAGTATCGGTGCCGCCAAGCTTGATGGATTGTTGATTGCGCCGGGGGAGGAATTCTCTTTGCTGAACGCGCTGCGCCCGTTCACGGTTACGGCGGGGTATTTGCCCGAACTTGTCATCAAGGGAGATAAAATCACGCCTGAGGTAGGCGGGGGGCTTTGCCAGATTGGATCGACTACCTTTCGAGCGGCGATGAATTCGGGTCTTTCGATCACGGAACGGAGAAACCATTCGCTTGTTGTCAGCTATTACAATGATCCGCGCAATGGAAATCCCGGAACAGACGCAACCATCTATGACGGTTCACCCGATTTCAAATTCATCAATGACACAGGGCATCACATTTTGATCAAAACAGAGATGAATCGGTCGAATGGAGACTTATACTTTACGTTTTGGGGAACAAGCGATGGCCGCAAGGCTGAGTACACCGAGCCTGTTGTTTCACGCTGGATCCCAACCGGTCCGACCAAATACATTGAAACCACAGATCTCGCGCCTGGAGAACAGAAATGCCAGGGAGCGCATCCGGGGGCGGTGGCGAGTTTTGTTTACAAAGTAACAAAACCGGATGGAACGGTTCAGGAGCAGGAATATGTCAGCCAGTATCGGCCATTGCCAACCATTTGCCTTGTCGGCATTGATCCCAATAAAACAGAAGCAACCGAAACGGAAAGCGAAACAGGAGAAGGTGCAGTACAAAATGAACAGCCAGAATCTCAGCCGGCAGCATAGAACCCTTGAGCTAAGAGCGAATATTTCGTATAATAAGTTCATCAATTAGCATTGTTCTTTTACGAAAATGCCAGAACAAAAATCGAAAACGAAAAAACCAGCGGCAAAAACAAAAAAACCTGCCGCGAAGAAATCCACGGCAAAGAAGCCGGCGGCGAAACGTGCTGTGAAAAAAACGACAGTGAAAAAGCCTTCTGTGAAGAAAACCGCCAAGAAAGCCGCCGTGAAAAAATCTGTCGTGTCCAGCAAATCAGCGGAAGCGAAAACACCTCCCATGGTAAGCGACGCAAGCTTATTTATCATGTCATTTGCGGACAAACCCGGAAACGCCGAAACCGCAAACACAGGGGAAACAAAGGAATCGTTGCCAGCCGTTGACCTGGACCAGCTCGCGCAAGGTTCAAAAACCATATCCGTTCGCTCCCGATTCGCATTCTATCTGGGAGTCTTTTTCGGGGCGGTTGTGGTAAATGCGCTGCTTGTGACTGTGCTGGCTTCCATGTCGATTTGATGAAAGAAGAAAGCGCTGCTGGCTGTATTATTATAACTTAAACAAGAACTCGTACCGTTCAGGTAGAGTTCTTTTCATATGAGTCGGATGACGAGGGTGCTTGTCGTGACAGTGATGCTCATTGCCGGTGCGAGCACCGGCTGGTTCTGGTATGCAAATTCGACAGAGGATCAGACCTCTGAGATTTTTGTTTCGAGCGAAATCAAAGAAATTCTTTCACAGGCTGGCCAGCAAACCGATATTGACCCAGACATGCCGGAGCCTCCATCGCGAACAGAAGCTGATCCGGCTATACAGAATCAATCTGAGCCCACACCCGAAGCCGCAAAGGGAAATGACATGGAGCATCTTGTCCCCGCAAAAATCCTTCTACCGGTTCCATTCATTGTGCAGGCTCCGTTCGCCAATTGGGATTTGCCTTATAAAGAAGCTTGCGAGGAGGCCTCGGTGATGATGGTCGATCATTTTTATAGAGAAACAGAAGAGCTCTCCGAGGAACAGATGAAGGAGGCCATTGATGCAATCATCAATTGGGGGGCAGAGGAGTTTGATGCCATTGATACAACAGCCGAACAGACGGCACGGTATTTCACAGACAAGCTTGGGTATGGCGCGTCTCGGGTGAAAGTGGTCTACGATTTTACGGTTGATGACATGAAAGCATTGCTGGCGCAAGGTATTCCGCTTATCGTTCCTGCCGCGGGCCGCGAGCTTGGCAATCGCTATTTTCAGCAGCCAGGACCGCTCTATCATATGCTGGTGGTGATTGGGTATGAAGGAAACGAATTCATCACCCATGATCCCGGCACAAAGAGGGGCGCTCTGTATCGATACGATGCAAATGTCCTGTATTCCGCCATTCATGATTTAACCGAAGACAGGGAACGGATTACGGAAGGGAAAAAAGCTTTATTGATTGTGCTTCCTGAAACGCTATGATCCCATACATTTCCTTGTCTGAGATTTCTCTTGGTCCGCTGACATTGCAGGTATGGGGGACTTTCGTGGCTTTAGGGATTGTGGCCGGGGTGCTTGTCTCGGCGCGCTTTGCTCAAGAAAAAGGAATCAAGAAAAAGGAAATCTACGATGGCGCGTTCTGGATCTTGCTGGCCGCGTTCATCGGTGCGCGATTGGCGCATGTCATTCTTTATCAGCCGGCGCTTTACTTTGCCGAACCATTTGAAATCATCCGTATCTGGAATGGCGGTTTTTCCGTCATGGGAGGATTCGCCGGGGCTTTTGCGGCATTCGCATTATTGATGCGCAATCGGTTCAGCGAATGGAAAAGATACGCGGATGCCTGGATCTACGGACTGCCGCTCGGTTTGGGGATTGGGCGTATTGGCTGTTTTCTTATTCATGATCATCCCGGCACAGCAAGCAACTTTTTTCTCGCCGTGAAATCTCCCGACGGCGGGGGATTTCACGACCACGGACTCTACCTGTCGATGAACGGCTTTCTTCTGGCAGGCATATTTTTCTCGCGCTCAAAGCATGAGCATCGGGCGGGATTTTATACCGCCTTCTTTTTGATCTGGTGCGGGGCCATTCGCTTTGCGCTCGATTTTTTCCGCGTTCTGGATACAACCTACCTCGGACTTACGCCGGCTCAATATGCGTCGCTGGCGATGATTGCTGCGGGGGGAGTGCTCAGCTTTCGAGTACGCACAACTCCTATGAAATCCATTGTCTCAAGCCAGGGTTCTTGATAAACTATAGTTCATATGAAAAAAATAAAGTTTGATTTGATCCTCCCGCTGCTTGTGGTGCTTGTTCTTGTCGGAAATATCTATCTAGCTTACCGGACGGGAACCGCGGACAGCCAGAGCGGCTTTGCGGATGTAACAGTAACTTTTATTGATAAAGCCGATTGCGAGGAATGTGTTTCCTTGTTGCCGTTTGAAACGTATTTCCGCGAGAACGGATTAAGCGACGACCAGATGAAGCTTGTGGAGGCCGATTCTTTACATGGTCGCTGGCTGCGCCATAAATACGAGTTAACCAAAGTTCCCACCCTGCTGATCAGCGGTCCAGTCAATGACTTTGAATTCATGCGGGGAATCATTGACAGTTTGGGTGAATTTCGCAAAGATGCGTTTGTCGTGACTCGCGTGCAGCCCCCTTATTTTGATCTCGCCAAAAAAGAGATCCGGGGCAAATTTGAAGTGATCTATTTGGATGACGAAAGCTGCTCAGAATGCTATGATGTATTTCTGCATGAGCAGGTCTTTGAGCGTTTAGGCATGAAAACAGATCAGGTGCGCAAAGTGGATATCTCGGAAGCGGAGGGGCAGGAGCTGATCGAGAAGTACTTCATTACCGAAGTTCCCACAATTTTACTTAGAGGAGAAGTCAATCTCTACGACGGCTTCGTTCAAACCTGGCGTGATGCTGGCAGCGAAGAAGCAGATGGCACCTATGTCTTGAGAGCGGGGGTTGCATCGATGGGAACGTATAAAACATTGCCGGACGGAGAGATTATCCAACCGCAAGCCAATTAATCATTTATCTTAATCGAGGGATAATTCATGTACTATGCAAAATGATTCCCAGGACAAAAAAAGCGTAACGATCACGCTGGACCGCGAAAAGCTTATTAACGGAGCTATTGTGGTTCAACTCGTTTTATTACTTGTATTTGGATGGCAGATTTACGGCATTAAGCAGCAGCTTGAGGGCGGACAGGGAACAGCTCGCATCCAGGCGGGAACTGCGAATGCTCCAACAGCGCCTACCGGCGGCGCGCCTACGGCTCCAGCCGGCCGCGTGAATGTGCAGCTTACGGAAAACGACCATATTCTTGGCGATCCGGAAGCACCTGTCCTGATCGTGGAATATTCTGATTTTGAATGTCCGTTCTGTGAACGAGCTTTCCCTACCGTAAAGCAGGTTCTTGATACCTACGGAGATGATGTCGCTCTTGTGTACCGCCATTTCCCGCTGAGTTTCCACCCTCAGGCTCAGAAAGCCGCTGAAGCGTCTGAATGCGCGGCAGATCAGGGCAAGTTCTGGGAATATCATGACCGTGTGTTTGAACAGCAGGCATTGCTCTCCGGCGGTGTCGCGCAAATGAAAAAGTGGGCTGGAGAACTTGGTTTGAACCAGTCGCGCTTTGACAGTTGTCTTGATTCAGGCGAAAAGGCTGCGAAGGTGCAGGCTGATATGGCTCAAGGTTCAGTTGAAGGAGTATCCGGTACGCCTGGCTTCCTGATCAATGGGATCTCTTTGGTTGGTGCTCAGCCATTCAGCTCATTCCAGCAGGTCATCGACGCGGAACTTGCGAACAGCTAACGTTGCGAAGCATCGTATAGACGAAAAGAGACTTGCTGGCATGGCAAGTCTCTTTGATTTTGGTAAAGATTGTTCAAACAGAGGCGGCGGAGCCGTTGTTAACGTCTTTTATCCTGCATTACAGAACTCGGACAAAAAAACATTTAAGATAGTTGCTTTCGGTAAAAGCAGGCAATTCGGGGTGGTCGATGCCATGGCCGAAGGTTTCGATGATTTGAACGCGGCGCTTCGCACGGGCGGCCGCTTCGCTGAGCATGAATCGAAAATCGTCCGGTGACAAATGAGCCGAGCACGAACAGGTGAGCAGAATACCGTTTTGCGGCAGCTTTGCCATGGCAAGTTCGTTGATCGAGCGATAGCCACGCAATCCTTCTTTGATCTTTCGGCGGTCTTTGATAAACGCCGGTGGATCAAGGATGATCACATCAAACGCGCCTTGCTGCAGATCATGCAGATAGGCTTTTACGTCCGCGAGAATATATTCCATTGAAGATGAATCAATCCCGTTCAAACCGGCATTCGTTTCCGCCTGTTCAAGAGCCGGGCGCGACGCGTCCACGCTTGTGACAAAGGCCGCTTCAGCCAGAGCCGCGGAAATGGAAAAACCTCCGGTATAGGAGAAACAGTTAAGCACACGCTTGCCTTTTACATATGTTTGCAAAGCGGCGCGTTTATCCCGCTGATCCAGAAAGAAACCGGTTTTTTGTCCTTCTTTTACGTTCACGGCATAGCGGATGCCGTTTTCAAGGATTTCAATAGAATCAGGCATGCTGCCATGGAGCAAGCCTTCTTGCTCCTGCGCCTGCTCAACCTGGCGTGAACGCGAATTGGAGCGTTCGTAGATGCCTTTGGGCTGAAGCACGTCAATCAATGCCTGAAGGATTTGCGGTTTCCAGACTTCAATGCCTCGTGTATGAAATTGCACGGCCAGATAGCCGGCGTATTTGTCGACAATCAGTCCGGGGAGGAAATCGTTTTCACTATTGATGAGGCGGAATGCATTGGTCTGCTCGCTTTCAACAAACTGTTTTCGTAAGTCAAAAGCAGATTGAATTCGCGCGGTGATGAAGGCTTGATCAACTGGTGTGTCTTCATAGTCCCAAATGCGTACGGCGATTTGAGAGTAGGAGTTGAAATATCCCGAAGCAAGATAATTGCCGTCTTCATCCGTCAGCCGCACAGGGGACCCGGTTGCAAGGCCTTCAGGTATCTGCTTGAGAGCGCCGGAAAATACCCAGGGATGTCCCCGGTGGATAGGGCCGGTTTTCTTGTTCGCAACCTGCAGGGTTGTCATAAGAGGTATTTCTTGTTCTTTAATTTATCAGGCAGGAGGCTTTCGTCCGTATATGCTTCATAACCTTTCCCATAGCCGAGTTCTTTCATCAACTTTGTCGGCGCATTGCGGATATGCATGGGAATAGGGAGATTACCATATTTTTTCACGTCTTCAAGGGCCTTAAAGTACGCATTATAGGAATCACGGTTTTTGGGACATTGGCAGAGATAGGCCACGCCATGCGCCAGGTTGATCTGCGCTTCGGGCAAACCAATGGTTTCTACCGCGCGAAAAACTTCATTTGCCACAACAAGGGCTGTTGGCTGCGCAAGACCGATATCTTCACTGGCAAAAATAACCATGCGCCGCGCGATAAACTTTGGATCTTCGCCCGCGTCAATCATTCTTGCAAGATAATAGAGCGCGGCATCCGCCTGGCTTGCGCGCATGCTTTTGATAAATGCGCTGATCACATTGTAATGCTCTTCGCCTTTTTTGTCGTAGCGCAGGAATTTTGATTGCAAAGCATTTTTCAAGTTGTCGAGCGTGATTTCTCCATAAAGCTGCTGGGTGGCATCAAGCATGGTTAGTGCCGCGCGCGCGTCGCCATTGGCCATTTGAATCAACCAGTCTTTTTCGTCTGCTTTCATCTTCAAGCCGGTCCGATCAATGATTTTGCTCATGTCTTTCTGGGTCAACTCTTCAAGCACGAAGACGCGGCAGCGGGAGAGCAGGGGAGAGATGACTTCAAAGCTGGGATTTTCGGTTGTGGCGCCGATGAGCGTGAGCTCGCCGCTTTCAACATATGGAAGGAGAAAATCCTGCTGTGCTTTGTTAAAGCGATGGATTTCATCTAAAAACAAAATTTTTGGCTTGTCGGTTGGGAATTTTAAAATGTCACGTACGTCTTTTTTGCCGGCTGATACAGCGGAAAGTTCAAAGAGGTGCGCCTTCAGGCTCCTGGCATAGATGCGCGCCAGGGTTGTTTTGCCAGTTCCTGGAGGCCCCCACAAGATAAACGAAAACAAATGCCCTTGTGTAATGGCTTTTCTAAGAGGCTTATCTTTGCCCACCAAATGTTCTTGCCCGACATAGTCGTCAAGCGAGGTGGGGCGAATTGTGTCGGCGAGGGGCTTCATAATAGGGAACGAATCACGAATCGGATACAAATTCAATGTGGGTACGAATGCGAATTGTACGAATCTACGAATAGTCGCAGCCAGACAAGCCCCAGCAGGTGTTTTATTCGTATATTCGTACGGATTCGTAATTTGTACCCGCTTCACTAATACTCTCGTTCACGATAAACATCCTTATTATACATGAACAAAACACGAACACAATGATTGACAAAAGTTCGAAATCAGGATCTTGTATTTTGATCCTCGACAAAGGCGGGTTTCTTTTTTTGGGTACAAATCACGAATCTGTTGCGCATGTACAAATGTCAGGTTTCCGTCTAGATCTAACGAGCTTTAATCATAGAGATCGTTAGATATAGATGTAGGCGTAGAACATAGATCGTAGATCTTGGAGCCGCTAGCGCGGGTATTTTTATGATGAAACTGCCTAGACTAGCTAGACCAGCCTGCCGGCAGGCTGGTTAAGCCAGACAAACGGCAGACTTTATTCGTCTATGTGTAATGATTCGTTATTTGTACCCGCTGTACCCACATTCTTTTTTAGAAACATGTTCATCACTCTGCACGAAGAATGATATACTAGGAGAGATTACCAGTCTGAAAGAGGACGGTAGAGACTGAATATTCAGGCATTGATTCTATGGAATTTCTTACGCATGTTTCGCTCTTCGTGTTTTCCATTTTTGTCGTCTGGTTTTTTGCCGGCATCCTTATTTCATCCATTTCCCGCGTTGCGCGGAGATTGCGCCGATCAGGGTTCGCTGTTGCTTTCTTTGTTCTTGGGCTGCTCACCTCAATCAGCGAAATATCGGTTGCCTTGAATTCATCGATCAACAGGGTTCCGCAGGTTTCGGCGGGGAATCTCGTGGGATCTTCGTTTGTCCTGCTTCTATTCCTTGTTCCATTGCTGGCCATTGTGGGAAATGGGATACGGCTGACGAATACATTCACCAAAAAATCCCTGCTGTTTGCATTGATGGCCGTTCTATTTCCTGTTCTCGCATCCATCGACGGGGTTGTGACTCCAAGAGAAGGCGGCTTGATGTTGGTGGTGTATTTTACGTTGATGGCGTTTATCCGGCGAGATAGCAGGACAAAAACCAAAAATATCGAGAAAGCCGTCGAACAATTGCAAGAGGAGCTGACGCATAAGCGGCGGCCGGATTGGAAAGATGCCTTCAAGATCATGATCGGCGCGGCAGCGATCTTTTATGCCGCTCATTTGCTGGTGGAGGAAGCGGTATACTTTGCGGAGTTTTTCCACGCCCCGGCATCATTGATGGGCCTGTTGCTGCTTTCAATAGGGACCAATGTGCCTGAAATCATCGTGGCGGTCCGTTCAGTCATGAAGCGGCAAAAGGCGATCGCTTTTGGAAATTATATGGGGTCTGCTGTTGCCAATACCTTGGTGTTTGGGGCATTGCCTCTCCTCAATGGCAGATTTGCTTTGCAGCTGGAGCATTTTGGTTTAATTGCCATGCTTCTTGCCGCTGGTTTTGTATGCTTCTTTTTCTCTGCCTTCACAAAGCATCAGATTTCTAGGGCAGAAGGCATTGTCCTTCTGGTTTTCTATGTCGCGTTTCTTGCCGTTCAGTCATTGGAGTTTTGGCAATGCGCGACCTGCGGGTAAATATCTAGAGGGCGACTAAAATACCGCCAAGCACAATAAGAACGGCACCAATTCCAGCCGTAAGCGAAACGGATTCTTTAAGCAAAATCAATGCAAGCAGCAGGGCAAAGACCACGCTCAGGCGGTCAATCGGGACAATTTGTGAAACCTTGCCGGTTTTGAGTGCGGCAAAATAACAAAGCCAGGAAAGCGCTCCTGCCACTCCGCTGAGGACAATGAATGTGAGCGCTTTTTGATTGGCAAGAATCGGTTTGATGTCGTGAAACTTTCCCTGCAGTCCGATTACCATCAGCAGAAAAATCGCCATGATCACGGCGCGGATAGCCGTGGCCGTATTCGTGTCGAATTGCTCAAGACCGATTTTTGCAAAAATGGCGACAAGTGCTGCGAAGAATGCTGAGAGTAAGGCGAGAAGAAGCCAGGACATACTGTTGGTTATTTCGCATTCGCGTCGGCTTGATGCAGGCCGAAGGTATTTCCTTCCGTGTCAAAAAAATATCCCTGCCAGGCCATGCCCGCCAATGCGAATTTAGGCATGGCAACTTTTCCGCCGGCTTGTTCAATCTTTGCAGCCACCTCGTCATAATCTTCGACCTGAATCGTGCAAACAAAGGCATTTGACCCGCATACCTCGTCAGGCAGGGCTGAAGGGCGGCGCAAAAGTCCTCCATTAATGCCGGGTTCGGTGCTGTCTTTTTCCGCGGTCATCACAACCCAGTATTCCATATCCGGGCTGTCCCATTTTTGAATATCCCAGCCGAAAACCTCGGTATAAAATGTTGCGGCGCGTTCAGGGTTATCTGCATGGATTTCAAAGTGAACGATGCGATTCATAAACCAGACTGTTAAGAGTAGTTTCATTGTAGCAAACTCCTTTGCAAACAGGCATTCTTGCTTGTCTCTGGTCTTTTCTGTATTCTGTGACCAAAACAGAAGGGAACTCACCAGACATTCCTCGTTACGTTGAGCAGCCCCAGTTTTATCTCAGAGCGGAGAGATGGCCGAGCGGTTTAAGGCGCACGCCTGGAACGCGTGTTGAGCGAAAGCTCTCAAGGGTTCGAATCCCTTTCTCTCCGCTCTGCGATGAAGCACTGTACGTACCGTCAAGCAAGCCCGCTTATGCCGGGCTTATTTGTTTTGTGGTATGCTGAACGCATATGAAAAAACGCTTTCTCTTCATCTTCGCGCTTGTCCTTTTTGCACCTTCCATTGCCAATGCCTGTTCCTGCATCCCTCCTGAACCGCCTCTTGAAGCAAAGGAGCGCGCTGCCGCAGTTTTTGCCGGCAGAGTGGAAAGCATTGAGCAATCTGATTGGCTCATGCAAGGCGGAGCTGATCCTGTGATTGTAAGGATGACTGTTTCAGACGTATGGAAAGGACCTGAGAATCAGAACGTGACCATTCGCACGGCGCGCGACAGTGCTGCCTGCGGATACTCCTTTGAAGAAGGGAAAGCATATCTGGTCTACGCGCATGAATCGGATAACGGATTGGCAACCGGTATTTGTGAACGCACGGCCTTGCTGAGCGACGCTGAAGAAGATGTCAAAGAGCTTGGCGAAGCAATCGAGCCGGCCAGTTCAGAGGAGCCAATCTCAGCAAGAGGGAAGGAAGAGTATCTGGCCGTTTCCATTCTCGTTCTGGTGATTGCGGGGGCATTCCTCTTTTGGGTTCGGTCAAGACGAGCATAACTACTTTTTTGGCTGCATATGCAATCAAAAGCCGCGACAGTCGCCGCGTATCTCAAAGCATTGCCGGCCGAGAGGCGAAAAGCCTTGCAGGAAGTGCGAAAGGTGATAAAAGCGCATTTGCCAAAAGGCTACAAAGAAGTGATGCAATACGGAATGATCAGCTATGTCGTTCCGCTTTCCGTGTATCCGGCAGGATATCTCAATGATAAAAAAACGCCGCTACCATATGCGGCGCTTGCTGCTCAGAAACATCATCTGGCAGTGTATCTGATGAATATCTATGCGGACAAAGACGCGAGCAAGTGGTTTACGGAAGCGTATAGGAAATCGAGGAAGAAACTTGACGCTGGCAAATCCTGCGTGCGTTTTAAAAAGCTTGAAGACCTGCCGCTGGATGTGATTGGAAAAGCCGTGGCGCGTCATACGGTTTCCGCGTGGATCAAGGTGTACGAAGCATCACGGCGCAAGCGCGCATAATCATTATCGATTCTTATGCAATTCATTGAAAACCTGCGAAGAGAAGGAGCCGTCAAGGCGGTCCGGCACTTGATCTCGGCTCCATTTATCTATGCCATCTTCCCGGCATTTGTGCTTGTGCATGCCTTCTTTGAGCTCTATCATTTCGTTTGTTTCCCGCTCTACGGAATTCCGTATGTGCAACGCAGCAGGTATTTGCGCGTAGACCGGCAAAAGCTGAGCTATCTGAATTGGGTTGAGAAACTGAATTGCGTCTACTGCGGTTATGTAAACGGCATCTTAAATTATATGGTTGAAATTGCCGCTCGCACGGAAACATACTGGTGCGCCATCAAACATCAAAAATATCCCGGCATGATCGAGCCGGCACATCATGCTGATTTCGCGGAGTACGGAGATGAAGACGGATTTGTCAAAACATTGAATGACCGTCCCGAGTAATCATTCCTTTTTGACGTGTTCATCAAAAAATTCGAGCGTGCGGCGCATGACAAGCGGCCAGGCATCGATAAATTCATGGGGTTCGCCTTCGTAGACATGATACAGATGCTTTTTGCCGGCCGCTTGCAAGGCCGTATCAAGTTCGTCTGACCAGGCGAGCGGAACATCTTTGTCATTTGTGCCATGATGCGTCATGACTGGGGCCGTGATCTGATCAAGAAAGTTCAGGGCAGAAACATGTTTCCAGAATTCAGGCTGCTCGCTGGGGGAGCCATAGAGCGCGAGAATCTGTTCAGCAATCTCGGTTCGCTGTTTTGTCCAGCGTTCAAAGTTTTTCCAGGCATCGCCGCTCACAGGCGCAAAAAGCACCGCCGCGTCAATAAGATCAGGTTTTGCCACCAGAATATTCAACGTGATGCCGCCTCCCATGGAGTGGCCCAGCATGCCGATCCGGTCGGTATCCATAGATGGCAATCCAGATGCTTTCGCGGCGAATATGGCGTTGACCACATCTTTTGCATAGGCAAGACGAAGCGAAAGCTCCTGATCGGGGTCTTTGTCGGATTGCGCGTGATTTCGATAGTCGGGGTGAATGACGATATAACCGTTTCGCGCAAAATAATCCTGCTCGCGTTTGAGCCCTCGGCCATTGGTATAAACGGCCGGGTCAATGTATCCGTGATTAAGAATCAGCACGGGGAAGGGACCGTCTCCGTGTGGAACATTCATGATGCCCGAAATCGTCAATTCGCCGCTTTTATACGTGATAAAGTAGCGGGTATAATCATTTGTGCGCGCAAGGACATCGCCGACAGTGAAATCCCGGCCGTCAAATATTTCTTTGCTCAAGGCTTTTAAGGAAACCGGATGCGGCGATGCGGCATGAGCGTTTGCGTTTTCAGGCAGACTGTCGGTTTCACGCAATGCCGCAGGCTTTGCATCTGTTGAAAGTTCCGGCGCGGACTGTTTTTGTTGCGGCCAAAGAATCACCATGGCGCATAGGCCGGCGAAGAGGGTCAGTACCAATAGTCGTTGAGACATACTGCAAAGATAACAAATCAGGCGATCTATGCTATTCTATAATAAACTTAGCTTTTTTTACATGCTTTTATGGTCATGAGAAAAATCGGACTCCTCATTGCCGTGCTGGTAATTGCGGGAGCTTTCTTTGCTCTTTATACTGCGAGAAATACGTCCGGCCCGTCAGACGATGAAATGAAAAACGCCGATATGATGCGACAGGAGGCCAAATACGAAATCGAATCGGAAATGGTCGCGTATTTCGGCGATGTTGAAGGTTTATTCGCGCGTCCAAAAGGAGAGGGTCCCTTTCCCGGCGTGGTCGTGATTCATGAAAATCGAGGACTTCGCCCTGAAATTCGTGACACTGCCATGAACCTGGCAGGGCAGGGGTATATGGTATTGGCTGTTGATCTCCTTGGCGGCGTGGCGGAGGATCAGACCGGTGCGCGCGAGTTGACGGCAAAATTCAATCAGGAAACGGGGGTTGCCAATATGCGGGCGGCTGCTGCATTCCTTCGGGAGCAGGGCGCGCAGAGAATCGCGTCGCTTGGGTGGTGCTTTGGCGGACGCCAATCCTTGGCGCTGGCGACATCGGGCGAGCAGCTTGACGCGACTATTGTGTATTACGGAGGCGGTATGCCGACAACCGAGCAGGAGCTCTCTCCGATCAAGTGGCCGGTTCTTGGTGTTTTCGGGGATCAGGATCAGGCAATTCCCGTTGAAAGAGTAAATGAGTTTGAATCATCTCTGAATGCGCTCGGCGTTGAAAATGAAGTCTATATCTATCCGGGTGTAGGCCATGCCTTTGCGAATCCTTCCGGCGCGAACTATGCTCCGGCAGAAACCATGGATGCCTGGGAGAAAACACTGCGTTTCTTAGAAGAGCATCTTGCAAACTAGCAGTAAAATAATACATCTGAATTCTGAACTCAGGGTTCTGACCCTTGATCTGAAGACAGTTCAGCATCAGATAGAGAGTTCAGAGTACAGAGCTCAGTAAAAAGGGATCCATCTTGTCATCTTAACGGAAATAGCTATGCCAAGCACGCAGTTGGCCACATTCGGAGGAGGATGTTTCTGGGGTGTTGAAGAATCCTTTCGAACCCTGGAGGGTGTTGCGCAAACGACCGTCGGCTATATGGGCGGCAACAAAGAACAGGCGACTTATGAGCAAGTCTGCACGGACAAAACCGGCCATGTGGAAGTGGTGCACGTGGAATTTGATCCGCAAACGATCAGCTATGAATCGCTGGTCCGCACCTTCTTTGAAGTCCATGATCCAACTCAGGTCAACCGCCAGGGGCCCGATATTGGCACGCAGTACCGATCCGTCATTTTTTACCACTCTGCCGAACAAAAACAGGCGGCGGAACGAGTGAAAGACGAATTGGATGCGTCCGGCAAATTCGCTTTGCCGATCGCGACCGCCATTGAGCCGGCCAAGGAATTTTTCGAGGCAGAAGAGTATCACCAGAAATATCTTATGAAGCGGGGATTAAATGTCTGCCATGTCTGATCCTCTGTTGATCGTGCTCAACAAGCGGGAGCGGCAGACCATGGTGAACAATAATTCAAGGCTTGTTTGAAGAGAAGGCATGTCAGCAGGAAATAACGGATTTTCTCTTGAAAATGGAGTATTTTGATGGTAGAGTACTCTATCAGGCGGCTTCGTAGCGCCCCCAGCTTTCCTTGCGCCAAAGTGTTTTCATGGCCGGTTGTTCTGCTTAGCTGCCAGTTTTGCTTGAATGTGCCGGCGAAACCTTTTATACTGCAGTATTGCCAGAAGCGTCATAAGTCGATGGCCGCACTTAACGCTTTTTTTGTCTCTATGAATACGCTCACTGTCAGGAGGATAAGCAAAGAATATCACGGCGTGAAAGCCGTTGATTCCGTTGATTTTTCGATCCATAAAGGTCAAATCGTGGGGCTGCTCGGTCCAAATGGAGCAGGAAAGACCACAACCATGAGTATTATTTCAGGCATTTTGGCGCCTGAGTCAGGATCCGTGCTTTTTGACGACCAGGAGCTTGGTCCTGAAACGGAAATTGCGATTAAAAAACAAATCGGATTCCTTTCAGAAAGCAATCCGCTGTATCAGGACATGCTCGTGCGCGAGTATCTTGATTACGTTGCCGGGCTGCGGGGAATGAACAAAGAAGAACGAAAACGCGCGATTGACGAGGTCGTGCAAGAAACCGGCTTGCAGGATCGTCTCTATCAGCCAATTGAAGAACTTTCAAAAGGTTATAAGCAGCGCGTGGGGCTTGCCCAGGCGATTTTGCATAAACCTGATTTGCTGATTCTTGATGAACCGACCGAAGGACTCGATCCAAATCAGCGTGTCAGCATCAGAGATCTCATCGCAAAGCTCGGCAAAGAACGCACCGTATTGATCAGCACGCATGTGCTTTCCGAAGTGCAAGCGATGTGCGATTCCGTCATCATCCTCAATGAAGGTAAAGTGATCGCGCAAGGCAGCGTTGACGAAATTTTAAGGCAGAGCAAACAGGGGCAGCTCATTTCGCTTGAAGTACAAGGCAATGCAGTCAAAGACGCTTTGGAAAAAGCCGGGCTGCAAATCGTGGATCATGAACAGAGAGAGGGAAGAGAAGTCTTCACCTTGCGCTCAACAAGCGCGGAGGATATGCGCCCAAAGGTATTTGCTATCGCCAAGGAGCAGTCCTGGATTTTGTATGAGCTGCATCAGAAAGCTCTCAACCTTGAAGAAACCTTCCGACAACTGACCAGCAAAGCGTAAACGTATGAAATTCAACCCATTTTTGGCCGTCTTCAAAAAGGAAGTCAAAGCATATCTTGATCAGCCAATGGCCTATATACTTGCTGTTGTTTTCTTGGCGATCAATGCCTTCTTCTATTTCCGCACCAGTTTTCTTGAGGAGGTCGCAAGCCTGCGCTCCATGTTCCAGCTTTTGCCGTGGATCTTCCTTTTCTTTATTCCGGCTTTAACCATGCGGACCTGGGCTGAGGAGCGCCGCGAGAATACGCTTGGCATGCTTTTAAGTTATCCGGTTCATGTCTGGCAGATCATACTTGGCAAATATGCGGCCACGGTTTCCTATGTCGCGGTTATTCTCGCCTTGACATGGATTATCCCGATCAGCCTTTCGGGGGCGGGGAATTTTGATTCCGGCACGATTATTGCTCAGTATCTTGGAGCTTTTCTGCTTATGGCGGCTATGATCGCTGTTGGACAATGGGCATCCACGCTGACCAAAAACCAGGTGGTCGCTTTTATCATCAGCGTGGCTGTTTTGTTTGCTTTCGTTTTGGCGGGGCTTGACTTTGTGGTCCTGGCTTTGCCATATCCAATCAATTTGGTTTTTCAGCAGCTCGGTATCTTTTCGCACTTTCAGTCCATGACGCGCGGGCTGATCGACGCGCGCGATGTGCTCTACTTTGTGTCGCTTGCGGCCATCTTCCTGGCTTTGTCCTATCTGTGGCTGAATAAGGTGAAGCGTTCGGTAAAAACCAAGGAGTGGAAAACCCTTCAGGCAACCATCGCCACCTTTGTCGCGATCGCCGTTGTGATCAATCTTTTTGGGCAAAGCCTTACCGTCCGCGCGGATATCACGGAGCAGAAAGTGTACAGTCTCTCGCCGGCCACAAAATCTGTTTTGCGCAATCTGGAGGATACCATCCGATTGACGTTGTACCGGTCAAAAAAGCTGCCAACCCAGATCGAATTGCTCAGCCGCGATCTGCAGGACATTCTGGCTGATTATGACAAATTCGGCGGAAACAATGTTGATTTTTCCATCAAATACCCTGATCAGGATCCGCAGATCGCGCAGGAAGCAAAACAGAAAGGCATTCCAGCCGTTCGCTTCAATGTGGTCCGCGAAGATGAATTCACCTTGCAGGAAGGATATCTCGGCCTGGTGATCGAATACCTTGACGACCGCGAAGTACTGCCGTTCATCCAGCAAATCGGAGATCTTGAATACCAGCTCACAAGAGCCATGCTTGCTTTGCAAAGAGAACGGCTGCCGGTTCTTGGATATGTTTCTGATTTCGGCGGGAAAACCCTTGAAGAATTGTCTGCATTCGCGCCTGTTTTGCGCAAGGAATTTACCGTGCAGCAGATTTCTCTTTCATCTGAAGAAGGGAGCAGTGAACCGGTTCAAATCGATGAGAGCATTGACGCGCTTTTCATTGCCGCTCCTACGCAAACGTATTCAGACGCCGCCGTTCAGGCCGTCCGCGACTATGTCAGCCGGGGAGGAAAGATTTTCTGGCTGGTTTCAGGGGTGAAAATCGATCAGGGCTCGTTAACGGTCAGCGCCAATACAACCGGCCTTGAGCCGATTCTTGCTGAGCACGGGATTACGCTTGAAAAAAATCTGGTCGCCGATCTGGCTTCTCATGAAACCGTGAATTTCAGCGCGGGGTTATTTAATTACTTCCTTCCATATCCGCTTTGGGTCAAGGCGCGCGTCGGCCGTCATGTGATTGCTGGCAATACCTCGTCTATCACAATGGCCTGGCCAAGCTCCATCCAGCTGAGCAATGAGCAGGCGATTCCGCTTGTGACAACCTCCCCGTCATCGGTGGTGCAAACCGGTTCGTATATCGCGCATCCAGATCAGCTTGGCTCATTGCCAAAAGATAATTTCGCGTCCTATACGCTTGCCGCCGTCCTTCCGGATATTCCTGCGGATGAAGGAAATGAACCTGGCCGTTGGGTGGTTTTTGCAAGCAACCAGCTGCTTGAAAACACCATGCTGCAGCAAAACTCGCAGAATGCGGCGCTGGCGCTCAATGCACTTGACTGGCTCTCGCAGAATGAAGCGCTTCTCTCTATTCGAACCAAAAACGCGGGCGCTCCGGTACTTGTCTGGTCATCAGCAGAGAAAAAGAATCTGGTGAAATGGGGCAATATTGCCGGTGTTCCGCTGCTGGTCGCGGTTGCCGGAGCCGTGCATCTCATCCGCCGAAAACGTCTGTCTCAAAAACACGCTTAATCTGAACCGTATGAAAAAACTCGCCATCTTGTTGTTGATTTTTGTCTTGCTTCTCGCCGGTTATTTCCTCGTCAGAAAACTATTAACGCCAGACGTGTTTCGCGCTCCGGAGGGATTTCGAACCGCAGAATGGAAGGAAGAAATGATCGATGAGATTTCCATTCAACAAGAGGGAGTTGAGGAATTGATCCTCCATAAGGAAGATGGAGCCTGGTCTGTTCAAGCGTACCCGGCGGATGCACAACGCGTCCGTGAGCTGTTTAACGCTTTGCAGAATAGCTTGATCACTTCGCGCGTTTCCTCTAACAGTCTGAATCATGAACGGTTTGAAGTTGATGAAAAGAATGGGAAAACGGTCCGCTTCTCCCGCGAAGGAAATGAATTCCAGCGCATGATTGTCGGAAAATCCGCCGGGGGAAATAGCGTCTATGTCCGCCTTGAAGGTGAAGAGAATGTGTTTGTGCTGAGCGGGCTTGCAAGCTACCTGGCCACCGCCGAGCAGGATTTTTGGCGGGATCGCCAGGTCTTTTCAATGGAGCATGATGATATCAGACTTGTTCGCTTCCAGACGGCAGCTGAAACATGGGAGATAAAAAAACAGAACGAAGGATGGGCGATCGCAAGAAATGCGCAAGCGCCTATGTCCTTGTCTGATGAGCGCGTCAGCAATTGGATGAATGGTTTGCTTGCTATGCAGGCGGGATCTTTTCCCGAAGAGGGGGATGCGATTTCTGGTGCGGCCAAAACACTGACCATTGAAACCGGAACTCCTGAAGAATTCAGCGCGTCATTTACCTACAAACTTGGTGCGCCTGAAAACGGATTTGTACTTGTCGCTCCTGAGCAGGGGTATCCGGTGCTTGTACAGGAATCGACCATCGACACAACGCTTCAATCGTATCAGAAGCTTTTAGAGACGTTGGCAGACCAGCCTTCCGCATAACAGCGTTTCAAACGCAAAGGCATGGCGGACGGGCTCGCTCGTCCGTTTATGTGTTTTTAAGGAAAATTTGCCAATCCGTTTGTTTTCTGTTCAGATAACGGCATGAACTATGGCCAATGAAATCGAGGAAATCAAACAACGTCTTGATCTGGTGGATATCATTCAGGAATATATTCCGTTGAAGAAAGCGGGGACAAACTATAAAGCGAATTGCCCCTTCCATCAGGAAAAGTCGCCTTCGTTCATGGTCAGCCAGACCAAACAGATCTGGCACTGTTTTGGCTGCCATGAAGGAGGAGATCTCTTCACCTTTGTACAGAAAATGGAGGGAATGGACTTTTACGAGTCCCTCAAGCTTCTGGCAAACCGGGCCGGCGTGCAGCTCAAGCAGCAGTCATCACAGGAAAAAGGGAAGAAGCAGCGTTTGTCTGAAGCGCTTGAAGCGGCTGCCCAGTTTTTTCATAAGCTGCTGATGGAACATCCTGCCGGTGCGGCTGCCAAAGCATATGCCAAACAGCGCGGCTTGTCAGATGAAACCATCAAGCAATTCCAGCTTGGCTATGCTCCCGAATCGTGGGATACATTGCTGAAAGTTTTGCTTAAACGAGGATTCAGCCAGCAGGAGCTGATTGATGCCGGGCTTGTCATCTACAATCAGGAACGCAAAAGCACCTATGACCGTTTCCGCAATCGCTTCATGATCCCGCTTCGCGATCCTCATGGAAGCATCGTGGGATTTACCGCGCGCGCCTTGGAGGAACAATTTGAAGGAGGGAAGTATATCAATACGCCGCAAACATCCTTATACGACAAGAGCCGGGTGATTTTTGGTCTCTCTGAGGCGAAAAAAGCCATCAAAGATGCGGGATATGCCGTGCTTGTGGAAGGCAATATGGACGTGATCTCCTCGCATCAGGCGGGAGTGAAACAGGTGGTAGCGGTTTCTGGGACCGCGCTTACTCCCGCCCAGCTTGGACTGCTGAAACGTTATACGCAGAAAGTGATCTTTTCCTTTGACGCGGATCAGGCTGGCTTTCAGGCAAGCCTGCGCGGGATTCAAGCCGCTTTGGAGCTTGGCTTTGAGGTAGAGATTCTGCGGCTGCTGGCTGGAAAGGATCCGGATGAATGTATCAAACAGGATCCTGAGCTTTGGAAAAAGTCGATTGAAAACGCGCAGCATGTCGTGGATCATTTAATCGCGGTGGGGGATACCTCGTCTGTGCGTGGGAAGAAGGAACTCGCTGAACGAGCCGTGGCCATTATTCGGTATATACAGAATCCCATTGTCCGCGATCATTACGCGCAGAAAGTAGCCCAGGCCGTGCAGGTGAGCGCTTCCGCCATGCGCGAGCTGCTTGATCTGCAGCCGGCAGCCGGTCAGCCCGCTCCCCAGGTTTCAGCTGAAAAAGAGGTTGAAGATCCGCAGACAAAGGCCAAAAAGGAATTGTTCTCTCTCATGCTGCAAGACAGCCAGTTGCTGTCAAAGCTCTCAGAACTTGATGAAATCATGGGAGATGGGTCACTGGCTGATCTTTACAAAGAGCTGAAAATATCCTACGATAAGTCCGTACAAATGCAGGAAACACCAGCCTTTGAACAATTGCTCGTTTCGCTTGCTCCTGATTTACAAACAGCAGCTACACGTTTACACATGTACGGGGAAGCTCGCTTCCCGGATCTCACGCCGCAGCAACGCCGCGAAGCCTACGAGGCGCGGAAAACATTTCTTTTGCGGCTGCAGATCAAATCCAAGCTTGAAGCGGTCCAAAAAGCGCTTCAGGCGGCTGAACAGGCGGCGGATCAACAACATATTCGAACGCTCAGCGAAGAATTCTCCGCGCTGTCTCAGCGTCTAATCGGCCTTGATACCTAACCTTCGGTTAACCCTGACCTGACCCCGGACCGGCAGCTGCTCGTCCGGCGGACTTGAGGGTAACAAGAGGGAAGATCACCTATGCCAAAATCGTCCCGTTCCCAAAGCAAGAAGCGTCCCGTAAAAAAATCAACCGCCAAAAAGAAGCCGGCTCAGAAAAAGACAAAGAAGGCGGCTCCGCGCAAAAAGCCAGTTTCAAAAAAGAAAAAAGCTCCGTACCAGCCGGCACTCGCTCCCGCAAAAGACGTGCTGGAACGTTTGTTCCGTACGGCTCAATCCCGCGGGTTTTTAACGGAGCAGGAAATTTTGTACGTTTTTCCTGAAATCGAAGATTACGTTGACGAATATGAGGAATTCCTTGAATTGCTTGATGAACACGGCCTAAGCGTGATTGAACAGCGCGGAGGTATTTTGCAATTGCCAAGCGAAAAGAAAAAGCAGGCGGAAGAATCAAAATCCAAGCTGGTTGGTATTGATCTCAGCGATATCTCGGCCGACTCCATTCAGATGTATCTGCGCGAAATCGGCAAAGTTCCTCTGCTCACCGCCGAGGAAGAAGTCGCGCTGGCTCGCCGCAAGGAACGGGGAGACCAGGAAGCAAAACAACGTCTGATTGAAGCCAACCTGCGTCTGGTTGTTTCCATTGCTAAGAAATTCACCGGCAAATCGCTTTCGCTGCTTGATCTTATTCAAGAGGGGAATATCGGCCTGTTCCGTGCCGTGGAAAAGTTTGAATACCGCAAAGGGTTCAAGTTCTCCACATACGCGACCTGGTGGATTCGCCAGGCGATTACGCGTGCCTTGGCAGATCAGAGCCGCACCATCCGTATTCCGGTGCATATGGTGGAAACCATCAACAAATTCCAGCAGGTGGAGCGCCGCCTCATCCAGGATCTTGGCCGCGAGCCGATGGCTGAAGAGATCGCCGCGGAAATGGGGCAGCCGATCGCCAAAGTCCGTCATATCATGAAAATCTCGCAGGACACGGTTTCACTAGAAACACCGGTTGGCGATGACGATGAAGACTCAACACTTGAGGAATTCATTGAAGATGAAAAGAATGTCATGCCTGACCGTTCAGCCGGACTTGAATTGCTGCGAGATCATGTGCGTGAAATCATTCAGCAGCTTACCCCGCGCGAGCAGAAAATTCTTGAAATGCGCTTTGGGCTCAAAGACGGCGTAACGCATACGCTTGAAGAAGTAGGGCAGGAGTTTGGCGTGACGCGTGAGCGTATTCGTCAGATCGAAGCCAAAGCCCTGCAGAACGCGCAGAATATGGCCGCAATCGAAAAATTACGCGATTATTACTAGGGTGCGAATCCTCGAGTCGATGACAAGTTACAAAGAAAAACCGCCGGCGTTTCCGGCGGTTTTTCTGTATATAGCACTTATACCAATAGGGAAGAAATTTGTTGGATTTCAGCAAGCAATTCTTTTGGTATATCAGCATTGTTGATTCTACCTTTCTTTCCAGCAGCGAGGCGTCTGATCTGAAGCAGTAATGAACCTTTTTCTTTATCACCAAGAGATAGGGCATTAGGGATCTTGGGTGAGATGGCTTCAATCAGCGTTTTTTGAGCTCGAATCGCCCTTTTATCGATTTCTTTTGGTAATTTTTTCAATAGACTTTCCCATGCCTGATTCAACTCCAGCTGCAGCTCTTCAGGAGTTGGCTCGCGCAAGGATTCAATATATGTTTGCAGCTCCGTGAGTTTATCCCGTTTCTCAGCAGGAGTCTCTAACTGATCAAACTCATCCTGAAAGCCGTTAAGTGCTGCGTTGATATATTCGCCATTTTCTTTTCTGGAGGCGGCGGTATTTCTTCCTTGTTCTACCAATTGCTGCCACTGCTTCTGTACGTCTTTTTCAGCATTTGCTTCAGTCTCTCTTCCGCTTTGTTCGATTTCACGTTCCCGGCTTACTAACGATTCTTTTAGTGTTTGCAGTTCAGTTGCCGAAAGTGTAGGTATCGGCTCTCGCTTTCCCTCCCCGTATCCAGGAGAAGATGGTCCTATCTCAAGTCCAAGCAATTGCCGGATGTGATAGACAGTGCCGCTGCGGCTTCTGTTAAATTGATCAAAATCTTTTTTATTAAGTCGCTCAATATCTTTTGCTATTGCCTTGAACGAATCTGATTGTTCCTTTGTTTTATCTGGCTTAGATGCGGAAGCCGGCGTTTCAATGAGGGATTGGACTTTATTGATGAATACAACCATGTCCTGTTCAGCCTCTTGTCGTGCTTTTTTCTTTTCCTCCTCTGTAGCAGCCTTATTCAGCGCGTAAGCTAGTTCACGATTCAGAGCAGCATATCCGTGCATAATAGATCGAACCTGATCTTTTGAGAGTTTGGAGTCTGCTTCCTGCATTAGAGACCATGCCCTTAATCTGGTTTTTTCAGAAACCCCTGTCACATCGCTTGCTTTTTCCAATTTTTTTACGGTAACGGAAATAGGAGGCTTGCCTTCAGGTCGATCTCCTTTGGGAGATTCTTTTTTCGTTTTTTCTCTGATACCCCATTCATCAGCAATTTTGTCTATTTCTCGGTAGAATTCTGCGGGATCTTTCTTTTCGGATTTCAGAGCGTCATTCACCGTCTTTACGGCAGCATTAAGAAAATCGCGCTTCAATGCTTCCGTAACCGTTGGGGAGGAGAGCAGATTGTAGGCAGCTTCGTCTAATGCATGTTCCCTCCTTGAACGCTCTTTAGGGAGAATATTGTGTTGAACAAGCAATTTTGCCAGAGGGTTGATTGTCCTTCTTATTTCCTCATTCTCGGCAAGGCGCTGTTCCGTTTCTTGTAGAAGCGCTTCAATTTTTGCGATATGAGCCAGCAATTCACCCCGATTTTTGATAGCTTCGTAAGCCTTCTCGCCAGCGCTTATTCCAATGAGCTGAATTCGATTCTTAACGGCTTCTTGATCAGGCTTTTTATCGCCATTTGAAAGAGATTTCTTCAAATCCTGATATTCTCCCCAAAGCCGTTCCTGGTCTTCCTTCCACTCTGGTGTCTCTGGTTTTGACGATGCCGGCTCATGTGCCGCATCCGGCGCTTCTCCTGAAACTTCCCCTGTGCCGGTCGATGAAGTGTCTGCTTCAGATCCGCTGGAACCTGTTTCTTTCGGCAAATCGGAAACAAGGGATTCAATGAGAGTCAGGTTGTAGTTCAAGTCGTTCAATAGCTTGGATTTCAGCATTCTGGTGCGTTCAATGAGTTTTGCATTGCTGAATTTGAGCAGATCTTTCTCAATGTTTTCTCGAATCTTTGTCACTGTTTCTGGGAGGGGATCAGGGGTATCAACTAAAATGCTATCTAATCGACTGGTGATTTCATCCTTGAGCGTCTCGGGGTTTTTGGCGTAGCGCTGAATCTCGTCTGGTAGGGATTCAGAAGCCTTGCTTCTCAGAAGTCCAATATTCAAATCGAGATCCTTTAACAATTGCCCCTGAAGCAAGCGGGAGCGTTCTTTTGAAGAAGCCTTGCTAAATTGATCGATGATTTCTCTGGTTTTATTGAGAAGAGGTTTGATATCCTCTGGCAAATCCGCATCATCCATAGATTCGCCAAAACGGGCCTTGAGAATGCCTGAAAGTTTCTTTGAATATTCTTGCTGGAGAAGCACAGGTTCCTGCTCATATTTCCTATACACCTTGTAATGCTCAAGCGCGGATCGAATTTCAGCGAATTTTTCCTCGAGCAAAGAAAGATAGGTTGTTTTAAGAAGATTTTCATAAGACCCTTCTTTTGGCTTTTGAGCGTATTCAAGCCCCGCGTCCAATTGGGCGATCAGCTGCTGGATATGTTCTGGGAGATTCTTTTGCTCTGTATCAGTTCCAAGAACTTCGCGAATGGACTTCTGAAGAAATTCCTGAGCAACTTGTTTGAGTTGGTCTGGATTCTTTGTTGACTCCGCGCTATGTTCAAATCTGCCTGCGGTGCCTAGTTGGTCCATCAATTCTTCGATCTTGTCGAAAGCTTTGTACCGCTTCACAACCGTGTCAGAAAGCACAAATTCTTTCATGTACCGGTTCACTTGTGCCACCAGTTCTTTCAAACGAGGCGGCTGGTTGTTAAGGTCATTGCCAAGCGCCTTATTCATTCTTTCGCTGATATGTTTCCTGTACAGGTCGGGATCTTCGAGGTAATCGATTCCGGCTTCATGCTCAATTTTGTCATCGCTTGTTGAAGAGATGTGACCCTCATAAAGAGCGGCAATCTTTTTTCTCACGCCGCTTCTTCGCAATACATCCGTTACAGGCAAACCAGCAAGTTCTTGATAGAGTTCCATTACCCGGTCAAGATCATAGCGGGCTCGTTCAAGATTATTTTCGTTCCCTTTGCTCGCCGCGTTTTCAACAATAGCTATCAATTCGGAGAAATGTTTCTTGTCGCGGGCTTCAGGTAATTGATCTTTAAGCTGGTACGCCTTTGCAAGAGCATTCACCGCCAAAGTCCACGATGATTCCTTGTACTGAGCCTGGCTAAGCTGCAAATGCCTCCTTCTTGTGTCCACAGCGGACAGAGCCTGCTTCAGCCCTTCGATCATCTTTTTGTAGGATGCCTTTTCATTGAAAGAAGACGAAGCCGCTAATCCCTGCTCTTGTGCCGACTTCTCGTCTTGCTCAAGCAAAGCCAGCCGATTCTGATAATCGCTGAGCTTATCCTGAAGAAATGCTTCCTGCCTATCCAGAGCATTTGAAATGGTCCGCTGTTCCTGCTGGATCTGTTCTGCTTTATCCTTCACCAGCATTACTTCATCTTTCCTCAGCTCCGCAATCTTCTTGTTTGCCTGGTCAATCTCATCGTTATGCCGTTCATAGCTGGCCACGCCAGGAGCATCTTCAAGTGCGTCAGAGTTATTCTTCAAAAATCGATTTGCGTCTCTGGTTTTTCGAGTAACCTCCGCATTAACCTGGCGCAGCAGCTCGTTTGGGGCCAGATCCTGATTGCTTGAAAGATATTTTTTTAAATAAGCAGCCCGCTCTTTTTCAGGAACGACATCAAGCCCCTGAATCACTTTAAGAAAGGTATCCGCTTTTTTATCCACCCCTGCAATGACACGCTTTTGCTCTGCCGGGTTAACACTTGTGTCTATAATTTTCTCTTGCTTCTTTTGCTCGGCTTCCTGTTGCATGTACCGGTTGATCACTTGTCCGACAACAGGATAGTCTTTGAGTTTCTGCACCCATTTGGGCAGGCTGGATTTGGCAAGAATCTCCGGCTGAATCGGTTCAGCCGGAAGTTTGAGCATGCGCTCGTAGTTTTGCAGGACTTCGTTGCGGGCTTCTTCAAGCCTCGATAAAGCCCCCTTCATGGTGTCGATTGCTTTGAGCAGCGATTCAGGCGCTAGCGAAAGCTCTGAAAGCGCCTCATCGACCTCCGACTCTAGCCTTTCCATGCTCTTTTTCAATCTGTCGCGGTTGAGATCGACGAGATTGCGGACACTTTCCTGATCGGCACGAGATTTATAATCCTCTCTGAAGTATTGTGTATACCGGATAATATTGCTTGTCAGGTCGCGGATCTTGCGGCGTTGTGCTTCGATTTGAGCCGCATAGCGCTCCTCCTCCGGATTTGCCCGGCGCTCACTGGTTTCAGGTAATTCAAAAAGTTCCTTTGGAGTAGGCATATTATTCTGTCATGGAATCAAGAGTCGAACGCGCCTGGGTGAGTTTGTCGGAATCCTCAAGCACGGAGCCAAGTTCATGCATAGCACGCTGCAAATCATGCAACTCGCTAAGTTGTTCTTCAAACTCGGTTACGAGTTTTGAAAGCTCATTTTTTAGGTCGTCAGTTTGGCTATCCATAGAGAAAAATTCACAAAAATCTTTCTTCTATCATATCAGAAAGGAAACCCCTCACAAAATGAATAACCGTGCAAAATATGCTACGATGCGAAAGCTTATGAATAAGTTATTTTGGTTTGCTTCCATTCTTGCGGCCGCGGTCATGGCCTTCGCTGTTCTCGTCGGACTGCGGATCTATCGTTTCCCGCTTGTTCCGCAATACAAACACGCGGATTTTGCGATCTTCATCAATGGCCAGCGGCTTGACTACTCTACAGACCGCTACACAGACCCTGATTACTGTGAAGAAGGGATCTTCGTGGTGTCGGATGAAGAGACAAAGCCGGGAGATTATCTCCGTGAAGGAGGACAGGTTATTCATGTGCATAAGGGAACAGCCACCTACGCAGATTTTTTCGATTCGATAGGAATTGAGTTTGACGGAGAGATATTCAAAGATGACCGAGGAAATGAATATACTCAGACCGAGACGCACGCCTTCCGTGTTTTTTTGAACAAGCAGGAAGTTAAGGCGGTTCATGAGCGGGAAATCAAGGATCTTGATCATCTTCTGATCAGTTATGGCAAGCGAGATCGAGAAGAAAGCGAACTCGCGTACGAGCTGGCCCAGCTTCCTGATTTAGCCTGCTTTTACTCGGTCGTTTGCCCTTATGAAGCTCCTTCCGTGAAAGATCTTTGCGTGCCGGATAACTATTATCGAACCATTCTTTACTACTGGTTTGGGATTTAATGCTATGCCTAAAAAGAACCACGTCACCTTGGTGAGTTGGAATGTAAATGGAATCCGCGCTGCCGTAAAAAAGGGATTTCTTGATTGGTTAGATAAGACGCAGCCGGATATTCTTTGTTTGCAGGAAACGAAAGCGCATATCGAACAGCTCAGTGATGAAATCTTACATCCGAATGGATATGAAACCTTCTGGTCATCCGCGCAGAAAAAAGGCTATAGCGGGACGGCGGTATTTGTAAAGCACGCGCCCATGATGTCCGTGACGAATTTTGAGCATGACTGGCTTGATGAAGAGGGGAGAGTGATTATGCTTGAGTACCCAGACTTCCTGCTGTTTAACGTCTATTTTCCAAACGGCGGCCGCGGTCCGGAACGGCTGAAGTATAAACTCGATTTTTATAAGAAGTTTTTAGATTATACCGAAGCCTTTCGAAAAAAAGGCAAGCGCATTATCATTTGCGGAGACGTGAACACGGCTCATCATGAAATCGACTTGGCTCGTCCGAAAGAGAACGAAAAGGTTTCAGGGTTCATGCCGATCGAGCGGGCCTGGCTGGACGAACTCGTCAAAAAAGACTATGTCGATACGTTTCGTCTCTTCAATAAAGAACCTCAGCAGTATTCCTGGTGGGATATGAAGTCGCGCGCCAGAGACCGTAATGTTGGCTGGAGAATTGACTACTTTTGGGTAACCAAGGATCTTGCCCCTTTGATAAAAGAAGCTTTTATATGGCAGGACGTCATGGGTTCAGATCACGCGCCGGTTGGCATTGTGATGGAGACAAAACTAAGCCATTAGCATTCCACGCCCCTGATCTCCGTCCTTCATTTTAATCCTCATTCTCGAACTGAAGATAAGGTTCTGTCAGCCTCGAAGACATACACAGATGCACAGACACACAGACTGATTAGACACACAGACATTTGTTTCCGGACCCTAGATGAATACATGGGGCTCGGTGTCTGGGAGTCTGTCCACTCTGTGCGTCTGAGAGGTCTGGGGTAGACGATGCCTGTGTCAGCATTCGATTATCCTCAAATAAAAGGATAACTTCAAGAGAAGGGGGGGGGGGGCGGATAAGGGATAAAACAACACCGATTATCGATAAAATTGTCAAGTCCGACCCGCCCTTGTGAATTGCAACCATTGACAAAGAAAAAAAAGCGCCGTAAATTGCTTGCGCCCAAATATGAAGGATGAAAAAGGCATGAAGCCGGATGAGCAGAATCAGACGAAACAGCCCGTCAAGGGAATGTTTTCGTTAACAAAAGGACTTGCTCTCTCGGCTGTGATCAGCGGATATATTCTTGGACCGCTCTTCTTTTTTGGAGGAATCGGTCTCTTGCTGGACCATTTCTTTTTCTCCTCGCATTGGGGATTGTTTATCGGATTAGCGATCGCTTTTCTCTTCAGTAATGTGCTGGTCGTTAAAAAGTCCGCGCGCATTGCTGAACGGTTTACCGAAAAGCAGGAATAGTATGGATGTCCATTTGGCAGCACAAACCTTGTTTACCATCGCCGGTTTTCCTGTGACAAACGCCTTTTTGGCTGTGCTTGGCATCAGCGTTCTTTTGATTGTCTTCATGTGGCGCGCGACGCGAAAAATGAACGATGTGCCTAAAGGAGCGCAGTTTTGGGGCGAGATTTTGGTCATGGAAGGGCTGGATTTTATGACAAGCATTACTGGAACCAGGGAGCGCGCCAAGAAAATGTTGCCGTTTATCGTCACCATGTTTCTTGTTTTCTTGCTGGCCAATTACCTTGCTTTCCTGCCGGGCATCGGCGCGTTGACCTACAACGGCATTCCGGTCTATCGCACAGCCACTTCTGATTACGCTTTCGTCTTTACCATGGCGGTCCTATCAGTGATTATCATGCAGATTATCACCATTGCTACGGGAAGCCTGAAAGTCTATATCACAAAGTACTTGAATGTTTCAGGGCCATGGTCGATGAAACCGATCAATTTGTTCTTGGGGTTGATGGACATCGTCAGCGAATTTGCGAAAATCATTTCGCTTTCGTTTCGTCTTTTCGGCAATATCTTTGCGGGTGAAGTGCTTGGCGCGGTGGTAGCGGGGTTGCTGCCTGTGATCCTCCCAATTCCGTTTGCTTTGCTTGGAACGCTAACTGCGCTTATTCAGGCAACGGTTTTCTCGATTCTCGTGCTGATTTTTATGAATATGAGCGTTGTGGAGCAGCAGATCGCGCAAGAGTACGAGAAAACGTCGTCCCGCGAATGAGGGAGGGGATGCTGAGGGGAAAATATTCTCCTCCGAATCCTTTATCCTTATTCTTAACCACTACGATATGGATATTGAAGCAGCAAAATTCATCGCAGCTGGCTTTGCCGCCGGTGTCGGTGTTTTGGGTTCAGCGCTTGGTGAAGGGTACATTGCAGCCAAAGCCATGGAAGCAATGGGACGCAACCCTGAAGCGGGAGGAACCATTTTTACCCGTATGATTGTCGCGATGGCGATCACCGAATCATCTGCGATTTACGCGGTTGTCGTGGCGCTTGTTCTTCTCTTCGTTGTCTAGTCTTTAGCGTATGCAATTCTTCCAGGCATTTGGAATTGATTGGAAAATCGTTTTAGCGCAGTTGCTGAACTTCGGCATTCTGATGTTCATCTTGTACAAAATAGGCTATAAGCCATTGATGAAATTTGTCGAGGAACGAACGAACCGGATCGAAGAGGGCGTAAAGAATGCAGAACGTGCTCAGGCTGCGCTGGCAAATGCCAAAGCGGAGCAGGAGCAGATTCTGGCTGAAGCACGAAAAGAAGCGGTAGCCATTATTGAATCTGCTCGCCAGAAAGCGACGGAACAGGGAGACGCGCTGATTGCCAAGGCAAAGCAGGAAGTCGGTGCTGTCGTGGTGCAGGGCAAGAAGGCGATCGAAACCGAGCGTCAGAAAATGCTTGATGAAGTGAAGAGAGACGTGGTCGAAATGGTCATGCAAAGCACGGAAAAAGTGCTTTCCGGAGCTATCGATGACCAGGTAGATGCTTCCTGGCTGAAAAAGCAGCTCGCTAAAGTGAAGTAATATGCGCATCACTCCTCAACAATACGCTCAGGCTTGGTACGACGCTCTCAAAGCGACGGACGAGCAGCAATGGCCGGCAATTTCGCAGGCCATGCTTTCCCGTTTGCAGAGAGAAGGCAATCTTTCTCGTCTTGGCCAGATTCGCCAATATGTGGAAGAGCTTGAGCGCGAGGAACAGGGAGTGGTCAAAGTAACGGTCAAAACCGCCCATGACCTAGATAAGCAGGTAATCAGTGATCTGGTAAAACAGCTGCTTGCGGCTGAGGTGGAACTTGATATCCGCGAAGAAAAAGACCTGCTCGGCGGCGTGATTGTGGAAACGGCCGACCGCCGTTGGGATCTTTCCGCCCGCGGACAGCTTAACCAGCTTAAGCAACAATTAACCAGCTGATTCCATTTCATTGAGGAACGATATGAAAAATCCGATTGTTGAACACTTAAAAGAACAAATCAGCGATTTCAAATCAAAGATCGCGACAGAAAAAATCGGCAATGTTGTCGAGGTTGGAGACGGCATCGCGCTTGCGACCGGTCTTGCCGACGCGAAGGCATCTGAAATTCTTGAATTTGAGAACGGCGCGCGCGGGATCGCGCTTAACCTTGAAGAAGGCCTTGTCGGTATTATCGTCATGGGTGACTACACGGGTATCCGCGAAGGCATGACCGTGAAGGGAACCGGACGCATTCTTGAAGTGCCGGTTGGCCAAAAAGTGATCGGCCGCGTGGTAGACGCCATGGGAATGCCAAAAGACGGCAAAGGTGAAATCAAGTCGGAGGCGTTTTATCCTGTTGAAAAAATCGCGCCGGGCGTGATGACCCGTAAATCCGTTCACCAGCCCGTGCAGACCGGTATCAAGGCGATCGACGCCATGATTCCTGTTGGACGCGGCCAGCGCGAATTGATTATTGGCGACCGCCAGACCGGTAAAACCGCCATCGCCATCGACACCATTTTGAATCAGAAAGGCCAGGACATGGTTTGTATCTATGTCGCGATCGGCCAGAAAGAAAGCAAAGTTGCGCAAATCGTGCAGCGCCTTGAAGAAGCCGGTGCCATGGACTACACCGTTATCGTGGCGGCCGGCGCGGCTGAATCCGCTACAATGAGTTATTTGGCTCCGTATACCGGCTGCGCGATTGGAGAATACTTCATGGACAAAGGCAAAGACGCGCTGATCATTTACGATGATCTTTCAAAGCACGCGGTTGCGTATCGCCAGATTTCCTTGCTGCTTCGCCGTCCGCCGGGGCGTGAAGCGTATCCTGGAGACGTGTTCTACCTGCATTCACGTCTGCTTGAACGCGCCGCCAAGCTCAATGAAAACTATGGGGGAGGCTCATTAACCGCCTTGCCGATCATTGAAACGCAGGCTGGCGACGTATCTGCTTATATTCCAACCAATGTGATTTCGATCACGGACGGACAGATTTACCTTGAAACGGATCTCTTCAACAAAGGCATCCGTCCGGCCGTAAACGTCGGTTTGTCGGTTTCCCGCGTGGGAGGTGCCGCGCAGATCAAAGCAATGAAGAAAGTCGCTGGAAAAATCCGCTTGTCATTGGCGCAATTCCGCGAACTTGAAGCCTTCGCGCAATTCGGTTCTGATCTTGATGACACCACCAAGAAACAGCTTGAGCTTGGATACCGCATGGTGGAATTGCTCAAGCAGGAGCAGTACCGCCCGGTTGCCGTTGAAGCCCAGGTGGTGCAGATCTACGCGGGTATCAATGGATTGCTTGATGATATCAAGGTGGAAAAAATCAAGGCATTCGCGCAGGGGCTTGTTGAATACGTGCAGCAATCAGCAGGCGAGCTCTTCGAAAAAATCCGCAAGGATAAAGAATTCGACGAAGCCTGGGAAGAGAAGCTGAAAAAGGCAATCGCGGATTATAAATCTACTCTTGCGCCAGAATGGTTTGTTGAACAGAACTAAGTATCTATGCCGGCCAATACCAAACAAATTAAAGCCCGCATCAAGTCGGTAAAAAATACCAGAAAAGTGACGAAAGCCATGGAGCTGGTTGCTGCCGCGAAAATGCGCCGAGCCGTTGAATACGCGATCTCCACAAGAACCTATTCACGTTTGGTTTGGGAATTGGCCGAGCGTCTGTCGCAAAGTAAATCCATCCAGCCGGAGGATTATCTTCATAATTTTTTCCGGGTGCCGGAACATCCGCAAAAAGCGATTCTCGTTGTGTTCGCTTCCAATCGAGGGTTATGCGGCGCGTACAATTCCAATATGGTCAAAAAGGTGATCGCTTTCGTAAAGGAACGCGGCGAAGACAATGTTGAAATTATCGCGGTCGGGAAAAAAGTTGTCGCTCCGCTTAGCATGTTCGGCTTGAACGTGCATATGGCCTACGAGAAGAAAGATTCCGCCCGCAATGCAACATCGGTGGTGAATATTGCCAACTATGTTTATGAATCGTTTAAAGCAGGCAAGGTGGACCAGGTGCTGATCGCGTATAACCAGTACGTTTCATCCCTGATCCAGGAGCCGGTGATCCGCCCGCTCTTTCCATTTCAGAAGGAAGAAAGCACGATGGCTGGGGTGGAGGAACTTGCTGCCAAGCAGAATGTGGTCAATGGAAACGGCGGATTTGTGGAAACGGACTACCTGCATGAACCTTCCAAGCGCGACGTGCTTTCACACCTTGTCCCTCGTTTGGGAGAAGTACAGCTCTTTCAGGCGCTGCTTGAAAGCAATGCGTCTGAGCATAGCGCGCGCATGCTCGCCATGAAAAATGCCAGCGACGCGGCAGGGGAAATGGTCGGTGATTTGACCTTGCTGTATAACCGCGCCCGTCAGGCGGCGATTACGCAGGAAATCGCAGAAATCTCAGCGGGAATGGCCGCAGTTACTTAATCAATTAACCTTTGACATTTGACAATTGACGATTAGCACATGCTACAAGTCAAAGGTCAAATGTCAATTGTCACTCGTAATGTTATGAAATCAACTGGAAAGATCAAACAGATCATCGGACCGGTCGTGGACGTGGAATTCGCGGAGGGCAATCTGCCTGATATCTATCACGCGCTTGAAGCTGCTTCTGGCGACAATCGCGTGGTCATGGAAGTCCAGCGCCATCTGGGATCAAATCTCGTCCGCTCGATCGCCATGGGTTCAACCGACGGTTTGCAGCGAGGCCAGGACGTGGCCAATACCAATGCGCCGATTTCGGTTCCGGTCGGAGAGGCGACTCTGGGCCGTATCTTTAACGTGCTTGGAGACCCTGTTGACGAAAAAGCCGCGCCAAACGCAAAAGAAAAATGGCCGATCCACCAGGACGCGCCAAGCTTTGACCAGCAATCTACCAAGGCTGAAATCTTTGAAACCGGTATCAAGGTGATCGATCTTATCTGCCCATTCGTGAAAGGTGGAAAAGTCGGACTGTTTGGCGGCGCCGGCGTGGGGAAAACCGTGATCATCCAGGAATTGATCCACAATATCGCGCAGGAACATGGAGGATACTCCGTCTTTGCCGGCGTAGGGGAACGCACCCGTGAAGGAAATGACCTCTACCATGAAATGAAAGACTCCGGCGTTATCGACAAAGTAGCGATGGTGTTCGGACAGATGAATGAACCGCCAGGAGCCCGCGCGCGCGTCGCTTTGACGGGTTTGACCATGGCGGAATACTTCCGTGACGTGCAGGAAAAAGACGTACTGCTTTTCGTCGACAATATTTTCCGTTTCACCCAGGCGGGATCGGAAATGTCTGCGCTTTTGGGCCGCATCCCGTCCGCGGTAGGGTACCAGCCAACGCTGGCCGAAGAAATGGGTAAATTGCAGGAGCGCATTACCTCAACCCAGAAAGGTTCAATTACATCCGTACAGGCGGTTTACGTTCCAGCGGATGACTTGACCGATCCGGCTCCTGCAACTACCTTTACGCATTTGGATTCAACCGTGGTATTGAACCGTTCGCTGGCCGAACTTGGTATTTACCCCGCAGTTGATCCGCTTGATTCAACATCAACCATTCTCGACCCGCAAATTGTTGGTGAAGAACATTACCGCGTGGCAACCGAAGTAAAGAAGATCCTGCAGCGCTATAAAGACTTGCAGGATATTATCGCCATTCTTGGTATGGAAGAGTTGTCTGAAGACGATAAGCTGATTGTGGCGCGAGCGCGTAAAGTGCAGCGCTTCCTTTCTCAGCCATTCTTCGTGGCGGAAATCTTCACCAACTCTCCTGGTAAATACGTTTCTCTGCAGGACACCATCCGCGGTTTTGGTGAAATCCTTGCCGGCAAGCACGACGATAAGCCTGAACAGGCCTTCTACATGAAGGGTGGAATTGACGAAGTGACCGCGTAATTCTATGGCCGACAAAGCCTCAATGCATTTGAAAGTTGTTTCACCTGAGCGCGTTTTGTTCCAAGACGATGTGCAGGAATTGGTGATTGATACCAAAAACGGCCAGATTACGGTGTTGCCGCATCATTTGGCCATGATCACGGTTCTGCGCGCGGGCCAGGCGCTTATCCGCAAAGACGGGCAGGAAACTCCGCTCGTGCTTTCCGGCGGCCTGCTTGAGGTGGCTGAAAACAAGGTCATTGTGCTGGCCGACACGGCTGAGCATATCAGCGAGCTTGATCTTGAGCGCGCGCAGCGAGCGGTTGAACTGGCGAAGAAATTGCTGTCTGAAAAGAAATACGATCTGAGCGAATACGAAACCCTGCTTGCGAATCTGGAAAAGCACGAAGCACGCGTCAGCGCGTTTACGAAGTGGAGAAAGTAGGTTAGGTTGTAGTTTTTAGGTGTTAGGTTTTAGTAATCGCGTTCATTTGACTTTGTATTCTACAACCTGATTCAATAAAAAGACGGCTTCATTGAAAGCCGTTTTTTGCGTTTAACGGAAATGTACTACAACCTACCAACTACCCACTACATCCTCATCTAATGAAACCTATTCATGCATGTTTGCGCGTCTTCTGAAATCAAACAAGCAATGGCTTCTGCAATGCGCGGGAGCCATTTTTTGATGCGTCCGCGTTCAAGCAACCCAAACGGTTCTAAGACAAATTTATCGGCCGCGACACGATCGCGCTTTCCCGTTCGCACACCAAGTTTGAGGCGGGTGAACTCTTTGGTTCCAATCGACTGGATCACGGATTGCACTCCGTTATGGCCTCCGGCGCCGCCTTCCATAGCAATCCGCATTTTGCAAAATGCCAAATCAATGTCGTCATAGACAACAATAAGATCAGCAGGGGAGAGCTTATAATAAACAAGAATCTTTTGCACGGATCTCCCGGATTCATTCATGTACGTCTGCGGCTTGGCAAGCATGATTTTGTTGCCATCGAAATGAACCGACGTGGTTTCTGCCTCTAGCGAAGCGTCCGTTTTCCACTCCGGTGCGTGTTGCGCCTGAGCGAACGCGTCCAGGCTCATAAAACCCAGATTATGCCGTGAGCGGGCATAAGCTTTGCCCGGATTTCCCAGGCCGACAATGACCTTCATAGAAAAGACGTTTAAGTCGTTTGCGTGGCCCGCACATAGACGCGCACAGGCGTACCGGTGAATTCGAACTTTTCACGCAGCATTTTTTCCATGAACCGCACCCACGATTCAGCCAATGTGTCCTGATTCTGAATGACAAGCTCAAAGGTGGGCGGCGCGGTATCAACCTGCTTAAGCGCATGCACGTAAGGGGCCTCGGGTCCCTTTTTCTTTTGCGGGCGGCGGCGCGCGACGGCTTGTTTGAGCAGGCGGTCAAGCGCGCTTTGCGGTAATTCTCTGTAGCGGTTTTCATGCAGCTGCAAAACGGTTTTCAGCAAACGTTGCACATGCCAGCCGGTCAGCGCGCTGACGGGGATAATGGGAATCCAATGATAACCGCCCATGGAACGCAGCCAGCGTTCCTCAAATTCCTGATGGCGGTCTTCTCCTTCAAGCAAATCCCATTTATTGGCGGCAATAATCACGGACGCGCCGGATTTAATGATGGTGGAAAGAATATACCGTTCCTGCTCGCCCCAGGTATCTTGCGTGGCATCAATCACCAGAACAACCCATTCAGAGGCTTCAATGGCTTTATGGCTGAAATCCGCGCTCTTTTTTTGCAGCAATCCTCGCATCTTGCGCGCTTTACGGATACCGGCCGTATCAACAAGCGTGAAATCCCTTCCTTCAAACTGCAATTGCGTGTCGCGGGATTCGCGCGTGGTATGCGCCTGTTCGCTGACAATCACCTCCTCTCGTCCGAGCAGGGCATTGACAAGCGATGATTTGCCCATATTCGGCAACCCGGCAAAGGTAACGGAAATAGAGTCGTCCGGAGTTGCTTTCTTCGCCTTGCGGACCGCTTTCTTGGTGAGACTCTTTTTGAGTTTCAGCTCTTTGCTAAGCTCGTCTAAAAAGTCGGCTGTTCCTGTGCCATTTGCCGCGGAAAGAAAGTGGACATACTTGCTGAGCTTATGAAATTCCGTTGCTGCATTGCGGAGAGAAGGGGAGTCGGATTTATTCACGATAATGCCAAAGGGAATACCATTCTCGCGCAGTGCTTTGGCGATTTTCAAGTCGCCCGGGACAACACCGTCCTTTGCGTCGGTGACCAGGTAGACCTTGTTGGCGTCTTTCATGAATTTCCAGGCCTGTTCGATCACGCGCGCTTCGATGTCGTCCGGATGAGATAAATCAATACCGCCGGTATCGATCAGCTGAAAGCTTTTTGCTTCCCATTCCACCATCCCTTTATTGAAATCGCGCGTGGTGCCTGCAATCGGAGAAACCAAAGCCTGCTTACGTTCCGTAAGGCGGTTAAAGAGGCTTGATTTTCCGACATTCGTGCGTCCCACAAGGACGACGGAGGGAAGCGGCATAAGATGAGTGATAGCAATGGATAAAGAGTAGGTAGAGGGTAGGCTACAGTCCCTCTTACTATACCTATTGCTCTAGCTATTCCTAATAAGCAGTGTCGAGTCCAAGAATAATGAGGATATCTGCCTCAGTCGTCAAGCCCAGGGGGATTTGAGCCGTGATGTTATCCGTATAGTTTCCAGCCAGAAAATCGATCGTTCTTGGGTATTTTCCGTTGGAAAAATCGTAAACAACCGTCTGTTCATAATCCTGTTCTTTGGCATTTGAGATAGCGATTACGTCGTATCCAAGCTCAGCCAGCTTTTCCTGGTTAGCCCTCGCCAGGCCGTTGACGAATGTTCCGTTTCTGATTTCTATTGTGGCGGTTTCCTCGGTTTCAACCGGATTTGGCAAGGTAACGCGCGGCAAGCCGGACGGATTGCTTGGAAGCTCAAAGGTTTTTTCCGGTGAAAACAAATTGGCCGCCATGAATTTCAACTCGCTGAAGTCTTCCACGCGGGGTTCAAGCACAAAGGCTCCTCCATAATTTGCCGCGCGCAATGGCCCGTCAGCGCTATTATCAAGCACCGTATGAATAATGTGCGGCGGATTTTCCTGTTCCTTGTAATCACGGGCAAGTTTTGCAAAGGCAACCATTTCATCTAGGGAGAGATTCGTATCGATATTTTCGTCAACATTCTCGATGATTTTTTTAATCCGGCTCGGACGCAAAAGCGTGTTGAAAGAGACCAGTTTATCCGTAAGCGCGTTTATCACGATCTGCTGGCGGCTTGCGCGCGCGAAGTCCGAACCCTCTTCTCCAAGCGCATGGCGGGAGCGGACATACTTGAGCGCGGTGGAGCCGTCAAAATGCTGGGGGCCGGCTTCAACGTACAGATGCTCGTATCGCTGATCTTCCGGATAATCCTCGCGTCCGGGAATTGGATACTTGTAATCAGAGAGCGTGCGAGGCACCTCAACGTCAACGCCGCCGACCAGGTCAACAAGCTCTTCAAATCCGCTGAAGTCGATGCGCATGTAATACGGGATCTTCAAGCCGAAAATCTGGCTGATGATTTGCTTGGCATAATCTCCGCCGGTACCGCGGTCATTGGCTTCAGCAAGCGCGTAGAGATTATTGATCTTGCGCCAGCCGTAACCAGGAATCGGGATCAGCAGGTCGCGGGGGATTGAAAGCAATGCGGCTTGGTTGGTCGAAGGCTTGTAGCTGGCAATCATGATGGTGTCGGTCAGGTTGGCTCCATCATGTCCTTTGCCGCCGATACCCATCAGTAAAACATTCACCCGGTCTTCATCCATGCCGCTCAAAACATCCTGGGCATCGCTTGTAAAGGCGGACAGGGTATCGCCGAATCCAAACTTCGGTTTGATATAACGCTCGGACGCGTCCACCAGCTGCGACCACACCGACGCGGAATCATCACTAACAATGGACGATTGGATGGTCAGGCTTAAGACAAAGAGGGCGCAGAAGAGCACAAGATAAAAAAAATAGCGCCATCTTGAGCGTCTTCGCTTCGCCGGTGCCTGTGGCTTGACAGAATCTGCAGAATAGTCTGAGTGCATGCGGTTGGAAAAGAATTGGGGCGATGATCGAACCGATCAGCGCATAAGAAAAAGTCATGATAGGTCCATTATATGCGGTTCATCCGAGCTTGCCAAGCGGAAAAAAGGCGGCAATTTTTTTGTTTGAAAAATGCTTTATTCCATGGTATAGTTAGCCAATCATAACTGTTCATCTTTCTTTCGCATGTCGGAAAATAAGGAACAGAGCACCGGCTCTGCTTTACCTGAGTTTACTCCGCAAGAGGTTGAATCCGGAGGCTCCATCAAAGACTTCTTTGTGGAATTGCTGCAGGTCATCATCATCGCGCTGGCGATCATTATCCCGGTTCGTTATTTTTTTATCACGCCTTTCTACGTGAAAGGAGCTTCCATGGTGCCAACCTTCCATGAGAGCGAGTATCTTGTCGTGGACGAGATCAGCTATCGATTCAAAGAACCGGTGAGGGGAGAAGTAATCGTCTTTCGCTATCCGCGCAATGAGAAGGAATTTTTTATCAAGCGCATTATCGGCCTGCCTGGCGAGACCGTCCAAATTACAGGCAATAAGGTCTATATCAATGGCGAAGAGCTAAGCGAGCCGTATCTTGATTCGGAAACGAAAACCACGGGAGAAATTGTGGTTACGCTTCAGACGGACGAATTCTTTGTCCTTGGTGACAATCGCAGCTTCAGCCTCGACTCCCGCGCATTTGGTCCGCTCAAGGAACGGTATATCGTCGGCCGGACCTGGATCCGCGGCTGGCCGTTTGACAAGATCATGATTTTTGAACCGCCTCAGTACGAATTGCCTTCACAGGTGGATTCGCAATCTTAACGTTTGTTTCTCTATGGCGAAAAAGAAGAAAGCAGTACCAAAAGAAAAACCTTCTGTTCCCCAGCGCATTACGGGCCCGCGGTCATTGCAGCTCGTTTCCGGTCTGCGCGACCGCATCGGCAAAGAAGTAAAGTGGTGGGGGTATTATCAGCAAGTCGCCTTTGAGGTGATGGAGAAATATAATTTTTTCCTCATGCATCCGGCGAGCATTGAGTACACCACCGCGTTTACGCGGACGCTTGGCAAAGATCACCCGCTCGTGAATGAAAATTTACTGACCGTTTTAGATTCCACCAAGGAGCATCTCTCTTTGCGCCCAAGCTTTGACGTGTCGTACTTGCGCGCATATTACCTGCATCATCGACAGGATTTTGAAAACGGCATGCCGATCGACCATTGGTATACCATCGGTTCGGTGTATGGCGAACAGTTTGATCCGCGCGAAAAGCTGCAGATGCATATGGCTGTTCTTGGGAATCCGCATCCTGTCGTGGACGCGGAATGCACTGTGGCCGCGTATCGCTTTCTGCAGGCGCTTGGATTTTCACAAATCCAGGTGTTGATCAACAGCATCGGGGGCAAGCAGTCGCAGCAGGCGTATAAACAGGAGCTGAGCACCTATTATAAAGACCACAAAAAAGATCTTCCGGCCGACGTGCATGCGCATATCGGCAAAGATCCATTCGCGATTTTGGCGTCAACGCATGAGCAGTGCAAGAAGGTGAATGCGGAAGCACCGCAAAGCGTTGACTGGCTTGTGGAGGAAGACAAGGAGCATTTCATCCGCGTGCTTGAATATCTTGACGAGCTTGAAGTGCCGTATATGCTCGCGCCGGACATGGTTCCAACCGGAGCCGAATTCCGCAACAAAACCTTGATCTCATTGAAGGTTACAACGGACGACGGAACGGATTATCTCCTCGCGCAGGGGGGCCGCGCAGACGGCATCGGAGATGATATCATCGACATGGATGTTCCAATGATGAATATGTCCATTGATCTTGACCGATGTTTAACGGCCACGAGAAATCAGAAGCTTGAAATCCCGCAGGAACGGGTCGCGCAGGTTTTCCTCGCGCAGCTTGGAGATGAAGCAAAAAAGCGCGCTCTCAGTTTACGTGAAGAATTGCATGAAGCCGGCATCAAAACCGTTGAGCATTTCGGGCAAGACAGCTTAAAGGAGCAGCTGGAGCAGGCGATGAAGCTTGGAGTGGCCTACACCTGCATTCTGGGCCAGAAAGAAATTCTTGATAAAACCATTCTCGTCCGCGACATGGATGGGGGAATCCAGGAAGAAGTGCCTCTCAACAAGCTTGTTGTGGAGCTGAAGAAGCGTCTGGCCTGAGATTGACGAATCAAGAGCATTTTAGTATGGTTCATGCATGCAGAGGCTGATGCGGCCTTCTGCCATTTACCATAATCTATTGTAGAAAGGAAGGTGATTTTTCTGTCTAGCGTTGTCGATGTAAAGAAGAAAAAAGGCGAACGATTCGATTCACTCTTGCGCCGTTTCAACAAACGAGTTATTGCGAGCGGAAAGCTGTTTCAGGCTCGCAAAATCCGTTACCGTGAACGTCCAATGAGCAAAACCCGCGTGAAAGGGCGCGCATTGCGACGAATGGAAATTGGAGATAAGCGCGAGTGGTTAAGAAAGACCGGCCAGCTGGTTGAAGATCAGCAGGGCCGCCGACGAAGATAAATATAAAGAGAAGAGGATGCCTCTGTGTGGAGGAGGTTCTCTACAAACTGCTGAGCTATGCGAAGTTTGAAGCCCCATTTGCGCGGCTTTGCCGGGTACCTGATACTCGCGATTGTTGTGCTCATTGGCGCAAACGCTGTCTTTAACACCCCTGCCTTGGCGCAGGTAGATGTTGGATTGGAGCAGGCTGAGCAGATTGGACTTACAGGAACCGATCCTCGACTCATTGTCGCTCGCATTATTCAAGTAGCCCTCGGCGTGCTGGGTATCACCGCCGTGGGGCTTCTTATTTATGCGGGCTTTTTGTGGATGACATCCGGCGGGGAAGACGAAAAAGTCGGCCGAGCAAAGACGCTTTTGCGAAATGCGTTGATCGGCTTGATCCTGATTCTGTCCGCATTTGCCATCGTGACCTATGTCTTCAGCATTTTGCGCCCTGATCTGTATTCAACGCCTCCGATCGGTTCGCGGGGAGGGATTGGCGGTATCGGAGGCGGCGGAGGTTTCCCGATCGGTGTCATCTCCTCGCATTACCCGGATCGAGGACAAACCAATGTCGCGCGCAATACCAATATCATGGTGACATTCACCGAGCCGATACTTGTTGAAAGCATTATCGATAATGCCGGAACACCAGATAATCCCGCTGATGATCGTTTAAATACGGAAAACATTTTTATCCGACGTTCGGCCGATGATCCAAATGATGGACCTTTCGTGCCGGCCGCAGCGGCTGCGTCTGAAGACGGACGTTCCTTTGTCTTTGACCCGATTGATCTTCTTGGTTCGTCTGAAGAAAACACCCTTTATACCGTCGTGCTTGGGGAAGGAATCACGACCGCGCAGGGAAGAGGCGCATTTGGAAATTTCGGTGCCTATGCATGGGAATTTGAAGTGGGAACCTTTATCGATCTTGAGCCGCCGCAGGTGGAAAGCGTGATTCCGGCGCAGAGTTCAACGCATCCTCGCAATGTCGTGGTGCAAATCAACTTTAATGAAGCAATGAATCCGCTTACGGCCAGCGGAGAAGTAGGGGCTGGTTTTGATGCGATCTCGATCCGCCAAGCGGACGGCAGCGTCGTGGAAGGCCGATACATGATCAGCAATCAGTATCGGACCGTCGAATTTATCACCAATGATTTGTGCGGGAAGAATTCCTGCGGCGAAGACGTGTTTTGTTTGCCCGGAGATGCCGCACTGACAGCTCTCCTGCGTGCGGCGACAATCAGTTTGTCACCCCCTACGGCGGCTTTTCCATATGACGGATTAACGGATGCGGCGGCAAATTCGCTCGACGGAAATCTTGACGGTTCCGCGCAAGGTCCGCAAACGGATAATTATACCTGGTCGTTTCAAACAACCAATCAAATCGATTTGACCGCGCCGGTTATTGTCTCGGTATCGCCAAATCCATTTTCTACCCAGGTCGATCTGAATGCTCCGGTTACGGCAACTTTCAGCAAACCGCTTCAATTCAGCACCATCAACCGTAAATCGGTGAGCGTGGACGGCCTGGAAGATTACCGGTTGAATGCCAGTTCGCAAGGCGGGCAATCTCGTATCGACATTCTGCATCGAGGGCTTTTGGAAGAGACAACCTATACGCCGGTTGTGACATCAGATGTTCGCGATCTTTATCAGAATTGTTATCGCCCTTGTGTCGGTCCTTAACCTATGAAGCGGATTTTGCTGACCATTTTCATCGCGCTTTCCTTCTTTCTTCCTGCTTCCTCCGTTCTGGCGCAGGAAGCGGGGGCGGATTCTCCTGTTGAAACCGTCGTCCAGGAAACATCATCGGTAAGCACCGGCTGGAGAGTTGCGCAGATTATCGCGCTGGCCGGGGCCGTCATCAGCCTTGGCATGCTGATTTACGGGGCGGTGTTGTGGCGCAATGCCGTGCAGAATAATGATTTGCTCATGGCCGACCGCGGCCGTAATCTAACCGTCTTGTTCGGTATCGTTTTTTTCCTGTTCCTTGTTCTATTGCTTATCAGCTTTGTGGTAATTGCGCGCCAGCAGTCGCGCCAGACGGAGCAACAGCAGCAAATACAAACAACCGGTACCGGCGGATTGAGCGTTCGGGACTCACTCTTGCTTGTTGAGGCGATTCCAAATTCCGCGGTTCCTATCCGCAATGTTGCTGTTCAGCTGCTGTTCAACCAACCCGTCAGTCAGATCAATGTAGAACAGCATATTTTGGTATCAGCGCAAGAAGGAGAAGGACCGGTGGTCGGAACCTGGACCGTGGAAGGGGAATATGCCGTCTTTCAGCCGAATCAAGCCTGTCCCGCGCCCAATCAGAATCTGCGCTGTTTTGATGCCAACCAAACCTTTGTTGTGACTATTGCACAGGAATTGACGAGCGAAGACGGGGATGCGTTCCGTTGCTCGCTTGCCGCATCTTCCGAGCAATGCCGGTTTACCTTCACGACGGGAGAAGCGGTTGATTCCACCCCTCCGACGGCGCGCATCTCCTTGCCGCTCAATGATGCCGCGGTGGCTCAGGATTCCGCGCAGCAGGTAGAAGCGCTGGCAAGCGACGATCTGGCGGTGGCTTCCTTGCACTTCTTCGCGGATGGAGAACGAATCGGCGTATCAGCCGCGCCGGGCAATGAGTTGCAAACTTCTTTTCGGGCATCCGCCATTTGGTTGACGGAAGGGCTCGCCATTGGATCGATGCATACGATCCGGGCGGTTGCGTATGATTTCGCCGGCAGAACGGGCGAAGCAGTGCCCGTGCAGGTGGAAATTCTTCCCGCTTACTGTTTTGACGGCCAGCAGAATGAAGACGAAGAAGGGCTTGATTGCGGAGGGCCGACCTGCCGCGCCTGCCAGGGAGCGGTCTGCAGCAGCAATGAGGATTGCGCATCAGGACTTTGCTTTAACGGTGTCTGTCAGGAATTCCCGGTGATTGAAGAAGTGATTTATCCAAACGGCGCTCCGGGAAACCTTGTGACGATTCGCGGGAAGAATTTCGGATCCGAGCCTGGATCCGTGATTTTCCTTGGAGGAGCCAGTGATGCGGATAATGTACCGGGGCAGCTTCCGCCATGCGAAGCATATTGGACGAATCAGGAAGTCATTATCGAGGTTCCAGCAGGAGCTGTCAGCGGGCCGCTTCGGCTTGAAACGGCACAGGCGCTCTACGATACCACCGACGACAGCAAAGGAGAGCGCGTTGTATTTGAAGTAAACGATCTTGTCCGTCCAACGCTCTGCGCTGTTTTGCCGCCTTCGCAACAGGTGGGGCGATCTGTTCAGATTATCGGCAAAGCGCTTGGCGAGGAACCTGGCAAGGTCTTCTTCGGACAGAATGCCGCCAGCCGCGTTCAGGGCTGGGCCGATGACATCATTTCAGAAGTTTTTCTACCATCCATGCAGGCAGGTCCGGTTTCGGTCAGCGTGGAAGCGGCTGGAGAACGAAGCAATCCTGTGCACTTCCTTGTGCAGGAATCCGATACATTGCCGTTCATTGAATCGATCACGCCTGACCGCGGACCTGTCGGACAAATGTTCAGTCTGCGCGGGCGGCATTTCACCGCATCCGCGCTGGTTCGTTTTCTTGATCCGCGGACTGGGGAAACCATCCTTGCTGATACGCGATTGCCCCGGGAATGCGAGCAATATATTTCCAATCAGCAGCGCGCGTATCGCGTGCCAAATCTCGAACCGGGAACATATCAGGTTTATCTCGAAACGGAAATCGGCCAAAGCAATAGCGTTGATTTTGTGGTCACCCGCGGAGAACGCCTGCCAGGCCTTTGCGGCATGACACCGGACAATGGCCCGCTTGGCATTGAGGTCACGCTGCACGGAGAAGGGTTTGGAAGCCAAGCCGGCGCCGTGCGGTTCACTCCGCGCATTGATGACACGCAAATTCTTTCCTGGCGCGATAACCGCGTGCAGGCGGTTGTGCCTGCGACAGCACAGTCAGGTCCTGTACAGGTTGTGAACGCGGCGGGCGCTTTAAGCAATGCTTTGGATTTCACCATTGGAACCTGCAGCCCGGATACATGCTCTGAAGGTCTTGTTTGTTGCGGCTCAGGCTCATGCCAGGCAGCCGGCAGCTGTGCGCAGAATATTCCATACTGTTCGTATCAATGGGTCTTTAGCACAGGTGATGATCTTGGCGGGCCTCCACGGGTGATTGAAGACGCTTCCTGCAGAAGCAATACGCAAAGCCCTTCTCCGTATAAAGACACAAAAGACGCATGTTTGAACGCGCAAATCTCGGCGCGGTTTACCCACGACATGCTCGACAACTCGCTTTCAACCGACAATATCGTTGTACATCGCTGCAATACCGGCGACTTGCTTGATTCATCTCAATGCCAGGTCGAGGTCAATCTTGCGAGTCTCACCATCATCAATGCGGGACAACCAGGCGAGGGATTCATTGCCGCGCCGCAGGTCGCTCTTGAACCGGATACCTGGTACGAAGTTGTGCTCAGCACCGGGTTTACGGCTGAAAACGGGCTATCCATGGCATCACCGTATCGTTGGGTCTTTAAAACGCAGGTGGGAGACGGCCAATGCCAGGTCGATCATATCGAAGTTACACCAGCGTCCGCCACGCTCAGGCAGCTGCTTGATCGACAATCCTATGCTGCTCTTCCGATCGCTTTGAATTGCAATATTCTGAATCCTGATGAATTCACCTGGGGATGGCTGAGTTCGGACACCTCAAAAGCGCAAGTATTCTTCTCAAACGAGCCTCGAAATACGGCCACGGCCGTTGGACCAACTGATCCAGAACCGCCGGTACGCATCATTGGCCAATTGCCTGAATATGGGCTTTCTGATGAAGGACTTCTTACCGTGCGTTTGCAGCCGCCGCTGGTTGTGAACAAATGGCCGAATTGCGGCTCTGCCTGCGTGAATGCAATGATCGGTGCTCGCTTTGATCAAGCCATGAATGAATCTTCCGTGACCAACACGGCCAATGTTCAGCTATTCCGTTGTGCGGATCGCACCTGCGCTCGAGAGGGGATGGTTTCATCCGGGGTTTCTTCTCTGCGGTATAACCAAACCGATCAATCCCTCTTTTTCCTGCCGGCAGCCGGCGCTCTTGCTCAGAACACAACCTATCGCGTGGTTTTAAAGAATCTGACCAGCACCAGCGGCTTGGGATTAGGAAACCTCAATTATGACAGCGATGAGACAAGGGGGCTCGACAGTTATTCCTGGGTTTTCAGCGTGAGAGACAGCGCGGACCTTTGCACGGTTGAGGATGTCGCGGTGATCCCTTCTTTTGCTTCTTCTTCACTGATTGGTGAAGAATTCGATTATTTCTCTTTGCCGCTCTCTCCGCCGGATGCCTGCAGTCCTGAAGGACAATACCTCAATCCGGAAGCATATAACTGGGGATGGGCTTCCAGCCAGGCTGCGGTTGGAACCGTGAGCACGGACGATATTGTTCCTCCTTCAGGATTCGTCGATCCGTATCAGATCACGAGAAGTACAGGACCTGGAGAAACTTCCATTACGGCACGCACGCAGGACGCGAGCGGTGACGGCGATTTGCTTGTTGCCTGCGGATTCCAATCCGATCTTGATTGTCCGGCTCCGGCAACCGTGGATACCTTTGGCGTCGGCTCGGATTCCTGCTGCCGCGAGCGTCCAAGTGTGCGTTCATTCAATCCGCCTTCCGGATCAGAATCTGTTTGCACGACGCTTGGTATCGAGGTGCAATTCAACCAGGAAATGAATATCAGTTCCTTGCTCAGCAATATAGTCCTTGAGCGTTTCAACGGCTCGCAGCCATGCGCCGCGGTGCAGACAACCGCCTGGCAGAGAATGAAGGGGGTTGTGCATCGACTGCTTGCCTGGATGCTTCCGCCGGCATCAGCGCAGACTGAACATTGGTGTCAGATCCCTGCCAATATTGTGGTTACGCAATACCTGGAAGGTTCCAGAGCGACCGTTTTTCCTCAATCTGAACTTGCGCAAAATACGCAATACCGTGTGCGCGTACAGGGGGATGCGGCCATCAATGACGGAGTGAATCAGGGAGTAAGAAGCGCCTTTGATGTTTCCATGAATGGCGATGCCGTAAGCCTGTTCAGCACGGGCGAGGCGAAATGTAATCTTGATCTTGTTGATGTGATCATCACACCTCCGGGGAAACCTGGTTCAAAAGATGTCTTCTTCTGCGCGGTTCGCAACGATTGTCCGGGGGACGTGAATCCGGCAGTAGACGGCAATCAGCATCGATATGTTGCTGTTGGGCGCGATTTACGAGGTTTTGTCGTGCCAGGCAATTACCGATGGACAACAAACTCCGGCTCATTGGCCGGCTTGAACGCAACCGACCAGCAGGAGGTTGAAGTCAGCACGCAGCCGGAAAACGGAAATGCTTATGTTACCGTTCACGCGAACGCGGTGGCACCATCGGAGGGAAGCGTTTCGCGAACCGTCATGATCAAAATCTTCCTCTGTGAAAATCCATGGCCAAGCATTCTCGATTTCCCGTATACCGACTTCGATTTCAACTATGATACATTCTACTGCCGCGATTTTGGCGAACCTGGTGTTTTCGATGACCTTCCTCCGCTCTCATCGCCGATTGTCGGAGACGCGGTAGGGGGCTTCCTGCACGAACGATTATTCATTGTTGAATGATATTTCGTGATGCATGGAACTTTGGTATCATAGAAAGATGAAATCATTCTTATGAAACGACTTTTCTTTTTCTTCGCCTTCGCGCTGCTCGCAGCACTTCCATTCGCGAATGCTCACGCGCAATCCGGTCCGCGCGACGCGATCGCCATACGCGTGGTCCCAAATCCGGATCGCATGCCGCCGCTTTTGTGGTATCGAAACAATGTCCCAAATCCCGGAGCTCCTGTTCCGCTCGAGATTGACGGATATCCTGCCGTGCGCGACGGGCGGACGGTTTACGTGGCTGCAACCAATTACGCACCTGAAGCCGGCGCGCTTTATAGTAATATCTACCTCATTTCACATAGCGAAGCGGCAGGGGAGAAGGTGCAGGCGGTTTTTGAAGAATTTCTACAGGAATTCAGATTCAACTCTAATATCGCCGATGATGAGACCCGGGCGCAGCTGCGCCGCGATATGAGGCGAGCCAATGATCTTTATGCGATCCGGTTGAACCTGGAGCAATACCGCCTCAGAACAGGCTCGTATCCAAACTTTGAAGCGGGCAGCTATCTGCCAAATACCACGTATAGCACGTGGCCGTCATGGCAAACGACATTAGGCAATTTGCTAGGAACTGCCTTGCCGGTTGATCCTCGCAACCAGTTTATCGGGTGTGAAGCGCCTTTTGACGGTTCAACCTGCTGGGATCAGACCGCCAGACAATTTGCTTGTCCGCCGCAAGCGTACGTGTACGGATACCGTGCAACAGGAAGCGGCGCGACCTATCAGCTATTTGCGAATTACGAGTACAAGGGGCCTGGCAATTGGCAATCCGTTACATTGCAGCAGCAATCAGGCGACCAGTGTTTCAATTTCGCTTTTTCAGACGTTTCAGACCCTGACGGAGATGGAATCCTAACAGGAGCGGATAATTGTGAATTTGAGCATAACCCAGATCAAACTGACAGTGATGCCGACGGCATTGGCGACGCATGCGATCTCTGCCCGAATGATCCCACCAATGACCGCGATAGTGACGGTATTTGCGGCAATATCGACAATTGTCCGACGATTGGCAATCCGTCTCAGGCGGATCTTGATGATGACGGAATCGGCGATGCCTGTGATTTTCAAGGATGCGGGAACAATGTCACCGAAGGATCCGAGGTCTGCGACGGTCAGTCCGGCATCGGACCGTTTCAAAGCTGCTCCGCTGATTGCCGGTCGGTTATCCAGCTCAGTTATTGCGGCGACGGGGTGGTCAACAATCCCAATGACCAGGGACTTTTTGAAGAGTGCGATGGCAATAGTGAAGAAATCATCTGCGAACAGCGGATCAACGGCTATGTAACGCAGCGCCGAAGAGAGTGCCGCGATACCTGCCGGTTTACGCCATTTACTGCTTGCGAACCGATTGAATATGCGGGAGACGGTATTGTTAACGGATTTGAACAATGCGACGCAGGCGATCAAAACGGTGTTCAGTGCCAGGCTGCTTATGATCAGACCTGCCAATACTGCACTTCCGATGGACGTTTTGAATTGGCTCAAGGACCAACATGCGGCGATGGAATCGTTAATGGACCGGAGCAATGTGATGAAGGCGTGAACAATGGACGCGTTTGCACGCCCGCCTATGGAAGAACGTGTACGTATTGCGGCAACTCCTGCCGCATCGAAACGGTTCCGGCTCCATTCTGCGGGGACGGGACAAGAAATATTCCGTTTGAAGAATGCGATTCTGAAGAGGAGGATATCCCTTGTGAATCGCCGCCGGGGTATTTATATAAAAAACGCTTTTGCGCCACGCAATCAACCGCTTCGAATGTCGCCTGCAGCTGGCTGCCATTTGAAGCCTGCCGCTCGATCGGTTCCTGCGGAGACGGCATGATCAATGGTCCGGAACCATGCGATGATGCCAAAACACCTGGCTTATGTGAACAATGCAAGATCAAGGATAATACAGTGAGCCTTACCTACAATATCGAAGGGACGAGAATCGCTTCAGCATGCGTGGGCAAAAAATCAGCCTGGCCGACAAATTTCCGCTTTGGAGGAGCTATCCCATTGACAACCGCAGAATTGAATCAAACCTGTAATAATGCGGCAATCATCAATCCCTTTACCCGGGATGGGCAGCCATTCAGTTCTCCTTGGGGATGGCCAAGAAACGGCATGCTTTCTACGCTTCCGATTTCTATGAGGGTGGAAACTATTTTCTGGCAGCATTGGAATTGCGGCGCGCATTTTGTTGCATTGCGAAATTCCGGCGTTGAGGTAACGAGCTCGCCGTTCCATGTTCCAAAACAGGGAAAACATTGCTCAAATGACTGGCAAGTTCAGGTTGTAGACACTGGCGGCGTAACAGCCGACCAAATCCTGGCGGATGAAAGCGGTTCCCAGCCAGGCCATCTCCCGGGAGGAATCCTTAAGGGGTACTACCAGTTCGGGCAGACGAGATCGATTCGAACGTCTGATCGCATCGTCGTGCTGGAGCGTCTTTCTGAACGCAGAGATACCATGGGAAATCTGCTGCCGAATGATACATATAAACTTCTCAGCACTAGCGGCAATGGATTCATGGTCTGGTTTGGAAATACCGCCACAACGCTTGCAAGCCAGGGAAGCTCTTCCACGCCAAATACCAGCACTTTCGTACTCGGCTGCGTAGATTTCGACAATAATCGCACTTGTGACTTCATGCAGGAACTATGAAAAAGCCTCTTCTGATTGTGCTATCAATACTGCTTCTGGGCGGTGCGTACATGGGATACAAAGAAATCCGCCGTATGCGTTTGCTCAGCTCGGGGCGCGATGTCCTAGTGGTAAACAAGAAGGCAGGAACCTATTCCTTTACCAGCTTGATGGAATCAGACGATATTACGAGAGCTTACAAAGCGATTGGTTATACGGAGGAACTTTCCGAGGAGAAAATTCAAAAACGGATTGGCGGGCTTACTCTCATTGGTACAAAGTTCGATCCGATTCCGCCGGAATCAATCGCGGTTGTGCCCAATGCCTTTCAGCAGGATGCCTGGAGCAATGCCTTGCAGGTACTTACGTCTGAGCAGCGGGAGTTGTGCGATCAGCTGGGAAGATCAGAAGATGTGCAATCCTGCCTTTTTCGTCATTACATCTCGCAATTGCTGGCCACGCAGAATGTGGAAGGTTGCAAGGCTATTTTTGTTGAAGCATTCGTCCAGGAATGTGAAAACGTCGTCTCCCAAAATCTCCAAAACGCCGTTTATGATGCGGATAACGACCATTTGATTGATCAGTACGAATTCAAAGCTGATCCGGAATCATTTGAAGCGGATCCATTAGGATAAGCAAGTTCCTTTGCTGTGAAAAATCCTTTATAATGCATTTACTGTCGCCTTAAACGAATTCTATGTTCGACGATCAACCACAAAGAGAACCGGAAGACATTTTTTCCAATACGGACCCGTTGCAGAATCCTGCCGGTCAAAACCCGGTTCAGTCAAACCAGGTTCCACCGGCTCCAGCTCCTCAACTTACACCAGAACCTCCAAGCGGGGGCAATAAAATGGTCGTGGTCGCGATCATCGTCATCGCTGCCGTCCTCTTGTTGATTGCCGTTCTGGTCGGCCTATGGCTTGTGCGAAGAGGTGAATCCGTTCAGCAGCCTGTCCAAAATCAGCAGACACAGCAGGAAGCAACGAATAATGAGACAAATACTTCTGAGCAGCTATCAGAAGCTCAGCAGGAAACGCAATTGCCTGCGGTTCCGGTTGATACTGACGGCGATGGATTAAGCGACGAAGAAGAGCGCGTACTTGGCACCTCGCCGATCGCGGCAGACAGCGACCAGGACGGATTGAATGATTATGAAGAGGTCATGGTCTGGAATACGGATCCTCTCAATCCTGACACGGATGGAGACACGTATTCAGACGGCCAGGAAGTAAGCTCCGGCTACGATCCAAATCAGGAAGGAGCACGTTTGCTCGAGTTAAACGGCGCAACGACATTGCCAGCACCTGTCAATCAATAATGTATGGACGAACGAAACAACAGTTTGATCCCCTCCTCAGGAATGGGATCCCTTGATGGACGCATCAGCGTGATGCCACAGGCTTATTTGCCGAAAACATCGTCAGGGCTTTCCACAAAAGCGCTGTTGTTTATTCTTGGCGGTCTTATTGTCGTGGCGCTCATTGTTGTTATTGCTGTTCTGCTGGTTAGCCAATCAAGAGAAGCGGCACAGCTCGCTGCTCAGCAGCAAGTTCAGCAGCCGGCGCAAACGCAGACCAGTCAGCCAACCCAGCCAGTTCAGGAAAGCACGCAGACAACCGAGCAGCCGTCCTCTCCAATCCAACAGGTTGATACAACGCAGGAACCACAAAATCAAATTGTTTTGCCAGACATTTTCGCAAGCGTGGCCCTGCCGGCTGTCGACACCGACCAGGACGGTCTGACTGATCTTGAAGAACAGCTCTTTGCCACCAGCCCCGCTGTTCCGGATACCGATCAGGATGGATTCCTTGATGGCTCAGAGCTTCTTAATTTGTATGATCCAGCAAGTCCTCGCGCGCTTCTAGAGATTTCGCCGCAGATCAAGATTGCCAGAAATGATTCAAGGGGCTTTCAATTCTATATTCCTGTTTCCTGGACGGCTTCAAAACAAACCCCTGACGGACGCCTGTTCACGGTTCTGCCTGATTCTGGAGATCAGCAGTTCAGCTTTTCAACCTATGATAATCCGGATCGATTATCAGCGGTTCAGTGGTATCAGGCCAATAATCCGGGCGCAGATTTAAATCAGTTTGTGAATTTCAGCAATGAGGCCGGCTGGGTGGGAATCCAGTCCCGTGATTCGCGCCTGATTATCGCCACCTTTGGAGAATCAGGGGCAGGGGCGCGCGCATTCATTTTCGTCATGCATTATGATACTGGCGCGTCAAACGTCCTTGAGTATGCGAGCGTCTGGCAGATGATGGCCAACAGCGTAACGGTCGCGGACACGTCCACGGTTACTCCATAGCTATGGCAAAGCGGATCTCGGTTGATCTTGTGAAAAAGACGCGCGTCGGTTATCAGACCGACGTTTCTTCTTATGCGAAAAAAATCGTCAGCAGCAAGGCGATGCCTTCAAGATTGAACAGATTTCAGAAGTTTTCCGTTGAGCTGATTCTGGTTGACGACAAAGAAATCCAAATCTTGAACAAACGTTATCGAAAAAAAAATAAACCGACCGACGTACTCTCTTTTGCGTACTGGCAGGATGCAGATCCAAAGCTTGATCCCGTTTGTTTCCTGGGGCAGATCATTATCAGCTCGGATACTCTTCGCCGGCAAGCAAAAGCGCAGGGACATGCCTATAGGACCGAATTGGGCATCCTTTTTGTCCACGGTCTTTTGCATATACTGGGCTTTGATCATGAAACAGAAAAAGAGCTAAAAACCATGCTGGAAATGGAGCGAATTTTCCTTGGGGATAACGCCGGCCTTATCGCACGCAGCAGGCTTGAGTAAGATACGTATTCAGAGGGAAACAAGGTCTTTCGTGCTGAGCAGAATCTGTGTTCAGGCTGCCGTATTGGCAGAGCTTTTCTGAACACTTATAATGTCACTATGCAAGATCTCGCTGTTTCTCATAAGCCTGGTCTTTACCGTTATCGAACACACAAATGCAACGCGGAGATATCATCACTGGTTTAGATGTCGGATCAACCATGATCCGGCTGGTGGTAGGTGAACTGGTTGACGACGGAACGGGAGAATCTACCAACCTGCACATTATCGGAGTCGCGGAGACCCCTGCTCTTGGCATTAACAAGGGTGTTGTCACAAGCATTGAAGATGCGGTCTCAAGCCTGACAGCCTGTCTCGAAAAAGGAGAGCGCATGGCAGGCGTGCCTCTTGAACGCGCCTATGTCAGTATTTCCGGCGCGCATATCATCTCCCAGCCATCTAAAGGCGTGATCGCCGTTTCAAAAGCGAACGGGGAAATCAACCAGGATGATGTGGAACGCGTGGTGGAAGCCGCTCAGGCCGTTGCCACACCTCCAAATTACGAAATTTTGCATGTTGTTCCGCGTTCGTACACGGTTGATAATCAGACAAGCATCAAGGACCCTGTCGGCATGACCGGCGTGCGATTGGAAGTGGAGGCCCAGATCATTCAGGGATTGTCCGCGCAGATCAAAAATCTGACCAAGGCCGTGTATCGAACAGGAGTGGACATTGAAGATCTTGTTTTTGGCGCCCTTGCGGCAGCCGAAAGCACGCTTGATAAGCAGCAGAAAGAGCTTGGCGTGGCTCTGGTTAATATCGGCGGCGCGACCACGAGCCTCGTCGTTATTGAAGAGGGCGACGTGCTCCACACGGCGGTTCTGCCGATCGGGGCGGGGCATATCACTTCCGATATTGCAATCGGGCTTCGCACGTCTATTGAAGTGGCGGAACAAGTGAAAATCCAATATGGAACAGCTCTGCCTGAGACCGTCGATAAAAAGGAAATGATTGATTTGAGTGAATTTCAGGAAGCAGAAACCCAAATGATTTCGCGAAAACAGGTGGCGGAAATCATTGAAGCGCGCATTGAGGAGATTTTTAAACTCGTCAATAAAGAGCTGAAAAAGATCAACCGAAGCGGATTGCTGCCAGCCGGCGTCGTGCTCACCGGCGGCGGTGCAAGACTCACGGGCATTACCGAAGTTGCCAAACGCGAATTTCGTTTGCCCGCATCCATTGGCATCCCCCGCGATGTCACAACCGCCATTGAGAAGGTCAATGATCCGATGTTTTCTGTCTGTGTAGGGCTGCTTATGTGGGGATCCCAGGATCTTGAAGCCTCATCCCGCCGTTCGCTCCCATCCTTCAAAAATCTTGGTGCCTGGGGCGACAAAGTGAAAGGCTGGGTGAAATCATTAATTCCGTAATAACAATTGACGATTGACATGCGGCCTCTGGCTTCCACAACCGTCAATGGTTGCATGTCAAAGTAAACGCGTATGGAGATCAAACCGGATATCGAAACATTCGCAAAAATAAAAGTCATTGGAGTAGGGGGAAGCGGAGGATCAACCGTGAACCAGATGATCGCCTCAAAAATCAGAGGCGTGGAATTTGTTACGATCAATACCGACGCGCAGGCTTTGCATCATTCGCGCGCGGCTGTGCGGATGCATATCGGAAAAACCATCACGCGCGGGCTTGGTGCCGGCATGGATCCTGAAATGGGCAGAAAAGCCGCGGAAGAGAATCAGAACGAACTGCGCGAGATGCTCAAAGATACGGATATGGTATTTGTCACCTGCGGTCTTGGCGGGGGTACGGGAAGCGGTGCCGCGCCGGTTGTGGCGGGCATTGCCAAGGAGCTTGGCGCGCTGACCATCGGCGTTGTTACAAAGCCGTTTACGTTTGAAGGCAATCAGCGCCGCCAGATCGCAGAGAAAGCATACGAAGAATTATCCAGCAAGGTTGATACCATCATTTCAATTCCCAATGACCGTATTCTGCAGGTGATCGAAAAGAGAACCAGCATGATGGAAGCCTTTGACATTGTCGACGATGTTTTGCGCCAGGGCGTGCAGGGAATCTCGGAACTCGTCACGATACACGGCGTAACCAATGTGGACTTTGCCGACGTGAAGGCGATTATGAAGGATGCAGGTTCCGCTTTGATGGGGATCGGCTATGGTTCAGGCGATAATCGCGCTGTTGAAGCGGCCAAAGCGGCCATCAACAGCCCATTGCTTGAAGTCGCTATCGACGGTGCCAAGGGAATTCTCTTCACCATCACCGGCGGCAAAGACCTTGGCATGTATGAGCTCAATGAAGCGGCAACCATCATTACGGAAAAAGCGGATCCGAATGCCAAGATCATTTACGGAACCGTTATTGATGAAAATATGAAGGACGAGCTGCGCATTACGGTGATTGCGGCTGGATTTGGTAAACAAAAAGTTGCAAATCCTGCCAATTTCGAACGCCAGACGGCAAATTTCGGACAGAAGCTCGCAGCTGATGCGTATCAGAATCCCTTGATGAGGCTTTCGCAGCAAAAAACGGAGGATACATCTTCTACGTATCGTTCTGTCCGCGAAGAAGCCATGCAGGATCCGATTATGACAGAGCCTGTGCGTCAGGAAGAAACCGCGACACAGCGTGTTGAAGCTGATGAGGAAGAGGATTTGGAAATCCCGGCCTTTATCCGGAAAAAAATGATGTAGATGCTGCCCAGACCCTCCATTAGGTTCTCGGCAAAATGAAAGCATGTCCATTTAAAGAAGAGGGCCGGAAATCGGTCCTTTTCTCGGCTAAACCCTGTTAAGTATCAGTTATGGTCAGAGGAGCGACAAAACGGCGGCGTATGGGACGGGGCGGGTATATTTTATTCAGCCTGGCCATTCTCCTGTTTGCGGGCTGGAAATTGTTCGATCCAGGCTCGCAGCATCCTGAGCCAGCACTCGCGGATCTGGCGGTGGATCAACCCACTGCTCCTTCGCAGTCCATGAAAGCTTTTTTTGATTCCTATGAAGGGCGGCACATTGTGCAAGAAGGGGATGTTCTTTCGTCGGTTTTTGCTGGTTATGAAATTCCGTTCAATGAGATTGTCGGGCTGCAAAACGCGCAGAGCGATAACTTTCGTTTTACAAATATCCAGGTAGGCAAAACCGTGTATTTTTCTTTGTATCCAGAGGGAAGCGACTTGGTCTTAAAGGAGGTCGTGTACCAGCCGGATTCGTTGCGCATCATCAAAGCCAAGCAGACTGTCACGGGCTGGATTATTGAGGAAGAAATGATTCCGTATGAAACCAGAGTGGGGCAGCGCGCCGGCACCGTGCAGGAATCATTGTATGTCTCCGCTCTCCGGCAGGGGGTTGATGAAAAAGTCATTCTCGCTTTTGCCGATGTCTTTGCCTGGGATATCGATTTTGCCTTGCAGACGCGCTCAGGTGACGCATACAAGGTTATTTACGAGGAGCGATATCTGGATGGAGAGTTGGTTACAACAGGAAGAGTCCTTGCGGCTGAATACACGAATAAGGGGACGGTGTATCGCGCCTTCTTCTTTCAGGAAGGAGAAAAGAGAGGCTATTTTGATGAGGAGGGAAATGCCTTGCAAAAAGCGTTCCTAAAAGCCCCGGTCAATTACCGTTATGTAACATCCGGGTTCACCTCAGCTCGGTTCCATCCGATTCTTGGCTCCGTAATGCCTCATAACGGCGTTGATTATGCCGCAGCTTATGGCACGCCGATTATTGCGGTGGCCGATGGAATTGTTTCACGCTCCGGCTGGCAGACTGGCTATGGAAACCGCATCGAGCTAAAACATGGGGATCGGTATGGAACACAGTATTCACATATGTCAGCCTATGTGCCGGGCCTGTCCGTGGGCGATGCGGTCAAACAAGGCGATGTGATCGGTTATGTCGGGTCAACCGGCTACTCCACCGGGAACCATGTCCACTATTCCGTAACGGATCGCGGAAGCTATGTGGATCCTTCATCAATCGATGTTCCGGACGGAGAACCGGTTTCCGATCAATACCGGGAGGAGTTCGATGCCATGGTCGCACAGCGTTTGAGCGAGCTTGAATCTCTGTAATATGAATTGTCCTGTTTGCCAATCCGCAACCCAGGTGCTTGATTCAAGACTCACGCATGAAGGGCAGGGCGTGCGGCGAAGACGAAAATGCCGCGCCTGTTCTTTCCGATTCTCCACGCTTGAAGAAAGCCGCATTCTTGATCTTATTGTCGTAAAACGGGATGGTTCGCGCGAACCCTATATGAGAGAAAAGCTTGAGCGAGGCCTGGCCGTGGCGCTGCGGAAACGGGCTTTCACAAAGGAATCGTTTTCCTGTTTGCTGCGAGACATTGAATTGGATATTCAGAGAGCCAAGCAGCAGGAAATCACGAGCCAGTCGCTTGGAGAAATCGTCATGGACAATCTAAGAAGGTTTGATAAAGTTGCCTATATACGGTTTGCTTCCGTGTACAGGCAATTCAAAGACGTTGAGACATTTGCCGATGAAATTCGCCAGTTAAGCGATCAATAATTATGGAGGACCAATCAACCATTCTCAAAGAGTTACGCGAGCAAAGGCAGATGCTCATGGAGCTGAGCCAAGCCGTGAAAAAGATTGAACGAGCTTCAAGATGGGGATTTGTCATGAATATGCTTCGCTTGGTCATCATTTTGATCCCGCTCATCCTTGCCGTTTTATATCTGCCGCCTCTTGTGGAGCGGCTGCTTGAAACCATCAGCCCAGCTGAAATGACCGATCGTTTGCGGCTGCCGGCCGAAATTGATATCGACCGCTTGCGTGATTTGTTTGAAAGATAAAGTCCAGCTTTTTGTATGAACAGGCGTCAATCCTCGTCTGACGCTTTTTAAACCATAATGTGCTTTATGGAACAGCAACAAACTTCTGAAACGCAAATACAAAAAGAAGAGAGCATTAATGTTTCCACGCTCAAGGGGCTTGTGACCATTGTTCTGGTGCTCGGCATCATCGCCGGTGGAACGGCGGGGGCGCTTGTCTCTGTTGTCTTGCAAAAAGGCGAATTGCCCCGCGGCGTGGACAAAGATTTGTCTCTGAATAGGAGCCAGACCATGGTTGTGGAGGAATCGTCAATCGTGCAAACAGTTCAGAATGCGTCTGAATCGGTTGTCAGTATTATCGTGGAAAAGCCGGCCTCTCAGGCGACCGGCCCCATCAGTCCTTTTTTCGACTTGAGGATCCCGGGTTTTGACATTCTCCAGCCTGATGACCGGCGCGGAAGCGATGTTGATTCGCGTTCAAACCAGGAGGAATACGTTCAGGTCAGCGCAGGAACGGGCTTTGTCGTCTCGTCTAACGGGCATATCCTGACCAATAAGCATGTTGTTCAGGACAAAGAAGCGCGCTATACCATTATTACGAAATCCGGCGACCGCCATGAGGTGGAAGTGCTTGGTGTTGATCCGGTAAACGACCTGGCTCTCATCAAGACGAAAAACCCAGCCGAGTTGCCACCGGCGCTTGAGCTTGGAAACTCAGACCAGATTCAAATCGGCCAGCAGGTGATTGCCATTGGCAACAGTCTGGGCGAATTCAGCCATACGGTGACAAGCGGGATTATCAGCGGTATTGATCGGCGCGTCACGGCTGGGGACGGGCTTGGTTTCTCCGAGGTTTTAGAAAAGGTCATTCAAACCGATGCGGCGATCAATCCGGGCAATTCAGGAGGCCCCTTGCTGAATCTGGCCGGCCAGGTGATCGGGGTGAATACGGCAGTCAGCCAGCAGGGACAGTTGATCGGCTTTGCGATTCCAATCAATGATGCGGTCAGGTTTATCGAACAGATCCAGGAACATGGAAAAGTCGTCCGCCCGTATATGGGGGTACGTTATGTCCTTATCGATGAGCGCATTAAAAAGGTGAATGGGTTGTCCGTCGGTTATGGTGCGCTCCTGCGACGGGGAGATGATCCAAGCGAGCTCGCTGTCATCCCGGGAAGTCCGGCCGATAAAGCAGGGCTTGAAGAAAATGATATTCTCCTTGAGGTTGACGGGCAGAAGGTGGGCGTTGATCAGAGCCTTGTGCGCATTCTAAGCCAATACGCGCCTGGAGATGCAGTGGAACTAACGGTCTTAAAAAATGGGGAGGAGCAGCGGGTGGCGCTGGTTTTGGGAGAGTTTGCTGATGAAGGGTAAAAGCCTCTCTTCTTCGATCAAAAAAACCGCCTTTGGCGGTTTTTTTGTGGCCTCAATGAAGAGGTATCTCTTCGCTCAGGCCAGCGCCAGATCATACCCTTGCGAGTATATCCGGCGCGGGAAAGGCGGATCAGACGTGCTCTGATCCTTGTGGCGGTTATGCGCCGCCTTTCTTGCTAAAACTGGGCGGCTTCAGTGGATCCCGCGAGTGCGGTGGTCTTCACTTCGCTGCCTTCGATCGTCTGGCGGATCTGGTCGTAGAGACCGGTCCCCACTTCCTGTTGATGCGCGGCGAACGTGTAGCCGAGCTCTCTCGCGAGGAACTCCTCCTGCTGCAGTTCGCTGTACGCGGCCATGCCATGGTCGCGGTAGGCGCGTGCAAGCTTGAAGGAGTGATAGTTGTTGCTGTGGATTCCTGCGAGGGTCACGAACTGGAACACGTAGCCGTACTCGGCAAGTTGCGCCTGGAATGCGGCGATCTCGCCAAGATCCAGGTTGCGCCGCCAGTTGAAGGAAGGCGAGCAGTTGTACGCCAGGAGCTTGCCAGGGTGTTCAAGGAAGAACTCCTCGGCGAACTCGCGGGCGTAGCCGACATCGGGCGTGGAGGTCTCACACCAGATCATGTCGGCGTACCTTCCATACGCCTTCGCGCGGGCGATGGCGGACTCGATCCCGTTCTGGACCTCGTAGAAACCGTTGGCATCGCGCCTGCCGGTGATGAAAGGCTGGTCACGGGGATCGATGTCGGACGTGAGCAAGGTCGCGGAGTCCGCGTCGGTTCGCGCCACAATGATGGTGGGCACGCGGTAACTGTCCGCAGCGAGCCGTGCTGCGACGAGATTCTTCTCGGCCATTCGGGTGGGGATCAGAACCTTCCCGCCCAAGTGGCCGCACTTCTTCTCACCGCCGAGCTGATCTTCGAAGTGGACGCCGGCTGCTCCAGCCTCGATCATCGCCTTCATCAGCTCAAACGCGTTCAGCGGGCTGCTTGGCGCGTCGCCGTCCGCCACCATGGGCAGGAGGAAATCGACGTAACCGTCGTCTCCAGGCAAGACACGTCTGGCCCACTGAATCTTGTCAGCCTGCTGCTGCGCCCGTGCGATCCGTCTGACAAGCGTCGGAACGGTGTTGACGGGATACAGGGCAAGGTCCGGATACGTCGTCTCCGCCGTATTGGCGTCGGCCGCAGCCTGCCAGCCGGAGATGTAGAGCGCCTGCAAGCCCGCACGAGCGTATTGCTGCGCCTGCATGCCGGTGAGCGCTCCCAGCGTGTTCACGTAGCCGTTGCGGGCCTTGCCATGAAGCAGATCCCAGAGGCGTTCGGCCGCGTACCTGGCGTGCGGGTACTCCGGTAGGAGCGACCCGTACAGGTCAACGGCCTTGTCAGGCGCATATGGCCTGTGTACGTTCTTCCAGCGGCGATTCTCCTTCCAGTCTTCGTTCAGAGACGCGGTCAACTTTCCCCGATCCATGGGCCTACCTTTCAGATTGGCCCCCCCAACAAGTGTTTCCCACATGACAACTGAAGAAAGAACGCGCATCTCCGTTTGCTTTCACAATCAGAACCCTGCGATCACCTGGAGATGCTGAAAAAGCGTAACAGGAACATTGAATTCTTGTCAATTGGTGACGATAGTGTTTGAAAGAGAAAGAAAGGCTAATGTCAGCAAAATTTGACGACAGTTTGCAAAAAGTGCCTATTCACCCAAAAAAACAATGTTTTTGCGATCTTGGGTCATGCCGGTCGCTCTACCCGTAAAGGGGAGCGACCGGCTGACGTAGATCGGGCTCAACTCTGCAAAGCCTACGTCTAGCGCGAAAGAACTTGCTCAAGCTTGCGGATGACCTCAATCAGAGGGTCGGGGCCTCCGAGTGTAAACGAAATGATCTGGCCGCAGGTGCGCCTGATGTGGTTACTGAACACGCCATTTTCATCCATCTCCTCCCAATAGACGAGGCTGATGAAGCTTGCTAAGAGGCCTTCGCATCGCCAGGCCTGTTCTTGCCGGTCATCAGGCAGGGCTACCTCAAAGAGCTGATCCTCCCAGTCTCGTTGCCTGTCCAGAGTCTCCCCAGCAAAGCCCGTGATGCTTCGAGCACGGATAGCGCGGTACTGTTGGCGCAGTTGGTCAAAGCGGCGATGAATCTCCTCTTTGTCATTCAGCGACCTGAGAAGATCCTTTTGAGTAAACAATGTTTCAGCAACTTCCGGAGAGAAGCAGCATGAGGCAATCCTCAGAAAGCAGAATGCTTCTATGGCGTGTATTTCCGGATGCGAAACCATGAACGGGAAATCTCCTTCACCGCATTGCACCAAGAGGGTGAATCGAAGAACGCTTCGGGGTTCCCAATCGGTAAAGGAAGAAAGGAGGTCTCTGACTCCGTTAATGGAGTCAACCTCAAGCGGTTCTCTACCGGTGGCGAGGATCGCGGGGCCGTAACCGCAATGGGCGGCAAGCTCCAGCATCTCGCGTGGGAGATCACCTACGCTGACGCGTTCAAGAAGGTAAGTGGCCTCATCTTGGGCCAAACCTGTTTCCTTCCACTTGCGCTCAAGCCTACGCAATCGAGAGTCCGTCACTTCTGCCTCGTAGAGTCCCGCAAGGAACAAGCATGGGAAAGAGCAAACGTTGATATCCACCAGCCCAAAAAAATAAAAGAAACTTGCCAAAATGTCAAGAAACACGTAAAAAAGAAAGTGGTTTGTGTACCAGATCCAAATCCCGCAACCCGTTAACGCGTAAACCCGTTAACTTTATTCGTAGACATTCGCCCGCCTGCCAAAGGCTCGTAGCAATGGCGGGCAGGTATTCGTACCCTTATGAAACACATCATCGCTAATCTCGATAACCTTGCTGGGCGGGTTGACGAGGCATGGAGGTTACTTTGACCTGGACTCGTCTTTAGCGAGAATCAAAGAACTTCTGTCTATTACAGCCGATCCGAATTTTTGGTCGAACCAGGAAAAAGCAACGGCCATCAATCAGGAACTCAGCGATTTGCAAAAAGAAGTCGATCTTTGGCAGGGAATCCGTTCAGAGATTCAGGATGCTTTAGATTTGGCCAATGTAGCTCAGTCGGAAGGAGATGAGTCGTTCCATGATGAGCTGATGAAGCGGACGGAGGAACTAACGGCCAAGTTTGAAAAAATGGAATTTCTCATGCTGTTTGATGGAGAATACGACAAGAGTAACGCTATCTTAGCCTTTCATGCCGGCTCGGGGGGAACGGAAGCACAAGATTGGACGGAAATGCTTTTTCGCATGATCAGCCGTTTTATCGAACAGCAGGAGTGGAAAGCCGAAATCCTTGATATGAATCGCGGCCAGGAAGCCGGCATCAAGAGCGCGATTATCCGCGTGCAGGGAAGATACGCCTATGGATATTTAAAATCCGAAAACGGTGTTCATCGGCTGGTACGCATCTCTCCGTTTGACGCGGAGCAGATGCGCCATACGTCTTTTGCCATGATTGAGGTCATGCCCGAACTGGATGAAACCATCCATATCGAGATCGACCCGAAAGATTTGCGCATTGATACCTTTGCGGCCGGCGGCAAAGGCGGGCAGAAGGTGAATACGACGAATTCAGCCGTCCGCATCGTGCATTTGCCCACAAAAATTTCCGTCAGCTGCCAGAATGAACGTTCACAGGGGCAAAATAAAGAAACAGCCATGAAGATTCTGAAAGCCAAGCTTCACCAGCTTGAATTGCAGAAGCAGGCCGCGCAAAAAAAGGAGCTGCGGGGCGAGTATACCAGCGCTGAATGGGGCAGCCAGATCCGATCCTATGTTTTGCATCCGTATAAAATGGTTAAAGACCATCGCACGTCGCACGAATCCAAGGAACCGGACCGAGTGCTCGACGGAGAATTGGGGCCGTTTATGGAAGCCTATTTGCGTTGGAGAAAAGAGGCAGCCTAGGCCTCTGGTTTCTTCGAATAAAGAACGGTATTCTTTGTTCAGGATTCATCAATCATTGTATGAAGATTTTAGTGAGCGGGGGAGCAGGATTTATCGGATCGCATCTTACGCATTGTCTGCTGGACGAAGGGCATGAGGTGATTGTGCTTGATGACTTGAGTTCGGGGCAGAGACGCAATCTCGCCAAAGGCGTTCAGCTCATCAAAATGGATATCGCTCATCCGCGTTTACGCAAAAAATTGCCGAAAACCATAGATATCATTTATCATCTTGCCGCGCAGATAGACGTACGAAAATCGGTTCATGATCCGGTTAAGGACGCGGCCATCAATGTGCTTGGCACCGTTCAGCTCCTTGAATACGCGAAAGAAGCCGCGGCAAAGCAGCTTATTTTTTCCTCAAGCGGAGGCGCTATTTACGGGGAAGCAGCCGTGTATCCCACGCCCGAAACGGCTCCTGAACAGCCGCTTTCACCGTATGGAACGGCAAAACTGAGCGCGGAGCAGTATGTCCATCTTTATGCGCGCTTGTACGGCCTTCATACAACGGTTCTGCGTTACGCGAATGTCTATGGTCCCGGACAAGCCGGCAGCAAAGAATCCGGTGTCATCGCGATCTTTTCCGAGCGCGCGCGAAAGAATCTCCCTTTGACCGTTCACGGTGATGGCCGTCAAACCAGAGATTTCGTTTACGTTAAGGATGTGGTTTTGGCAAACCTTGCCGCGCTCAGGCAGCAGGTTTCAGGTATTTTTAATATCGGCACGGGAGTGGAGACCTCGATCAATGAGCTGATTGATCTGCTGAAATCCCTCTCAGAATCCGAGCTGAACATTCGTTATGAACAAGCGAAACAAGGGGACTTGCCTCGCAGCGTGCTTGATTGTTCGCGCGCAGCCGATCGCTTGAACTGGAAAGCGAAAACCTCGCTGCCAGAGGGATTGCGTCTTACGTTTGCTGCTTTGAATGCCGAGTAAAATTTGCTATACTATCAACAGCCCACACCCTTGTTCAAGGGTGTTTTTATATGCCTACGCGCTGGCAATTGCCTCTGATCTGCTCGGCATTTCTCTGCGGCGTTATTTGCGCTGATCTCTTCAGCCTAAGCCGCACGGCTGTTCTTGCTGTAGGAATCTTTCTGATCATCGTGAGCGTTAAATCACGTTTTCAATCGCTCGCTCTTTTGTTTGTCGTAAGCTTTCTCTGTGGATGTACCGTTTTTAACTTCCTATACTCAAAAAAGGTTTCCCATTGGATTGATTCGGGAAAGCCGATCGAAATGCAAGGAAGAATCTATGCCAAGGAGAAATCCATCTCTGGTTACCGGTTAAAAATCATCAGCACGGAGCAGAAAGTTTACGCCTATACCAATTTCACCACGGCCAATGCCGGAGATCTTGTTCATGTCGCATGCGTACAGCAAATGCCGGAGGAGCGCAGATACCTTCTCTACCTTCTTTCCCAGGGGATGTCTGGTATTTGCTATGACGCGCGGATCAGCCCGGTGGCGGATGAATTGGAATTTCGCCAGGCCCCATTCTTATTTATCCGGCTGGCTATTTCGCATCGCATTAAGCAGCTCTGGAGCAATCCGGTAAGCGCGCTTGTTGCCGGGTTGCTTCTGGGAACAAGGGAGGATTTTCCTCAGCGAGTGCTTGATGATTTCCGCAAAGCTGGCGTAACGCATATCATCGCTCTTTCCGGTTTTAATATCAGCATTCTCATCGTCTTTTTCGAGCTGATTCTCGTGCATTTGCTCGTGCCAAAACGCGCGAGGCTGCCGGTGATTCTGATCGGCATAACGCTCTTTACGATTTTCGTGGGCGCGGCCGCGTCGATCACCAGAGCCGCTTTCATGGGCTCGATTGCTTTGACCGGGAAATACGTGGCCCGCCAGGTTTCCGTTCTGCGGATAGGCCTTTTGACCGCGGCGGTAATGGTATTCTTCAATCCTTTGATCCTCTTGTATGATCTTGGCTTTCAGCTTTCTTTTCTGGCGACCATCGGACTTGTTTCAACGGCGGAGTGGTTCGATGAGAAACTGGCCATCCTGCCTAATATTTTTGAGCTGCGTACTTCGCTTGCAACAACGCTCGCAGCTTCACTGCCGACAACGCCCTTGCTTATTTGGCAATTCGAAGCGCTCTCAATTATTTCTCCGGCCGCCAATGTGCTTGTCTTGCCCTTCATTCCATTGATTATGGCGGCCGGAGCCTGCGTGGTTGGTGTCTCTTTTTTCTCTCCTGAACTGGCCGGTCTTTTTGTCATCCCCGTGGCGCAGATGAGCCGGTTTGTTTTAAGCATCAGCTCATTTTCCGCATCTTTTCCTTGGGCATACAGTGAAATTTCACAAGGTCGAACACTGTTATGCGCGGGCAGCATCGTGCTCTTTATCGCGATTCTCTATGACAAATACCGTCAAAATCGTCCTCTGCATTCTGATCGTGGCCTGGATAGCGGCAATGCGTCCGCCCGCACATCCCGTTTCCATGCATCTGCTTGATGTCGGCCAGGGTGACAGTATTCTCCTGCAATTTGCAAACAATCATCAGATGCTCATAGACGGCGGTCCTGACGATGCCGTGATCAATGAGCTAAGAACCGTGATGCCGCCGGGAGATGACCAGATCGAGTGGGTGGTGCTTTCCCACGCGGACAAGGATCATTTAGGCGGGTTGCTGGTCGTGCTTGAAGCCTACCAGGTACAAAACGTATTTTTGAATGATCTTTCCGCTTCTTCAAGGCTTCAGGAAAATTGGCTCTCACTGCTGCAGGCGGAAGGAGCGCGTGTCATTGAGGTGAAAGAAAGGCAGGGCGTTGCCATTGCTGGAGGGGAAGGACTCTTTTTGCCCCCCTTAAAATCTCGCGACAGAAATAATGACTCGCTTGTGCTGCGCCTGGAACTTGAAGGGATTACCTTGCTCTTTACGGGAGATATTGAGACGGAGCGCGAGGCCGAGCTGCTGGACTGCTGCGCGGAACTGCTGGCGGCTGATATCCTTAAAGTCGGACATCATGGAAGCAGGACTTCGACCACGCAGGGATTCCTTCAGGCGGTCGATCCTGAAATTGCTTTGATTCAAGCGGGGAAAGGGAACAGTTACGGACATCCGCATGCAAGCGTTCTGCGCAGGCTTGAGCGCGCGCAAGTCCGCATCTTCCGCACGGATGAGCAGGGGAGAATGGAATTTGGCCTCAGCCAAGGAATGCTCTATAAAGCGGAGCCTTTTTTTGAGCAATTTGGGCTGAGATTTGGAAAAAAATGGCTGCGCGTGTATAATTCTTTGCACAAGAACTAATCATTTTCCATGTATGGCAGAAGGTAAAATCAAGGTGCTACTGGTCGAAGATGACAAGATGATCATCGACATGTACACCCTAAAATTCAGTCAGGAGGGATTTGACGTCGTTCAGGCTGAAAACGGCAAAGACGCGTTGGAGCTTGCAAAGAGCCAAAAATTCGACATCATTTTGCTTGATATCATTCTCCCTCACATGGACGGCTTTACCATCCTGAAGGAATTGAAATCAGACGAAGGCACCAAAAATGTTCCCGTCGTTTTGTTGACAAATCTCGGTCAAGACGGCGACGTGAAGAAAGGGATGGAACTTGGTGCGACCGACTACCTGATCAAGGCGAATTTCACGCCTTCACAGGTCGTTGACAAGGTTAAATCCATCATTTAACTTTGCAGATACACAGGGCGACGCGGACAGGTGAAAGCCTGTCCTTTCGTTTCTCTGGCCTTATCTGCAACTCTCATTGATTCATAACCGTACAATTATGGAAAAGACACTCGTGATCATCAAGCCGGACGCAGTGCAGCGCGGCCTTATTGGGGAGGTAACCTCTCGGTTCGAAAAAAAAGGGCTTAAGCTCATGGGCATGAAAATGATGTATCTTACGGATGATATTTTAAAAGAGCATTATTCCCATATCGCGGACAAGCCGTTTTTTCCAGGAATCGCTGATTTTATGAAATCCAGTCCTTCGGTTTTTCAGGTCTGGACCGGACTTGATGTGGTAAACGCGGTGCGCATCCTAACCGGCATCACCAAGGCGCGTGAAGCCGACGCGGGCAGTATCCGTGGAGATTTGGCGATGAGCATTCAGTGCAATGTTATTCACGCTTCTGATTCTGTCGAAAACGGAGAAGCTGAAGTGAAACGCTTCTTCAAGGAAGAAGAACTATTCACCTACGATAAAAGCGAATGGCTGCATGTTTACGCTGAAGACGAACGCCGGCAGCTTGGCTTCTAAGCCTTTTAAGCGTGTTTTGACGTGCGGCCAGAGATCGTTCATGTGGATAAAATCATCCCCTTTTTGATTTATGCCATTCGTGATTTAATGGGGTTATGCTTGAGCAATGGCAGCAATTCCTTGGCCGACCGCCCGTCTGGATAACATTGATCAGCGCGGCCTTTTTTAACCTCGCCTCCTGGGGGATCTTATTGCTGAACATTACGCCCAGGGAAGAACAAATCATTCTGCATTACACCTTGTCATTCGGCGTTGACCGGGTGGGGATGTGGTATGAAGCGTTTTTCCTCCCCCTGCTGGCCTTCATCCTGTTGCTTGTTGACCTCTGCTTTGCCAAGTATTTGTTCCGTCGTTCAAGAATTGCAAGCTTTTTCTTCCTGATCTCTGGCGCCGTCTTTCAGCTGCTTGCTTTTCTGGCCGCGCTTTTCCTGGTTATCGCGAATTTACCCGTAACAACTTGATGCATGGAAACCGTCCAAGTATTGCGCATTTTCATTCTGACCTCAGCCGGATTTCTGCTTGCTCTGGTGGGGACGCCGCTCATGACAAGCTTTTTGTATCGGTTTCGTTTCGGCAAATCCATCCGCGCTTCAGAAGACGCGCCGATCATGTCCAGCATGCACGCGAAGAAAGCCGGAACGCCGACCATGGGCGGAGTGCTCATCTGGATGACGGTATTGCTGCTGGCAGCCTTGCTTGGAACTCTTGGATATCTTTTTCCTGAATCGGCATTTGCCCGCATGAATTTCCTTTCACGCAGTGAGACGCTCTTGCCGATCGGTCTCATGGTCCTTGGCGCAGTCGTGGGCATGTTTGATGATGTCTTTAATATTCTGCGCATGGGGCCCAAAGGAGGCGGCTTCAGTGTGAGACACCGCCTGCTTTTATATACATTGCTGGCGGCCGTGGGAGCCTGGTGGTTTCATTATAAGCTTGGTTTTACCGAATTACACGTTCCCTTTTTTGGTGATGTTCAGCTAGGAATCTGGTATATTCCATTTTTTATTCTTGTCATGGCCGCCACAACGCATGCGCTCAATATTACCGACGGGCTAGACGGTCTTGCGGGGGGCAGCATCGCGACTGCGCTTTCAGCGTATCTCGTTATCGCCTTTATTCAGGGGCGTTTTGACCTGGCCGTCATGCTGGGTGTCGTCATCGGCGCGCTCATGGCCTTTCTTTGGTTTAATGTCAATCCGGCTCGCTTTTTCATGGGGGATACGGGCTCCATGTCGCTTGGATTCGTGCTGGCTTCCGTTGCCATGCTCACAGATACGGCCTTGCTATTGCCGGTGATCGCTTTATTGCCGGTTCTTGAAACCCTCTCGGTCATTGTCCAGCTCATTTCAAAGAAAGTACGCAAAAAGAAGATTTTTCACTCGGCTCCCATTCATCATCATTTCGAGGCGATTGGATGGCCGGAAACAAAAATCGTGATGCGTTTTTGGATTATCTCCGCGGTCAGCGCCGTTTGCGGCATGGCGCTTTTTCTGCTGGATCGTGGTTTTACCGTTTAATTTCGTTCTTTTTAGCCAAGGGTTGATCGTTTTTGCCCTTCCTGCTAAGTTACCCCGTCACAAGGATGTTTAAGGAAGGAGTGACAAGCGTGTACAAGGTCGGATTCGCCAGGCCGGACAGGAAGCTGCGGCCGCACCTGGAAAAGGTGTTCGGCACGCTGAACTGGGTACTGTGTGATCTGGACAGGGTCGATGCCATCTGGCGTGACATCCATCTTGTCCTGGTTTCCACCGCGATCGAGCTGCCCAAGTCGGGCGCCGTTTCGACCGCGTTCAATTACGAGTGGAGGGAAATCGTTCACAGGATTCGCGAGCGTGATGCAACCATTCCGGTCGCCATGGTCACCTCGATTCCCTCCAACCACTTCGACGGCATGCTCAAGCCCATGCTTGAAGCCCGCCTTGGCGAGGGCGTGCAGCTGGTCAAGGTCGAGGAGGGCGCGCAGGGAAATCCCGCGCTTGGTCTGCCCAAAACGCTTGTGGTGATCGGCGAGGCCGACATGAACGCCCGCAAGGGACCTGTCGACGCTCAGCTGATCGGGAGGATTCTGGATGCGCATATCCGGAATCGGCGAAGTGTTTGATCGCAAAAGCCGCTTCTTTCCCGCGAGGGGAGGAGGCGGCATTGTGTTTTTTATTGACAAAACCCCTTGAATTTAGCTATTCTCAGGTGAGAACGAGCCGATTTTTGTGTCCCAGCACAGCTCTGGGATTTTTTTAATAAAGGCCCACAGACGCACAGGTTTTTCAGACGTACAGACTGAATTGCGATTGTCTGTGAGTCTGATAAGTCTGATTAGTCTGTGAGTCTCATCATATGTATCGAACCCATACCTGCGCGGAATTGAATAAAGAACATGTTGGAAAGGAAGTGACGCTTTCCGGCTGGGTGCATAGCCGCCGTGATCACGGAGGGGTGATTTTCATCGACCTTCGCGATATGTTTGGCATGACGCAGGTAACATTCAATCCCGAACAGAGCAAGGAAGCCTGGGAAGTAGCGGACAAAGTCCGTTCCGAATACGTGATTAAAATCATTGGCGAAGTGGTCGCGCGCCCGGCTGAAATGGTCAATGACAAACTTTCAACAGGCGAGATCGAGGTCATGGTCAAGTCAGCCGAAGTGATCGGCGCGTCGCAGCCGCTGCCGTTTGAAATTGAAAGCGACGTGCAGGTCAGCGAAGAAGTCCGACTCAAATACCGGTTTCTTGATTTGCGCCGCGAAAAGATGAAGCAGAATCTGCTCTTCCGAGGCAAGGTGATCAAGTTTCTCCGCGACTGGTGCTATGGCCATGGCTTTACCGAATTTGAAACACCGATTCTTACCGCGTCTTCGCCTGAAGGCGCGCGTGATTTCCTCGTGCCGTCCCGTTTGCATCCAGGCAAATTCTACGCGCTGCCTCAGGCGCCGCAGCAGTATAAGCAGCTCTTGATGATGTCGGGGTTTGATAAGTATTTCCAGATCGCTCCATGCTTTCGCGATGAAGACCCCCGCGCGGACCGAAGTCCGGGAGAATTCTACCAGCTGGATGTTGAGACAAGCTTCCTCACCCAGGATGAATTCTTCGCGCTCATGGAGCCGCTATTTATCGAATTGTCCGAGAAATTCGGCGGCGGGAAAAAAGTCTTGCAAAATCCATTTCCTCGCATTCCATTCCGCCAGGCTATGCTTGAATACGGAACGGACAAGCCTGATCTTCGTTTCGATCTGAAAATCCAGGAAGTCTCTGAATTGGTTAAAGATTCCGGATTCAAGGTATTCGCCGACGCTGTTGCCAATGGCGGCGTTGTCCGATGCATTGTCGCGCCGCAGGCAAGCGAAATGCCTCGTTCAGCCATTGATGAACTTACGGAATTCGCCCAGTCGCATGGCGCCAAAGGCCTTGCGTATATCGTTGTAGAGAAGAGCGGCGATCTGAAATCTCCAATCCTCAAGTTCCTTGGCGATGATCTGACAAAGCGATTGATCGAACAGGTCGGCGCAAAAAACGGCGACGTGGTCTTTTTTGGCGCAGACAAAGAGAAGACAGTGGCTACCGTGCTTGGACAGGTTCGTGTTGAACTTGCAAAACGCCTGAACCTGATCGATACCTCATTGCTTGCCTGGGCATGGATCGTTGATTTCCCATTCTTTGAATACGACGAGAAAGAAAAGAAAATCGACTTTGCCCATAATCCATTCTCCATGCCGCAGGGCGGGCTTGAAGCTTTGGAAAACCAGGATCCTCTCACCATAAACGCGTATCAGTATGACATTGTGTGCAACGGCGTTGAGCTTAGCTCGGGCGCGGTGCGAAACTACAATCCTGAGGTGATGTACAAAGCATTTGAAACGGTCGGCTACAAACGAGAAGATGTCGACAAAGAATTTCAAGGGATGCTTTCTGCGTTCAAGTACGGAGCTCCGCCAACCTGCGGATTCGCTCCCGGTATCGAACGCATGATTATGGTCCTTCGAGATGAACCGAATATCCGTGAAATCACCGCCTTCCCCAAGAACGGAAAAGCCGAAGACCTGGTGATGGGCGCGCCGTCTGTGGTGAAAGAATCACAGCTGAAGGAGTTGTTCATCAAACTTGATTTGAAGAAGTAAGGGTATTAATAAAAGCGAAGAGGCTGCTGTCGACACCACCCGTGGGGCGGATAGACAGCAGCCTCTTTTGTTCAGCGGAACAGGAGCTGGATCACTTCGTTCAGTTCTTCGCGACTGATGGCCTTGGCTCGGTAGTAGGCAAGAAGGAGACGTAGGGTCACTGTTCTCCTCCCGCTCCTCAGGTTGTGACAGGCTTGTGGCGACTTCTTGATCAGTCGAAACACCATCGCATCAGATCGCGAGTTGGTCATTGCCTTCAGGCGATCGAGGACGATGCCGTTCCTCGCCTTCCATCCACTACGCTCTGTCGCGGAGAATGGAACTGGTCGACCCCGATGTGCAGGAGCTGTCATCCACCCTGTTGCTGATAGTGGGTTGGCCTTGTAGGCGATGAGCCGTTCGGTGGCCCGATAAGGCAGTTCCTCTTTCAGGCAGATATCGGAGATTTCCATCAAAGAGATCTGCTGCCATCGGTCGATGACGGGCCGGAGCTTCTCGGCTTGATCAGGGCTCATGAACCGCAGAAGGAGATCTTGCGGGATGCTCTCTTCTTGCTCGGGCTGGAGCCTCCTCGAGAAGTACCGGGCTACTCGCGACTGAATTCGGCATTCCCGAATCGACATCTCATCGGCCAGTTTCAGGAAGGCCGAGGCGCGCTTTGCGCTTGCCGCCAGCTTATACAGCGCGCCCAGGGCTTGGCATCGAGCCGCGCAGATCAGGTTGCTCGCCGCGTAAACATCGCAGGTGCAAGCGATGCGGAGTCCGCTTGCCAGCCCCTGGTACGAAAAGTCGAGTTCCAGTGTTGCCGTGCGCATGGGTGGCATCCACCAGTGCTGTTCATCTTCGTACGAGTAGACGTCACTCGTCGCGTCGGTAAACCACAGTTCGTAGGGGCGTTCGAGCCCGTCCGTCGCGACAGTCAGACGGTCGGCTGTTTGGCTGAGGCATCGTTGTCCAGCAACATACCTGATCGCTGCCAGGATTTCCTCACTGGGCTTCGAGAACAGCCGTACTAGTTCTACCCGAAGCTCCTCTGAGTACGGCAGGTTCCCGACGGCGTGTGCGGCATGGCCGCGCACGAGAGGAAGGGGGTTGAACAGGTGGCCGATCAGCATGAACCGGATCTGCGCGAAGTTTCCCCACTTCGGCAGGCTGGGAAGCTGACCCAAGAGCTCGAGGGCTTCCTGCACAGGGTGCCGACCATTGGCCTTGAGCATGACCATCAAATCTTCGCTGAGGCGACCTTGCCTGGAGCGCGACATCCCCTGGAGCAGGTAAGCATAAGCCTTGGCCGGAGCAAGCATGGTCTTTGAAGCCCAGCTGGGATGATCGATGTCGTCGTCGATCTCGGAGTGGCCACGTAAGGCCTCCTCGAGAGAGGCGTTGATCGCCTCCCGTATACGCGGATCTTCTGATCCGTCACTGGCCAGGATGATCTCGTCGATCAGAGGGATCAGCTCAGATCGTCTGGTCACGTGTGCGGCCAGCTCGCTGATCGCGGTGGCCAGAATCTTTGGGTTGCCGTTTCTGGCAAATGCGAGCAGCATGGTCTTCCTCCTTAGGTTTTTGTGTTTTTCATCCTCAGGATGAGGGTGGCTCAGAGTACCCATTTTTGTTGAAATTGTCAATCAAATCGACTGGTGGAAGAGTTGAATAGAATCAATCAAGATTCTACGAATGCCTAGGCTGGCGGGTTTCTATGAGGGAAGAGTCAGAAGGCCTCAAATATGGTAAACTAAATGAACCAGCAGAGGCTGGAACCTTTCCTATGCGAACCTACCGTCTCGAACAATTTGAGGGGCCGTTGGATCTGCTTTTGCAGATGATTCAGCGTGAGGAGCTTGATATTTCCGCGATTTCGTTGGCTTCCGTGGCGGAACAGTTCGTTTCCTACATCAAAGACAACCCTGACGGCATCAGCGGGGAAGAAATGGCCGATTTTCTTGTCGTAGCCGCGCAATTGTTTTTGCTCAAATCACAGCTGCTCTTACCTGATCTAGAGCACGATGACGAACTTAATCCTGATTCGCTTGAAACGCAATTGAAGCTCTACCGGCGTTTCGTTGATGCCGCGCAAAAATTGCAGACAAAAATTGAGCAGAAAACATTTCTATACACGCAACCAAAATCGCGTTTGCAAATGCAGGCCCGGTTCAGCCCTCCTCCAGGTCTTCAGGCGGAAACGCTGCGAACACTCATGCAAGAAGTGATTGCGCGCCTGGAGCCGATTGTGATTCTACCGGAAAGCACCATGGAAAAAACCGTGACGCTTCACGAAAAGATCTCGCAGATCCAGGAGCTGCTCAAGCGGGCGAAAGGATTGAGTTTCAAACAGATTCTTGGCCAATCCCGCTCAAAAATCGAACAGATTGTCAGTTTTCTCGCTTTGCTTGAATTGGTGAAACAAGAGGAGGTTTCCGTGCGGCAAAGCGGTGCCTTTGAAGACATTCTCATTGACCGATCTTCTTAATCAATACACATGCCTACGCTCGCAACACAAATTGAAAGCTTATTGCTCTATACGAATAAGCCCATGAAAGCCAAAGATTTGCTTAAGGCAACTGGTGCAGAAGTTCAAGCTTTTTCAGAAGCCATCGCGTCGCTTGAAAGCAAGTACAATAATGAACAGTCAGGCATCAGGCTGCTCATACATAATGACGCGTATCAGCTCACCACTTCGCCGGAAAACGCGCAGTTGATCGAACAGGTCTTTGCGGCCGAAATGAGCGGAGAATTGACAAAGCCGGCGCTGGAAACCCTCACCATCATCGCGTATCGCGGCCCCATTTCCAAACCAGAACTTGAACTCATTCGCGGTGTCAACTGCAGCTTGATCCTGCGCAATTTAATGATGCGCGGCCTGGTTGTTGAGGAGCAGGGGAAAGAGGACTTTCTGCCGGTGTATTCCGCATCCGGTGAATTCCTGCAGTATCTGGGGTTTTCTTCCGTGAAGGAATTACCGCAATTTGAAGAGCTTTCAAGCCACCAGCTGCTTGAAGAATTGCTTAAACAACGTACGCAGAATCAAGCTTCATAAGTATGCTGCTCTCCCTCATCCTTCAAACGTTCCTGCTAACGAGCTTTCAGCCGAATTCCGGCGGACACGCTTCTTCGATGCCCATGGTTGTTTCCGCTTCCGTTCCTTTGCAGCCGCAATATGAAACGATCGAGGCGGTGGATGAAGTCACCGGCCAGCGCTTCGCGCATACGTTGCCAAGGGTTGAAGACACAGGTTTTGGACCAAAGCGCCTTGATCCCGACAGTCTGGGTATCCTGACTTCCGCGTCCAGCGCTTTGGTGCTTGATCGGCGAACATCGCAGATTCTTTTTGCCAAGGAGGCAGAGAGGGTGCGGCCGATCGCAAGCATGACCAAGCTGATGACAGTCTACACCCTCATGCGGGAGGGAATTGCATTTGATGAAACGCTGACAATTCAGCCTTCGGATTTTCGTCTTGGCGGCAGAATCAACCTGTTTACCGGAGAAACATTCTTGGTGCAGGATGTCTGGATGGCTGCTTTGATCGCGTCGGATAATCTTGCTATCGCCGCGCTGGTAAGGCATGCGGGTTACGATGAACCTGAATTCGTCGAAAAAATGAATCAGTATGCCAAAGAACTTGGGATGACGCATTCACGATTTGTGGAGCCCACAGGTATTGACCGAGGGAATGTTTCAACCGCCTCTGATTTGGCAAAAATTCTTGATATAACCATGCAGATTCCTGAAATCGCTGACGCGCTCAGGCGGCCTGTGTATACCTTCAAGCCGGTCAATAAAGATGTCGAAAGAAAAGTCATCAATACGAATGAATTGCTTGGTTCTTTCGTAGACACGGGTGCTCAAACCATTCTTGGCGGCAAAACAGGTTTTACCTATGAAGCCGGCTACTGTCTAGGGGTTGTTGCCGATGGCCCGCAGAATAATGATGAAATCATCGTGGTGGCATTGGGCGCGGATACGATTGATCAACGATTCCTTGACGTGAAAGGACTTATTGAATGGGCGTATCGAACCTATCAGTGGCAATAAACATGACGGACGCATTACTACAACTTCTTGGTGGGATCCCTCCTCTGCTGGCGGTTTTTCTTCTTGCGGCTGTTCCTGTCATTGAGGTGCGAGGCGCGATTCCGGTGGGGCTTGGGATTTATCAGCTGCCGCTTTGGCAATTATTTGCCGTTGTAACAGCAGGCAATATCCTGCCTGCCTTGTTCATCCTGTATGGATGGGATGCCTTCGTGCGATTCCTTTCAACACATTGGTCGACTCTGGAGCAGCTGCTGCAGAAGTGGTACTTGAAAACGCAGCTGAAGTGGGATGCCAAAATCGAAAAATACGGTCCTTGGGCTCTGGTGCTTTTTGTCGCGGTGCCGCTTCCCGGATCCGGTGTCTGGAGCGGGGCATTGGCGGCCTGGATCTTTGGACTTGAAAAGAAAAAAGCCTTGCTGTCGATATTGATGGGCTCCGTGCTTTCCTCAATTCTCATCTATTTGCTTACCGTAACAGGCTTGCAGATTCTTTGATTTATGCGTAAGATGGTCGCCAACTGGAAAATGTACCTGACCATTCAGGAAAGCAGGGAATTAGCCGCGCTTTTGCGGGATTGGCTTGCAAAAACGCCTTGCCCGGGTGTTGATCTGATTGTCTGTCCAAGCACGCTGGCCATCCACGATGTCCGCCAGCAGCTTGGCAATGCCAGGGTCAAACTCGGACTTCAGGAGATCTCGCTTTCAAAGGAGCTCGGCGCGTTCACCGGCCAGCAGAGCGCGCAGCAGGCTGTTGAGGTGGGGGTGACGCATGCCTTAACCGGGCATTCTGAAATGAGAGAATTCTTTGACATCTCCGACGAGCATGTTGCCCGCCAGGTCCACGCGGCGCTTGCCCACGATCTGGTTCCTATTATCTGCGTTGGTGAAACAAAGAGCGAGTACGATCAGCGTTTGTCTGAGAAGGTGGTCATCAACCAGCTGAAAACTATTCTGGGGCAGGTCGCGCATACCGAGAAAGAGCTGCTGATCGCCTACGAACCACGATGGGCGATTGGCGCGGGCAAGCCGCTTGAACCCTCGCAAGCTGCAGCGCTCTGCGTGACGATTCAAGATACGGTGAAGGAACTTGGTTTGGGCAATGCCTCGGTATTGTATGGTGGCAGTATTTCTGCGGAAACCATCCCGGCATTTTTGGAGCAAACGGCTTATCAAGGATTTCTCGTTGGTTCCGCCGGCGCGAAAGTGGAATCGCTCGCCAAACTTCTGCACGTTTTAGAACAATCGGTTTGTTAATTTTATGATCGCATTTTTTCTTCCTTTAGTACTCATCCTCTTCGGAATCGTTTTGCTGACCGTGATTATTGTCCGTCATTTCCCGCAGGCTGCTTCCATTGATCTTGAAAGTCTGCCGGCTGAGCAGGAAGCTGCCATGAAAGCCGCGTTGATGGAGCGCCGTCTCAAGCGCAAGCTCATGAATTTCAAAAATCGTCTGGTGCCGGCGTTTCGAAGAATCGGGCAATGGTTTCAAAAGCGGGGGAAAAATTTCCATGCTCGTATCGCGCAAATGGAACAAAAATACCGCCAGCGTCCGAAAGCACTGACAGCCGAGCAGCAGGAAGAAGTACGCCAGAAAATCCGCGCGCTTGTTCAGTCGGCTTCAGAGCATGCGGCCCAGGAACAATGGTCGGAAGCGGAGAATAAATATATCGAAGTGCTAAGCTGGGATCCAAAAAACATTGACGCCTATTTTGGATTGGCGGAAGTGTTTCTCTCCCGCAAGCAATTCCAGCAGGCGGGTGAAACATTTGCCTATCTGCTTAAGCTTGTTTCCATGCAGGAATCCGGAGAGGATTTGCCTTCAGCATTTTCATCGGCCAGTACGTCTTCCCAGATCACCGAAGCGCACTATGATTATGCCGTGACCTTGCAAATTCTTCAGAAATTGCAAGAAGCCAAAAAGCAGATCAATATCGCTATTTCAAGAGATCCGAATAATCCAAAATACCTTGACAAAGCTGTAGAACTTAGTATTCTTTTAGAAGATAAGGCTGGCGCAAAAGAATTGCTAGAGCGGCTTACGGAAGTAAACCCGGAAAATCAGAAGCTTGAGACGCTCAAAGAGCAGGTCAGCCAGCTCTAACTCCGTTCAAGGCATGGTCCTGACGGATTTTTGTTTCTCCGCCATTCAGTAGTTTCTTTGGAGCCGTTGTAGCTTCCTCCTCCGCTCCGCTTCGGTGGACACGGCAGGGGTGCTTGCCCGCCGGCGCTATTTTCCATCAGTAACATCTTTGGAGCCGTTGTAGCTCAGGGGTAGAGCACTTCCATGGTAAGGAAGGGGTCGGGAGTTCAAATCTCCCCAACGGCTCCAAAGATGGTACATAAAATACCGTTGCGCGGCGGGGAGCACTTCCATAGTAAGCCCGCCCGCCGCAGCATCTCCCCAACGGCTCCAAGGAAAGTATGGATGAAACCACCGCGTCTTGATCAGGCGCTTTTTTGTTACAGAAGTGACTGGTATGATCTATTTGAACGAGTGATCCGCTTATCTTCATCATGTATGCAGTATCCACCCACGCTCTCGCAGTATTTGCTCAGCCAGCTTGCAGAAAATCCTGAATGCCACCAGTTGGCGCTGATTATGCAGGACTTGGCTGTGATCGGCAAACTAATTTCAGCGCAGATCAATAAAGCCGGGCTGCTCAATATTCTTGGTGCAGCGGGACTGACGAATATTCAAGGCGAACAGGTGCAGAAACTGGATGTGCTTGCCAATACGCTCTGCAGAACATATTTGAGCCGGACGGGACATTTTGCCGCCATGGCTTCTGAAGAAGAGGAAATGCTTGTCGAGCTTGGCGAAATGGGCAAAGATGCGAAATACGTGATCGCCTTTGACCCGCTTGACGGCTCCAGCAATATCGACGTGAATGTCAGCATTGGCACGATCTTCTCCGTTCTCAGGCGAAGGATCGACATTGATCGGTCAGACGAGCGCCAATTCCAGCAAAAGGGAAGCGAACAGGTGCTTGCCGGGTATATCCTTTATGGATCAAGCACGGTTTTGGTTTTTTCCTTTGGCGACGGAGTCCATGAGTTCACGCTTGATCAGTCTCTTGGCGAGTTTTTTCTCTCGCATGAACGTATTCAGATGCCTGATACCTGCGCGTATCTGAGCATCAATGAAATTAATCTGCCGCAGACTACTCAAGACATCAGAGATTTCGTGGAGCAGGTTAAGCGCGAGCATGAACCCCGTTGCCGCTATATCGGCTCGCTTGTGGCGGATTTTCATCGCAATCTTAAAAAGGGCGGTGTCTTTTTGTATCCATCCGTCGACGAAAGGGGAACTGGTGGGTACAAGGCCAAGCTGCGCCTGAATTATGAAGCAAAACCCATGGCCTTTTTGCTGGCTCAGGCAGGAGGATACTCAACAAACGGACAACATGATATTCTTGATTTAGAAGGAGAATCCCTGCATCAAAGGGTACCGTTGATATTTGGAAATAAAGGTATTGTTAAGCTTTTAGAGATATAACGGACGCACAGGCCCCAACATCTCATAGACGTTTAAACATGTCTGTGAGCTCGCCTTTCGGCGGCAGGTCTGGCACGTCTGCGAATCTTGCCCCTATGAATACAGAGTATTTGCGCAACGTTGCCAAACAGCTCGTTGCTTCCGGCAAAGGAATTCTTGCGATCGATGAGAGTTTTCGCACCAGTGAAAAACGTTTTCTTGCGTCCGGCGTGGAACATACGGAAGAAAACCGCCGCTTATACCGCCAGCTTTTGGTCACTGCTCCTGAGATCGAAAACTATGTGAGCGGTTATATTCTCTTTGACGAAACGATTCGACAACAAACAGATGCAGGCATTCCTTTTCCGGCTGTCTTGTCGGAAAAAGGGATTTTGACAGGGATAAAGGTGGATACAGGAGCAGTAGATTTTGACAGTCATCCGGGAGAGAAAATCACAACAGGTCTTGACGGACTTGAATCAAGGCTGGGTGAATACAAGACCCTTGGTGCTTCTTTTGCCAAGTGGAGAGCCGTCATTTCCATTGGGGAGCATATCCCCTCAGAAGAATGTCTTCTTGCCAATGCGCAGGCATTAGCCGAGTATGCGGCCGCATGCCAGCAGGCTGATATCGTGCCGATTGTCGAGCCCGAGGTGCTCATGGACGGGGATCACGCAATTGAACGATGTTATGAAGTAACCGCGCGCAATTTCGATATCTTGTTTTCGACATTGAGCGAATACGACATTGATCTGCCAGGGATGCTGCTGAAAACAAGCATGGTTGTGTCTGGCGCAGATGCTTCAAGCCGGGCCGGCATCACAGAAGTGGCCGAGCAAACAGTTGATTGTCTGAAGAAACATGTTCCAGAAGAACTTGCGGGAGTGGTCTTTCTGTCCGGAGGGCAGGGTGACGTGGAAGCAACAGCCCATCTGCAAGCAATGGCAGAAATCGGAGGCTTGCCATGGCCTCTAAGCTTCTCCTACGGGCGCGCGATCCAGAATCCTGCCATGGAATTATGGTCAAAAGACCCTCAAAACACACAGGCTGCGCAGGCTGCTTTGCTGCATCGCGCGAAAATGAACTCACTTGCCGCGCAAGGCAAATATTCCCAGGGTTTGGAAAACGCGTAAGATCAATCCGCCTGATCCGTTACATAGATGTGAACCTTTTTTACATCTATTTATGTCGAAAAAAACGAATATTTTACTGCTTGTAAGCTCGCTTGCGGCGGGGATTTTAAGCGATTGGTTTTTTATTCATCATTACTACGGCATTTCCGTGCCGCTTTTTATTTTATTTTTGTATAGTTCCTTTTTCCTGATCTTGGGAGAAAAAATCCGCTATCGGCAAAAAAGCGCCTGGTTATTTGCCGCCAGCACCATGCTCATTTCTCTGAATTTTTTTCTCTACGAAAATGAAGGATTGCAGAGCATAAACCACCTTGTCGTTCCATTTTTGTTCGCCGTATCGCTTTTACTGTTCACCGGACATTCGCTTCTCAGCTGGTATCGAGCAGGCATGCTCATTCAGGTAATCCAAACGGCCGTTGAAGCAGTCATTGGCGTCAAACAGCCTTTCGCTTTTCTCGCAAGCTTATCATTTGGGAAAACAGGGAATCATATTTTTGCCGCAGCAAAGGCTTTGCTGATCAGTCTGCCGGTGGTTGGATTGGTTATTGCTCTGCTGATCAGGGCTGATCTTAAATTCAGAGGATTTTTCCAGTCCTGGGGCCAATGGTTTGAGCGCATAGAGCTTGGAACGCATATGCTTGATCTGTTTGTTGTCGCCTTCATTGCGCTTGCAACAGCAAGTTTCTTTTTTCTGCTGGCAACTAGACAGCCGGCAGACGATGCGCCAGGAAAAACGTGGCAAAATAACAGCCTCGTTGCGATCACATTGTTAACGATGCTTGTCATTGTCTACGGGTTCTTTGTGGCAGTGCAGTTTGCGTACCTCTTCGGCGGAGATTCGGGAGTATTTCTTGAGACATATACCTATGCCGAATACGCGAGAAAAGGCTTCTTTGAACTCATTGGCGTGGGGTTGATCAATCTAGCAGTGGCGCTTGCAATCGCCTCAATGAAACCGCATCAAAGCCGTGCCGTGCAGAGCGTGCAAGCGGGATTGCTTGGGTGTATGATTGCGTTCAGTTTCATCATCCTTGCATCCGCCCATATGCGCTTAAGTCTCTATGAACAGGCCTACGGCTTTACGTATGATCGAGTCTACGCGCATCTGATTATTGTTTTGCTTGCGATTTTGTTTACTTTTGCATTTGCGGCACTCTTTTACAAAAGAATCCTGTTGCAGAGGGAAATTGTCGCTGCGTCTTTGTGCATGCTGGTAGTAGTTAATCTTCTTCCATTAGGCCAATACATCGCGCAAAAAAACGTGAATCACTACGAGCAGAGTGGCAAGATAGATTTTTCGTATCTCAGCCGCTTGCGGGCAGACGCATTGCCTGCAGTAAGCATTTTGGAACAGAGCGGAGCGCAAGAAGAAGTGAAAAAGCTGTATGATAACATGCACGCGCGATTAGAAAAAGATCAGTATCAAGGAGTGCCAGCCTTTAATCTTTCCCGTTTCAAAGCGAAGAACATCATAAGCGAACGATGATGTTCAATTGTCCACTTGCGGTAACTTTGTTCTCCTGAGAAAATAAATCCATAGAACGGAGGGGGCGTGGAGATAACTGATTTGCCGGATCCGATCGATGAGTTTGCCCGGCAGAATTGCTGGACGGCGCGTCGATGCAGGCTTGCATTCGAGATTCACCTGAAGCTCGAGCGTTTCGAGCACCTGATCAGGTACATGCTTGAGATGCCGATCTCGGAAATTGCGGCTGTTTCACCGTATCTTGCGCAGCAAGACATGCGGGGGGAGATCAAGCTTAGCAATTATGCGAAATTTGCGCCGGCAGGAGCGATGTTTCGCGAATGCCGGAGCGTGGCGTTTTTTTCTCGGCTGTGCAACTACCCACGATTGTTACTCACTCCGCACGGGAGTGAGCGGCTGTTCTATATCCACGGTACGCTTTCGCCAAAGCATGGCATGGTCTGGGATTGGCGAGCGGTAGACCGGCTTGAGGAGAAGATTCACCGGGCTGCTGTCATGGTGATGCGGTGCAGCGTGAATTCTTTCCTTGAGCAGGATTTGATGTATTACCTTGGTTTGATGCGAGGGGCGAACTGTGCCGCTTCCACCATGAATCTTGGCGCGGGGCAGGGCAGCAATGCTTTTGTCCCGTAACCGCAGAGACTGGCTCTGCGGACTTCCTTCGCCAGAGGGGAGGAGAGAAGTACATAAAATCCCGCTGCTGAGGCGGGATTTTATGCTGGAATGGCTTGCAGGATGCTGCGTATCTCATCCGGGCTTTGGGTGCGCACAAGCTGGGCGCGCATCGCGCTTGCATGCGGGTGGCCTTTGATATACCAGCCGAGATGTTTTCGCAGTTCAAGCAGACCATGATTACCCTTGGAGGTGAAAATACGCTCGGTATGCTGCAGGATAATGCCGCGGATCGTCAGCCAGTCCGGCTCCTGGTATGATCCTGTATTCAAATAGTCTTTGATCTGCTGGAGCAGCCATGGTTTGCCCATCACGCCTCGGCCGATGCCGACTCCGTCCACGCCGGTTTTTTCAAGCAGCTCTTTGGCAATCTCAGGCGTTGTGATGCCGCCGTTCACAAGGACAATCCGGTCGCCAACGAGCTCCTTGACGCGCTTGATCTGATCAATATCCAGCTCGCCTTGAAAACCTTGCTCATAGGTTCGGCCGTGGATCATGACGGCGGAGAAGGGGAGATCCTGGATATGTTCGATCATTCTATCAGCGGTCATTTTGTCCACTCCGCAAGCGCCGGATTCCTGGTCTTCCACCTTCATATTGATACCGGCGCGGATTTTGAGCGAAACAGGGATGTTTTTTACCCCCTCTAGCGTTGCTTCCACGATGGCGCGCACTCTATCCAAATCCGTCATCAGCTTGACGCCTGATCCATGTTTGACCACGCGCTTTGACGGGCAGCCAAAGTTGATATCAACACCGTCCGCGCCCATTTGCTCGACTACGCCGGCGGCATGTTTGAACATTTCGGGTTCTTTTCCAAAAATCTGACAAACATAAGGCCGCTGCGCTTCTTCATAGGCCATTTGCGGCTTCATGCGATCAAGCGCGTGGTAAATGCCGTCAACAGAAACAAATTCCGAATACACAATATCCGCGCCGCATTGTTTGAGAATGCCGCGAAACGCATTGTCCGTCACGCCGTCCATTGGAGCAACGGCGATAATCGGTTTTTTGAGCGTGTTCCAGAAATTCATAGTCAGAATAATATACTGATTTCTTAGTGGTCAGTCAACAGGCTTGGACAGGTTCTTGACAGGCGGTCTGTTCCGATAAAGACTTGCTGTGGAGGTCATCATGAATTCTCAGGATCTGATCGCACTGGCCAGAAGGCGGCCTTGTACCTACTGCGGAGGGGATAGAGAGGAGGCGGTCCGGTACTTGAACGAATACCAGCAAGGAGAGCGGGTATCTGATGAGCTCGCCCGTTCAATCACCATCATTCGCCTGAAGGATGGAACTGAAGAAGCTTTTTTGAACGGTGAAGACATGCGTGCTCAGCAGCTGCGCAGAAGCCCTGCGTTCCTGTTCAGCGCGATCCATCGCATACATCCCGATGATTTGCTTCATACGGAACAAATCTGAGGTCTCCAATAAAAAGCCCGGGAGTTTGCCGTCTTTTCGACGAAGTATTCCCGGGTCTTCCTGTTTATGAGTTCCGTGACAGCAAAGGAATCTATGCGATCTTTTTCCTCAAAACCTTCTCCATCGTTTTTCCTTTCGCCAGTTCATCTATCAGCTTATCCAAATAGCGGATTTCGCGCATGAGGGGGTCTTTGATCTCTTCGATTCGAACGCCGCAAATCACGCCTGTGATGAATGATCGAGAAGGGTTTAGCTTTGGAGCTTTGGCAAAGAAGGTTTCAAAATCCGTTTCTTTCCTGATCTGTGATTCCAGACCTTTCTGGGTATAGCCCGTCAACCATTTGATAATTTCATCCACTTCCTTTTTGGTGCGTCCTTTCTTTTCCGCTTTGGCAACATAGTGAGGGTAAACGCTTGCAAAGCTCATGGAGTAAATGCGATGCTTGGTCCCTGCCTTTTGATCCTTCATAACCTAGCTTCGCTTTACCTTTTGTCCTTCACTCGTATCTTCAACAACCCAGCCAAGTTCAGCGAGTTGATCGCGCAAGCGGTCTGATGCTTCATAATCTCGGTTATCGCGCGCGGTCTGGCGGCGGGCAAGCAATTCCTCCACTTCAGGGGGCAAATCCGCTTCTATGGCCATGCCGACATGCTGCAAATCAAGTCCGAGAACTTTATCCGCTTTTAACAGCCACTCCCAGACAGACTGAGGGGACACAGCCAATGCGTTATTGGCGATTTGGGTATTGACTTCTTTGATCAGGTCAAAGACTACCGCCATGGCAGCCGGCGCGTTCAGATCGTCATTAATCGCTTCGTGGAAAGCATCTGCCTGGTCAGAAAGATATTTTTCGTTAGATGGTTCAACCTTCTTGTCGCGCATGGCGTACATGGTCTGCGCGAAATTGTTAAGACGTTTGCGTCCTTCGCGCGCGGCGTCCATGACAGCCCAGGTAAATTGCATGCGGGAACGATAAAGCGTTTGCAGGGTAGCAAAACGGTAATCAAGCGGATGATAACCGCGCTGTTTCAGATCGGCAAGCGTAATAAAGGTTCCGGCCGACTTGGACATCTTCTTTTCCTCCTCGCCAAGCAGCAAATGTTCATTGTGCATCCAGATATTCACGAAAGGCTTGCCGGTGGCGGATTCGCTCTGCGCGATTTCATTGGTGTGGTGAACGGGAATATGATCCACGCCGCCGGTATGAATATCAAAAGTCTGGCCAAGGTATTTCATGGACATGGCGGAACATTCGATATGCCAGCCCGGGAAGCCTTTGCCCCACGGGCTTTCCCATTCCATGTCCCGCTGCGCGTCTGTTGGCGAGAATTTCCAAAGAGCAAAATCAGTCAAATTCCGCTTCTGGGAATTCTTTTCCACGCGCGCGCCTTCCTGAAGCCCCTCAATATCCAGCTTGGCGAGCTTGCCATAATCATCAAGCTTTGATGTGTCAAAATACACGCCGTCATCAATGAGATAGGTGAATCCCTTGGCTTCAAGCTGCTCGATGAGCTCAATCTGTTCGGGGATATGCGCGGTTGCTTTAGGTTCTATGTCGGGAGGAAGAATATTGAGTTCGCGCACTTCATCATGAAAAATATTGGTATATTCTTCGGCAATCTGCCAGGCGGTTTTTCCTTCGCGGCGCGCGCCCTTTTCCATCTTGTCCTCTCCTTCGTCTGAATCGGAAACCAGGTGGCCGACATCGGTAATATTCATGACATGCGTCACCTGATAGCCGTTGAAGAGCAAAACGCGCTTGAGCAAGTCGGCAAAAAGGAAAGCGCGCATATTGCCGATATGGGCATGGTCATACACCGTCGGGCCGCATGTATAAAGCCCGGCTTCAGGCGGATTGATCGGCGTAAAAGGCTCTTTTCGGCGGTGAAGCGTATTGTAGAGATAAAGTGTTTCGTCCATATGTTTAGATAAACGTTACCAGACCTGATCGTCATCGCCAAGTGGCTTAGATGCGGGCAGGTGGGCGTGCCAAATGAAGTCGTAGGTAGGCAGTGGGCTGTAGGAAAACAGTCTGAATTCTGAAATCTGGATCGGTATTCTAGATCTGAACATCTTCAGATCCAGTGCCGGAATTCAGGATTCAGAGTTCAGATATTGTCGCAAACTTCGCCGGGCGCCCGGCTCTGTCGTCGTCCGTGACCCCTAGCTACAAATTCTTTTTGAGCACAACAAACCTTTCCACTCCTCCCAAATCCTCTTTCACCTCGGTGTCATAAGGAAGTTCTTGCTCCTTAACCCATCCCACAAACTCCTCAATTTGCTCCGGCAGCATTTCAAGATAGATCTTGCCTTTTGATGCGAGGTAATGCACGGCATCAAGAACTGCGCGTTTAATCACAGACAGTCCATTGTCTTGTGCAAAAAGAGCAAGAGCCGGTTCATGCTCCAGTTCTTTTCTTGTTGGCGTGTCGTCAAGATCCTGCGGACGCAAGTAGGGGAGATTGGCCACAATCATGGAAAACGTTTGAGCCGGAATGTTTGCAAAGAGATCCGACTCAATAAGATCAACTTTTGCTTTAAGCTGTTTCGCGTTTTGCCTCGCGACATCCAAAGCTTTGGCAGAAATATCCGCTGCCGTAACCTGTGCATGCGGCAATTCAAGCGCAAGGGTGATGGCAAGGCAGCCTGAACCAGTTCCAAGCTCAAGAATGCCGCCTTCAATAAAATCCCGTTTGGCTAAATCAATAAGCATCTCGCTTTCAGGGCGGGGGACAAGCACGTCTTTTGTGACGCGGAACAAACGGCCGTAGAATTCCTTGCTGCCGGTAAGATACGCCACCGGTTCGCCCGATCGGCGCCGTTCAATCAGGTCGAAAAAGGCCTTGGCATCTTTAGCATCAACCGGATCAGCCGCATGCGTTAAAAGCCATGTCCGGTTTTGTCCAAGCACATGGCACAGCAAAACCTCGGCATCCAGCCGAGGTGAAAGGGAATCTGCCAGGGCTTGCTGCCCCTTTATGAGCAATTCTGAAACGATCATGCTTCGTCAGCCGCAGCAGCTGCCGCTTCCTTAAGGCGGTCAATAATCGGATCAAGTTCTCCGTCAAGCACATGCGCGATATTATGCGTGGTCAGCTTGATTCGATGATCGGTAATGCGGTCCTGCGGGAAATTGTAGGTGCGGATTTTTTCAGAACGGTCGCCGGTTCCAACCTGGCCTTTTCTGGTCGCGGCCAGCTCTTTGGCTGCTTTTTCTTCTTGATGCGCAAGCAGGCGCGCGCGCAAAACCTGCATGGCCCGCTCGCGATTCTGCTGCTGGGAGCGTTCATCCTGGCATTGCACCACCACGCCGGTTGGAATATGCGTAATGCGAACAGCGGAGTTTGTCGTATTGACTTTCTGTCCGCCTTTTCCTCCAGCCGCATAGGTATCAACGCGAAGATCTTTCTGATCAATCTTGATTTCAGTTTCCTCGGCTTCGGGAAGCACCGCCACGGTAGCGGTTGAGGTATGAATGCGTCCCGCTTTTTCCGTTTCGGGGATGCGCTGTACCCGATGCACGCCGCTTTCGAATTTGAGGTCCCCGTATACGCTTTGTCCTTTCAGCGCCATGATGACTTCTTTGAGCCCGCCAACACCGGTCGGATTTGACGAGATCAGCTGCGTCTTCCAACCTTTTCGTTCTGCGTATCGCGAATACATGCGAAACAGGTCAGCGGCAAAAAGCGCGGCTTCGTCGCCGCCCGCTCCCGCGCGGATTTCGATGATAACGTCCTTTTTGTCATTTGGATCGTCTTCATGAAGCAAATCCTTGATCTCGGCTTCAAGATGCTCTTTGCGCGTAAGGATTTGAGACAGCTCGGATTTTGCGTACTCTTTCAGTTCCGCGTCGCCTTCATTCATGGTTTTTCGAGCCTCTTCTTCGGCATTAAGCAGGTTTTTCAGCAGCTTGATCTGCTCCACAACGGGCTGGATTTCCGCAAACCGCTGATTAAGCGATTTGAGCTGCTGATGGCTCAATACCAAAGACGTATCACTGAGCTGGCGTGAAATATCTTCGTACTCAGAGAGCAATTGCTGGTAGTGTTCGTTCATAGCAATAAGAAAACCCCTTCAAGGCGGGGTTTTCAGATATTAGGCAGCTATTTTGATTCGGCCTTGGCTTCTTTCTTCGCGGCGGCTTTTGCTTTCTTTTCTTTCTTGCCTTTGCGAGTCTTTGAAACTTCTTTACTCTTTGCCACGCGGGCCTGGAATTTGTCGACGCGCTTCGCGGTGTCAACAAGCATCTGTTTCCCTGTGTAAAAAGGGTGAGACGCGGAGCTGATTTCTACGGTGACGTACTGGTATTCCTTTCCATCTTCCCATTTGGTTGTCTGGTCGGAATAGATGGTTGAGCCGGCCAAAAATCGGAACCCTGTGGAAGTGTCCTCAAAAACGGTCAGCTTATAGTCTGGATGGATATCTTTTTTCATAAAACAAGGGCTGATCGCGGCCCGAATTAAAGTGACGGCAGATTACCATAGATCGGCAGATATTGCAAGCATTGGGCTCTTGTTCACGAGTGAACGTGTTAATGGGTTAATGGGTTTTGCCGGCTGAATTTTAACCCGTTAACTCGCCAACTCGTTAAGCTGTTAACCCTGTTTTTCCAATTTATCCCCACCTCCTTTTGACAAATGCAGCTTGATGGGCTATGCTTGATGCAGTATGCACTCTATGCATTGTCCAATGACCAAGACCTATACCGCCTGCAATCTCTTTGCGGTGATTAAGTTTTGGAATTTGGCCGGCGTTGAGTAATTGCATCGAAATCAACCTTTCAAGCAACCACTCGCGTCAGGCTCAAAAACCTGGCGCGTTTACGTTTAGGACGGGGGAACGTAATATGACGAATGCTCTGATGAAGGATCAGGCCGCCGAGGTTCCTCCGCACCGGAGGTTCGCGGCGAACCGCAAGAAGGCGGCTGAGCGTGGTCGAGGTGACTCGGCTCGGCTGATGACCTATCGGGCGAGGATGGAGGGCGCGGCTTATCGTCGCATTCTGGATCAGGACAGCGAGCAGGAGGGTGCGTGAGCGAGGTTGAATCCTTTATCCAAGATGTCCTCCAAGCGGATATTCCGGAAACGGATGCATTCGTTCGAGGGGAAGTCGATCTGGGAATCCTTAACCGGTTCCAGCTGATCAAGGCGATCCTTGCCTTGCATCAGGTGATCGGGTACGATCGCCAGATCACGGCATTCGGTTTCAGCCGGCACGGCCTGGACAAGCTTCGCAAGGTCATCCGGGTTCAGGTTGAAACCATTCGCAAGCAGCAGAGCGCGCGGCAAGAAGCTGTGCGTTAATCGTAGAACGGAGAGCAATCCTCAGCCAGAAATGGTACTCAGGACCGCTCTCCGTTTCGCGTTATATAGACCTGTTATGCATCATCTGCTTATAATGAGTGCGTATGACAAACGCAACTCTTGACAAAAAACTATCTCCGTACGCCGATAAGGAACGGGCAAAAATCGGTTTGCGCTATTTCAATTCGAAACTCCATTGCCTGGGGATTCCGGTCACAAAATTGCGTGCATTAGAAAACGAATTATTTTCAGAAGAAGCGCCGCTTCCTTTGCTAAACAAACTTTTTTTTGGAACAGAAATTTTTGAGGCCAGATCGCTTATTCTTATCCACTTGGCCAAACGGAAAAGCGAGATGGATGCGACCTCATGGCAAGTCCTGAAAGGCTGGTCAAAGGTTGTCGATAACTGGGAGCATGGAGACCGGCTGGCCGATATCTACGCGCATTTGTTGGAAGCATATCCGTCACTTGTCTTTCCGACGTTAAAAAAGTGGAATACGAGCTCCTTGCCCTGGCAACGCCGTCTTTCGATCGTCAGTTTGTTTTATTACAGCGCAAAACGAAGAAAAGCACTGCCGTTTGGCAAAGCTTTGCCCCTTGTCGACCGGCTCATGTATGATAAGCATGTCTATGTGCAAAAAGGAGTAGGCTGGACCTTGCGCGAGCTGTATAATCTTTATCCTGATCAGACCTTTTCCTATCTCAAACAGCATGCGCGCGAACTTTCTGCCATTGCCTGGCAGGCTGCCACGGAGAAGCTCAGGCGTAAAGACAAGGAACTGCTCAAAAAACTTCGCGCGAAGAAATAAACGATTATGAAACGCTATCTGATCATTGCCGTGATCATCGCAATCGCTATTCTTTTGGCGGGCTTGCTTTATGATCAATTCCGTTTGCGCACCAATGTTCCTGTCGATGGTATTCAACCTGAAGACATTGTTCGTCCGGGATTTCCCAATGCGGGCCACATAACCGTCCGGCATGATTTTGCCGGTGGCATGCACACATACTCCGGTATATTAACCCTTCCGGATCCTTGCCATGAAATCAACGCGCAGGCAATTATGATGGAATCCTTTCCTGAGCAGGTGCGCATAGAAATCACCACGCGAAGGGATCAGGATGTGCTTTGCGCCCAGGTGCTGACAGATAAGCCGTTTTCCGTTTCTTTTCAGGCAAGCGAGCAGGCTCAGGTACAGGCCCTCTTGAATGGAAAACGTGTCGAGCTGATCGAACATCCGGTCGATTCCAAATAAATCTCGTATGACGCAAGATCCGCAGATCAATGAGGTGCTTAAGCGCATGGCGGCTTACGAGAAAGTATACGAGGCGCAATTCGCGGTTGATGATGAGACAGGCACCTATCTTTATAACTTTGTTCTTGAACACCGCCCCGAGCGGATTTTGGAGCTTGGCACCTGGCGCGGCGCGTCTGCCATTTACTTCGCGGCTGCGCTTAAGCAGCTTGGCCGCGGCCAGGTTGTGACGGTTGATCTTGGAAATGACCGCGTGGAGCAGGCGGCAGACAATTTCGCGCAGGCCGGAGTCAGCGGCCTTGTAACGCAGGTGACTGCCGACATTGATGATTATCTGCCTACGGACAATCAGATCTACGATTTGGTGTTTTTTGATGCAATCAAGAAATATCAGGGCAGGTGGATGAAGGATATTCTAAGCCGCAATGTGCGCCCCGGTTCGCATATGATTGTTGACGATGTGATTACCATGGGAAAGCGGATGAGCGACTTGTTCGACATTGTCGAAGCGGATAACCGGCTTGTATCCCGCCTGGAACATGTGGGCGACGGCCTGCTCGTCATCAAGGTGCTTGAAGTGTGATAAGATGAACACCAGGAGGTTTATCAGCAAAATCTACTATGCCAGAGACAAAAACCATACGCTCCGTAAAGCCGTCCGATTCGTTTTCCTTTTACCATCAGCCGGTAGATTTTAAACGGCCATGGAGAATCTTTAAAATCATGGCTGAATTTGTTGAAGGGTATGAATTCATTTCAAAATTCAGCAAAACGGTTACTATTTTAGGTTCCGCGCGAACCAAGCCCACCCAAAAATGGTATAAGGAAGCCGTTGTTCTTGGAAAAATGCTTGGCAAAGGCGGCTATACAACTTTGACCGGCGCGGGGCCGGGGATCATGGAAGCGGCAAATAAAGGAGCCAAGCTTGGAAAAGGGAAGTCGATTGGGATCAATATTGAGCTTCCATTCGAACAGGTACTCAATCCGTATGTGGATCACGCAGAGGGCTTCAACTATTTCTTCACCAGAAAAGTGATGCTGTTAAGCCCCGCGCAAGCATTCGTCTTTTTTCCCGGCGGGTATGGAACCATGGATGAATTTTTTGAAGTGTTTGATTTGATGGAAACAGGCTTTTTAAGCAGCGCGCCGATTATCTGCGTCGGAAAAGATTTCTGGAATCCGGTCATGGATTTTTTGGTAAGCCGGTCCGTTCGAGAAGGCATTCTTGATCAAAAGATGTTTGACCGCGTTTTTGTGGTTGATTCGGCCAAAGCCGCCTACGATATCGTCAAAACTTCCAAAGATTTGCCACCGTCCATCTGCAAACTGTCGCCTGAGAATTTCCAGTGCGAAGAGCAGATCAACTGGCGCGTCTTCAAGATCATGGCCGAACTCGTGGAAGGGTTTGACATGGTTACAAAATTCCTCGACGACGTAACCATTCTCGGCTCCAAGGCCCTTGCGGAAGAGTCGGAATACTATCACCAGGCATATCGGCTTGGTTTAATGCTTGGAAAAAAGAAATATACGGTTGTGACCGGCGGCGGACCGGGCATTACGGAAGCCGCGAATAAAGGAGCGGCTCAGGCGAATGCCATGTCCGTAGGGCTTGTCTTGCGGCAAGGGGCTAAGGATTTGGCAAATGAGTATATCAACGCGCATGCGAGTTTTGAATTTCCGTTTACACGAAAACTGATTCTGACGGCTCCTTCAAACGCCTTTGTCGTGTTTCCGGGAGGACTTGGCACATTGCATCAGGCGTTTGAGTTGCTGACGCTGATCCAGACGCGCAAATCGCATAAGGTGCCGGTGATTTTTTATGATTCTGCGTACTGGAAACCGATGCTTGATTTCATCAAGAAGAAACTGCTCAACGAGTATAAAACCATTTCAAAGGGCGATGAAAAATTCTATACGGTTGTTGATACCGTTGAAGACATCGTCAAGATGATCGAAAAGCAGCCCCGCGAGGGCAGCCGTAAAGCCAGACGGCGATAACGTCATCTTTTTGCCGTTCATTCGTTTAGAGGGGCGAGCCTTGCGGGGCTTGGCTCTGTCTGCTAACGTCTTTTTACTATGAATGTTCCCAAACATATTGGCTTTATCATGGATGGAAACCGCCGCTGGGCAAAAGAGCGCGGGCTAAGTGTCGCCCAAGGACATGAAGCGGGCATCGCTGCTCTGTCAAAGCTGGTTGAAGCCTGTGCTAAGCGAGGCGTGGAAACGGTCACCGTCTACGCGCTAAGTACGGAAAATCTGAAAAAACGCAGCGCGGTCGAGCTGGCTGATATCTTTGGTATTCTCTTTCGATGGATCGCTCGGGAACGTTCCAGGTTGCAACAAAACGGCATCCGGGTTGCATTCCTCGGCCAGCTAAAAAGGCTTCCTGAAAAGGTGCAAACCGCGATGAATGAATTGATGCAGACTGTGAAAATGAATGAGCGTATCAAGCTGAATGTGATGGTCAATTACGGCGGCAGAGATGAAATTATCCGCGCCGTGCAGACAATGATGCAGGAAGGTGTTTCCGCCAAAGAAGTCAATGAGGAATTGATTTCAAAACACCTGTACACAAAAGATTCTCCCGATCCGGATTTGATCATCCGTACAGGCGGAGAGCAGCGGCTCTCAAACTTTTTGATTTGGCAAATGAGCTATAGCGAGCTGTACTTCACGAATACCTATTGGCCGGATTTTGACGAGCCGGAATTAGACAAAGCGTTGGTAGATTATGCCGGCCGGTCTCGCCGCTTTGGCGGGGGAGAGGTTAATACCGTCAAAGCATGAAACGGTCGGAATTATTTTTTGAATTGCCCCAAGCATTCATTGCGCAGGAGCCGGTAGAACCAAGGGATCACTGCAAGTTGATGGTGCTCGACCGGCAGGATCAATCAATCCGTCATGATCGTTTTTTTCGACTCGCCGATTATTTGCGCGAAGACGATGTACTGGTATTCAATCAATCCAAAGTCCTGCCCGCGCGGTTAATCGGGGCGAAAGGAGAAGCAAAACGCGAAGTGCTTTTGCTTAAAGAGGTCGCTTCCGGTGCTTGGCAGGTTCTGATTAAGGGAAGGGTAGAGATCGGAGATATTGTGGCGTTCCCAGGCGGGCTTGAGGCTGAAATCATTGAAAAGCAGGAAACAACCTTTCTTGTTCGTTTTAACAAAACAGGCAGCGAATTTTTCCAAACGATCCAGAAAATCGGGCTTGTGCCCACGCCGCCATACATGAAGCAGTTTACGGGCGATCCGAATCTCTATCAGACCGTGTATGCTCAAACGTCGGGATCGGCCGCGGCTCCAACCGCCGGACTGCATTTCACTCAGCAGCTGCTTGATGCGCTAAAAGAACAGGGTGTTCAGCAGGAATTTGTTACGCTTCACGTCGGGCTTGGCACATTCCAGCCGATTAAGACAGAAATTGTTGAAGATCATCCCATTCATTCGGAATATTTTGAGGTTGATGCAGGCACAATTGAGCGTTTGCGCACAGCAAAGAAAGAGGGGAGAAGAATTATTGCCGTTGGCACTACATCCGTTCGTGTATTGGAGACGGTTTTTGCAAATAGCGCCTGGGCGTATGGCGATACGTCTCGACAAGGCGAAACGGCCATCTTCATCTACCCGGGCTACAAATTCCAAGCCGTTGACGCGCTGATCACCAATTTCCATACGCCGTATTCAAGCCTGCTCGCGCTTGTCTTTGCCTTTGCCGGCAAGGAATTTATTCTGCAAGCCTATGAAGAAGCGAAAAAGCAGGATTACCGTTTTTTCTCGTTCGGGGATGCGATGTTGATTTGTTAGGTGGGGGTTTTTGGGGGGTCGAGTACGAGGTATCCAAGCTGAGGCTTGCCAAGACTTGACAAAATTTACTTGTAGTGATATAGTGCATTGTTCTTTCTCATCTGATCCGCCATCCTGTGTACACTCATATAAGTTAGGCGGAGCCGCATCTCCTTACAGGAAAGGGCATGCATTTGCTGAATATGCAATCAGCAGATGCATGCTTTTTTTCTTGCCCGCGATTTGCTTTGAGCTCAGATAATCTGGTCTCAAAGCAGCTTCACGGCTGTGTTTCTTCAACTTCGAGAAAGGAGAGAGCCATGCGCTCCATGATCGTCGTTCTGTTCTGCTTGCTGATGTTCCTGACGGCCGGCTGCGCGAGCACCAGCTGCCCGTACGATGGTGTCTACGACCAGACCATCACCTCCAACAAGGAGGAGTACGACTACGCTCCGCTCGGCGCACTCAGCGCCGACAACGAGATTCCCTGTCACCGCTGGGTTCGGTACCTCAAGGCGTTCGCCAACGGCGGTGCGCTCGAGATCATCCCCAGCGACTACGACCTCAAGCTGACTACATGCCCTGGGGCGTCGACGAGAACGGCGACTGGGTGGATCTCAAGATGGTCGGCGACAGCGTGATCACCTGGGAGGGGGATCGTAAGCCGGTCATGATCAAGCTCCTGGTCATGAAGCCGGGGCTCGAGATGGATCGGCAGCAGTCGCTCTGCGAGGGGCTGGTCTCCCGCGAGAACTTCATCTTCTGGCACCAGGAGGAACCCTACTACCAGTCCGAGAGCACCATTCGGATGTTCGTCAATGCCGAGGAACTCCTCAGCGGCCTGCCCTGGCACAGGATCAAGCCGGAGCGCAGGCCGGCAAGCTAGTATCCCGGCCTAGTACCCCATCCGCGCAAGCGATGCACGTCGCGCGCGGATGGGGACTGACATGAAGATTCAAGCACCATTGAGTGTTCATGCCAGTATTAGTCCTCATCCATTTCAAACCATGATTATCCCGCCTCTGGCGGATTTTTTGATGACAAAATATCTGGACAATAGGTGAATAGCCTGTTAGAAAAAAGCATCCTTCAACGCTGAAAAAAGGAGAGTGAAGGTGCGGAATCTGCTCCTTATTTGCGTATTGCCGCTTGTCTCCGGCTGTTTCCTTCAGTCACGGCCCGCCACGGAATATGCCATCGGGCTTGAACGGGCTATCGATCCCGTGAAGCTGCTCCACCGGCGGGATACGGTCGATCTAAAAGATGAGTACCTCGTCATCCTCACGGCGACGGGGGTGCCGCATCTGATCGAGATTCATCTGGCTGCTCTTGAAGAGCCGTTGCGCTGGATGCATGTGCCCAACCGCCGCATCGAGAACTTGCGCTGGGTGGCGGCGATCAGTCAGGAGCAGCTGGATGCATTGGGCGGCGAGGCATTGGTTTCCGTGCAGGTGATTCCCACGCTCGCCACCAGGCAGGAGATGTCCTACTTGTACATCAATGGCCGCCAGGCTGTTGGCATTCGTTTGCGGCAGGATCGTTCATTCCGCGAGCAGATTCAAGCGCTCAAGCAGAGAAACCTGCAGACAGCATCGCGGTAAACGATGCGGTTCAAAAAACAAAGCCCCCGAACAGCGGCAACGTGATCGGGGGCTTTAGCGTAGAATGCTAAATGGTTGTTTCTTCATCCGCATCATCCGGTTCCATGAATTGGTGGCTCATACCGTCGGGGCAGTCGCAGGCATGCAGAGGCTTGCCATGGTCCGGGCAGTTTGGATCCTGGCAGGTGCCGGGTTCAGAGGAAACGCCTTCGCATCCACCGTAGCAGACATAGTGCATATGGTTTTGGTGAGTGATTATGGTCATTGGTGATTATACAATCACAGACTGATTAGACCAATAGACTCGATAGATCAGATTTTTCAGACGCACAGACTTTTCAGACGCACAGACAGTAATTATTCGGGGTTTTTTACCTTTTTAAGATACTGCAGAAAATAAGAAATAGCTCTTGCGCTTCCATTTGAAGAGGAAGAAATTGTTCTTGAGCTGATTTGTTTGCGGATGATACAAGTCTGATCCAATATTGAGATTCTCGCGACTCCTTTCGGCAAATTTTTATTCTGTAAATAAAATCGGCTTTGCTTAGTGATTCGTTTGCTTCGATATAATTTGCGCCGATGGATCCAGCTGCTCTTAAAAGCTGGTCAACAAGTACTTTGTTGACGGAATTAAACGGCAATGCAGAGCATAATCGTATCACCTGCAAGGCAAATTTTTCCGTCCGCTTTTCTAATAATTTGTTTTTTTCTCTAGACATAAAAAAGCCCCAACGAGGTGTGGGACTTTTTTTCATTTTATCATGTTCTTCCCGCTTTGTCTGTGCGTCTAAAAATCTGAGAAGTCTGTGAGTTTTTATGCCTTCATCTTCTCCGCCTCTCGCTTGAGGGTCTTGAGACAGCGGGTGCAGACTTTGATCTTGCCTCCGCCAAAGCGAAGGGTCTGCAAATTCGGATACTTGCGCTGTTTGCTGGTCGGATTGAGGTTGCCGCGGAGGAGTTTGCGAGGTGTTACGATCATTGAACCTTTTCCGCAGAGTTCACACATTCTTGACATATCGTCTGGTGATCAATAAATCAAAGATCAATGACCCATTGCCTTTTTTGAATCATTGATCTCTGGCTCAATTGCGGACCAATCAATTGATCATCAACGATTGAGCTGCTATAATTTAGCAACTTAACCCTATTGTTGTCAAGAAGAGGGCTATTCTATGCTTTTTTATTTGTTGCAAAATCCCGTTTTGATTCTCCCGGTCTTAGCTGCGATCATCATCGCTTTTACTGTTCATGAGTTTTCCCATGCTTTGGCGGCGGAGTGGCTAGGGGATTCAACGCCAAAATCTCTTGGGCGGCTTACGCTCAATCCTATGTCTCATATCCATGGACTGGGGTTTATGCTACTCCTTGTGGCCGGATTTGGCTGGGGCAAGCCCGTTCCATTCAATGAACGCAATCTGAAAAATCCGAAGTGGGGTGCGGCCGTCATCGGTCTTGCTGGTCCATTTTCCAATCTGGTGATGATGCTGCTTGGCATCGGGGTGCTGGCTTTGATGACTTCTCAAGGCATTTTGCCGCCCAATTCCTTATTGACCATCTTTCTCACCTTTCTGATCCAGTTCAATCTGGTATTGATGCTGTTCAACCTCTTGCCGATCCCTCCGCTTGACGGGTCAAAGCTCCTATTGGCGCTGATTCCCAATAAATACGAGCAATTCCGGCAAAATCTCATGATCAATGGGCCGACGATTTTGCTCATGCTGGTTTTAGCCGATTTCGTCCTGCCGATCTCCATTTTCGGCACGTTGTTTTCTTTTTTCCTGCGGGGGATAGAGCGGCTCTTTATTCTCTGAGAAGCTTGGAAAGCATTCACCCCCCGTCAAAGTCTCCTCTAACGGGGGGCGTTTGCTAGTTGGTGGCCTCGACAAGGATCCCCATGGCGGCGGGGCCGTTGTCGCGGCCTTCCTCTTCCGTGTTGTCGGAGCTGAAGGTCTCGCTGCGGCGGCGGAAGAACTCGCGGATGAACTCGATCGGTCCCTTGGACGTGTCCTGCTGCTTGCGCAGCTCCTCGCGATCGACCCACTTCCAGGTCCCGTCGGGTTCCTTGTGGTAGACCGTCCAGCCGATCTTGTCGGCCGGGAACGGATCGTACTGCGACTGAAGCAGGATGTCGTGCGGGAAGGAGTAGATCTGGATCATCTCCGCGTTCGGTCCGGCGAAGGGCTGCTGCTTGGTCAGGTACCAGACCAGGATGTCGTGCTTCCCGGCCGGCTGGAACGAGGGGAGCTTGAGGTTCTCGTCGTACCCCTTAAAGCGGGCCAGGGCTTCCAGGGGGTGCGACTCCGTCTCCAGCTTCCTGCCCGGCGGCAGGTAGGGGATGTCCTCGAGCTCGCGCTCGGTCAGCAGGTTGGACGCGACCAGCTTCCGGTCGTCGGGCCAGGGCCAGCGAAGCTGATCCCTGGTATAGCCGGGGCTACTGCACCCGGCAAGCAAGGCCAAGAACGCAAGGGCCACATATCGCCGCATTGATACCTCCTTGTTGCGGATCAATCAGTATGGTCGTCTCCGGTAGGGGAATCAACCATGAAGGACGCAAAATATGACGATAAAACCGATGTGCGAACTGATTGAAAAAGGATTCTACCTTGAAATTGACGGTTTTAGGAAGACATGGTATGATCGACACGCAATAAATACTTGGCTTTTTCCAAAGTAACCCCGAAAAGGGGTGAACGGCCTCGGACGGGGGGAAATGGAAATACGGGTATTTACTCAAAAAGTGTTGAAAAAAATCGTCTTTTTTAAGACCGATTTTTCTTTTATTCATAAGCTTTGCGTATTTGACAATTGACTATTTGGCAGTTGGCCTTTGGTCAAAGGCCAGGCGTCAATCGTCAAATGCAACCACTATGCCAACCATCAATCAATTGGTGCGAAAGCCTAGAACGATCACAAAAAAGAAGGCGAAAGGGCCAGCTCTTTTGGTGACGCTGGATTCTTTGCACCGACGCAAGAAACTCATGCGTACCGGCAACCCGTTCAAACGAGGCGTCTGTACAAAGGTAACCACAACCACTCCGAAGAAACCGAACTCTGCGCTTCGAAAGATTGCCCGTGTTCGTCTTTCAAATGGAATGGAAGTCACAGCTTATATCCCGGGTGAAGGACATAATTTACAGGAGCACTCAATCGTCATGATTCGAGGCGGTCGTGTAAAGGATCTTCCGGGTGTGCGATATCACATTGTCCGCGGTGTTTACGATACGCAAGGTATCGAAGGTCGAAAGCAGCGCCGCTCGCTCTACGGTTCACGAAAGCCGAAAGCGTAAATTAATCATGCCGTGGGCGGGGAGGGCTTTTACAGCCTGATCCTCCGGCCTGCGACCTAAGATATGCGTGGAAAACGAGCACCAAAACGACCAATTGCACCTGATCCGCTCTACAACAATGTCCAGGTGGCAAAATTCGTTAACTATGTCATGCGCCGAGGAAAGAAGTCGGTTGCGCAGCGCATTGTCTACGATGCATTTAAAATCGTGGAAGAAAAAAGCAAGAAAAATCCCCTTGAAGTGTTTGAACTTGCCATGAAAAATGTGGCGCCAACGCTTGAAGTCAAAGGCCGACGTATCGGCGGCGCGAACTACCAGATCCCAATCCAGGTAAAAGCGGAACGCCGTTTTGTTCTGGCTTCCCGATGGATTATCGAGGCGGCAAAAACGCGAAAAGGACGCCCAATGTCAGAAAAACTCGCTCAGGAATTTTTGGATGCGGCTAAGAAAGAAGGAAGCGCGATGAAGAAACGCGAAAACGTGCAGAAGATGGCTGAGGCGAACCGTGCGTTTGCTCATTTCGCTCGTTAAAAATCATTGGTCTTTTGGCGAGCTGCTGCGTCAGAGCTTGCGATGCTCCTTCTGCGTACAAGCCGTACGCATCAGTCCGCTTCTCAGCTCTTCCTTGCATCTCATCCAAAATCCCGAATGATGTAAGCGTACTTGAAACAAACACTATCATTATTGAACAGGGGTGAATCCATCGTTTACCGTCAAGCCCCTAACAACGCATCATTTATGGCTAGACAGAACAAACTTGAAGATGTTCGCAATATCGGAATTATTGCGCATATCGACGCAGGAAAAACCACCACCAGCGAACGTATTCTGTTCTACACCGGAAAAAATTACAAAATCGGTGAAGTGCATGAAGGTGAAGCGACCATGGACTGGATGGAGCAGGAACAGGAACGTGGAATTACCATCACGGCTGCCGCAACCACCTGTTTTTGGAATGACAAACAGATCAACATCATCGATACTCCCGGCCACGTGGACTTCACGGTGGAAGTAGAACGAAGTCTTCGCGTGCTCGACGGCGGTGTGGTCGTTTTCGACGGCGTGGCCGGCGTGGAGCCGCAGTCAGAAACGGTATGGCGCCAGGCAGATAAATATGAAGTACCCCGCATCTGTTTCATCAATAAGCTTGATCGCACCGGTGCCGACTTTTACGCGGACGTTGATTCCATTCACAACCGTTTGACAAAGAGCGCGTATCCAATCCAGCTGCCTATTGGTGCTGAGGACAAGTTTGAGGGCATCATCGACCTGATCAAAATGAAAGCCTATCTGTACCGCGATGATCTTGGAAAACAGATTGATGAAGTAGATGTTCCTGAAGACATGAAGGCAAAGGCCGAAGAATACCGCGCCAAGCTGATTGAAGCGGTTGTTGAAACAGACGAAGCTTTGATGAACAAGTATTTTGATGGCCAGGAACTTAGCGTGGAAGAAATCAAAGGAGCATTGCGCAAAGCAGTTGTGTCAAACCAGGTTCGTCCGATTCTCTGCGGAACGGCTCTCAAGAACAAGGGCGTGCAAAAACTTCTTGATGCGGTTGTTGATTATCTGCCGTCTCCATTGGATGTGCCTGCCGTAAAGGGAACGAACCCAGATAAACCGGAAGAAGAAATTACCCGCAAACCGGATGATGCCGAGCCTTTGACTGCTCTGGCGTTTAAAGTCGCGACCGATCCATTCGTTGGAAAACTATGTTTCATTCGCGTATACGCGGGTACGCTCAAGGCCGGTTCCTATATTCTCAATGCAAATACGGGAAAGAAAGAACGCATCGGCCGACTTGTCCGTCTGCATGCAAATAGCCGTGAAGAAGTGGAGGAGATTCCAGCAGGGGACATTGCCGCGGCAGTAGGACTCAAAGATACAGTGACCGGGCATACGCTTTGTGATCCGGAACACCCTGTCATGCTTGAACAAATTATTTTCCCTGAACCGGTTATCCAGCTCGCGATTGAACCGAAATCCAAGGCCGATCAGGAAAAACTCGGCATGGCCTTGCAAAAGCTTGCTGAAGAAGATCCAACCTTCCGCGTCCGCTCTGATGAAGAAACAGGACAGACGATTATCGCCGGTATGGGTGAATTGCACTTGGATATTATCGTTGACCGCATGAAGCGCGAATTCAAGGTTGAGGCCAATATCGGCGCGCCGCAGGTAGCCTATCGTGAAACAATCCGCGGTGAAGCGGAAGCAGAAGGCAAATACATCAAGCAGTCCGGTGGACGCGGTCAATACGGCCATTGCTGGCTGCGCGTCAAGCCGCAGGAAGCTGAAGCGCAGGCTGAAGAGATTGCGAAAGGAGAAGACAAAGACGAACTCCTTTTCCATGATGAGATCAAAGGCGGCGTTATTCCAAAAGAATTCATCAATCCGATCGAAAAAGGTGTCCGCGAAGCAATGGCCCGCGGCGTTATTGCCGGTTATCAGCTGGTAAATGTGGATGTCACTGTGTACGACGGTTCCTACCATGATGTCGACTCATCTGAAATCGCCTTCAAGATGGCCGGTTCCATGGCATTCGTTGAAGCTGCTAAAAAGGCGAAACCGGTTTTGCTTGAGCCAGTGATGAAACTTGAAATCACCACTCCGGAGGAATTCATGGGCGATGTCATCGGCGACTTGAATTCACGTCGCGGCCAGGTTGAAGAAATGCGCGACCGCCACGGAGTGAAAGTAATCACGGGGAAAGCGCCATTGTCAGAAATGTTCGGCTATGCGACGGATTTGCGCTCTATTAGCCAAGGCCGAGCGAGCTACAGCATGGAATTCAACGACTATGCCGAGGTGCCAAGCAATGTTCGTGATAAAATAGTAGGGGAGAGATCCAAATAGCTCTTTGTGAGGGAACAATTGGTTTCGAGGGTGCCTTGTTCCAAGGTACATTTCGCTAATCGATTAAATACAAACGTATGAGACATCTCAACGAGATGCCTGGTTCCCAAACACATAAGCAGAATCAATCCAACAATCTTCTGAAAAGAGGAGGGCTGTTTTTCGCCCTCCTTTTCTGTTGGCTGGCGGCCGCGCAAACCGTTTCAGCTAAACAGCCTTCGGGCATTGTCTACGTCACGACGGAAAAATCAGCCGGGGAAGACGTGAATGGAGACGGCGAGCTTTCTGACGAAGTTGATTTCTTCCCGGTATTGCAGGCGGTTGATCTTGCCACCGAGGAAATCACGACGATAGGCATGGGGTTTCTCGACGCGATAGAAGGGGAGAATAGCAATGTCACACCCGAGGGCAAGGTCGTCTACATCGCCAAGCCGGATCCTGTAAAGAGCCCTGTCCGCGTCTTTGACAGTGTTTCCGGCGAAATAAAAGATCTTCGCTTTGAGGGGCGAAATGCTGCCATTTCTGGAAATCTGGTGATTGTCCAGCGTTACAATATCTCGTCAGGAGATCATGAACTGCTTGTCCATGATCTTTTGACAGGGAACAACCGTGTGATTCATCGTTCTCAGTCAAGAATTGAGGCTGATATCGACGGAGATCTGGTAGCCTTTATTACACGCCCGCAAACAGACACAAATTACAGGCTGTTTTACTATGACTTGTCAAGATCTTCGACCACCCAGACCGATTACGATCTGCATGGGCAAATCTTTGCTCCGGTCGTGGATCGGGGGAGGATTGCATTTGTCACCATGCATCAAGGAAAACGGTCAGTAATACTTCTTAATGCAAAAACCGGAGAAGACCAGATTCTGCCGATTGAGCCGTTTGATACCAAAATCGACCTTGAAGGGGATCTCGTGGCTTTTACCAAGGCCATTGAGCGGGAAGCAGATATCCGGGCCTTTACCTATAATCTGGCTTCAGGGGAATTGGTTGATACGGGAATTACCAGCCGGCGCGTACGGCTCCAGGAAGGCGTGCTCATGACCGTAGAAGGGAGGACGGTTCGCGGCTTAGGACCAATCGTTCTGCAGGATCTGGAATCGGGCCGCACCCAACGATCCAGGGTATTGGTAGCGCCTCATTTCGGTTTCGGCATCTATTAGAGCAGAAACTGGAAGAAGAGGTGGTTACAGCTCATATTGACGGAAATGCAAAAAAGCTCTAATCTTTGGCAACCGATGGAACAGAGAAAATCGTTCGATTATCTCTGTCTCCCATGGTGAAAAAAGCTCTGATTTAGGCCAAAAACAGGCGCAAATAGGACATATCCACAGGTTAGCGCGCTCCGAAATACAAACATACTTGCATTTTCCAAATTCTCTGTTATAATTTAGTCAACTTTTCAAGGATTTGAGGTTTGTCCAAAAACCCCGTATCGGGGTTTTTGCTTCGAAAAGAAATCTCTCTCCCTAAAATTAATTCATAGACCCCTATGGCTGAACAATTTGACCGCTCAAAGCCGCACGTCAACATTGGTACCATCGGTCACGTTGACCACGGTAAGACCACTCTTACCGCCGCTATCACCACCGTCCTTGCAGAAAAAGGATGGGCGAAGAAGCGCGCGTACGAAGATATTGACAATGCTCCGGAAGAACGTGAACGTGGTATCACGATCGCGACCTCTCACCAGGAATACGAAACAGAAAACCGCCACTATGCGCATGTTGACTGTCCTGGACACGCGGACTACGTGAAAAACATGATCACCGGTGCCGCTCAGATGGATGGAGCGATCCTTGTTGTATCAGCTACAGACGGTGTGATGCCTCAGACTTCTGAACACATCCTTCTTGCCAAGCAGGTAGGCGTACCGGCAATCGTTGTCTTCATCAACAAGGTTGATATGGTTGATGATGCAGACTACGTTGACCTCGTAGAAGAAGAAGTTCGTGAATTGCTCAAGAAATATGAATTCCCTGGCGATGAAACTCCTATCATCCGCGGTTCTGCGCTCAAGGCGCTTGAAAACCCAACGGGAGACGAAGCGAAATGCATTTTCGATCTCATGAAGGCTGTTGACGAATACATCCCAGAGCCGGTTCGTGACACCGAAAAGCCATTCTTGATGCCTGTTGAAGATGTCTTCTCAATTGAAGGACGCGGAACGGTTGTGACCGGACGTATCGAACGCGGTATCGTGAAATTGAACGAAGAAATCGAAATCATCGGTCTTCGCGACACGCAGAAAACCGTTGTTACCGGTATCGAAATGTTCAACAAGAACCTTGACGAAGGACGAGCTGGTGACAATGCCGGTATTCTCTTGCGTGGTTTGAAGAAAGACGACGTAGAACGCGGACAGGTTCTTGCTAAACCGGGATCTGTAACTCCTCACACTGAATTTGAAGGAGAAATCTACGCGCTTACCAAAGAAGAAGGCGGACGTCACAAACCATTCTTCAATGGATATAAGCCTCAGTTCTATCTCCGAACGACTGACGTAACAGGTGAAGTAACGCTCAACCCTGGAACGGAAATGGTTATGCCTGGAGATACTGTTACCGTGAAGGTCAAGTTGATCGTGCCGGTTGCTCTTGAAGAACAGCAGCGCTTCGCTATCCGCGAAGGCGGCCGAACCGTTGGAGCAGGTGTTATCACCAAAATCATCAACTAAGTTAACAAGAGGGGGGAGTCCTCGAGTCTGAGGGCTTCCCCTTTCGTTGATTCACATGCCAAGCAAAAAGAACGCACAATCAGAAGAAACAAAGGCGCGCATCCGCATTAAGATTTTGGCGTATGATCACAAGATCATCGACCAGTCTACCCGAACGATTATCGATACGGCTGTACGTTCAGGCGCTCAGATCATCGGTCCGGTGCCATTGCCTACGGAAAAGAAGAAATTCACGACAAACCGTTCGACGTTTGTGCACAAGGATTCGCGCGATCAATACGAAATGCGTATCCACAAACGCTTGGTTGATATCGTAGAACCAACTCCTAAAACCGTTGACTCTCTGATGAGCCTCAACTTGCCTGCGGGAGTTGACGTGGAAATCAAGATGTGAGCGGGTGGAGTAGAGTGTAGAACCTGGGTTGCAAGATCATTGCGGCCTGACCGCTACTCTCTACTCCAAGCAGGTTGATAAAAAGAAACCATTCTGCTATCCTCATAGTGTCCAAAATCAAGAAAGATCCTGGTCGACGCATTCGACGGAAAACCTTGATAGGGGACGAACTAAGAGAACAGGTAACTACTTATAGAAGGACTTCAAACAACAACTTTTCATCCGTGATTCAAAGTGGCGGAGAAAAGGTCAGAAATTTAGCCCCGATCCATTCTGTGCTAAATTTCTGGCTTTTTGCTTACCTATTATCAGACTGTGAAACCTCACCGATATGAAATTCATCATCGGATACAAACAACAGATGACCCAGAAATACCGTCAGGACGGCACGCTTGTACCGGTGACCGTTGTTAAGGCTGAACCGGCTGTCGTGACGCAGGTAAAGACAAACGATAAAGACGGTTACACGGCTGTTCAGCTCGGATTCGGTTCAAGAAAGAAACACGGGAAAGCGCTAGCCGGTCACGTGAAAAAGATTCTTGAAACAGGCCGCAAGCCGTTTCATGGATTCCGTGAGGTACGTGTTGAAGACGCTTCTGCATTTTCCGTTGGCGACACGGTTACGGTAAAAACATTCGGCGAAGGAGATAAAATCGCTGTGACGGGTACGTCAAAAGGACGAGGGTTCCAGGGTGTTGTAAAGCGTCATGGATTCGGCGGTTCTCCGGCATCGCACGGACATAAAGACCAGTTGAGAATGCCTGGTTCCATCGGAGCAGGTGAACCTCAGCATGTCTTTAAAGGAACGCGCATGGGCGGCCGAATGGGAAATGATCAGATTACGGTCAAGAATCTTGAAGTGGTCGCAATTGATGAAGCGCAGAATCTGCTTTACATCAAAGGAGCCCTTCCTGGGGCGCGCAACAGTGTTGTTCTGATCCAGGGCGAAGGCGATGTGGTTCTTGGCGGATCGATTTTTGAAGCAAGCCAGGAATCAACCCAAGCTGCAGAAGAAGCCGCGGAACCGGTTGCTCAGCAGTCTGAATCTGCGGAAACTCAGCAGGAAGAGCAGAAAGCTCCAGCAGAAGAAAACAACGTAGAACAAGCATAATATGGACAAGTTCAAAGTTTACAATCTCGCAGGTGAAGTTGTCGGAGAGCAAGCGCTCGACCCGAAATTGTTCGGAGTGGAAGTAAATCCAAGACTTGTTCAGCAAGTTGTTGTCGCTCAGGCGGCTAATGCCCGACGCCCATGGGCCCACACCAAACTTCGTTCAGAAGTGCGCGGTGGCGGACGAAAACCATGGAGACAGAAGGGAACAGGACGCGCTCGCCACGGTTCATCACGATCACCGATCTGGCGTGGTGGAGGCGTGACATTTGGCCCTCGCAGCGACCGCAACTATCAAATCGCGGTGAATAAGAAAGCGAAAAAGTCAGCTCTTCGCATGGTGCTTTCAGATCGCGCGAAGAACGGTCAGCTCATTCTTGTCGACTCATTGCAATTGCCGGAAATCAAGACAAAGCAGGTTGTTCAGGCTCTGGAGCGCCTTCCTCTGAAAGGACGAAAAACAATCTTTGTTTTGGATAAGAATTCCGACAATATGGCGATCTCAAGCCGCAATATTCCTGAAGTGGGCACCCTGGGCGCAGACAGCTTGAATATCCGCGATCTCTTGCATACGCAGAATGTTGTGATCCCGGTGAGCGCGCTTGAGACCATCAACAAACTTTACGGAGCGAACTAATATGGGAATCTTCGACAAACTCAAAAAGACGCGTGAAGAAAAAGCCGCTCAGAAAGAACAGGCAAAGGTTGAAGATGCCGCAAAGCAGAAGAGCGAATCTAAGAAGAAAACGTCAGACAAGCCGAAGAAAGAAGAAGCGGCAAAACCTGCGCAGATTGATTCTGTTCCATCACGAATTGCACATGCGGTTTTGATCGCTCCCGTTATGACAGAAAAGTCTTTGCGATTGCAGCAGGAGAATAAGTATGTCTTTCGTGTTTCAGCCCAGGCAAACAAAATTTCTGTAAAGCAGGCTGTAAAGGAAGTCTATGGAATCCCGCCAAAGAGTGTACGCATTATCAAAGAAAAGCCGCAGGCAGTAAACCGATGGGGCCGCATGATTGGTATGACAAAAGCCGGTAAGAAGGCGGTCGTCACCATGCCTGAAGGTGCTGTCATCAAACTGACTCAATAAGTATGCCGATTAAAGTCTACAAACCTGTTACCGCCGGACGACGAAAATCAAGCGTGAATACGTTTGGTGAGCTTACGGCTGCAAAACCGATTAAGCGTTTGACGGTTTCTAAGAAGCGCGGATCAGGCCGTAACAATACAGGCAAGATCACGGTGCGCCACCGTGGAGGAGGAGCAAAACGCCGCTACCGTCTTGTAGACTTTCGACGTGAAGATTTCGGAATCCCGGCAAAGGTAACGAGCGTAGAGTACGATCCAAACCGATCCTGCTGGATTGCCGGTATCACATACGTCAACGGAAAGAAAGCATATATTATCGCGCCTCAAGGAATCGAAGTTGGGCAGGAAGTGATCTCATCAAAAGAGCGTGTTGATGTGAAGCCGGGAAACCGCATGCCTCTTGAAAAAATGCCGATTGGAACAACCGTCTACAATGTTGAGCTTACTCCCGGACAAGGCGGTTTGCTTATCCGCTCAGCGGGAGCAAGCGCTCAGCTGATGGCGGTTGAAGGCAAGCATGCCACCTTGAAACTTCCTTCTAAAGAAGTCCGCAAGGTGCCCAAGCAGTGCATGGCCACGGTTGGATCTGTTAGCAATCCTGACCATCGTCTCGTACGATGGGGGAAAGCAGGCCGCATGCGCCATCGTGGAAAACGCCCATCCGTGCGTGGTAAAGCGATGAATCCGGTAGATCACCCTCATGGTGGTGGTGAAGGTGGAAACCCAATCGGTTTGAAGCACCCGAAGACTCCATGGGGCAAAGCCGCTCTTGGTGTGAAATCCCGCCGTCCGAAGAAAGCTTCTACTCGATTGATTGTTTCCCGCCGTCCAAAGAATAAGAAACGCCGTTAATCCATAGCTTATGTCACGAAGTCTTAAAAAAGGACCATATACAGACCCGAAGCTTCTTGAGAAAGTAGCCAAGCTTAAACAGGGAGACGCTACCATCATCAAGACCTGGTCTCGACGAAGCACCATCACTCCGGAAATGGTCGGATTTCGATTTGCTGTGCACAACGGACGAGAACATATCACCGTGGCAGTTGTGGAAGACATGGTTGGACATAAATTCGGTGAATTTGTACCTACTCGCAAATTCCTGGGGCATGGCGGAAAAATTGCCAAGGCTCAGGCGACTACTAAATAGCAGATATGAAAGAAGTAAAGGCAATTCTACGAAATCTCCAGATCTCTCCGCGCAAGGTTCAGCTTGTTGCGCAGTTGATCCGTGGAAACACGGTCGCCCAGGCCCGACACCAGCTTACGCATAATCCAAAGAACGCGGCCAAGCCGATGTTGAAATTGCTGAACTCAGCTGTTGCCAATGCGGAACACAATAATAATTTGAATACGGAAACATTGCGCGTAAAGAATGTCATGGTTGGCCAGGGGCCTGTGCTTAAGCGGTTTACTCCTCGAGCATTCGGCCGCGCGACAACAATCCGCAAGCGCATGTCTCACATCAAGATCGTTCTGGAAGGCGAAGAGCTTGCGTCCGCTCTAAAGACCAAGAAGAAAGCTGCACCAAAGACTCGCAAGCCAAAGAATGCCAGCGATATTGAAAAACAGCCTCCGGCAAAAAAGGGCGGTCGACCATCATCCGGCAAGAAGCCCGAATCCGTTGACCCTCGAAGCAAGGGACATGAGCGCCCTATGCGCCGCCAGGAGCAGCACAATAAGAAGGCCATCTAATTAAACAGGTATGGGACAAAAAGTTAATCCAATTGGGTTTCGCCTCGGCGTCATTCGCGACTGGAAGTCGAAGTGGTTTGCCAATGAGCGCAATTATGCCGCCTTGCTTGAACAAGACGTCAAAGTTCGCCGTCACCTGAAAAAGGAATTGCGCGAGGCATTGGTAGATCGCATCGAAATCGAGCGATCACGCAATACCATGACCGTGACGATTTTTGCGGCAAAGCCGGGTGTAATCATCGGCCGCGCTGGTGCTGGTATTGAAAAGCTGAAAAAGGATGTCTCCCGCAACTATCTGCCGCCAAAAACCAATTTGCAGATCAATGTCCAGGAAGTTCGCCAGCCGAATCTGCACGCAGCCGTGATCGTTGAACAGATCGCGCATGATTTGGAACGCCGTGTCGCATTCCGCCGCGCAATGAAACAGGCTGCTGGCAAGATTGAACGCGAAGGCGCGCTCGGATATAAAATCCAGGTGAAAGGCCGCCTGAACGGCGCGGAAATCGCCCGTGATGAACATCTCTCATTTGGATTGATTCCTTTGCATACTCTTCGTGCTGATATCGACTACGCTCGCGGTGTCGCTCAGACAACCTATGGCGTGATCGGGATTAAAGTCTGGATCTATAAAGGACAGGTCTTTGAAGAAGCCAAAGAGAACAAGAAGGCATAAACCTGAATACTATGTTGATTCCAAAGAAAACCAAGCACCGAAAAATGCATAAAGGAAAAGCGCGCTTTAAGCGTCAGGCTACGCGTGGTTTTCAGGTTAGCTTCGGAAGCTACGGGTTGCAGTCAATCGACAATAAGTGGATTTCTTCCCGCCAGATTGAAGCTGCCCGACGCGCCATGACCCGCTATATCCAGCGCGGCGGAAAGATCTGGATCCGCATTTTCCCTCACCGTCCAATCACTGCCAAGGGGTCTGAAATCCCGATGGGTAAAGGAAAAGGTGCTGTAGACCATTACGTGCAGGAAGTGAAGCCTGGAACGATGTTGTTTGAAATCGACGGTGTTACGGAACAGCAGGCACGTGAAGCGATGCGCCTGGCATCTCATAAGCTGCCGGTCCGCACCAAATTTGTGAAGCGTGAATACTAAATATATGAACTATACAGCTGCACAAATCAAAGAACTCTCTGAAAAGGAATTGCATGAACTGCTTTCTAAACTTCGCGGTGAACAACGCCAAATGCGTTTTCTGATCCGCCAGGGGGAATGGCGTGAAATGCACAAGATCCACCAAACGAAAAAGGCGATCGCCAGAGTGCTGACTGTCTTGGCTGCGAAAAACGGAGAACTATTGACAGACAGCAAAAAACAAGGTTAACTTTGACGAACTTCTATGCAGAACGATCAGACACAACCGAAGAAACGCAAACTACGAGGCACCGTTGTCAGCACGAAAATGGACAAAACGGTTGTTGTCCGCGTGGATCAGGTACGAACGCATCCTGTTTATCAGAAGAAATACACCGTTTCACGGCGCTTCAAAGTTCATGATGAAACCAACCAGTCAAAAGTCGGAGATGTTGTAGACTTTGTTGAATGCCGACCTCTTTCTAAGCAAAAACGCTGGAGACTGGCATAACTTGTTGACCGCATATGATCCAAGAGGAATCAAAATTGAAAGTTGCAGACAATACAGGAGCAAAGATGATCAAAGTCATCCGTGTTCGCGGCGGCTACCAGAGACGCTATGCGCGTATTGGTGATATTGTCACGGCTGCGGTAAAGGAAGCAACGCCAAACGGCATCGTGAAAAAGAGCGATGTTGTCCAGGCGGTGATTGTCCGCATGAAAAAAGAACAACGCCGCAAAGATGGAACCTATATCCGATTCGATGAGAACGCGGCGGTGATTATTGATCCGAAATCACGAGAACCAAAAGGAACCCGTGTCTTCGGTCCGATTGCTCGAGAACTCCGCGCGAAGGGATTTCAAAAGATTATTTCCTTAGCACCTGAAGTACTGTAAGCATATGATTAAAACAGGACAAACAGTAAAAGTACTCACCGGAAAAGACAAAGGCAAAACAGGCCAGGTGATTCAGGTATTCCCTCAGCTTGAAAAAGTTGTTGTTGAAGGAGTAAATAAGGCATACAAACACATTAAACGCCAGTTGCGCTCAGGGGCTGAAAAGGGCCAGCGCGTTGAATTCTTTGCGCCGATTCATGTTTCAAATGTTGTGGTGGTTGAAGAGAAGGCAAAGAAAGAAAAGAAGGATTCTAAAGAAACCGCTACTAAGAAGAAAGCCTAGCTTATGACAGGTAACATGCTAAAACACTATCGAGAAGTTGTTGCTCCGGCCATGCAGGAGAAGTTTCAGTATGCCAATAAAATGCAGGTTCCGGCGATTAAGAAAGTAACCATCAATGTCGGAGCAGGAACGCGAAGCAACTACAATCTTGATGCAGTAGCTGAAAACTTGCGAAAGATCAGCGGCCAGAATCCAGTCAAAACCTTGGCGAAAAAATCGATCTCGAACTTCAAAATCCGTGATGACCAGCCAATCGGTTTGCGCGTGACCATGCGGGGACCTCGCATGTACCACTTTCTTGATAAGCTGGTTCATGTCACGCTTCCTCGCGTGCATGACTTCCGCGGTTTGTCTTCTAAAGCATTCGATCGACAGGGGAATTATTCCATCGGGATGAAAGATCAGCTTGCGTTTCCTGAAATCAGCGCTGAGAGCATTGAACAGTTGCACGGTTTGCAGATTGTGGTAACAACTTCCGCCAAAAGCAAGGAAGAAGGGTACGAGCTGCTGCGGCTGCTCGGATTCCCCCTACAGGAGCTCGAGGTGAAGAAAAAGAAGAAAAAAGTAAGTTAAATCATTATGGCAACAGAAGCACAAAAAGCGAAATCACGACGAAAGCCGAAGTACTCTACTCGGATTGTTCGACGCTGCTGGAGATGTGGTCGACAGAGAGCGTATATGCGTCGCTTTAATATGTGCCGTATCTGTTTTCGCGAATTGGCAAGCCAGGGGCAGATCCCAGGTGTTCGCAAAAGCAGCTGGTAAACTAATAGACTATGGGAATGACGAATGATCCAATCAGTGACATGCTCACTCGCATCAGAAACGCATCAGCGGTCCATAAGGGCGAGGTTTTGATGCCGTATTCAAAATTGAAGCATCGCATTGCGGAAATTTTGAGCAATGAAGGCTATGTCGGAAAGGTATCAAAGGTTGAAGGCAAGGAAACCGGGCTTCCATACGCTTCTTTGCGCATTGGGTTGCGTTACGATGAACTGAACAACCCGTTGATCCGCGATATCAAACGCGTAAGCAAACCTGGTCTTCGTATCTACAAGAGTTCTGACGCTCTCCCTGTTGTTCTGAACAATCTCGGCATTGCGATCGTTTCCACATCCCAGGGTGTGATGACGAACCGCGACGCGCGAAAGAAAGGCGTTGGAGGAGAAATTATCTGTGAGGTCTATTAGTAGGGGCGTAGAGCGTAGAGTGTAGCCGCTGGAACGCTTCCTGAACTACACCCTACTCTCTACACTCCACATACAGCATTATGTCTAGAATCGGTAAACAAATCATAGAGATCCCAAACGGTGTTGACATCACCGTTAATGGGGCTGTGGTTAAAGTAAAGAGCTCAAAAGGGGAGTTGACCCATGTCCTGCCGGCAAACGTGCATCTTCAGATCAATGGAAAAGAAGCGCAGGTGGTGGTTGATAATCCTGATGATTATCGACAAAATGTGCTTTGGGGAACAAATGCCAGCCTGGTCAAGAATATGGTCGAGGGCGTGAGTACCGGATTTTCAAAGCAGCTGGAAATCAACGGTGTTGGTTTCAAGGTTGCTCAGAGCGGACAGAAACTTACCTTGAATCTGGGGTTCTCGCATCCGATTGAATTTGTTCTGCCAAAGGGCATTGAAGGATCTGTTGAAAAGAACCTGATTACGATCAAGGGAATTGACAAACAGCTTGTCGGGCAGGTTGCCGCGCAGATCCGCTCCCTGAAGAAACCGGAGCCGTACAAAGGCAAAGGAATCAAGTACGCAGACGAAGTGATCAGACGCAAGGCCGGCAAGGCTGCCGCGAGCGGTGAATAATGAACAACTATGAATAGAAAACAGCGAATCAAAATCCAGCATCAGCGCGAACGACGCGTACGCCGAAACCGGGCGAAAATATCCGGTACAGCTGAACGTCCTCGCTTGGCTGTTCATCGAACGCTTCGTCATTTGTCTGCTCAGTTGATTGATGACGTCGCTGGCAAAACAGTTGCCGCTGCTCACTCTCGCGAAGTGAAGGCTGAAAAGAAGAAACCTGTGGAAGTTGCGGCAGAATTGGGATCTCTTCTGGCTGAACGAGCGCAGAAAGCCGGCGTGAGCGCGGTTGTGTTTGATCGTCGCAGCTACCTCTATCATGGTCGTGTAAAGGCGTTTGCGGACGCGGCTCGTGAAAAAGGATTGCAATTTTAAGACAGACCTATGCCTACCAAACAAGCAGAAGCTCGACAAAGTGAAAAAAAGCAAGACAAGCGTCGAACCGCGGGGCGAGGTTTTCGCCGTGCTCCTCGAGAAGAATCTGAATTCGACCAGAAAATTATCGACGTTGCGCGTGTAACCCGCGTTACAGAAGGTGGTAAGCAGATGAGCTTTCGCGCGACCGTCGCGATTGGTGACAAAAAAGGACGCGTAGGGATGGGTACAGGAAAAGGCCTTGATGTGACCAGCGCGATCAACAAAGCCGTCAACCGCGCGAAGAAGGATATGGTTGTGGTTCCGCTCGACAAAGTCGGGACGATTCCTCATGACATCAAGCAGAAATTCGGCAGCGCGAAAGTCGGTATGCGCCCGGCTCCAAAGGGAACGGGAATCATTGCCGGCGGCGTGATGCGCATGATTTTTGAACTTGCCGGCGTGCGTAATGTCACCGCCAAAATGTACGGTTCAAAGAATAAGATCAACAATTCAAAGGCAACCATTGATGCTCTCCGGCAACTTGAAACCCTGCAAACGCGGGAGCTCAAGCGGTCATAGTAAGTAACAACACCGTATGTCTCTTTCACTCAACAATTTAAAAGCTCCTCACCGAGATGCGAAAAGAAAGCGCGTGCGCGTGGGCCGTGGGAACGCTTCCGGTATCGGTACCTATTCAGGACGCGGTATCAAAGGACAGAAGTCTCGTTCCGGTGTAGGCGGTCTTAAGATCAAAGGGCTGCGCCGCCGTCTTCTTCAGATTCCTAAATTGAGAGGGTTTACCGGTCCAAAAGATCGAAAATTCTCCCGCGGACATTTAGCGGAAGTCAATCTCAGCCAGCTTGAAGCTGCCTTTGAAGCGAACGCAATCGTTTCTCCAAAGAGCCTCACCAACAAACAGCTTATTCAGTCTCCTCGGCATGGAGTGAAGATTCTTGGCGAAGGCAATGTTTCAAAGCCGTTTATCGTGCGCAAATGCCATGTTTCTGCTTCTGCGAAGGAAAAAATCGAGAAAGCAGGAGGCAAAATCGAATCATAACCTATTTCCTTTATGGGGAAGCTTAGGCAGGTCCTGCAAGTCAGAGAACTGAGAAACAGCATTCTGATCATTCTTGGAATCTTGTTTATTTACCGTCTTCTCGCGCATATTCCGATTCCGGGAGTAAACGCGGAAAATTTGGCGGCCTTTTTTGCTTCTAACCAGCTCCTCGGGTTAGTAAACTTGTTTTCCGGAGGCGGTTTGCAGAGTTTTTCTTTGGCTGCACTTGGTGTGGCGCCATACATTACCGCGTCGATTATCTTTCAGCTGCTGGTAATGATTGTTCCTCGATTCGAAGAAATTCAGAAAGAAGGCGAATCAGGGCAGCAGAGAATCAACCGCTGGACGCGCTGGGCATCCGTGCCTTTGGCATTCATTCAGGCATTCAGCTTTATCACTCTGATCAGACAGCAGTCTCAGTTTGACATTGCCGGCGCCATGACTCCGGCTCAGATCATTGTTGCTATGATCGCCATGACGGCCGGCAGCGTATTCTTGATGTGGCTTGGAGAGCTGATCTCGGAGCGCAATATGGGAAATGGTATTTCAATCATGATTTTTGCCGGTATCGTGGCGGGATTGCCGACCATTTTGCAGCAGACCATCCTGACATTTGACCAGTCGCAGATTTTTAATATCATCATCTTTGCGGCGATCACGATGATCACGATCGTTGCGATTGTGTTCATGACCGAAGGGCAGCGCAATGTTCCAGTCTCGTACGCCCGGGTGACCCGCACAGGCCAGAACGTGGATTCGCATCTGCCGATCCGCGTGAATATTGCCGGCGTGATCCCGATCATCTTCGCCATTTCCGTTATTCTCTTCCCACCGACCCTGGCGCAGTTTTTGATCAGCGCGCAGAGCCCGGCCGTGGTGAATGCCGCAAACTGGGTGATTAACCTGTTCAACAATACGCTGTTCTACGGAATCATCTATTTTGCTTCTGTTGTCTTGTTTACATTCTTCTATACGTCGGTTGTCTTCAAACCTGATCAGATCGCTGAGAATCTGCAGAAACAGGGGGCGTTCATTCCCGGCATCCGCCCAGGGAAGCCGACGGAAGAGTATCTCCAATTTGTCGTAAACCGCGTTGTGCTTGCCGGAGCATTATTCCTGGGCGCTGTTGCCGTGCTCCCGTTGATTGTTCAGGAATTCACCGGACTGCAAACGCTCGTCGTTGGCGGAACCAGCATCTTGATCGTTGTCGCCGTTGTGATCGACATTGTTCAGCAGATCAATGCGCAGTTGACCATGCGGGATTACGATAGTCTCTAATATCTCAGCCAAACCTTGCATCGTAAAAGAGCCCTTGAGGGGCTCTTTTTGGTCGTCAGAAATGTTCTCAGTTTTCAGTCGTATCACTATCAACCTATTTCACCCAGACGGTCTTGATATTGACGAATTCCTTGATGCCGTAATGAGACAATTCTCTGCCAAATCCGGATTTCTTGATTCCACCAAAAGGCAGCCGGGGATCTGATTTCACCATCCCATTGATGAAGACGGAACCAGCCTCAATGCGCGCGGCCATATTCTGAGCTCGTTCAATATCTTTTGTCCAGATTGAGGCGCCAAGGCCGAATTGGGAATTGTTTGCAACCTGTATCGCTTCTTCTTCATCTTTGACGATAATCACCGAAGCCACGGGACCAAAAATTTCCTGTTCATAGGCTGGCATTCCAGGGACTAAATCCTTGAGAATGGTCGGCGCATAATAAGCGCCAGGCAAATCAGGGATGCTTGCTCCGGTAACGGCGGTTGCGCCCATGGAAATGGATTGTTTGACCTGTTCGGCGACTTCGTCGCGGATTTTCTCTGTTGCCAGCGGTCCGATATTTGTGGATTCATCCATGGGATTGCCGACAATAGCGGACTCAAATTTCGCTTTAAAGGCAGCCACAAACTCCTCCGCGACTGATTCGACGAGGATAAACCGCTTGGCGGCAATACAGCTTTGTCCTGTATTCTGCAGGCGAGCGGTTGCGGCCGTGTCGCTGGCAAGTGCAAGCTCGGCATCTTCAAGAACGATAAACGGATCAGATCCGCCAAGTTCCAGAACACTCTTTTTGATCGATTTGCCTGAAAGCATGGCAACTTGCGATCCGGCAAATTCGGAACCAGTGAGCGTGGTGGCTTTCACACGATCATCCTGGATGAGCGTTTCCACTTTTGATGATGAAATCAGGAGAGATTGAAAAGCGCCTTTTGGAAAACCGGCTTCTTCAAAAATCTCCTGAATAGCCAGGGCGGACTGGGGGACATTGGATGCATGTTTGAGGATGCATACATTTCCCGCCATGAGCGCTGGAGCGGCAAATCGAAAGACCTGCCAGAATGGGAAATTCCAGGGCATGACGGCAAGGATAATGCCGAGCGGATCAAAACGCACATAGGAGCTGGAAGCATCTGTCTCAATGATTTCCTTGGCAAGCATCGCTTCGGCTTCCTGCGCGTAGTATTCGCAGACCCAGGCGCATTTCGCCACCTCGGCCTGTGCCTGCTTGATGGGCTTTCCCATTTCACGCGTGATAATTTCTCCGTATTTTCGGGCATCACGCTTAAGGATTTCCGCGGCTTTGAGCAGACGTTCTTTTCGATGCGCAAACGATGTTCTTCTCCATTCTTCATGGATGGATTGCGCTCGTGCAAGCATTTCTTCCACCTGCTGGTCTGAATATTCCTCAAAGGTTTTGATGATTTCTCCGGTTGCCGGATTTAAGGATTGAATAGACATAAAGATGGTATTAATGTCACGCTGGCAAAAGAACAGGCTCGATTTCGCATGTAAGTCTCTTTAATTCATCGGTAAAGACTTTCTGATTTTCCGTATAGTCAACGGGGATCTCGATGAGATGTACGCCTCCTTGCGATTGTGCTTTCTTGACGAGTTCAACCAACTGGCCAGCCTCTTCCACTCGATGGCCTTTCGCGCCATAGCTTTGCGCATAGGCGACAAAATCGGGATTGCCATAATCAAGCCCGAAATTTCCATATCCCATGCCGGATTGTTTCCATTTAATCATGCCGTATCCGCTGTCATTGACCACAAGAATGACAAGATCAAGTCCCAGCCGGATTGCGGTTTCAAGCTCCTGAGAATTCATCATAAAGCCTCCGTCGCCGGCCACCACAACAACCTGGCGTTCGGGCATGACAAGCTTGGCAGCAATTCCGGACGGCAAACCTGCTCCCATGGTGGCTAATGCATTGTCAAGCAGCAGGGTATTTGGCTGGTGCGCCTGATAGTGGCGGGCAAACCAGAGCTTGTACATGCCATTATCCAGGCAGAGAATGCCGTCGCTTGGCATGATTTTTCTCAGATCCGCAACAATGCGCTGCGGTTTGAGCGGGAAGGACATGTCATCATCAGATTCGTGGATGTGTTGATCAAGCCGCTTTTTGATTGCCAGAAAATATTCGAAATCCCAATGCGGCTGAGGTTGCAGGCGTTCGCACAGCTGCCAGATCGTATTGCCGATATCGCCAATGACTTCGTGCTGAGGGAAATAGACTTCGTCAATTTGCGCAGGAAAGAAGTTAATGTGAATCACTTTCGGCCCGCCCTCCTTCATGATAAAGGGCGGTTTTTCAATCACGTCATGGCCCACATTGATGATAAGATCCGCCTTTTCAATGGCGCAGTGTACAAAGTCTCGCGCGGAGAGCGCCGCCGTTCCAATAAAGCGTTCATGCCGTTCATCAACCACGCCTTTGCCCATTTGCGTATTCACAAAAGGAATGCCCATTTTATCGACAAAACGAGTGAGCATTTTATGCGTGATTTTACGATTTGCGCCGGCTCCGACAAGAATCAGCGGATGTTTTGCCTGTTCAATCATTTCAATGGCCTGTTTCACCGCTTTTTCTTCCGCGATCGGCCTTCGGGTTTCTGTTCTGGTGTAAGGAACGGACACGGTCTCTTCCTGGGCGATATCTTCGGGAAGCTCAAGGTGAACCGGACCCGGGCGTTCCCGCTCCGCTGTGCTGAATGCATCACGGACCATGGAAGGAATGCGGTTTCCGCTGACAATCACTCTGCTGAGCTGGGTGAGCGGCCGCATAATGGTGACAGTATCGATAATCTGAAAATGACCTTGCTTGCTGGATTTAATCGGTTTCTGGCCGGTAATCATCATCATGGGCATGGCTCCAAGTTTCGCGTAGGCCGCCGAGGTGGCAAAATTCGTGGCTCCCGGTCCCAAGGTGGAGAGGCAGACACCGGCTTTGCCGGTCAGCCGCCCAATGGTTGCGGCCATGAAGCCCGCGGACTGTTCATGCCTGGTTACAATGAGTTTGATCTTTGAATCGCGCAAGGATTCAAGGAGATCGAGGTTTTCCTCCCCGGGCACTCCAAAAATATATTCAACGCCCTCGTTTTCAAGAGATTTTACAAAAAGATCGGATGCTTTCATACGACGGGGTTAATGGTTATAAGATTCCATTGTACTCGCAATTTCACGAAATGAACAATATCGCATGATCACTGCATAGAATGTCTTCACGTGAAAGGTGGAGAAAAATAATACAACAGACAGGATTGATTATCCCACTGATTTGCATTAGGGTAGTTGAGGACCATGGAGGGAAAATGGAATACGGTAAAGATGATCTGAATGACCGGATTCGTCTGAAGCAGACGAACCTGAAGAAGCTGCTGCTCGCCGCCGCGCTTGGCGACGAGGAAGCCAGAGCATTTCTTACCCGCGAGACGGCGGTTCAGGTGCCGGACAAGGATCTGGGGTTGCGGGAGCTTGGTCAGGTGGCGCTTGAGTGCTCTACGCCAACATGGATGCGTTTGGCTCTTGTCTGTGCGGAGGCTCAGTTCAAGCTTCTGCCTGGCTGCCTGAAGCGCGGGTGCCGCGAGATGATTGACCAGGCGCATGCCTGCCTGGCCGTGCCATCCGATGATGAGCGGATCAAGCGTCTGCGCCGCCTGCGATGCAAGGTCGGAGACAAGCATGTCTGGTGGCTTGGGAACAGGTATGACGGCTCCGAGAAAGCCCGCCGCGAGGCAGAGGTCTTCATGGGAATCGGGCTAGGTATTACCTGCGTGCTGGAAAACCTCGGCAAGCGCACTGCATTCCTGATCGCTACGCCCGATCTGATTTTGCAGTACGTAGACACGAATCGGGGGCATGCGCAGTTCTTCCGCCTTGCAAAGCGGGATTTCATTCCCTGGCTGAAGGGCAATTGGCCCGAGTTCGCATGACAACGAGGAGGGTGATGGATATGGAGCCGTTGAGTCCCGCTCGGGGATTCCGGCTCCTCTTTGTTCTAGCGGAAAAATTGCCTAAAAGGCTCAAAAAAGCTATAGTCCTACTTGCACTCTGGATTAACGCAAATCCGTATTTTGATTATGCAAAGACCAACCTTGATTCTGATGGGTTCAGCCGGTTCCGGAAAAGGGACGCAAAGTGAACTATTGCAAGAACAATTAGGGTATCATGTCGTGGAGGCCGGAGCGATTTTCCGCAAAACCGCGCAAATGGACACGCCGATCGGGCGCAAAGTCAAAGAGATCAACGATTCAGGCGGACATGCGTCGGACGAATTGATCACCGAGTTGATGACCGGTTACATCAAAGAAGTCCCAAAAGAGGAACCATTGCTGATTGACGGTTATCCGCGAACGGTCGGGCAGGCGGATATGCTCAAGGATTTGCTCGCGCAAGCCGAGCGCGATCCCGAGCAGCATCTTGCCGTTTGGATCCGTGTCAGCCGCCAAGAAGCGGAACGACGGCTATTGAACCGTTCGCAGTGCACGGTCTGTAAAACGATCTTCATGAGACGCGATATTGAAACCTGTCCGCATTGCAACGGCGAAGTGAAGCCTCGCGATTATGACCGCCCCGAAGCGATTGCCAAGCGGCTCGACTTCTACGAAGAACAAACCATGCCCATGATTGACCAGTACAGGGAGCAGGGACGTTTGCTCGAGATCAACGGTGAACAGGAAGTGGCGCATGTCTTTGAAGAAATCAAAAAGAAACTTAAAGAAAGCCTCTCTTAATTGTTTGTCATGGTTATCGTAAAAACCCCCGAACAGATTGAAGGGATCAGAAAGAGCTGCCGGCTTCTTGCCCATGTCATGGAGCAGCTGGTCCGCATGGTAAAACCCGGCATCACAACCGGTGATCTTGATCGTGAAGCGGAGCGGCTGATCCGCGAAGGCGGGGGCAAACCTGCGTTTAAAGGGTATCAATCTGCTCCTTCAGGCGTGCCATTTCCATCATCCGTCTGCACATCAGTCAATGATATCGTTGTTCATGGCATTGCTAATGAGTACGAGTTAAAGGAGGGCGATCTTATCGGTCTTGACTGCGGTGTGAACCTGAATGGGTATTTTTCGGATATGGCAAGAACCGTGGCGGTTGGATCCGTGGATGCGCATAAGCAAAAGTTGATTGATGTGGCTAAGCACTCTTTGGACAAGGGGATTGATCAGATCCGGCCGGGCAAGTCTATTCGAGCTATTTCGCAAGCGATTGAGAATGCGATTGTGCCTCATAACTTCGGCATTGTTCGAGGGTTTGCTGGGCACGGGGTGGGGCTTCAGGTGCATGAGGATCCATGGATTCCAAATTACGTTTCAGAAGAGCTGGAAGATGATCTTAACTTTGTTATGCAGCCTGGCCATGTATTTGCCATCGAACCCATGATCACCGATGGTGAGGAAGACGTACAGATTTTAAGCGATGGATGGTCCGTGCAGACCGTAGACGGCTCATTGAGCGCGCATTTTGAAGACACGGTCTTAGTTACTGAAAATGGGCACGAAGTACTTACTAGATTAAGCGAGATTCGCTAGATCCCCAGAGATGAATGCGCGCGAATTTAGCTAATCAAGTGAGTCTAGCAAGTCTAAGATACTATGCGATATCTCGGTATTGATTACGGTTCCTCATATATAGGGCTTGCGGTCGGGGATAATGAAAGTTTTTTTGCCGTCCCGATGGACACGATCAGGGAAAAGGATCTTGAACGCCAGCTCGCGTCGGTAGTTCAAGTAGTGATGGATGAGGAAATCAACCATATCGTCGTCGGGTATCCACTTACGCTTGAAGGAGGACAGTCTGAGCAGACATCGCGGATCCTTGATTTTATAGAGGAGCTTTCAGGAAGAGTGAGCGTGCCGGTCGAGAAAGAGGATGAACGTTTGACTTCTGCGTTCGCGCAGTCATTGAAGCAGGATTATAACGGCGGCGCTCATGACGAGCATGCGCTGGCGGCTGCCGCCATTCTGCAGACCTACCTGGATCGCAAACGCAATCAGCATGACGTATAAAAGCCGGGCCATTGTGTTAAAGTCATATGCATGGCCGCGCAATGCGCGGTTGTATGTTTTGTATACGGAGCGGTTCGGCAAAGTGAAAGCAGTGGCGTCGGGAGTGCAAAAAGTGACAAGCAAAGTAGCCGGACATCTGCAGCCATTTTCGATTACGGAAGCCATGATTGCACAGGGGCGGAAGTTCGACCGTCTTGCGCAGGCCAGATTTATGCGGGGATTTACGGGGGTGCACCGCGATTTTCTTTCCTTCGCGCAGGGTTCCTATGTGCTCGAGATTTTGGATCATCTTACAAGCGAGGGGGTCGCGGATCAGGTAATTTGGGATTATACGCTTGAGGTGTTTGACCAGCTGAATGAACAAAGTGCCTGGGCGGATGAAGCGGATGTTGATCTGCAGGAGAAAAAAACGTATCTGACGAGATTGTATGCGCTTCGTTTGCTCAATCATTTTGGATTCGGGCCGGAGCTGTATGAATGCCTGCATTGCCGAAACGAGCTTCAACCGGACGAGCTTCATCTCAGTGTCTTGCAGAGCGGAATGCTTTGCGGAGCATGCGGCCCTTCTTCCACTGATACCATGCGCGTCTCCGTGGATCTCTTAAAAATGCTGCGGGCAGCCCGCAATCAACCTCTTCGCGATGCGGCCAAAATTTCTGTGGCACCAGACATCCGCGCGCAATGCGGACAAATTATCGATGAGTTGATGATGCTTCAGACGCAGCGATCTTTGCGAACGGCTGTCTTTGCTCCTGTTAAAAAGGCGCCTTCTTTCGTATAATGAACCAAACATTACCGTATGCCAAAACGAATTGTTATTTTAGGAGGCGGGGTAGCCGGCGCGGAAGCGATCAGGCGCGTTCATACCCACTTTCATGGAGATAAAAGCGTGAGTATTACGATCGTGGACAGGAATAATCACACCACATTCATCCCGATGCTTCATGAAGTCGCGACTGGTTCGGTCGGTGCGCGAGATATCACGCACCCCATCAGGCAGATTATTAATTGCTGTCTTGAGCATTTTCACCAGGCCGACGTAAAGCACATTGATCTTGGACAAAGGATCGTAAAGACTTCTGCTGGCGAGGTGCCGTATGATTATCTGATTGTCGCGCTCGGTTCCACCAACAACTTTTTTGGTGTTCCCGGAGCAGAAGAATTCACACTGAAATTGAAAGAAATGGAAGATGCCATCCGGCTGCGAAGACACTTGATCGATACATTCGAACAAGTATCCCGCATCGCGCATACTGATCCGCATCGCCAAGACGCGCTGCATTTCGTGATCGTGGGCGGGGGATATACAGGGGTCGAGACCGCTGGGCAAATGGCCGACCTTTTCAATGAAGAAATGCGGCTGCTGTATCCTGAGGTCTACGCGGATGAGCCTAAAATCACCTTGGTGCAAGCGGCGGATCGAATTCTTCCCATCCTTTCCGAGTCAAATAGCAGGAAAGCTTTGGAGCGTCTTGAGCGGCTGGGGGTGAATGTTCTCCTGAATACCAAGGTGGTTGCGGTTACAAAGGAAGGAGTGAGCCTGGATAATGGAAACGTACTTCGCTCGCATCATGTTCTTTGGACATCAGGGGTGATTGCCCAAGGGGCGGAATTTTTTGAGCCTGAATACATTGAGAAGGGGCGGGTCAAGGCAATGTCCACACTCCAGATTGTGGGGCATCCTGAAGCTTTTGTGATCGGCGATATTGCCGGCGTGATGGAGAAAGGCGGCCCGCATCCTCAAACGGCGCAGGCGGCCGTTCAGCAAGCCAGAGTGGCGGCTGATAATCTCAAAGCGCTTGCTGATCATGAACCGCTGAAAGCATTCCATTACCGCCACCGAGGCGATTTGATCCCCATTGGGGACAGGTGGGCGATCGCTGAAATCTATGGAATCAAGTTCACTGGCTTTTTCGCCTGGTGGCTGCGTCGAACAGTATATCTTCAAGGCATATTCTCATGGAGCGACCGTTTGCGCGTCGTCTTTAATTGGACAATGAATCTCTTCAGCAAACGAGACACAACACGCTTATGACAGACGAACAGGAGAAAACCATGCAGGCTATTATTCTCGCGGGAATTATTGTCGCAGGTTTGCTAGTGGCCGTAGTTCTGCACTTTATCCGCAGCTATGAATTTCCGGCTCAAGAGCCGGTGAGGCCGTCCATTCTTTCACCGGATACAAGTCCATGGATGGAACCTCTTACGGCTGATCAGGCCGCTTCGCTTGCACAGCAGCGGATTGTGACGCATGCCTCTTATATGAGCGACCAGCAGCCGGCCGTCTTATTCACGGGAGCGGCAGAAATCGGACAGAATCATTGGAGCACCGGCTTTCGCGTGGCCCAAACGTTTCAAGAAACGGAACAATTGTATCATCACCGTGTTGAGGTGAAAGATGCCCGTATTATCCGCCATGAAGTAAGCGTTTCTGATGCCGGCGAGCGGCTCACCATTTCAAGCCCCGAGCCGGAAGCAATCTTGGCCGAAGAAACAGTCAAGTTAAAAGGGCAAACCCCTGAACGCGTTTCCGTAGTACAATTATGGGTGCGAAATCAGGCAGGCAATACCGTACTCCAGCGGCAAGTTCCCGTCCAAAACAGCGCATTCGTCTCGGATATTACCCTGCCAGAGCCGGGAAACTATGTCATGAGCGTTTCCTCCGGTGATATTGTCGTTCACATTCCTTTTATTTATCATGGAGAAGCATCAACTCTATGAAGAATCTCGCGGTTGAAATCAAGCAGCTGACGGTACAATTCGGCGATCAGGAGCCGTTATTTTCCAATTTGAGCTTAGTGATGGAAAAGGGAGAATTTGTCGCGATCATCGGCCCCAATGGATCTGGGAAATCAACGCTGATGAAAACGGTTATGGGACTGATCAAGCCGGTTTCAGGCTATGTGAATGTCTACGAGCAGAAAATCGGCTATGTGCCGCAATATGTGAATAAAGAGGAGTTTTCTCCCATGACGGTTCGCGAATTGCTGGCCATAAAGACTCCCGGTTCGCGGTTCTGGTGGGGGATTAAGCAGGACGATCAAACGTTTCTTGAAATCCTCAAACTCACCAACGTTCAAGACGTGCTGGATCGGCAGATTCGGCAGCTTTCGGGAGGCCAATTCCAACGGGTGCTGATTGCTTCCGCGCTGATCGGCAATCCGGGGCTGCTCATCCTTGACGAACCAGTCTCAGGGATTGATATCCATGGAGAGCAGGAATTTTTTACCCTGCTTGAACAACTGCAAAAAAAACGCGATCTCACCATTGTCATGATTTCGCATGATATCGATGTGGTGTATCGGTACGCATCCCAGGTTGTCTGCCTTAATCGCGCGCTTATTTGCCATGGAGAGCCGCTTGAGGTACTGACGAAAGAAACCATCGAGAAGACATTTTCATCCAAGCGAGGCATTTACCATCATCAGCATAAAGTCGATCCAAAGCATAAACACGATCTATGACAGAATTTGTCACTTTTCTCTCTTTTGGGTTTGTCCAGCGGGCGCTTATCGCCGGCCTGGTTTTGGCCGTGCTCGCTTCGATGCTGGGAGTATTCGTCTTGATGCGGCGCATGTCCTTTTTCAGTGACGCAATGGCCCATGCGAGCCTGCTTGGTGTCGCGATCAGTCTTTTGCTGGTAATGAATCCTGTGATCGGCGCGGTCATTGGAAGCCTGCTTGTGTCGCTGTTGATCGCCTTTTTGATCCGGCAGAGGACCTTGTCCGCTGATACCATCATCGGGGTGGTCTTTTCAAGCTCGGTGGCTTTGGCGATCTTTCTCATGAGCACCTTTCAGCGCAGCCCGGTGGATCTGACATCGCTGCTCTTTGGTGATCTATTGGCCGTTTCCACCGTTGACGTGGTGCTCGCACTGATTCTTTTTGTCCTGACCGCTTTTTTTGTGAAATTCTACACAAAACCCATGCTTATTGCCGGATTTCACAAGGACTTGGCCAAATTGGAGTACAAACGAACGGAACTGATCGAAGCGCTCTTTCTTGCCTTGCTGGCCTTTGTGATTGCCGTGAGCCTGAAGATGGCGGGAGCGATTCTTGTTTCCGCTCTGATCATCATTCCTGCGGCCGCGGCACAGAATATGGCAAAAAATATCCGGCAGATGTTCCTGGCTTCGGTTTTGATCGGGGCCGTGAGCGTGGTTCTTGGAATGTACTTTTCCTTCGTCTTTGACTCGCCTTCCGGTTCGACTATTGTGCTTGTAGCGAGCATGTTCTTTTTATTGAGCTTGTTGGTTCGTTCTAAATAACTATGGCAACACCCTCTCTATTCAAACTAACCGCGTCCGAACAGAGAAATGCGATTGACAAACTGATCGCGGGGGCGGCTCCTCAAACGGAATTTTACCTGCTTCTGATCCTTTCTACGGTCATTACAACAATCGGCCTGCTGCTTGACAGCATGACGGTTGTGATCGGGGGCATGCTTGTCGCTCCGATTATTTCGCCGATTCTCAGCATTGCCATGGCCATTGTCATGGCTGACTTCAAGCTTCTATGGCAGGCGGTGAAGGTATTAAGCGCTTCGATCGTCATTGTCATGATCATTGCGCTGTTTATCAGCCTTATTTCTGTGGGGATCGAAGTCAATTCTGAGATTGCGGCCCGCGGAGTTGTTTCGTTCGGGTTCTTTTTCGTGGCTTTGGCCGCCGGCATTGCCGCCGCATTTGCTTTTTCACGACCAAGCCTGAGCGAAGCAATCCCCGGTATTGCGGTGACCGTCGCTTTATTACCGCCACTTGTCGTGGTGGCAATCGCGATTCCATTGGCGGACTATGGGCTGTTCGTAAAATCGCTTGGGTTATTCGGCCTGAACATTCTTGGGATCATTACGGCCGCAACCATGGTTTTCTCCTTGATGGGCTTTTATCGCCAACGAAAACAGGCTGTGGAGCGGCTCGAACAGGAGATGAAACAGAAGGAACAGGGAGCTTGAAATATTCAGTTTGTTTTGCTGTATTGTAGATAAGAACGCCTAAGCATTTAGGCGGATATGGGTGTGGAGGGCATTCATGTTCGCGGATCGCGAAATATGGAAAAAATCAAAGCGGCTCTATTGCCAAATATCCTTGAGCGCGCACTTTCCTTGCATCGATCACAAGCGGAAAAAAAGGACGTTTCTTACCAGGAAATGACAGACGAGCATCTGGTAGAAGCGGTTCGAGGCGGGGAAGAGCGTGCGTTCATGTACCTGGTTCAACGTTACGAAGGAAAGCTGTTCGCCTATATCATGCGTCTGATTAATCACCGCGACGACGCGCGCGATATCACGCAGGATGTTTTTCTTAAGGCATACCGCAACTTGCACCGGTTTGATACCGAGCGCAAGTTCTCTTCCTGGATTTACCGTATTGCTCATAATGAATCCGTTAACTGGCTGAAGAAAAAGACGCGCGCGAAAGTAGAATCGCTTGAAAGCCAGGTGGAAAAGGGATTGCAGATCGCGTCCAAAAGCGATGTCTTCGAATCGTACGCGAGAAAAGAAGAGCAGATTATGGTGAGGAAGGCGATTGATGCGCTTCCTGAAAAATATCGCGTCGTTATGGAACTGCGCTACCTGGACGAGCGGTCGTATGAAGAAATCAGCCTGGTTCTGGCCAAACCGGTTAATACCGTGGGGACGCTCATCAATCGAGCAAAAAAGCGGCTTCTGTCGCAACTGGAAAACCCGTCTTGATCACGTATGAACAAACGCCCAACTGATAACGAATTAGAGCGCATGATTGAATCTGCCAATCATACGGAGTCTTACTCCTGTGCAGACCAAGTCATGGCAAAAATCAAAAGCGGTCGCATTTCGATGCGATCGCGTTGGGTTATTCTCACCGAAGAGCTCGGGCTTCGCACGAGCTGGATCGTGGCGGTTTTTGCGCTCATTGGAGTCATCAACCTGACCTTATTTATTCTCAGCCAGGGGCCGCAATGGCATTTCCTTGGATTTGGAGCCGCCGGCTGGCAGATTGTTCTGCTTAATATTCCGTTTGGCTGGATTGCCTTGGGAATGGGATTGCTGGTATTTTCTATCATCGCCATGCAGCGGTTTTCGTTTTCCTATCTTTTTCCGCTCAAGCTGTTTTCCGCTTTATTGATTATAGGGGTATTTTCAGCCGGCGGCGTGGCTTTTGCAACAGGAATAAACGACATGCTTTACCAGGAGCTTGTTGAAAAGCCCGGTGAAGGGAAATCGTTTCTTGCAAAGCTGTATTGCCTTTCCGCGAACCGCAGGCTTGAATCGGACCGCGCATTGATCGGGGAAGTGCTTGACCGGCAGCGCAATGGCTTTTTGGTGCAGACCCCGTCTCTGGATCTTGTTTCCGTTGCTGTTTCCGAACAGACCCGCTGGATGAATTCTCAGGAGAATCTTGAAACCTTCCAGGTTGTGCATTTGCTTGGAAAGCGGGAAGGAGATCAGTTTGTCGCGACCCATGTAAAGATTCAGCCTCAAAAGGGGGTTGTGCTCAGCCGCGACGAGGAAGACTGCGTGAGCAAAACGGCCTGGCAGCATAAGCGCGAGGTGGCGGAAAAGCGCCGACGCGCCGTTTTACAGCCATTATCACCGAGCATAGGGACTGCTCAGGTTGTGAAATCTATTTACTAATACTTCAGCAAGGTTTTAGGAGTGAAAGAATATTCTGACGACGGAGTATAAGGAGGCAAAGGTCGTCATCATAGGATTAACCTTTCAAGAAGTCAGGCGGGTTTTACCCTCGGACACGCCTGACAATTGAGAATAAGCCGCCCCGTAAAAAAGGGTGGTTTATTCTTTTTGGGGTACAAATCACAAATCTGTTACGAATCTACAAATGGGTACGAATACGAATTTTTACGAATCTACGAATGGCCGGGTACAAATCACGAATGGGTTACGAATTTACGAATAACTTCTTCTCAAGAATTTCCTATTGAGTGCAAACTCCCCTCCACATAGGAGGGGCTGGGGGTGGTATGTCAAAGCGAAAGAATCGGGACGCGGACAGAGCCCTCGGTCCGACGATCATCAGAGCTCGCGGGCAGCATGTAGAACGTGCCAGGAAGCCTGCGACCGACTTCAGGGGCCCTTTTTAAGGATTCTCTTGTCCAAACATATTTGTAGATTTGTATCCGATTCGTGATTCGTCCCCCTGATCATTAGGAAACTTTAATTATTACTGCAGTTCCATTATAATCATGGAACTATGCAACCTGAAAAAACCTACGTTTTACATTCATCAAGCACGCCGATACAAACGAATATTGATTATGCCAAGGAATTAAATGACGAGCAGCTGGCCGTCGTTTTGGGAGGAGATGGGCCTTGTCTTGTGCTTGCCGGAGCTGGCAGCGGCAAGACCAGAACCCTGGTATACCGGGTCGCGCATCTGCTTGAAAAGGGGATAAAGCCGGAAGAAATCCTGCTCATGACCTTTACCAATAAAGCAGCCCGCGAAATGATGGAGCGCGTGGAGCAGCTTCTTGGCCGCCAGCCAAAAGGGCTTTGGGGCGGGACATTTCATTCCATTGCCAACCGCCTTTTGCAGCAATACGCGGACAGAGTCGGCTATGGAAAGAACTTTTCTATTCTCGACAGCGACGACCAGCAAAAGCTTATGACGCAAGTGCATAAAGAGCTGGCCATCCCTAAAGAGTCGTATATTCCAAAAAAGCGGGTGATCCAGTCGATTATTTCCTTCGCGCAAAATAGCCAGAAGAGCATCCGCGAAGTGGTTGAGTCTTCTTACGCGTATCTTATTCCAGAGGTTATTCCCATTATTGAGCGGATCGCCGAGCATTATCAGCAGAAAAAACAGGAAGCGAATGTGATGGATTTTGACGATTTGCTGACCAATTTGCTTCGTCTGCTGGAACACCCGGAAGCGGGGCCGCGCGTGGCGCAAAAATTCACCTATGTGCTGGTTGACGAGTTTCAGGATACAAATACCGTTCAGGCAAAGATCGTACAGCGTTTTTCACAACCGCAGGAGAATATCCTGGTCGTGGGCGACGACGCACAGAGTATTTATTCGTTCCGCGCGGCAACCGTGCAGAATATCCTTTCTTTCCAGCAAGTCTATCCTCAAGCCAAACTCTTTAAACTTGAGGTGAATTACCGCAGTACGCCAGACATTTTACAGCTGGCCAATGCGTCAATCCGCAATAATCAATTCCAGTACGACAAAAGCCTGCGCAGCATGTTTGAAGGCCAGAGCGCTAAGCCCGTGCTTGTTCCTTCACGGGACGCGCAGCAGCAGGCGGAATTTATTGCCCAGCGGATTCTTGAGCTGCGCGACAAGAATTACAGCCTTGATGAAATGGCGGTGCTCTTCCGTTCGTCTTTTCAAATCATTGAAATGGAATTGGAGCTGAATAAGCGAGGCATTCCGTATATTGTCCGCGGCGGGCTGCGCTTCTTCGAGCAGGCGCATATCAAAGATGTTCTGGCATACTTGCAGCTCATGCATAATCCTCGCGATGAGATGTCGTGGCGGCGCATTCTTGGTCTCTATGAAGGGGTTGGTCCGGCCACGGCGACCAAGGTCTGGAATAAGCTTAAGGAACAGGAAACGCTCACGGCCATGCTTTCGGTTTTGGCGGAATCAGCGGGGCGCGGGAAGGCGGCCGGAAGCATTGCCGCTTTGCAGCGATTTTTCTTCAAGTTGATTGAGCTGCCGAAAGATCGGCTGCATGAGCTGATCATGACCATTCTTGAACAGGGATATCAGGTGCAGTTAGAGCGGACGTATGAAGACGCGCGCGACCGTCTTGAGGATTTGCATCAGCTCGCGTTGTTTGCGGCGCAATATCAAAACTTGGCGGATTTTTTAAGCGAGGCATCTCTGTCGGAAGGATTTAAAGGGGAACGGGCCGCGTCCGCGCAGGAAGCTGAGCCTGATGAACGATTGGTTCTTTCAACCATTCACCAGGCAAAGGGGCTTGAATGGGACGTGGTCTTTACGCTGGGGCTGGCTGAGGGACAGTTTCCGCATTACAAGGTGGCGGACAAGCCGCAGGAAATTGAAGAGGAGCGACGCTTGTTTTACGTGGCCGTTACACGTCCGCGCAAATTGCTCTACATGGTCTATCCGCTGACAAGCCGCAGCTATGCGACCGGCGAAGTGATCCACCGCCCATCGATTTTCATCCGCGAAATCAGTGATGACTTGTTTGAGACTTGGCAAATTTCTGAAGTGCGTGATCATGCTGTGATCTCGCTTCGAAATGACAGCGGGGTGACCTATATTGACGAAGAAACACCCGCTGACCAGGAAAGCGGCGGAGATATTTTTTCGCTGTTGCGGAATATTTAAAGGCATTGAACTGAAACAATGAACGAGAATGCCGCGGCTCCTGAGGGCTGCGGCTTTGTCTTGATAAGCAGGGGAAGCTATGCTAATCTCTAGAAACTGAGAATAATTCTCAAAATAGAGTTGATTTTGGCTAATCTCAGCAAAATGGCTTACCAAACCTCTCAAAAGCAAGCGATTCTGCAATGGGTGAAGATGGCAAAGACACACCCCACGGCAGAAGAAGTGTTTAAAGGCGTGCAGAAAAAACTGCCGGGTATTGGATTTGCCACGGTGTATCGTAATCTGGCGGCATTAGCTAAAGAGGGAAAAATCAGGGAAGTCCAGTTTGTGGACAAGAAGAAACGCTACGAGGGCACTACACATCGCCATCAGCATTTCATCTGCACAGACTGCCGACGGATTATCGATATGGAATTGACGGCCTTGCTCAATGTGGAAGAAGCCGTGTCAAAGCTGCAATGCCACTCGGTACAGGATTATACGCTTGAGCTGACGGGGGTTTGTGCCGCTTGTAAAGCCAGTTAACGGGTTGATGTGTTAATGGGTTAACGCGTTAACTCGCCAACACGTCATCCCGACCGGAGCGCAGTGAAGCGGAGGGATCCCCTCCCTTGGGATGAACATACTTTCTCCCAGAGATGAGATCCCTCGGCTGCGCTCGGGATGACAAGACACTTATGAAAAGAATCTACCTAGACCATGCAGCAGCAACTCCATTAGACCCTCTCGTCAAAGAGGCAATGCTGCCGTGGCTGGGCGAGGCATTTGGCAATCCGTCTTCCTTGCATCAGGAGGGGAAGGAGGCGCGCAATGCGGTTGAGCAGGCTCGTAAGACAATCGCGTCTCTCATCGGCGCTCAGGCATCTGAAATTGTCTTCACCGGTTCAGGAACGGAAAGCTGCAATCTGGCTATTCTTGGCGCGGCCGCCGCTCAACCTGAAAAGAAGCATGTCATTACGGCAAAAACTGAGCATCATGCCGTGCTTGAGCCCGTGAATATCCTTAAAGCGCGGGGATATGAAATCAGCTATGTCCCTGTTGACGACGAAGGCATGGTCAAGCCGCAGGACGTGGCGGCGCTTGTGCGTCCCGATACCTTGCTTGTCAGTCTGATGTTTGCCAACAATGAAGTCGGAACCATCCTGCCAATCAAAGAAATTACCCGCGCGGTAAAACAGGTGAATCCTTCTGTGCTTGTGCATACGGATGCATGCCAGGCGGCAGGGTTGATTGAACTGCATGTACAAAAACTCGGTATTGATTTGCTTACGATCAATGCGGCCAAGCTCTATGGGCCAAAGGGGGCCGCGGCACTGTATGTGAAAAAGGGGACGGTTCTTTCGCCGCTGACTGCCGGAGGAAAACAGGAATCCGATTTGAGGGCCGGCACGGAGAATGTTGCGGCGATCGCGGGATTTGCAAAAGCATTTCAAATCGCTGAAGCACGCCGTGAAGAAGAGGCTGTTCGCCTGGCATCGCTGAGAGATGAGATGATGAACAAGCTTCTTGAAATCAAAGGAACCAAGTTGAATGGATCTCGAGTGCATCGTCTTGCCAATAACGTAAATATTTCCTTTGAAGATCTTGAAGGAGAGGTGCTCGTTGTTTACCTCGATCAGAAAGGAATCGCCTGCTCAACAAGCGCCGCCTGCACAACCGGACAGGCGGAACCTTCCCATGTACTTTTGGCGATGGGCAAAAGCAAAGCCTTGGCAAAAGGCGCTTTGCGGTTTACGCTGGGGCGGTCAACCACGCTTGATGATATTCATGAGACCATTGCCGCTCTTAAGGAGATAACCGCCCTGTTGCGCAAATGATATGAAAGGATGTCATCACAAACACGACAATGTTGACGGCATCGTGCGAAATGAGCCATGGTACGATCATGAGCGGGATTTTGTGAAAGTCTGCCACTGTCATGACTGCGTGGACGGCAAAGCGGATCAGATCATGGATATATTGCGCAAGCATTTTTACAAAACAGACATGCAGCTTGTGGCTTGTCCAAGTCCCGGACGCTGCCACGAGGGGAATAATGTCGTGGTCAATGATGAGATTCTGATCATTTCTGACCCGTCCAGGGTGACGGAGATGGTTGACCGCAAGCTTGCCGAGCAGGCTGAGTACCGCCGGCTGCATCCTGAAGCGAAAAGGGAAGTGGTTAAAGTTTGTTTTGGCCCGACCTGCGGTCCGCGTTACGCCAAAGACATTGAGGCAGTGTTGAAAAAACGCTTGCGAAAGGATGTGCGGCTCATGCGCTGCGGCTGCACGGGAAATTGCTCTAAGGCGAATAATGTGGTCGTCAACGGCAATATCATCAACAGGCAATCGCCGCTGCGGGTAGTAAATAATGTGGAAATGGAATTGAGCAGGCAGCGGCGCGAGCATCTGCGTAAATCAGGGCCAATTAGCCTCGACGAAGCGGAACAATTGCTGGGATTATAAGTTCGAGAACTTCCCCCGGCCCCCTCTTTTCTAGAGGGGGAATCAAACTCCCTCCCTAGAAAAGGGAGGGCCGGGGGGGGGGCTTCAATCATTATGGTACGTCTCTACGAATTCAATGAAGTGCATGAATGCAAGACATGCGGACTGATGATCCGTGTGACACTTGCCGCCGTGCCGATTGAACCTGTGTCCTGCTGCGGGCAGATTATGGAATTCCTGGGCATCAAAGAAACAAATGAAGAATTGGATCTCACACCGATGGAACCTCCAGAACAGGCTCTGGAACAGGTTTATGAAACAGGGCAAACTTACTGGTGTAATACTTGCGGACTTGAAGTGACGGTGATTCGCCGGGCGCAGCCGATTGAAGCGCTTGATTGCTGCGGAGAGGGCATGGAGTTATTAGAGACATGATACTCAAACTGTTTTAGTGGGGAGGGGTACGAATCACAAATCTGTTACGAATCTACAAATATCCTGATAAGTCTGTTGATTAAAAAATCAACTTGTAGAATGATTCGTAAATTTGTATACGATTCGTGATTTGTACCCTTAGTCATTAACTAACTCATATGGAAGAAGATATCTTCGTTTCAACAAATCGGCTTGTCGGCCGTCAGGCTCCGACCTGGAAAATGGAAGGAGCGCATAACGGTGAATTTCACACCTATACGCTTGAAGATTATAAAGGGAAGTGGCTGGTCATGTTCTTTTACCCGCTGGACTTCACCTTTGTCTGCCCGACAGAAATCCAGGGCTTCAGCAAAGAGTACGAAAAGTTCAAGGAGCTGAATGCCGAAGTCGTTGGTATTTCAACCGACTCTGTCCACTCACATAAGGCGTGGATTGAACGAGATTTCAAGAATAGCTTGAATATTCCTCTTCTGAGCGACATCACCAAAGATGTTTCATACGACTATGGCGTTTTGCTTGAAGATGAAGGAATCGCGCTTCGCGGAACCTTTATCATCGATCCGGAAGGCGTGATGCGCTATCAGGTTGTGTCTGACAATAATGTCGGCCGATCTGTGAGCGAAACCTTGCGCGTACTTAAGGCATTGCAGACTGGCAAACTCTGTCCGATTGACTGGGAAGAGGGGCAGGAGACGTTGAACTAGGTTGCCCACCCTTTGCTGCGCAGCTGTGGTGCTCGTATTTCCCCTCCCAATGCTGGGAGGGGATTTTGTTGTCGAGTTTTACGTGAATATGATTAAATAGAAATTTTAGTGATGTCATTTTCGTGAAAACAAATCTAGGACTGGGTTCTCGTCTTCGCGGAATGGCGGTGATGAGTTTTACAGCCAGCGATGAGATCCCTCCGCTCCGGTCGGGATGACGAGCTGAAAGTCTGGACGCCTTGCCTGCCGGCCGGCAGGTTTGGTAACGTCTAGGCATGAACGTCCATATCGATCCAACTTGGAAGGAGCTTCTTGCCGGTGAGTTTGAAAAGCAGTATTTTCAGCAGTTGGCTGATTTTGTTCGGCAGGAATATACATCTACCATCATTTATCCGCCCCCAAAGCAAATCTTTGCGGCTTTTGATTATTGCCCATTCGACCGCGTCCGCGTGGTTATTCTCGGGCAGGATCCGTATCATGGGCCAAATCAGGCAAATGGGCTTTGTTTTTCGGTACGCGATGAAGTCCGCATACCGCCGTCTTTGCAAAATATCTACAAGGAAATCGAAAGCGATCTTGGCGTGCCTTGTCCGCCATCCGGCAATCTTGAACGATGGGCGGAACAGGGAGTGCTTCTCTTAAACGCGACCTTGACCGTCCGGGCCGGGCAGGCGGGATCGCATCAGGGAAAAGGCTGGGAGGAGTTTACCGATGCCGCGATCAAAAAAATCTCGGAGGAGAAGGAGCATGTTGTCTTTCTGCTTTGGGGAGCTTATGCCCAGAGAAAGGGGCAGGTGATTGACGTATCAAAGCATCTGGTGTTGAAAGCGCCGCATCCTTCGCCATTTTCAGCTGCCAGCGGATTCTTTGGCTGTAAGCATTTTTCACAAACGAATAACTATCTTGCCGAGCATGGGTTTGAGTCGATTAGGTGGTAGGGGGGTAAGCGTTGCCAAACCGAGCAGACGAGTTAAACGTTGCCCAACTTTCTAAAAGAATGTTGGACGACGTTTGGGAACATTTGGTACGTTTTCGGCCGGCAGGCCGGGGGCATCTCTTAAGATAAATACTTCTGAACAAGCCTTTCCGTGAATGATGAGATCCCTCCGCTGCGTTCATTTCGCTATCGCTTCATTCACTCCGGTCGGGATGACGAGGAGAGGGGGGGCTGTGAGTCTGACAAGTCTGTTATCTCTGGTGCGTCTCCGCGATAGCGGCTGGTTATCCACAGGTCTTGCGATAAGAACCATTTTTGACTATATTTCGCACATTTGGAAGGGGCGCGGTGCTGTGTTAAAATGCAAGCACTTTGAAGGCAGAGCTCAACCTTCTTGAGTCACAACATATTGTGCTATACTAACCTCGCGACCACCAATATATAGTGTCTCGGGGGAGCAAGCCAGATCGAGAAAGGACTTCCAAATCATGGATTTAGTGAAATGTCGTCCCCCGATGTGGTTTTTATTTTGTTCGGATGCTGAAATCGGCGCATTTCTTCGTCAGAATCTGCAGTGCTCCTCAGCGTACATTCCGGTACGCCTCGTGCGCGCTTCAATTCTTCCTTGAACTGCCTCCGATTTGAGAATCCGAATGGATGCAAACCTTTTATCTACGCTTTTACCTCCTAAAAAGAGACAAAAAGATCTATGACCGCTGCGCCTCCCAATACCTATCCAACTTCCGCCACTGATCTTGATTTACAGCCAAAGCGAAAAGAAATTCCATTAAGCGAAACGGCGCGCGTTGTTGCTGAAAAACGTTATTTGCGAACGGATGAAAACGGAAAGGTGGTTGAAACCGTGTATGACATGTTCAAGCGCGTGGCCGACAATATCGCGTCCGGCGACAAACTCTACGGAGCCACCGACGAACAGGTCGCGCAGGTTGCGCAGGACTTTTTAGACATGCAGGTGAATTTGGAATTTCTCGCGGGCATGACCCTGCGAAATGCCGGCCGCGAGCTTCAGCAGCTTTCGGCTTGTTATGTTTTGCCCATGGAAGATTCCATGGACTCTATTTACACCACCTTAAAGAACGCGGCGAAACTCCATAAAACCGGGGCGGGGATCGGATATGACTTTTCAAAGCTTCGTCCAAAGAACGCGGTGGTAAAAACAACCGGAGGGAAATCCTGCGGTCCGGTTGGCTTTATGAAACTGATCGAATTCTCCTGCGCGACCATCGTCAATTCCGCGGCAACGCGCCGGGCGGGGAACATGGGAATTCTGCGCATCGATCATCCTGATATCGATGAATTCTTATCCGTGAAGGAAGACAATACGCAGTTGAATAATTTCAATATTTCCGTGAATGGAACCGACGCATTCATGAAAGCGGTCAAGGAAGGAACCACCTATGACCTGATCGAACCCAATACCGGACGCGTGGTTGAACAGCGCGACGCGCGGGCGATGTTCCGCCGCATTTGTGAAAAAGCGTGGCGTTCCGCCGAACCGGGGCTGATCTTCTTTGACCAGGTAAATCGCTTTAATCCAACCCCGCAGCTTGGTCCGATGACCGCGACCAATCAATGCGGCGAACAGCCTCTGTTCCCGTATGAAGCCTGCAATCTCGGCTCTTTGGTTCTTTCCCGCATGCTGCGCAAGCGCGCGGACGGCACAAGTGAAATCGACTGGGAGAAAATGGAAGACCGCGTGCGCAAAGCCGTGCATTTCCTTGACAATACCATCGACCTGAACAATTACCCGCTTGAAGAGTTGCGCAAGATGAATCATGCCAACCGCCGCATCGGTCTTGGTGTGATGGGCTTTGCCGACATGCTGGTTGAGCTTGGTATTCCATTCAACTCGGAAGAAGCGGTGAAAACAGCCGAAGTGGTCATGAAGTTTATCCAGGAAAAGAGCCATGACGAAAGCCGTCGATTAGCGCGCGAACGCGGAAGCTTCCCGAACTTTAAAGGCAGCCGCTGGGAAAAGCTCGGCTATCCTGAAATGCGCAATGCGACCGTTACCACCATCGCGCCAACGGGGACGACCAGTATTTTTGCCGGCTGCTCTTCAGGCATTGAGCCGATTTTCTCGCTGGTGTATATCCGCAAGAATATTCTGGATCAGGACAAAGATTCCTTCATGGAAGTGCATCCGCTCTTTGAACAGAAATGCAAAGAGCGCTGGATTTTCAGCCGCGAGCTGATGGAACGCGTGGCGGAACATGGATCTCTCAAAGAGGTGGACAGCATCCCTGACGATCTCAAGCGCGTCTTTGTGACTTCGCATGATATCGCACCGGAATGGCATGTAAAAATCCAGGCCGCGTTCCAGAAATATACGGACAATGCGGTATCAAAGACCGTGAATATGCCGAATGAATCAACAATTGAGGACGTAGAACGCGTCTATATGATGGCGTATGAAACCGGCTGCAAGGGCATTACGATTTACCGAGACGGAAGCAGAGATAAACAGGTACTGAATTTGGTGAAGAAAAGTGACAAAGTTGAAGTCAAGACGTAACAGACACATAGACTCTCCAGACGCACAGACGGTTTCCAACAAACTCTGTGAGTCTGACAAGTCTGTAATGTCTGTGAGTCTTTCCCTATAGATCCCTAAGAGCTGCTCAATTCAAAAACAAAGATAAATCACCTAAGCTTGTCGTGAACAAATCCTATGACCGCCAAACAAATCATGTCCAAAGTCAAACCGAAACTTGCCGAACAGTCGCTGGCTGTTGCGCAGAAACGTTACATGCGTACTGACGAAAATGGCAATCCGATTGAAACCCCGGAAGAAATGTTTTACCGCATCGCCAATTTCATGGCGCAAGGAGATAAGAAATTCAATCCCAAAGCGGATGTTACCGATCTCACCGACAAGTTCTATCAGATGCTCGCCAAGCTTGAATTCGTGCCCGGCGGCCGCGCATTCTTTGAAGCTGGCAATGACCATACCGGACAGATGGCGTCCTGCTTTGTTTTGCCGATTGAAGACAGCCTGGAAGCGATTTTTCAGACCATGAAAGACGCGGCGATCACGCAGCAGAATAATGGCGGAACAGGATTTAACTTTTCAAAAATCCGTCCAAAAGGAGACAGTGTCAAAGGCGTTCCAGGCGTAGCCGCGGGACCGGTGCATTACTTGCGCAGCTTTGACCAGGCATTCAGCCAATTGCTGCAGGGAGGAAAGCGCCATGGCGGAAACATGGGCGTGCTCAATATTGATCATCCCGACATTGAGGAATTCATCAAGCTGAAGGATTCTGGATCCGGCATCAAGAATTTCAATATCTCCGTTGGCGTAACCGCCAAGTTTATGGAAGCGGTGCGCGCAGACGCGAGCTGGGATCTGATCAATCCCCGCAATGGCGAAGCCGTGAAAACCGTGCAGGCGCGCTATCTCTTTGACATGATTACCCAGCGCGCCTGGGAATGCGCTGACCCCGGCATGATTTTCCTCGACCAGGTTGCGGCGGGAAATAACAATGCCCATCTGTATGAAATGGTCGCGACCAATCCATGCGGAGAACAGCCGCTTGGCCCGTATGAATCCTGCAATCTTGGTTCGGTTGTGCTTTCAAACCACGTCACACCGGCCGGGGAAGTAGACTGGCCAAAACTAACCCGCACCGCCAAGCTCGCCACACGTTTCATGGACAATATGATCGAGCTGAACAAATATCCGATTCCGGCGATCGACTATATGGTGCGCCAGACCCGCAAAATCGGCATCGGCGTGATGGGATTTGCCCAGATGCTCTATAAGCTTGGCATTGGCTATAACTCGGAAGAAGCCGTCAAGCTCATGGAAAAGATCATGAAGCATATCCATACGTCCGTGGAAGAAGAAAGTTCGAAGCTGGCTGAAGAGCGCGGCGTGTATCCAGCCTGGCAGGGAAGCCGCTGGGAACAGAAAGGCATTCAAATCCGCAACAGCCATTTAACAAGCATCGCGCCGACCGGAACCATCTCCATGCTTGCCAATACCTCTTCCGGCATTGAACCCTATTTCAACCTTGTCACCATCCGCCGTTCGTTCTTTAACCAGAGCGGAGACAATTCTGCTGCCAAAGCGCAGGTGCTTCGCATTGTGGCTGAAGACTTTGAAAAAGTCGCGCGCGAACGTGGATTCTATTCAGACGAACTCATGGACCGCATCGCTGAAGAAGGAACGCTCCAGGGTTTTGATGAAATCCCGGAAGACGTAAAACGCGTCTTTGTAACCACGCATGATGTTGATTATCAATGGCATGTAAAGATCCAGGCTGCCGCGCAGAAATGGACCGACGCGGCCGTGTCTAAGACCGTGAATTTGCCGCATAATGCCAAAATCGAAGATGTTCGCAACGCATATATCCTGGCGTATGAAACCGGCTGCAAAGGAATCACCATTTACCGTGACGGCTCAAAATCAGGCCAGGTATTAAACCTCGCCGAGAAAAAGGAAGCGAAAAAACCGGAAGCGGCTCAGCCAAGCCCTGCCGTGCAGATGCCTGTTATTCCCGAACCTGTTTCAGCGCCGGTTGCCGCTTCAGCTCCGCTCATCAAAGGCAGCGACTTAAACTCAGAAGCGTTTATTACCGACAATGCGTTGACAGTTCTTGAAAAGCGCGCGCTTCGTAAAGACGAACAGGGGAATGTGGTTGAAACCCCAGAAGACCTCTTCCGCCGCGTGGCAAAATTCGTGGCTGGTCCTGAGGCAGAATACGACGTGCCGGCTCCTCGCATTGCTGAAATCGAAGAACAGTTCTACCAGATGCTTTCCCGGCTTGAATTCATTGCCGGCCAGCCCTTGCGCAATTCCGACACGAACCTGACCATGTCCGCTTGTCTTGTTCTGCCGATTGAAGATCATATTGAAGGCATCATGCAGACGATTTCTGAAAATGTCTTCGCGCATAAGTCAACCTGCGGAACCGGCATCAACTACTCAAAACTCCGCATGAAAGGCAGTGCGGTTGGAGCCGTCGGGCCGATTGCGGCGGGGCCTGTTCACTTCATGAAAGCGGTTTCCGTAGCGCAGAAGACGATTCAGACCAAGGGCGGACGCAGCCAGGGCAGCATGGGTATTCTCAATGTGGATCATCCTGACATCGAAGAATTCATCCGCGCCAAAGACAAAGAAGGGGAATTCGACAATATGAATATCTCCGTTGGCGCGACCGACGCCTTCATGCGCGCGCTGCAGAATGACCAGGAATACGACATGGTTGATCCGGGTACCGGAAACGTGGCACGCCGCGTGCGCGCGAGAGAGATTTTCGACCAGATCGCTGAGCATGCCTGGGTGAGCGGAGATCCGGGATTGATTTTCGTCGACCGCCTTGAAGCAGACAACCCGACGCCGCAGCTTGGCGTGCTGAACGCGACCAATCCTTGCGGAGAACAGCCGCTCCTGCCGTATGAAACCTGCAATCTTGGTTCAATCGTGCTTTCCCGTATGGTCAAAGCCGACGCGCAGGGAAATCCTGTTATCGACTGGGATCGCTTGGCGCATGTCGTCTACTACAGCGTGCGGTTCCTCGACAACACCATTGACGTAAACAATTTCCCATTGGCCAAAGTGGAACAGATGTCAAAAGGCACCCGCCGCATTGGACTTGGCGTAATGGGCTTTGCCGATCTGCTCATCAAGCTTGGCGTGCCGTATAACTCGTCTAAAGCCGTGGAATTGGCTGAAGACCTGATGAAGTTCATTAATGAAAAAGCGCATCAGGCAAGCGAACAGCTTGGAGAGGAAAAAGGATCGTTCCCGTACTTCGATATTTCCGTCTGGCCTGAAAAGGGCGTGAAAGCGCGCCGCAATTCAGCTGTAACTACCATCGCGCCAACGGGGTATACCAGCATTGTGGCCAACTGTTCATCAGGCATTGAACCGATTTACGCGCTGGCATTCCGCCGCGAGAATTCCATGGGCGGAACCGACCAGTTCGAAACCAATTTCCTCTTCGAGAAAGTGGCGCGCGAACGCGGATTCTACACGCCTGAAATCATGGAACAGGTGGTTGAGCATGGCACGATCAAAGATATCGCCGGCATCCCGCAAGACGTCAAAGATATCTTTGTAACGGCCTTTGACACGACTCCTGAATGGCATATCCGTATCCAGGCGGCCTTCCAGAAATATACCGACAATGCCGTCTCCAAAACCATCAATTTCCCGAATAACGCGACTGTTGAAGATATCCGCCGCGCGTATATTCTCGCTTATGAACTTGGCTGCAAGGGCGTAACCATTTTCCGCGACGGCAGCCGTGAAGAACAGGCTTTGCGTCTTGGAAAGAAAGATAAGGAAACACCTGCCGCGGAAATCAGTATCAGCGAAGAGCGCGTGGCCATCACCGAGCCGACCACTATTCATGAAGCGCGCCAGATTCTTTCCCGCGTGATTGAAAAACGCCCTCGTCCAACCGTTGTCGCCGGCAAAACCTACAAGAAGAAAACCGGCTACGGCGATATGTACGTGACCGTGAATGACGATATTGAAGGGCATCCATTCGAAGTCTTTGCCACCATCGGCAAAACCGGCGGCGTGTACGCGGCGAAATCTGAATCCATCTGCCGGCTTGTTTCTCTTGCCTTGCGTTCAGGCATTAAAGTGGAAGACGTGATCCAGCAGCTGCAGGGAATCCGCGGGCCGATGCCGATCTGGGATAATGGCGTGCAGGTATTCTCTATTGCGGACGCGATCGCGCAGGTCTTGCGCCAGCATGTGCAGGACGGCCAGGCGCAAATGAAGCTGTTTGAAGAGAAAAAAGAACCTGTCCAGAAAATCAATGTCACTGCTGAAGCAAAACCGCAGACGGAAGCAACTGAAGTTGAAGCCAAGCAGCCAAAGCAGACCTTGATGAACGCGGCAACAAAGGTGGATGAAAAACCGCGAGAAACCGTGACGGTCAGTATCGCGCAGGTGAAGGAAACCGTAACCGATGTTGTCTCTGCCACAACCAGCGCGCCAACACCGTCCGCGCAGACAAAGTCCGCAGCTCCAACGCAGAAGTATCAGGAAATGGGGATCTCTACACAATGTCCAGATTGCGGATATGGACTGGAGTTCTCTGAAGGGTGTCTGCTCTGTCGAGGGTGTGGGTACAGTAAATGTGGGTAGGGAATAAAATAGAGAGGCCGAAAGGCCTCTCTTGTCAAAATATGTTTAGAAAGCTCAAAAGGTATGAACTCCCTAGACGATCAATGACCCAGATACAGGGAATGACACGAATCCTCTTTGTTGATGACAAAAGCTTTAGAGTCGTGAATATACTTCAAAAACAGGGGTGGAGGCATGTAGATAAAGTAAACGATGTAGATAACTTATCAGACGATTTAGTTGTAAACGCTCATATACTTTTCGTCGATATCATGGGGGTAGGTAAAAGCTTGATGTTTAGGGATGAAGGGCTAGGATTGATTAGAGCTTTGAAAGAAAAATACCCTGAAAAGCGAGTAATTATTTATTCGGCGAATCCTAACAATAACATTTTTAATGGAGCTATTGATTTAGCCGATGCGCGACTTGATAAAAATGCGGAACCCATTGAATTTATCAACCGAGTTGAACAGTTTGCCCAGGAGGCGTTTTCTTTCAAGGAATTTTTAGTGCGAATTAAAAGAATCATGTCGGAATATGGCATTGATAAAGAAATGTCTGAGATGGAGAAGGAAATAGCTCGGATTTGTGCTGATGGCAAAGTGAATGACTCACTGATCCGAAAGTATCTCAAGCCATCTTCTGAGGTGGTATTTTTGCTGCTAAAAGCCTCATTGGTGGTATTCAATGAAGGAGGTTAATATGGGAGATCTACTATTCGTCTGGAACGAAAACGATGAATTGCTGTTCACAAATCAGTCAAGCAGGAATATTTCAAAAGAACAGGTTTTATCAGGGTGCACTTATCATAGGGATTGCAGAAAATACCAGGAGCGTTCCTCAAAATTTTTGATTTACTTTTGCTCCGACGAAGCTCGAAAATCCCGTCAATTTTTCTTGAATAAGGTCAATGCGTATCAAGCTGCATTTAAAGAGTTGGAGGAAGTAATTGAAAAAGCTAAAGCTCACGCGCTTGAAAGCTTTGATTCCCTGAGACATGATTTAAAAACATACAACGGAGTTGCAATTCAAAATTTTTTTGAGTTTATGGGGATAGAAAAGTTGGCTCAAGGGACGGGCCAACAATTAGAGTTTATAGAACAAAAAATAAAACAGGAACCGAAGAGGGCATCAGAAGTTTTCTTGACGATGTTGAAAGATCAGTTGTTGATGAAAGCAGAGTTAAATGCGTTCGAAATTCTGCATGAACGAAAAGGGCTTCAAAAAAGTTTTCACGATGTTCATAAATTGCTTTATCAAGGTTTCAATATTTTCAGTTTGGATTTTCAATCTCGATCGGTCTCTTATGGTTTTTCTGATTATCGGGGTAAAGCTTATATAGACTATCCCTCTGTAAGTGCAGCCATCACCAAAATCGTAGATAATGTGGTAAAGTTTTCATTGCCAGGTAGCCATGTGAATATTAAATTCAATGAAGATCAGGAGACTGTTCGTGTGGATATAGAAATGACTAGTCTTTGCGTAAAAGATAAAGAAAGGCTTCTAGTTTTCACAAAAGGATATTCCGGCGAATGTGCTGTGAGATCCTTATTAGCTGGGGATGGTTTAGGTATGTATTTAGCAAAGAATTTTTTGATGCTAAACTCGGGAAATCTTCATTTTTATCCTCGCACAGATTCAAAAATTAGAGAGAAATATGACAACCAGTATTATGAGAAGAATCTTGTTCAAGTAGTGTTGCCCAAAAAATAAGAACTTTTGTGCATGGGGTCCTGTGTAGTAAAGTGAGCTCCCTTAATCCCCTTTCTAATCTAGGTGGGTAAGGTATGAAAACCAAAGCCCCATTTTCCTAACCACACCCCTATGCCATTCGAACGAATACCAAATAACGAACAGCCAAAACCTCTGAAGGAGCGGATGAGCAGGGGGGAGCTGTCCAAAGAGGAAAAAGAAAGACTCGTGCCCGTGCTTGAGCGCGCGGCGCGGTACGGTTTGCCGCTGCAGCTTCATTCTCCAGATCCCAGGCAATTGCCGCGGCTTGATGACGTGGTTGAATGGATGAATAAAACCATCGAAATGCTCGAAAATGATTTGAAACGGGATCATCGCAAACGATTGCTGGAAAATATGAGCAGGGAGGAACAGGAGCGGCTGCTGGTGCTGTATCAGACCCCGGAGGACGAGCTTGCAAAAATCGGTCTGACAAAAGAAGAAGTCGACCATATGCTGCCTGAACTCGATCCAAGCAGTCTTGATGAAGCTGAGCTTGAAGATCTGATGACACGCAATGATCATGAGCGCGCAAGGCTTTTGCTGAAAACCGGCATGATTGATCCTTTCGATACATCGCCTTTGCCTAAACCCGAACAAAAAGACGAATATCTGGCGAAAATTTTTGAATTGGAACAAAAGTTTACGGAAGATCGGCACGCGTTTAGCCAGGCGCTGCGTTTGCAAAACGAGCGCGGCCGCTGGTTTGGCCTTGGTCATGAAATGGGCAAGGAGTATTTAGAGCGAGTGAAAAAAGAGCTTGGAGAGTAGGTTTTCTTCGAGGTGAGCTCCTGGATTTTTCCCTGCAGACATACTAAGAATGCTTCGCCATGAACTCGGTAGGAGGAAACAATGAATAATTTGCAGGATGCCGAAAAGTTCGCGGCACACCTTCGCAAAAAGACCGAAAATCCGGTGCTGGTGGTCAACTACTCGCCGGATATCCCTCAGCCGGAACATTCCAAGGGGAGAATCCGGTGCCTCGCGTCCACGGGGGAGATCCGCGACTTGAGCGGGTGGACGCTTGAGGTCGTTGAGCTGCATTTGGTGCGTCTGAAGGACGACTTCACCTATGCGGGGGCTCGACGGCAGATCGAAGCGCTCGATCTGCAGCCTTGCCGCCTTGAGGAATTGATCGCCTTGCGCGATCAGTACGCCATGTATCGCAGCGGGCTTTACATCGCCCTTGAGGATGTCTGGTCTTCTGCTGAAGAGAGTTCTTTTGACGAGATCCCCGTCTTGCGGGACGGGATGATCGAGTTCAAGACCTTGCACCCCGAGTCCCACTGGACTCCGGTCGCGCTCTTTGGCGCCGTTTGCAGGTGAGACAATCCTGCAGATAGAGAGCCCCGGCTGATTCGATCGGCCGGGGTTCCAGACTTTTGAACTAGCTCTGTATTTGATATAATGTGTTTAGAAATCGAAGAACCACACGCCGCGAAGCTGTGGTTTTTTGTTTAACAATCTTTTTGGTATTAGATACCATCCCCGGCCCCTCCTGCCCGCCTACGGCGGATAAACCGGTAGGCAGACCCTCGGAGGAAAAGGGGAGTCTTTTCATCGTCATCCCCGCGGATTTGTTCGTCCGCCCGCCCAAGGCGTTAAGAGCTTAGCCAGCGGGGATCTCAACGTTCTATGCATCACCGCCGTTTTTATGTCTACATCATGACCAATAAGCCGCAAGGAGTTTTGTATATCGGAGTCACAAACGATATCGCGCGGCGGGTTTGGGAGCATCAACAAAAAATCCACGATGGATTCACAGCCAGATATAATCTGGATAAGCTGGTGTATTGTGAAGAGATTCCATCTATTGAGGGGGCCATCATGAGAGAAAAGAGGCTGAAGAGATGGAATCGGGATTGGAAGATCAGCCTGATTGAAGATGTTAATCCAGAGTGGAAGGATCTGTCGAAGGAGTTTTAGATTAAGGACTCTCAGACCCCCGCTGGCCACGCGTTTGCCCTGCTCTGCAAGAAACGGTTCTATTCGCGGGGGTGACGAGAGGAAGAAGTATCCTACCCCTCCTCGTAGGAGGGGCAAGGGGTGGTATCTGGCAGTATGAATCTCTCGACAAGGGGGATGGAATGAGGAACTTTTTTCGTTGTGCGACAAGAAGTGGTACGCAGAGGGGCAAAACGCTATAATAAGTCCTCAACATCCAGATAATTCTATGTCCAAAAAAACGATCAACTACGGAGACGGAGCTGAAGCCTGGGGAAAGGTCCAGCTGTATACCGGCAAAGGGAAAGGGAAGACCACGGCGGCGCTTGGAACAGCTTTGCGCGCGCATGCAAACGGGAAAAAAGTGGCTTTTGTGTATTTTGACAAAGGAGGAACGCATTATAGCGAGGCAAAGATTCTTGATGATCTTGGCATCGAGTATTATCGAACCGGTCTTGATCGCATCAATCCTGAAACAGGGCAATTTCGATTCGGTGTAACCGAAGAAGACAAAGCCGAAGGCAAGAGAGGACTCGACAAAGTCCGCGAGCTCATGGAGCGCGGCGATCTTGATGTGCTTGTTTGCGATGAAATCAATATCAGCGCGAGCCTTGGCATTATCAGCGAAGAGGACGTGCTTGAGCTGCTCAAGTTGAAAAAGCCCAAACTTGAATTGATCCTTACCGGACGCGACGCGCCGGCTTCGTTGGAAGAGGCGGCAGACCTCGTGACGGAAATGGCTCTGAAGAAGCATTATTTTTATAAGGGGGATCCCGCACGAGAAGGTTTGGACTATTAAGGATGAGACTCCCGCTTGCTGCGCATCTTCCCTTGCTGCGCAAGAAAAGGTTTATCCGCGGGGGTGACGTGGTGGTGGCGATCCGACGAGGGAGGTTTCCGTTGAGAGGTTTTCCTACTTTAAAAATCTTCTCACCATCGTCATCCCCGCAAACAGAACTGTTCTGCCAAAGGCAGCTATAAAGCCACGCAAGCGGGGATCCCAAAGTCATATAAGCGTTGTTAATAAATGTTCCCCTCCCCGCGTGGGGAGGGGGCTGGGGGAGGGCCAGCTTTGACATCCTCTATTTTTCTGCTAAGCTAGCTTCACCTTTACAACCAGTCGTTTGGGGGAAGTCCGGTGAAAAACCGGCGCTGACCCGCAACAGTAAAGCCCCGTTTAAGGGGTTAAGCCTGGATACCCAAGCGATTGAATATGCGCAAACCTTCTTCGCGGAACGAGAAGGGAGCAACTGGTTTGATCTCGCTAGACGGGCATGCGCTCGTCTGACACTGGTCAAATCACTTGAACCCCGTCGCTTCCGCGTCGGGGTTCTTTGCTGAAAGGAAAAGCCGATGGCTGAGCAGGAGAGAGGCGGCCTCAGCCGCCGTTCTGTTCTTCGGGTTCTGTTCTCGCTGCCCTTCGTTCTCTCGCTCAGCCAGCTCTTCGCCGGCTGCGGCGGAGGCGGCGGCGGCGGGGGTGGTGCTCCTCCGTCGTCTCCTCCGCCCTCGGGCGGAGGCGGTGGCGGCGGGAACGGAGGCGGTGGTGGCGGCGGAACCGTCCAGACCACGACCGTTGGGGCCGCCACCCGCGCGCAGGGTGCTGTGATGGCGGATCCGACTTGGCAGGGCGCCTTCGGTGGCGACCTCTTCACCTCCGTTCAGGCGGGGGGCGGCCAGGTCAGCGGTGATCTGAACTATGGTCCGTTCCAGACGCCGGCAGCGGATCAGGCAACCATCAACAAGAGCAGCACGGTCACCTGGACCGTGGCCGGCACGGGATCTGGTAGTCCCGTGAGCTTTCAGGCCTAGAGGAGGGCATCATGTACGCGTGCAAGCATCTGGATGCCTCCCGCGGAGGCAGTCTTGTCGACGATCCGTGCGAGCCCAAGCTGCTCTCCTGCGTGGGCTGCTGTGCAAGCCTGAGCCGCGAGGAGACGGCGTTCAACCCGGACGCGGATGACATCAACCGCGTCCTGGGTGTCAGCCCGGGCTGGAGCCTGGGCGACGTGATCACGCCGGCCTGGTGCGAGCAGCACCCTGAGCTTGGCATCATGCCCGGACTCAGCCAGACCGGCATCCCCACGATCTTTCAGGACGGTCAGGCGGTCGGTTCCATCTACATCGTGCGCTGGACCCACGACGGTCCCACCCTCGTTTTCCCGGGCGCTTCGCGCAGCTGGACAAAGTACGTCATCCACCCGGACGACCTCTACGTCCTGCTCGGGCACAAGATCGAGCCGCTGATGTTCCAGAGGGCCGGGACGCTCTGGGACTTCATGACCCGTTCGCTGCAGGGCGGCAAGCTGGACCTCACGGTCCGCAGCGCGCTGCGTCTGCAGTAGTTCCTTGAACAGGCAAGGGGAGCGCTTCCTTCGCGGAAGCCTCCCCAAGCCTCATCCCTACGGTTCGCCGCAAAAGGTTGAATAACGAAAGATGTCCACGAATGGATGTCTGCCGTTTCTTAATCTTTGCGCCTATGAAAAAGATCATCGCTTTGTTCACGGGAATCGCGGTTTTTGCTGTTGCGATTTCTGCAACCATCGCGCAAACAAATACACAGACGATCAGCTACCTTGAGGGAACGGATCAGTCAAGCCCTTGGACATTGATGGCGCTGCGCAGCGCCGGACGCATCCCAAGCGCTTCTTCTATCAACGTGAACACCTCAGACGCGCTTGAAACCGCCAAAACCATTCTGGCGGTTACGGCGGCAAATCAGGATCCGTCCAATTTCCGCGGTTATAATCTGATCAGTTTGCTCGACAGTCATCGCCGCAATAATCAGATCGGCAACCCTTCGCTCCTCAATGACGATTTCTGGGGCATTATCGCCTACTATGCGGCTGGTATTTCCGCGTCAGACAGCCGCATCCAGGATGCAAAGAATTTCATTATCAATAATCAGGCCTCAGGAGGAGGGTGGAGCTATGCGCCCGGCCAGGCCGTTGATAGCAATGATACGGCCATCGCGCTTATCGCTTTGATGCGCGCGGGCGTTTCTCCTGCGGATACGGCCGTGCAAAACGGGCTCAATTTCTTGCGCAATTCCCAGAACAATGACGGAGGTTTTGCCATCAATCCAGGATTTGAATCAGACGGAGCTTCTACGGCTTGGACAATCAGCGCTCTGCAGGCAACTGGAATCAATCCGTCAAGCTGGCAGAAAAACGGCAATCAGCCTTTTACATTCCTTGAAAGCTTGCGGGCCGCCAATGGTTCCTATAAATGGAAAGCGCATGAAGTGACCGGCCAGCCGGCAATTACTTCCTATGCTGTGATCGCGATCAATGGGACAAGCTATCCTGTCGCGCGTTCATTTGCCTCAAATCCGCAGCCGCAAAACCCTCAGCCGCAGCAGCCGTTGCCAACAAACGGCACACCGGTATCGGTCAGCTTCCGTTTTGAAGGAAGTTTGGGGCAGTTCTGCCAGGGAACAACCAGCGCGGCTACTCCGCTTGACGTGATCAGACAGGCATCAAGCCTCTGTAATTTCACCTATGAGCTGCAAAATACAGGCATGGGCGTATATGTTAAACGCGTCGGCTTTGACAGCGCGAGCGGCGTGAACGGCTGGCTGTATCTCATCAATAACCGCCAGCCAAGTCTTGGCGCTTCACAGTATCAGCTGCGATCAGGTGATGACGTGACCTGGTATTTCGGTGAATTCGACTGGCAGCCGCTGCGCCTGATCAGCATGAATCAGACGGAAACAAGTTCAGGCAAGCGCGTGCAGTTGCGCGTGGAAGCGTATAATGGCAGCAATTGGTATCCTGTCAGTCAGGCGACCATCCTCTCTGATCGTATCCGCATCAATACGAATACGAACGGGGAAGTGGCATTCGATCTTGGCTCTGGAACGCATAACCTGTACGCGACCAAGCTTGATTACCTGCGCAGTCCGAAATTGCAGATTTATGTTGCAGGATCAGCAAGCCAGCCGCCAACCTATCAGGACACAGCCAATCGCCATGTCCCGTTACGCGCGGACGTGAGCCAACCGTATTACTACAATCCGCCCGTCTACAATCAGCCTCCAAGCGCGCCGGCAATTTCCTTTGATCTGAAAGTCAGCGGAGCAGAACAGGACCGCATCATCTTTGGCAACGTGGCTCCCGGATCTTCAGTAACGAGGGATGTCTACTTAAGAAATACCAGCACCCGCCGTTTGGATTTCTCCGCGACTGTTCAGGGCGACCAGATTTTTACCGATCATATCCTTATCGATGGCTATAAGTGGTCTTCTTTCTGGCAGCCGGTCTTCCCTGGAAATTCCGTTGATGTATCTGTTGAACTGCGCGTGCCAAAAACCTATGCCGGAAGCGGTACCAAAACAGGGGAATTGATCTTCTGGGCGAAGGCAGCGAGATAAATAACAGACGTTGCCAAATGTTTGCAAATGCGCCAAACGTTCCCAAACTGACTTGAACAAGGTCTGATAACAATTGGCAATATCTGGCTCGTTTGGCGCGTTTCCTATCACAACTATGTTTAAATATCTCATCATCTTCATCCTCGTTCTTGCGTCTTTGTTTCCTTCCATGGGACAGGCCGCTGCCATCGGTGTGCATCCTGAAGCATTTGCCGTGCATCAGCAGGCAGACGAACGGCTTGAGCTGAGTTTTGTCGTCTACAATACCGGCGAAGAACCGGCCATCTATACCGTTTCCGCGGATGACTATGAGCGGCTGCTGGCCTTTGACCTGCGTCGTTTCCGTCTTGAACCGGGGGAGCATCGTACGCTTCGTCTTACCACGGGGCCATTTCCTCCAGGAGAGTTTACTACCTTTCTTTCGGTGATGGCCCAGGACGTCGAAAACCGCGATACGGCAAAGACCGGAGTGAAAGTGCCTGTTCATGTGACTTCACAGGGAGCCAGGGAAGGATTTTTCCAGATTGAAGCGCTGGTTGTTTCTCTGATCTTTCTAGCCTTATTCCTGCTGATCGGTTCATTCTGGGTGCAAAAGCGGCTTTCTCCCGCGGCGCGTTTGGCAGACGCGGCGGAAGAAACGCTCTTATCGCATTCGTCATATTCCTGGTTTAAGCATTACCGCAAGCGCCATGTGCTGATTCTTGTCAGCTTCATCGCGATCACGCTTGCGCTCTTCCTCCTGGTACTTAGCTATGCGATTCCGTATTCATCAACCTTATTGTCGCATCGATCAGAACAGGAAGCAGCCCAGGTGCTGGTGGAAATCCGCACGCCGGATCAAACGTACGTGGCAAATGCCAAATCGGACCAGCCGCTTAGCGCCTTTACCGCCTTGCAGCAGGTCGCGCAGGAAACCGGAATCGCGCTTCGCTATGATCCGCCAAATGAATTCGGTGTTCTTGTCACAGAAGTTGCCGGTTATAAAAACGGACAGGACGGCAAATACTGGGTGTATGAACGAAACGGCAAAAAGGTGCCTGTGGCCGCTGATAAACAGCAGCTTGAAACAGGCGATCTGCTTCTCTGGAAATTCGTCGTGCCGGAATAAAGGCAAGGTTTGCTATAATGTCTCCTTAACATGGAGAGCCCATTACCCGTTAACTCATCAACCCGTTAACTCATTAACCCATCAACTCGTTAACACGTTAACCCGTAAACAACGTTTATGCAGAACCGTCTTCCCTTCCTCTTTGCAACGCTCTTTTTCTTCGCGGCCGCGTTTTTATCGCGTTTCGCCGATATTTCACCAAACTTCACGGCTGTTGGAGCGGTCGCGCTCTTGTCCGGATACTATTTCGCGCGCTCAAAGTACGCTTTTCTGATGCCGCTTGGCATTATGCTGGTGAGCGATCTGATTCTTGGTTTTTATCACTGGCAGGTGATGGTTGCTGTTTATGCGTCGTTTCTTGTGTACTGGGGAGCGGGGCGCGTTGCGCGTGCTTCAGGCGAACGACTCGCTTTGTTACCCGCCGTGCTTTTTGGCTCGTTAGCGCACTTTATTATTACAAACTTCGCGGTCTGGGCGTTTACAGGCATGTATGAACCAACAACTGCTGGACTTCTGCAGTCATATCTGCTTGCGATCCCATTCTATAAATGGGCGCTCTTTGGCGACATGGTTTACTTATCTGTGATCTGTGCTATAGTGGAAGCAACGAGATTTGCGCTCATTAGCAAGCGCTCTCGTTTTTCTTTTCTGCTTGCTAACTCTTAATCCATAGAACCTATGGAAGAGCAAATGATGGGAACATGTGTCGCTTGCGGCATGGAAAATGTTGCCTTAAATGAAGAAGGAAAATGCGCAAATTGCGCAGCAACTTCTCAGGAAATGCCTGACCAGGGCGCTGCCGAACAAACACCGGCAGAAGGCGGTTCAGAAGAACAGCCTCAAGCGTAACCCGCGCAAACAGACAGATAGAGCCTCGGAATTGTTCCGAGGCTCTTTTGTAGGAAATACTATGAAAGCATTATTTCACACGTCCGGCTACTATCGCGTGAAAGTCATTCCAAATCAGCCGCAAGCGGAATTTCGCGGAACTATGGGTGACGGCACGATAAAAATCGCTCTTACCGAGGCGCCGGAGAAGGGGAAAGCGAATAAAGAACTGATTGCGTTTCTGGCTGATCAGCTTGGAATTCGTAAAGAATCGATCACAATCTCAAGCGGTCTGACGAGCAGGATCAAGATTCTTTCCGTATCTTTGGAGTAAGGAGTGTTCTTTTTTGACTGCACTTTGCTATTGAAGCCGATGCACCCGGGGTCCGGGGCGATCGTTCTTCTGAGAACGAGTCGAACGGTAGGTGCTCGCAAGAAGGAGTCGATCGCCCCGGCGGTTTAGGCGCCACCCTTTGCCGACAAAGGGTGGCAGAGAATACTGATCACAACAAAGAGGTTGAATGCAGTTACTTCTGCCACTTTTGATCACCCAAAAGTGGCGCAAAAGGCGCTGGGGGCAACACCTTGATTTGCTGTTCTGCTGTCCAAGAAGAGGAGCTGTTCAAGGTTATCCACTAGAAAAAAATGATGATTTGTGGTTAAATTACTTTGTATCACTATCTATGTTTGAAGTGCCCGATGATAAAATCAACAGGGCTGAAGTATTGAAATGGGGAGTTTTTGCCGGCTTCCTTGAAGGCTTGTTCATTGCAACTGCGGCCATCATCTACTTCAAGCAGCCTTGGCATGTATTGGCAGGTACCTGGGAATTAGGCGCCAGTATGCTGCTTATGGCGCTTGTGGTGCTTGGCGGAATCATTACAACCGTGGTTGTGTTTGCTCATCCGATCTATTGCCTGATCCGACGCCACTTCAAAGATGCGTTCCTAACGGTGCTTGTTTCAATCTTAACGATCTCAGCGATGACGGCCTTTGTGTTCTGGTCATCACCATGGCTGATGAATACGTACTGATATGTGGGTTATCGCAATCGTGGTTCTGATTATTCTGCTGATCAGCATTCGCCAGGTCAATCAGTATGAGCGTGGCGTGAAATTCCGCCTGGGAAGATATGTTGGAACCAAAAACCCGGGGTGGAGAATTGTTCTGCCAATTATCGAATCGATGATGAAGGTTGATATGCGCGTCAAAGCTGTTGACGTTCCGGAGCAAAAATCGATCACAAAGGATAATGTTTCCGTGCTGGTTAATGCCGTGATCTACTATCGTGTTGGCGACGCGGCGAAAGCTGTTATCGAAGTAGAGAATTTCTTTCATGCCGTCTCCCAGCTTGCGCAAACAACCATGCGCAATCTCGTGGGCGAAGTAACCCTGGATCAGCTCTTAAGCGAGCGGGATCAGATTTCTCAGCGCATCAAGGAAATTGTTGATAAAGATACCGATCCTTGGGGCATTGTGGTTCAGAGCGTGGATCTAAAAGACATCATTCTTTCTACGGAAATGGAACGTACCATGGCAAAACAGGCCGAAGCTGAACGCGAGCGGCGCGCGGTTATCATTAAGGCTGAAGGGGAAGTGGCGGCAGCTGAGAATATGTCCAAAGCCGCAAACATGCTGGCCAGCGCGGACGGGGCGTTGCATTTGCGAACGCTTCAGTCGATCAATGACCTTAGCTCCGATCAATCAAATACCGTTATTTTTGCGGTTCCGCTTGAGATTCTAAGAGCATTTGAATCCTTCAATAAAAAGAATCAGCCATAGCCGACTGATCGAGGGAAGAGGATATGCCGGTGAAAAAAACAACGTCAAAAAAAACCAAAGCAGCAAAACCGAAAAAATCATCCGCCACAAAGAAGCGGAAGATTTCTGCTGTGAAACCGGCGTCAAAGAAAACAACTGCCAAGAAAGCACCGGTCAAAAAGAAGACCAAACCTGCTGCAAAGAAAGCCGCGCTTGCTCGCAAAGAATCGATCAAACCGCGCGAGATCAAGCATGCGCATGCGTTTGACGTGCATCAAAAACAGCAAGGCTATCAACGCTCCATTCCCGCTGCCAAACCAGGTGAAGCATTTGAAATCGTCAAGAAATTTTCGTTTCCAACCGCGCTTTCCCAGGTTCGCAGCCGCGTTGAACGAGAGCAGCCTTCCGCAACCATGCCGGCCGAGCCATCGCATCGCATTGTTGCTCAGCAGATGCCGGAACGGAAACTTTCTCCGTATGTTTTAGATCTCAAACGCGGATTAACCATCATCCAGGCGCACCCGTCTTCGCAAACGGCAAAGAAACAGCCTCCAAAACTTCAGGAACCGTTTGATCTATTTCGCGAGCAGCCAACCACCTTTGCTCAGAGAATGCGGGCACGGCTCAGTTCGCTGATGGCACCGCTGCGCAGGCAAAAGCAAATCAACTTTGTGCCCCTTGACCACAAGTATTTGCCGGGAAGCGCGCTAAAACGGCAGGTGCGTATGTTGAAATGGAGGGGGACCGGCCTTATTCGTCCGCTTTTTGCTCCATTGCATAAATTGCAGGAAAATAGGCGACAGAAAACGTTGCGATTGCCGTCAAGCTATGGCCAGCGTTCCATTCAGCCGATCATGAAAACGACACGGTCCGGCCAGCCGATCGCGGTTCGCCATCTTTCAGCAACGCTCGCATCACTGCGCAAAAAACGCGAGCAGTCCATTATCAACTCCGTTACGGAGCTTTCTTCCGTGATTGCCAAGCCGGCGCGCGCGCCATTATTCAGCCAGCTTTCTTTTGCTAAGGCCGCGGTCCCATTCGCCGCATTGGCTATGGTTGTCGCTCTTCCTTTCGGTCTATCATCCATTTCCGAAGCGTTGACCCAGGCGCAGGGTGAAGTATTCGGGGCGACAAATTCGGCCGTGCGAACCTTGCAGCAGGCGGGGGCAAATGCCCGTTCCATGAATTTTTTGGCGGCAAGCAGCAAATTCTCAGAAGCGGGACAGGCATTCTCCGCGGCTGGCGCGCTCGTGCAAAATCAGTACGGTAAAACAGCCAAGGTGCTTTCTGTGATGCCGGTGATTGGCAAGAAACTTGATGCCGCGCAGGATTTGCTCGATGCCGGCAGCCTGCTTTCTTCCGCGGCAAATTTATTATCGCAAGGAGTGGCGTCCTTTACCGATGGCCAGCACTTTTTAAGCGAACAGGCTGCCACCTATAAGCTTGAATACCTCTTTGTGCGTCTTCAGGAAGCAAAACCGGCTATCAAACAGGCCGCAGGGTTGCTTGCCGGGATTGATCCGTCTATCTTGCCCGATGAAATGCGTCCTGATGTTGAGCGGCTGCAGCAGGCCCTTCCGGAGGTGAATCGCCAGTTTGACCAATTCGAATCTTTGGCGGCTCCTCTCCTTGCATTCCTTGGGCATGACCGCATGGAGCGGCATTTGATTCTATTCCAGAATAATACGGAATTGCGCGCGACCGGAGGATTCATGGGGTCCCTTGCGCTTGTCGATATTGACCGGGGAGAAATTAAAAATATCGAAATCCCTGGAGGCGGGCCATATGATTTTCAAGGATCTCTCTTTGAAAATATCAAAGCGCCGCGCGCCTTGCAGCTCATCAACCCGCGGCTTGAATTGCAGGACGCAAATTGGTTTTTTGACTGGCCTACAAGCGCGCGAAAAGTAATGTCGCTTTACGAAAAGGCCGGCGGCCCAAGCGTTGATTCTGTGATTGCCATCAACACCAATGTTTTGGCTGCTTTGCTTGAATTCGTCGGTCCGGTCTATCTTGCTGACTATGAAAAAGAAATCACTGCTGAAAACTTCCGTGAGATCCTGCAAACGCATGTTGAATTTGAATACGACAAACAGCTGAATCAGCCAAAAAAGATCATCGCCGATTTAACGCCGGTTCTGCTTGAGCGTGTCAAAGAACTTGAAACAGAAAAATACCTCGAGCTTGCGGGCGTGCTTTCAAAGCTTCTGGCACAGCGCGATGTTTTGATCTACCACATGGATGAGGAAGTTCAGGCTGCATTTTCTCAGTATGGCTGGGCTGGTGAAGTGGTTGATGCCGATACGGATTACCTGGCCGTGGTTCATACCAATCTTGCGGGCGGAAAAACCGACGGCGTGATCAACGACCGCTTCAACTTATCTGTCCATGTCTCCGCAAACGGCATGCTCAAGCATACCTTGACCATTGAACGCGAACATACCGGCGTGAAGGGAACGCCGCTTGTGGGGGTGCGTAATGTCGATTATCTGCGCGTTTACGTTCCATACGGCAGCCAATTGATCTCAGCGGAAGGTTTTGAAACTCCACCAGCGGAATTGTTTGAATTGCCCGGCATTGATTGGAAAGAGGATCCCGATTTGGCCGCTTCCGAGCAGGCGTATCAGCCGCATCCGTCCGGAGCGGAAATCTATACGGAGTCAGGAAAAACGGTCTTTGCCCATTGGCTTCAGGTTGATCCGGGAACAACCGGCCGCGCCGTACTTGTTTATGAAACGCCAAAGCTGATCAGTGACATTGAAATTCCACAGAAGGAGGCTTCCTGGACAGACTGGGTTATCGGGACAGAAAGAGAAACACGCCGAATCCGCCCATATCAACTGTATTGGCAAAAACAGCCGGGTGCCTGGGATCCGGAATTGAATATTACGCTGAATTTCCCGCAGCAATGGCAGCTGCAAGCGTCAAGCGAATATATGGCTCAGCAGGGAACAGGAACCTGGAAAACATCGGCTGTCATGAAAGGAGATGCTTTGTTCAGCTTCCTCTTCTATTGATCTTTACTCCGTATCTATGAGCAAGAAAAAGAAAAAACAAAATCTTCCTGAAGAATCCATTGAAGTGACGAATGAATCAGTTGAGGAGTCTGAAAACGAGCTTGATGCACTGCTTGCTGAAGAAGAGCCGGAAACGAAAAAAGAGGAGCAGCCTCAGCCTCAAGCAAAACGCAAACCGCGCAAAGGGCTTGGCGAGGAGCTGATCGAAGTCTATGAAGCAACCGGAGACGATCTGGGATCAATTACCATGCTTGAGCATAAACGGCGGACCTGGAAACGCATGCTGGTTTGGATTCTCTTGTTTCTTTTGGCTGTTTTTATCGGTGTTGCTGCCGTTTCCTGGTTTATCTGGGGCGGAAGGCAGGCCTTTACCGGCGAACAGGTTTTGTTTGAATTGAATGCCCCTGCTGAGCTGGCATCAGGCTCAAGCGTGGAATTAGCGCTGCATTACGCGAACAGGGAAGATATCAGCTTTCGAAAAGCGGAAGTCGAATTGCGGCTGCCTCCAGGATTCATCTTTGAATCAGCCGAACCGCAGCCGACGAGCTCGAACAACCTTTGGGATCTCGGAACCGTACCAAGCGGACAGGAAGGAGACATCCTTGTGCGCGGGCGGCTTGTCGGACGTCCGGAAATGGGCACGACCATTTCAGGATTGTTCCGTTATTGGCCTGCAAATTTCAGCTCGGAATTTGCCGAAATCGCCTCTGCGGAAATCAAAGTCCTTCCCGTAAAGGCGGAATTCCGCCTGGAGGCTCCTGATCAGGTGCTTGTGGGCCAGAAAACATCGCTTTCCGCTATCCTTGCAAATCCTACCGAAGAACCAATGCATAATTTGCGCATCGAACCTATTTATCCGGAAAACTTCATTATTGAATCGTCAAATCCGGAGCTTGATGAAAAGGGATTGTGGATCATCCCTGAGGTAAAGGCAAATGAAGAACGCGAATTTCAGATCGATGGATACTTTTCTTCGGCTGAAATGGGAGAAACAGAATTGATTGTTCTGCTTGCACAGCAAGGCCGCGACCAGGATTATTTCCAGCAAAAAGAGCAGCGCCAGGAAGTCCGGCTAATTCAAGGAGATCTCTTGGCGCAATTGATTGTCAACGGCGCGAGCAAGGACAGTACGATCCAATGGGGGGAAACACTCAATGGCAGCATCAATTTCAGGAATAACAGCAAAACAACGTTGGGAGATATTACGGCCGTTGTGACCATTGAGTCACGCTATCGTTCCCAGGACGCAGAGAGAGCCAGCGCGGGAGCCGTCGATTTTTCCACGTTGGTTGATGCGGCCCGCGGAAGCGTCAAACAGCTTGAAGCGGTTGATACCAAGACATTGCATCGGCGCTCCATTACCTGGACAGGAGACGACGTGGCCACGCTTGCATTGCTTGAGCCGGATGAAGAAGGCGAGCTGAATTTTCAGGTGGCTTTATTAGATGCCCAGCGGGCGATTGACCGGCTTGCTCATCCTGAAGACGTGGAAATTGTGATGCAGGTGCAGATGATTGTCGCAAAAACAGGCGATATCAAAGAAGAGTTAACCGTTTCGGCCAATCCAATTACATTCAAGCTGAATACGGACCTGGTTTTTGACGCGCATGTCCGTTATTACGCGGATAATGGCGAACAGCTTGGTTATGGCCCGCTGCCTCCAAAAGTAGGAGAGGAAACCGTCTATCACGTTGTCTGGCGGCTTGAAAACAGTATTCATGAAGTGGAACATATTGTCGCCAGCGTCCAGCTGCCAAGCGGGGTTTCGTGGAAGAATGTCTATGAAGTGAGCGCCGGCGAGGTGAAATTCTCCGCGTCCACCAATGAACTGACCTGGACGCTGAACCGCTTGCCGGTCGACGTGCCTAGCGCCACGCTTGAATTCGAGCTTGGACTGCGGCCAACCGCAAGTCAGATCGGTGAAATTGCAAGCCTTACGAAGAAAATTACCATGACCGCCAAAGACAGCGTCACGGGCGGCAGTATCATTCAAACCGCCTTGCCGCTTACCACCGGCGTTGATCGCGACAAAGAGGCTTCGGACAAAGGCATTGTCGTGGAATAAGGCAAAAATGCATACGGCATGAGAGGCTCACAGAGAAATATCTGTGAGTCTTTTGCGTAAACCGTCTCCTTTACCGCTGCTCTGGCAAGGGCTGGAAATGCCTTGCCTGCCGGCAGGCAGGTCTGATAACATCTGGTAACCTCATCATTCTATGCTCAGCATCAAGAAAACCTCCGGACAATCAGCCGCCAGACGCGGTGAAATCAAGCTGGCTCACGGGACCGTGCAAAGTCCTTTTTTCATGACGATTGCTACGCGCGGAGCCGTCAAAACCATGACAACGGAAGAACTCGCTTCGCTTGGGGCAGAGATTTTGCTTTCAAATACTTATCATCTCAACATCCGTCCCGGCACGGAATTGCTCAAGCAGGCGGGAGGGCTTCATGCCTTCATGCGCTGGGACAAACCGATTCTGACCGACAGCGGAGGATATCAGGTATTCAGCCTGTCTTCCATGCGTAAATTGACGCAAGACGGTGTCACCTTCAAAGACGATGTCACGGGAACGACCTACCATCTCACTCCCGAATCAGTGATTGATATTCAGCTTGCCATCGGCAGCGATATCATGATGATTCTTGATGAATGTCCGGCTTTGCCTGCAACACGCGAATCGCTTGAAGCGTCCATCAAATTGACGCAGTCCTGGGCAGAGCGCGCCGCGGCGTATTGGAAGAAATTAACGGAAGAAAATCCTGCTTTACGCGATCGGCATAAAGTATTTGGCATCGTGCAGGGCGGGACATTTACCGAGCTGCGTAAACGATCGCTTGAAGGATTGGTCCCGCTTGGTTTTGACGGTTACGCGATCGGCGGGCTGGCCGTTGGCGAACCGCGCGAAGAGATGTATCAGACCCTCAGCGAACTTGTTGAGCTCATGCCGGCTGATAAGCCTCGTTATTTAATGGGAGTTGGCAAACCTGAAGAAATCGTGCAGGCCGTTAAATACGGCGTAGATATGTTCGACTGCGTGATTCCCACGCGCCATGCCCGCCATGGCCAGCTCTTCGCGTTCAAGAACAGGACATCCTTAGAAGGGGAATTCTACGAGGCGATCAATATTACAAATGAGAAGTTCTCAGCCGATTTTACGCCGATTGATCCTGGCTGCTCCTGCTTTACCTGCAAGCATCATACAAAGGCATATCTGAGGCATCTGTTTAAAACAGACGAAATGCTTGCGTACCGCCTGGCGACCATCCACAATGTGCGGTTTTATCTTGAGCTGATGGAACTCATCCGGCAGCAGATTGAGGAAGGGAAGCTGTAATATGGCGCAAAAAGAGATTTGGGAAAATGAGTATAAACAAGCCAAGCTTGTGTCGCTTGATGACAAACCTCAGGCGTTTTTAAGCCGGTATTTGCGCAAATACCGTTTCAAATCCGGCTTGGAATTTTCGGAATGGACGGTTCTTGATCTTGGCTGCGGAACAGGAAGAAATGCCAATTACCTCGCGTCTAAAGGAGCGAACGTGACCGGTATTGAGATCTCCTCGGAGGCTTTGCGTTTGGCCAAAGAACGCGCCAAAGAAAAAGGCGTGCAAGTGCGCTATCTTGAGCAAAGCATTGGCGAGCCATATCCGGTTGAAGACGAAAGCGTGGACGTGATTCTTGATATTACCTCGTCAAACTCGCTGAATGAAGCAGAGCGCGATATTTATCTGAAAGAATGCCATAGGGTCTTAAAACCTGCCGGCGTGCTCTTCGTCCGCGGCCTTTGCCTTGAGGGTGATAAAAACGCCAAGAATCTTTTAAAGCTCTTTCCTGGCCCCGAGCCGATGACCTATGTCATGCCCAAAACCGGCATTGTTGAGCGGGTATTTACCGAGCATGATCTGCGCAAGCGCTATGGGCAATTTTTTTATGTGAAATCGTTTGACAAGGCGGTCACCTATACACCGTTTGAGGGCCAGCCGTATAAACGCTGTTTTTTCTTTGCCTGGCTAACCAAAAAGGAGCTTTGATGCTATACTGATTGTCTATGGATCAGACAATCCCAATCTTTTCCGTCACGCAATTCAATGAAATGGTCAATTCCGTTTTGACGGAAATGCGCGTATGGGTGAAGGGGGAAATCAGCGGATATCGCGTCAGCCAGGGCAAATGGGTGACATTCGATCTCAAAGACGAGGGGAGCAAGGTCAATTGTTTCATGACCACTTACCAGCTTGACCAGCAGCTTGAAGACGGCATGGAGGTGAAAGTCTTTGGTAATCCCCGCATTTACGTTCCCTACGGCAAATACAGCTTCACCGTTCAGCGTGTAGAGCCTGTGGGGGAAGGGGCGCTCATGCGTGCCTTTCTCTTGACCAAGGCGAAACTTGAAGAGGAGGGGATTTTTTCGCCCGAGCATAAAAAGCCGATTCCTCGTTTTCCTGAGACCATCGGAATTGTGACTTCCCAAGAGGCGGCCGCCTATACGGATTTTCTGCGTATTTTAAACAACCGCTGGGGAGGCGTAAGCGTCACCTTGCGGCCAGTGCTTGTGCAGGGGAATAATGCGCCCGGCGAGATTGTGGAAGCCATTGAGTGGTTCAACAAATACCACCCGGTAGACGTTCTTGTGGTAACAAGAGGAGGCGGATCGCTTGAAGACTTGCAGGCCTTTAACAGCGAATCTGTTTGCCGAGCAATTTTTGCTTCAAAGATTCCCGTTGTCTGCGGAGTAGGGCATGAGCGCGATACGACCCTCGCCGAACTTGCCGCCGACGTGCGTGCTTCAACGCCGTCGAATGCGGCCGAACGCGTGGTTCCTGACAGACAGGAAATTCTTTGGCAGCTTGAGCAGGCGCAAAAGTCCATGAATGACTGTCTTGTCTCAAAGACAAGCGAGCATCATTGGAATCTGGATCATTTCCTTTCAAGAATGGAGCATACGCTGCAGATCCGTTTCCGCAATTTCGCGCAGCTTGAGCATGAATTGCATCTGGCCTTTCAAGGCCATCGCCGCAAGCTTGACTTGCTGGCAGAACGATTGCAGATTGTCCGGGAGAGGCTGGAGCAAAGGATGGGCTCGCTTTTGTCTGGCTATAGACAGCAGCTTAGGCATCATACGCAGCTTCTAAGCACGCTAAGCCCAAAAGAGGTGGTAAAACGCGGCTATAGCATCACCCGCCTGGCCAATGGCAAAGTTCTGTCTTCGGTGAAGCAGATTCAGTCTGGCCAGACAATCCAAACTGAACTGGCTGACGGATCCGTCTTCTCTGAGGTACAATCTAAGGGTAAAAAGCCCATTGAGAATGGAAGACTATTTTGATTTAGGTTATAGGCTCTCGTTTGCAGGTGAACGTTCGGCCTATAAACGACAACCTACAAACTAAAACCTTGTATTATGGCTAAACCTAAATTTCAATTCGGACAAGCATTCGACCGCCTTGGCAAAATCGTTGAGCGGCTGGAATCCGGCAATGTGGATCTTGATGAAGCATTGAAAGAGTATGAAGAGGGGCTCAAGCTCGTTCAGCAATGTAAAAAGCAGCTTGCCGAAGTTGAAAATAAAGTGAAGGTTATTCGTGATAAATACATCGGAGAAGACGAAGAAGCATAAGCTATGTCGTTCACGCTGATCTCGCTCACCGCCTTTTTTTTCACGTTCGCGGCAACGCATTTTGTCCGCCGATTTGCGATCAGCGCCCAAATCATTGACGATCCGAAGGGAAATAGCCGGAAAGTACATAAAGAGCCGGTTGCTTTGCTTGGGGGCGTGGCCGTCTATTTGGGATTTGTTGTAACGGTAGCGGTAGCTATTCTTGCCGGTTTGTTGCCGGCCGGTTCCATTTTGCTCAAACATTTGATCGGCCTTTTGCTTGGCGGAGGATGGCTTGTGATCGGTGGTTTTCTGGATGACCGCGATGTCTTATCTCCGCGCAAACAAATTATCTGGCCGATTTTAGCCGTTTTGACCGTCATCGTCGCGGGTATTGGCATTGAAAGCTTTACGAACCCTTTTGGTGGGCAATGGTTTTTAAACTCCGTTCAGATTCCGCTTTTTTCGCTTAACGGAATTCCCTACAAAATTACTTTGCTGGCTGATGTCTTTACCTTCATTTGGCTGATGGGGCTGATCTACGCGACCAAGTTTTTTGACGGTCTGGACGGGCTTGTTTCAGGCATTACCATTGTCGGGGGGCTGGTTGTCTACTTCACAAGCCTTTTGCCTAAAATCAATCAGCCCGAAACAGCCATGGTTGCCATTATCGTTGCCGCCTGCTTTGCGGGCTTTCTCGTTTGGAATTTCAACCCGGCCCGTATTTTTCTTGGCGAATCCGGCAGCACCTTGGCCGGATTTCTCATCGGTTCATTGGCGATTATTGCCGAAAGCAAAGTTATTACCACCTTTGTGGTATTGGCTCTGCCTATTCTTGATCTAATCTGGGTGGTTTCACGGCGTCTGTTTTGGGAGAAAACCTCTCCGGTGCTGGCCGACCGCAAACATATTCATCATCGGCTGCTTGACGCGGGCTTTAGCCATCGCGGAGCGGTTTTGCTGCTCTACGCGTGGACGGTGGTTTTAGGTATTGCCGCGTGGATTTATCAAATTCATCAGCAGCCGCTTATTTTAGCCGGAGCGCTGCTCTCAATCATCGCGTTCGCGGTTTATATAGTAAGGGCCGCCCGCAAACAGGTATGAAATGGTTTACCATCGGCTTGTTGATTGTCTGTCTCATCATCGCGGCTGTTTTTCTCTATCAGCGTCATCTGGCCGCGCAGAGCGAAAAATCTTTGCTTATCAGCGTGGGGGCGAAAGCAGTGTACAGAGTGGAGGTCCGCGATACTATTCTTGGCCGCGCGCAGGGATTGTCCGGCAGGCCGGAATTGGCGCAAGACGCTGCCATGCTCTTTATTTTCGATCAGCCGACCGCGCAGTCATTCTGGATGAAGGATATGCAATTTCCTCTTGATATTCTCTGGATCCGCAATTTCGAGGTGATCGGCTATGAGGAACATATTCCGCACCCGGCTGCGAATAATGGTGAAATTGCGAGAATGTATTCTCGTGAACCGGCGGATATGGTTTTAGAGATCAATGCGGGGGAAATCGCGCGGACCGGGATCAAGATCGGGGATAGGGTGGAATTAACTCGCTAGACTAAACGAACTGACATAATTTGTTAACGTGTTAACGGGTTCACGAGTTAACGTGTTTACGACCTCCATGAAGTACGAGAGAGCGAGTTTTAACATAACATGATTTCTGCTATACTTTGTGAAAAGCGCCGTCGTTTTACCGAGGCGCTTTATTTTTTGGATCTCACCCCCTGGCCCCCTCTCTTCGGAAGAGAGGGGGAGGGAGCATCTTATGGAGGATATGCATAATCCTAAAAAGTTCTACTACCGCCGTTCTGATGCAAAAGGACGGTTCTTACCCAATGATGAAAAGTTTAAGTATCAGATCCGCTTATTGAGGCAGAATCAAACGAAAGCAGAATTAATGCTCTGGAAGAGGTTAAGAGGGAAACAGCTCGGTGGATATAAATTCTATCGCCAATTTCCTGTTAATGGGTATGTCTTAGATTTCTTCTGCCGCGGCAAAGATCTGGGAGTCGAGATCGATGGCTCAATCCATGATTTAAAGGAAGTACAGCAGAAAGACGAATATCGACAAAAATCTCTGGAAGAACTTGGAATCATGGTCGTGCGATTCAGTGATGCTGATGTTTATGAGCGCATTGATGAAGTCCTTCAAAAAATCCTAGAAACGCTAGAAATGCGTTAACCCCTCCCTTTTGAAGGGAGGGGAAGGGGTGAGATCTTCTCCGCTTGACATTTCCCTCTCAATCCAGTATTCTAATCACACTTAATCGACCTTGTGCGGGCAGCCAAGCCTTTCTTAAGAAAGCGCCTGCAGAAGTCTTTTTGTTTCTATGAGCAAAATTGCTGTCATCAAAACCGGAGGAAAGCAGTACAAAGTAAAAGAAAACGATGTACTCAAGATTGAAAAACTGAATGTGGAAGAAGGGAAAGACGTGTCTTTTGACCAGGTTCTGCTTGTGGCCGATGAAAACGGAACAAGCGCAACCGTTGGAACACCGCTTGTTGAGAAGGCAAAGGTTTCTGCGACCGTTGTTGAACAGGGAAGAGCGGAAAAGATCAACGTCATCAAATATAAGGCAAAAACCCGCTACGCGAAGAAATACGGCCATCGCCAGCCGTACACAAAGGTGAAGATCACCAAAATTGCGGCATAATCGTGCACGCATAAATCGGCTCCCGGTCCTCCCGGGAGCTTTTTCATTGCTGGGTTTGTCAAAGCAAGGGCTCTGGGCTATGCTTGCTCTGGGCGAACAGGAGGGGTTCATGAGCCCGGTTGAACCGTACGATGCGGGTGTGATCGTTTTCGGATTCGGTCTGGTATTTCTCGGCTTCATCATTGTCGTGGTCTGTCCGGTCGCGATCAAGATCCTTCGGGAATGGTCGGACATAGACATTCACTACGGCAAGCCGCAGGCCCAGATCAAGAGCGACACCTACAACTTCAAGTGAGGTATGGCGTGCGAACGCTCTGCTTCAAGCTCCCATCATTGCCAAAGGAAGGCTCTCCTAAAGAAGATTGAGCCAAACCGCGCAGGATGGGAGCTTCGCTTTACCTTGACAGAAGCATGGCTCTGTCATAGTTTGAGACCGCCGAGAAAGGAGCAGGCTTCATGGCTGTTGAAATGAAGACGCTGCTCACGATCGGGCAGCAAAATTACTTTCTTCGTGTTCTTTTTACGGTTCGCGATGATCTCAAGACCTCGGTCTGCTACCACTGCGAGGGAGAGAACGGCGCTCTGCTGCTGGCCACGGTTGAGGCCCTTTGGTTTGAAGGGCGCAGGCAGGAGCTAACCTCGGAAGCTTTTCAAATAGTGGACGAAGAATTGTACCGTCTTGGTTGGAGCTGGGTGCATATCTGCATCCACTGCTATGACGAGTGCATGGGGCGGATCAAACAGAAAGAGACGCTGCGCTAGGAGGACGCATGGAAATCCACCGCGATGGAAAGTTTTCCATTCCCGCCGAGGTTCGCACCGCCGGATCGACCTACCATTTGCGCGTACAACTTCGGCTTAACTCGCGATTGAGCGGGCAGTGCGCCAAGTGCTCGGAGATAGGCGTCGGCCAGATCCTGGTCGAATCATTCGCACCGGAGGGGAAAGCCCCCCGTTACCACACGGCGCAGAATATTCTCCGTACGCTGCGCGAGCGGTATTATCACCAGCAGATTCTTTGCCAGCTCTGTCTGGAGGTGATGCCATCAACCTGAAACAGGAGGACTCTCCCACAAGGCCACGGTTTTGTGGGAGTTGTCGTTTAAAGCTCGGTTCGGCCTTTAATCGCTTTTGCAAGTGTCACCTCGTCCGCATATTCCACCACAGATCCCATTGGCAATCCCTGGGCCAGGCGTGAAAGTTTTACCGGGTGATGTTTGAATAATTTTTGCAAATAGAGAACAGTGGCCTCGCCTTCATAATCAGAGTCAAAGGCCAGAATAAGTTCGTTGACGCGTCCTTGCTCAACGCGGTCAGCCAGCTGCTTGATATTGAGCAAGTCCGGGGTAATCCCCTCAAGAGGATTGAGCGTCCCGCCAAGCACATGGTAAACGCCGCTAAACTCGCCGCTATGTTCAATGGCTGCTAAATCATGGTTTTCAGAAACAATACAAATGACCGAGGTGTCGCGCTCCGGATTTCTGCAGATTTCACAGAGTTCCTGCTGCGTGAAATTCTGGCAGATGCGGCAGAAACGGAGGGTATCATGCAATTCCAGCAATGCTTCGCTAAAACCCTTGAGGTATTCTTTCTGTTGTTTCAGCAGGAAAAAGACCAGTTTCTCAGCGGTTTTTGGGCCGATACCGGGAAGCCGGTCGAAATAGTCAATGAGGGTTTTTATGGCATCAGGGAAGCGTAGCATAAAGAAACGTTACCAAATGCACCAAACGAGCCAAATGTTGCCAGATCCTGCAAAGAAGATTGTTTGGTAACATTTGTTCTATTCGGCTCGTTTGGCAACGCTTTAAGACAAGCCGGGTAAATCAAAATCACCCATTTTCTGAAGCTTCATTGCCATGGCTTTTTGCGCCTTCTTGATGGTTTCATTGATGGCATCGGCAATAGCTTGTTCAAGCTTGGTTTTGTTCTCCAGGGCATTGTCTGAAATCATCACCGCATGCACTTTCTGGTTGCCGTCCATTTTAATCGTCACGCCGCCTGAGGTGTGCTCGATCATTTCTTCAGCCAGTTTTGACTGGATTTCTTTTGCTTTGTCTCGGAGGTCTTTGATCTGCTTCAATTTATTGAACATAATCCTCATGTTAACGAGTTAACGTGTTAAAGCGTTAACGGGCTGGGTTGCAACTCGTTAACGCGTGAACTCGTTAGCACATTAACTAAAATTTCGGCAGATCAATCGCTGGTCCTGCTGCAGGCGGCAGAGGAGGTGGAGCAGGAGCTTCAAGGTGGCGCTTTTCAAGATTGCGGAAGCTAACGCGTGCGCCGTCGAAAAACACCTTTACCACGCCGGTCGGACCGTTTCGATGCTTGGACACGTGGATTTCACCAAGATTCTTTTCTTCTGGTGTAAGCTCTTCAGGGCGGTAATTGCGGTCGGCCGCTTTGCGGTAAATGAACATCACAATATCCGCGTCTTGTTCAATGGAACCTGATTCACGCAAATGAGAAAGCTTTGGAATAGCCGGCTTTGTCTGCTCCACGGCGCGGGAGAGCTGGGATAGGGCGATAATAGGAATATTCAGCTCGCGGGCGATTTGCTTGAGCGCGCGGCTGATTTCAGAGATTTCCTGCGTACGGTTCTCTTTGCTGCGGCCTTCCATAAGCTGCAGGTAATCGACAATCAGCAATCCAAGGCCATGCTCAGTTTGCAGGCGTCGAGCCTTCGTGCGGATTTCCATGATATTGGCCGAAGCATTGTCGTCGATAAAGATCGGCGCCTCAGAGAGGATTCCCATGGCATTGCCAAGCCTCGGGAAGTCGTCCGAATCCGGGCGGTCTGAAAGTTTGCCGGTGCGCATGCGCCACAGATCAATGCCCGCCTCAGAGCAGAGAAGGCGGTCTACCAATTGTTCCTTACTCATTTCAAGGCTGAAAATTCCAACAGGTATTTTTTCTTTTACCGCGATATGGCGGGCAAAATCGAGCGCGATGGTTGTTTTTCCAACGGAAGGGCGGGCGGCAAGGATAATAAGATCGGATTTTTGAAAACCGGCCAGCAGGTTATCAAGGTCTTTAAACCCGGTTGGCACGCCGCGAACCTTGCCGCCTTCGCGGTGCAGCAAGTCGATCCGTTCAAAAGCTTCATGGAGAATCTCCTTTACGGGAGAAAAGTTTTGCTTAAGGTAGTTTTGTGAAACCGCGAAAATGGATTGTTCCGCTTTATCGAGCAATTCGTCAACATCGCCGTCTTCCTGGAAGGAGAGCTCGCTGATTTCGGCTGCCGCGGCTTGCAGGCGGCGCAGGCTTGCTTTCTTCTGGATAATATCTGCGTAGTGTTTGACATGCCCGGAAGAGGGGACCATGCCCGCCAGCCCCGAAAGAAAAGCGCGCCCGCCGATTTTTTCCAGCTTTCCTCGTTCCTCCAATTTGTTTGAGAGGGTAAGCAGGTCGATGGGTTCCTGGTCAGCGTAAAGGTCAAGCATGGCTTCATAGACTTCGCCATGCTGGGGCCGGTAAAAGTCTTCCGAGCGCAAAGAATCGGCAACTTTAATCATCGCGTTTTTGTCGATAAGCAAAGCGCCCAAAATGGATTCTTCGGCTTCCAGATTATGTGGGGGAACACGGTTCATAAGTTCGTAAACGGCCCAAATGTACCAGATGGTATCAAACGTTGCCAGACAGTGATTGGATCGTTATTTTAGCGCAATGGCAAGAGGAATTCAATGCTGATATTGATCACAGGAAATGCACAATTTTACGTAGCGACGTAATGCATTACGCCGCTATGTATTGGAATTCTGCTTGTTCCATGCAAAAAGCCTTCAACGTTGTGAAGGCTTCTTACATGGTGGGTCGGCTGGGGATCTCACGCGCCCTGGCGGGTTTTCCATAGGGCTTCCGCCCTCTGGCGCTCCTCATTTCATTCGTCGCTGTCACCCCGAATCTGGGGGAATGCTTCCCCCAACACCCCCTGGTTCGATCTCTGGAGGGATGATGCCTGTTCCATGCAAAAAGCCTTCAACGTTGTGAAGGCTTCTTACATGGTGGGTCGGCTGGGGATCGAACCCAGGACCATCAGCTTAAAAGGCTGCTGCTCTACCGACTGAGCTACCGACCCTTGATGAAACCATATCTTCAGCACATTGCTTTATCTGAGGCAGGAACTTCTGCTTTTCGCGCAAGATGCATGATAGGCGATTTGGAGGAGAAAGAATCAGTCAAAAAAACGACGCTATGCTGGAGAAGCAAAGCGTGTATATACGGTAACAAAAAAAGCCTTCTTTTGCAAGCTCGGCTGCGCCGGCGGGACATTCATGTATAATGCCTCTTAACAGGAAAAGGAGGATTTGTGAGCATTGTTTTTGATCGCATGCATGTGGTCCTTCATCTGCTGTTTACTAAGCCGCTGACGGCAGACATGCTCATTCATCGCGGCGTTGAGGGTGCGGAACTGTCTTTGCTGCTTGATCGCATGGAGGGGGAACAGCTCATCCGTTCATTTCCGCAGCAAGGAGAAATCTTCTGGACGCTGACAAGAACCGGCCGGGCAATTGTCCATGGCCTGCAGGTACCATACTGAGGGAGGCGGTGTGGTACTTTTCGTTTGCAAAGATCAAATATGATCTGGACCATGTGCTACAATAAAAAAGCTATGTCCGAACAGAATAAACAAAAATGGTATCAGCTCGATACCGAGGATGTGCTTGAGCGGCTTGGATCCCGTCTTGAGGGTTTGTCTTCGGCCGAGGTAGAGGAACGAAGGCAGGTACATGGATTTAATATGCTGCCTGAGCAGCCGCCGGTTCCCTTGATCAAGCTGCTTGCCAACCAGGTGAAAAGCCCTCTGGTGTATATTTTGCTGGTTGCAGCTGCAATCAGTTTATTTGTCGGAGAAATGGTGGATGTGATTGTTATTTTAGCTGCGGTCATTTTGAACACGGTTATCGGGCTTTGGCAGGAATATAAGGCGGACAGAGCTATTCACCGCCTACGAGCTCTTGTGCAGCATCAAGTGACGGTTCTGCGCGATGGCAGGGAGCAGCGCATTTTGGCAAAACAGCTGGTTCCAGGCGATATTCTGCTTTTTGAAGCAGGCGATAAAATCAGCGCCGATGGAAGGATTCTTGAGGAAAAGAATTTGAAAATGAACGAAGCCAGTCTGACGGGAGAATCATTTCCTGTTGATAAATCCGTCAATTCTTTGCCTTCGGAGCATAGCGTGGGAGACCGGGCAAATATGGTGCATACCGGAACGACGGTGGCATCGGGCAGGGGAATGGCTATTGTGACGAAAACAGGCTTGAACACGGAAATTGGACAAATCGCTTCTCTTGTTAAAGATACGATTGATGAGAAGACTCCTTTGCAGATCCAGCTCCTCAATGTTTCTAAATTGCTTACGATCACGGTATTGATTGCCGCTGGGATCGTATTTTTGATTGAACTGTTTAGCGGGCTTGAATTGGCTGAGATTTTAGTCACAACCGCGGCTTTGGCGGTCGCAGCGATTCCTGAGAGTCTTTTGGTTGCCATGACCCTGGTTCTGGTTGTTGGTATGCAGCGCATTCTGAAGCGGCGAGCGCTTGTTCGCAAGCTGATCGCCGCGGAAACCCTTGGCTCTGTATCAATCGTGTGTTCAGACAAAACAGGTACGATTACTGAAGGGAAAATGGCGGTTGATCAGCTGCTTGTTGGGGGGAAATTACATGACATGAAAGCCGGGCATGGGCATTTGTCTGCCGAAGATGAAGCCCATCATCTCCTGGCGATTAAGACCATGGCCTTATGCAATAATGCGTATATCAAGAATCCTGAAGACAAGCTTAAGGAATGGGAGATCATCGGTGATTCCACGGATGTCGCTCTGCTTATTGCCGCCGAACAAGCGGGGTTTGAAAAAGAAAAATTGCTCCAGGTGTACAGAAGAGTCGGTGAAGTGCCATTCGACGAGGTCTATAAATTCCAGGCTACCCTCTATGAAAAACCAGAAGGCGGTTCCCAGCTTTTCGTCAAAGGAGCGCCGGAAAATGTGTTATCCATGTGCAATCGTTTTTTGCGTGCAGGCAGGCGATTTTCTATTGATGAGAGACGCAGAAAAGAGCTGCTTGAAGAATATGAATCCATGACAAGAAAAGGGTTGCGCGTTCTTGCCCTGGCTACGTCCGAGTATCAGAAAAAAACCGCAGTCCGCATGGAGGATTTGCTTGCCGAATCGAATCCTCCCGCATTTGATGACCTGGTTTTCATCGGCTGGGTGGGGCTGAAAGATCCGGTTCGTTCTGATGCCGCTGAGGCGTTTCAAACCATGCGCGGAGCCGGAATCCGCACTGTTATCATCACGGGAGACCATAAATATACGGTGCAGGCCATTGTGCGCGAGCTTGGTATGACGGTCCCGGATGAACGGATCCTTACCGGCAGAGCTATTGAAACCATGTCGGACGATGAACTTGAGGCCCGAGTGCAAAGCATTGATATTTTCGCCCGCGTGGAGCCAAAGCATAAATTGAGAATCGTGCAGGCGTGGAGAAAACAAGGAGAGGTCGTGGCCATGCTTGGCGACGGTGTGAATGATGCTCCTGCGCTTAAAGCCGCGGACATAGGGATTGCCGTGGGGGATGCCACGGACGTCGCGAAAGAAACCTCGGACATGATCCTGCTCAATGGAAATTTTTCTGTCATTGAAGCGGCCATTCGCGAAGGGCGCGTCATGTTCGACAATATCCGCAAAATTTTTCTGTATCTGATGTCTGATAGTTTCACCGAAATCATTTTAATAACCTTGGCTCTGCTTCTTGGCTATCCGCTGCCTTTGGTAGCCGTGCAAATTCTTTGGATCAATTTGATCTCAGACGGCCTTCCAAACCTCGCTTTGACGCTTGAACCGGCTGAACGCGATGTGATGAGCTATCCGCCGCGAAGAAAAGAGGAGCGCATCGTCAACAAAGAAATCTTGTTCATGATCGGGCTGATCACTGCCATGGCGGTCACGGCTGCTCTGAGTCTCTTCATCCTTTACTTAGCAAAAACAGGCGATCTTCTTTATGCAAGGACCATGGTATTCTGCATGTTCGCGGTGGACTCGATTATCTACGTATTCAGCATCAAAACACTCCGCCAGCCGATCTGGAAAAGCAACCTCCTTTCTAACAAGCTTCTTCTGGCGGCTGTCGGCTTCTCATTGTCAGCACAAATCTTCTTTGTGCAAACGCCTGTGCTTGGCAATTTCTTGAAAACCATTCCGCTGCGATGGGAAGACTGGGCGCTGATCTTCGCAATCGGCTTAACGGAATTGATGGTCCGCGAAATCGTCAAATGGCTTTACTGGCATAATCGTACGCGCCGCGCGCAATTTGCTTGAGTATGGCACTGATTTCAAAAAAATTGATGGAGGTAACGGCCTTGTTTCCGTTGAATACTGCCGGGCATGACATGATTACGGATATTCCGGTTTTTGAAATCCACTCCAAAGCCGGTGAAGTAAAGGAATATATTTTGGATAAGGCCAGGAATTACCGAACATTGAATTATGTGTATATCGTGGATGGAGAAGGCCGGCTTGCGGGCGTGCTTTCGATGAAGGAATTGCTTCAGGCGAAATCCAGCTCCTCTGTGCGCTCAATCATGCAAACGGACCTGGTTTCCGTCACCCCGCTTGATACGATCGCCCGCGTTGCTCTTTTGGCTCTCAAGCATAATGTGAAGATGCTTCCGATCGTGGATCATAAAAACCATCTGCTTGGGGCATTTGGGACCGATCAGATTCTTGAAATTCTCAACAAAGAATTCAGCAATGACCTCCTGCGCCTCTCCGGTGTGACGGTTCCGAAAAAACATTTTTCCTTCCATCGCTGGAAAATCGTGTCGTCCCGGCTTCCATGGATGCTTGTGGGCATGTTCGGAGGGCTTGCGACAGGGATGATCATCAATGCGTTCAAATCCTCGATTCAGGCCATTATTCTGCTTGCCGTTTTTATCCCTGTCATTATGAGCACGGGAGCAACCTCAGCCAATCAGTCAGCCATGATTTTCATCCGAAATCTGTTCCATGGAGATATTCATCATCGGACACGCTATCTGCTCAATGAGTTGAAAGTCTCCGGTTTGCTCGGCCTCATTCTTGGCAGCATGTTATTTCTGCTATTGCTTATCTATCCGGGAGATTACGCCTTATCATTTGCCGTAAGCCTTTCTCTTTCCTTGACCATTGTGGCAGGGGCGATTATCGGGGTTCTTACCCCCATGGCATTAAATCGTTTAAAGCTTGATCCATCAATCGGGGCGGGGCCATTTCTGACCATTATCAAGGATCTGATTGCCATGTCCATTTACTTTGCCGTATCCACGCTCCTGCTATCGCTCTTCGATGTCATTGTATGAAACGCTTTACGCTCAACAAACTTGGGAGGCTGGCCGGCAAGGATTTGGCCCAGGTCGTAGCGCTGCTCAGGCGGGGAGAAGCCGTGGTGCTGCCAACTGATACAAGCTATGGTTTGGCCGTGCGGGTTGATCGGCCGGGCGCACTAAAGAACGCCTTTTCTCTGAAAGGGAGAGCGCGAGCAAAAACCGTATCCATGGCAGTGCGCAGCAAAGCGCAGGCGAATGCGTATGGCCGCTTCTCAAAAGAGGTTGAGACACTCTGGAAAACGTTTCTTCCCGGACCGTTAACATTGGTACTGCCGTCACGCAAACGCCGTTTTCCCTATGTGCGAAGGGAAGACGGTACCATCGCGATCCGATATCTGCCCACGCCTTGTGTAAAACAAATCCTCACAAAATTGCCTGTACCGATCTCCATTACCTCCGCGAACAAATCTGGTATGCAGGACATTTACTCGCATGAGCAATTCCTCAGACAGTATCAACGTGGTAAGCTACCTGCAGCATTTGTGGATGCCGGCCGGCTGCCAAAGCGCAACCCCTCCACCGTGGTTGCCGTCGCGGGCGGTCGAGTTCAGGTCCTGCGCAAAGGACCGGTCAGCGAGACAGAGATCAACAGAATGCTGCGAAATTTAACATCTGAAGAAAAGCTCAGAAACTGAAAAATGGAAACGCCTGCTTTCACAGCAAACCCTCAAAATCAAAAAAGATAAAAAGCGAAGAAATGGAAAACCGATGCACAATCAAATCATCTTTTCACCTTTTTCGCTTTTCAGCTTTTTAAGTTCTTGCGTTTTCCGAATCATTGTATGTCTTCCAAACACAAACCTGTCGTACTTATTTCATTGGATGGCTGGGGAGCCAGCGGAATCATTGACGGCAATGCCATTGAGCAGGCGAATACTCCCGTCATGGACGGACTGTACCAGAAGTATCCTTTCACTTTTGTAGAAGCATCCGGCATCTCCGTAGGGCTGCCCTGGGGAGAGGTGGGAAACTCGGAAGTCGGCCATTTGAATCTTGGAGCCGGGCAGGTGGTTTATCAGAATCTCCCGCGCATTCAGATTGCCATTCAGGACGGAAGTTTCCACAAAAATGAACATTTCCTCGGGGCGATTCAACATGCCAAAGACAATGATTCAGACCTGCACTTGGTTGGAATTCTCTCAAACGGAGGCGTGCACGGGCATATGGATCATTGTTTTGAGCTGCTGAAAATCTGCAAAGCGCAGAAATTCAAAAAACGCGTTTTTGTCCACGCGATCACGGACGGACGCGATACGCCGCCGGCCGTGGCGGACCAATTTATCAAGCAGCTGCTTGATGTGATGAAAAAGCTGAAAGTCGGCCAGCTTGTGAGCATGGTCGGCCGGTACTATGCCATGGATCGAAACAATAACTGGGATCGCACCAAGCTTGCTTATGAACTGATGACCAAGGGGCTTGGGCTCCAATTCCGCGATCCGCAGGAAGCAATAAAAGAGCTCTATAGCCGTGACATGAAAGATGAAGAATTGCAGCCGACCGTCATCACCGACCGCAAACAGAATCCGTTGGCGGTCATTAAAGACAATGACGCGGTGATTTTCTGGAATTATCGCCCCGACCGCGCCCGCCAATTGACCCAGGCCTTTGTTTTAGATGATTTCAGCGGTTTTGAACGCGCAAAATTGCAGAATCTCAAATTCGTCACCATGATGGAATATGAAGCCGGTCTGCCTGTGGATGTGGCCTTTCCTCCGCAGATTATCCGCGAGCCGGTCGGCCGCATTGTCGCGGATGCGGGGCTGAAGCAGCTGCGCCTGGCTGAAACGGAAAAATACGCGCATGTCACGTATTTCTTCAATGGCGGATCGGAAGAAGAGTTAAAGAATGAAGACCGCGTTCTGATCCCGTCGCCCAATGTTGCGACGTACGATCTCCAGCCTGAAATGAGTGCGCCTGAAATCGGCGACCGCGCGGTAAAGGAAATCAAATCTGGCAAGTATGATTTCATTCTGATAAATTTCGCGAATGCGGATATGGTAGGCCATACGGGAAAATTTGAACCTGCAAAAAAGGGGATAGAGGCCGTGGACACAGCAATCGGTAAAATCGTTGACGCGGCTTTGGCAGAAGGCGGAGCGGTGGTCATCACGGCTGATCATGGCAATGCCGAACTGATGAAAGATCCATTGAAAGGAAGCGAAGTTAAGGAGCATTCAACCGGCGTGGTTCCCGTGATTGTTGTTGAGCAGTCCCGGGCACGCGAGCTTGATCCTCAAAGCGCTCAAACGCTTCGCCGGCAGCCAAATCCCGTCGGCATTCTCGCCGATGTCGGGCCGACTGTCCTTGAACTGCTTGGTTTGCAACCTTCAGAAGAAATGACGGGAAGAAGTTTATTAAACGATCTGATGTGAAGCATCTTTTAAGCAAAATCATGCCAAAATCGATCAAACGCCTGTACCATTTTGGCTGGGCTATTCTTGGCATGCTCAGGTATGGGCGTCCGTCTCGAAAAATGATTGTCATCGGCGTAACCGGAACCGACGGCAAAACCACGACCACAACCTTTTTGTACGAAATCCTCAAAAAGATGGGATTGCGCGTGGCCATGATCAACGGACTGCGCTTTGTTTTGCCCTCAAAAGAGTGGAAAAACCACTCCGATAATTCCACGCCGGGAAAAACGATCATTCGCCGTTTTTTGCGACAGGCGCTCAAAGAACAATGCCAGGTGGTTATCCTTGAAGTAACATCATGGGGGATTGAACAGCATCGCGTGCTTGGCATTGCCTTTGACGTGGCCGTGATCACAAATCTGACCTATGAGCATGTCGATTTGCACGGCAGCCTTGACCGTTACCGAGAAATGAAAGGAGCCTTGTTCAAGGGGCTTTCGTCGCGCAGAAAACCTGGCCAGGAAAAAACATCGGTCTTGAACCTGGACGACGATGACTACCAGTATTTCGCCGATATCCAGGCGGACCGGCAAATCCGCTACTCATCGCAACACCCTGCTGACCTTTACGCCACGCAAATCGATGACTCGGACGGTCTTCGATTCCGGCTTCATCGGGGAGCAAAAACGAAAGATATTCAGCTGCATCTGCGCGGGGTATTTAACGTGTCCAACGCCCTTGCGGCTGCGGGGGCTGCCGTTGCTGTCGGAGCTGATTTGGAAGACATCAAACAAGGGTTGGAATCCGTCACCAAGGTACCCGGCCGCATGGAATTCGTGAACATGGGCCAGCCGTTCAAGGTGATTGTTGACTTTGCGCATACGCCAAACGGATTTAAAAACCTCTTCCACGCCGCTCGAAAGATGATGAACGGCAAAGGGCGGCTTATTGCCGTTTATGGAGCCACCGGAGACCGTGACCGCGGACGAAGGCCCATGGTAGGCCGCCTGGCCGCCGAGCTGGTCGATTTCAGCATTCTTACCACCGAAGATCCGCATACCGAGGATCCGCGAGCGATCGCGGAAGAGATCGAAGCCGGATTGAAGGAGAAGGGCAAAATCATGGGACCTGATTATACCTATATCGAAGATCGCAAAGATGCGATTAAACAAGCCTGCCAGATGGCTCAGCGGGATGACATTGTTTTGCTCTGCAGCATGGGGGACTATGATGTGATGTATGTCGGCCATGGAAAGATCCCATGGAGCGACCGGGAAGTCGCCAAATCAGCGCTGAGTGATTTGCGATACGGCGGGCCTGTCAAACCCAAAATGAAAACATAACTATGCTTTTAAAGGTATGTTGATTATCAATCTTGCGGTTCTGCTGTATTTTTATTTCTTCTCCGTATTGGTGACGCGCTTTATTATCCGTCTTTCAGATCTGTTCGTGCTCAACGTCAGCTATCATCGCGCGCTCAGCGAGTTCAATGTTGAACCGCATTATCCTTGGCATCTTGCGGTGATCAGACATCTGCTCACATTAGGCATTGTCTGGTTTTTTCTGGCTCAGCTGCATATTACGACCATCAGCTTCGCGTTCTTTGTCGACCTGCTCTTGTTTACGGCAGTCGTTGTCTTTAGCGGTGTTGTAGCCGCTTTCTTCTGGCATGTCACAAGCTACCGCATCGACAAGCGTTTTCACGCGCAGGCGGCCAAGCAAATTGACCGCAAAAAAGTCTGCGTGATAAGAACGCATAAGCCGGTCAGTTCAGAGCGTTTCAAGCTTGTTCAGCAATTGCTTTATCTCTTTGCTTTTGTGCTTCTTGTGCTTGGTCTCTACGTCTGGCTTGATAATTTCGCCTTGCTTTGACGGCATGCCTTGCCGGCGATATACTGGGGCAACCTTATCAATCTTTATGAACAAAATAAGTCCGTTCGCGTCAGCCATGAAGCAGCTTGATCAGGCTGCTAAATATCTGGAGGGATACAAGGAATTCATCGACGTTTTGCGTATTCCGCAACGGCAAGTGCAAATTTCCATTCCCGTGCGCATGGATTCCGGGGAAATCAGAATTTTTGAAGGCTACCGGGTTCAATACGACAATCATCGTGGACCGTATAAAGGCGGCATCCGTTTTCATGCGGAAACAGACCTTGATGAAGTAAAGGCGCTCGCATTCTGGATGACCATTAAGTGCGGCGTTGTCGATATTCCTTATGGCGGGGGCAAAGGGGGCGTGACGGTTGATCCAAAACAGCTCAGCGAAGCGGAACTGGAACGGCTTACCCGCGGGTGGACGCATGCCATGCGCCATGTCATCGGCCCCAAAACGGATATTCCCGCGCCGGACGTGAATACGAACGCGCAGGTGATGGCTTGGATTGCCGACGAATACGGCCGCACCGACGGCGGCTTTGCTCCTGCTGTTGTAACAGGAAAGCCGCTGCAGATCGGAGGCAGCCGGGGACGTGAATCCGCCACCGCGCAGGGCGCTTTCTATTGTCTTGAAGATCTGGTTGAACATCTTTCATTTGAGCCTGGCAAAACACGCATTGCGATTCAGGGATTTGGCAATGCCGGTGCGCATTTCGCGCATCTTGCTCATCAAGCCGGGTTCATCGTTATCGCTGTATCGGATTCGCGAGGAGCGGTTTATTCCGACTCCGGCCTTGATCCAATGGCCGTGATGCGCCACAAAAAGGAAACAGGCAGTGTTGTTGGTGCTCCTGGCACTACGGCGATTAAAAGCGAAGAACTATTCGCGCTTGATTGTGAAGTACTCGCGCCGGCCGCCTTGGAAAACGCGATCACCGCGGAGAATGCCGATCAGATCAAAGCAAAAGCAATCCTTGAGCTTGCCAATGGTCCGACCACTCCCGAAGCGGAAGCCATTCTCCTTGAAAAAGGCGTTTTGATTGTTCCTGACGTACTGGCTAATGCCGGCGGCGTGACTGTGAGCTATTTTGAATGGGTGCAGAATAATCAAGGGTATTACTGGTCTGAAGAAGAGGTGCTTGAAAAACTCAAGTCTATTATGAAACGGTCATTCCGCAATGTCTGGGAGAAGAAGAGCGATTTGCATGTTGACATGCGAACGGCTGCGTTCGTTCTCGCTATTGAACGCATCGTGCAAACCATGAAAATGCGCGGTGTCTAATAAACATGAAACAACCACTTTCCATCATCCTCGCTTCATTGCTGATCTTCGCCTCATTTCCACTGCCATCAGCGCAAAGCGTGACGGTCTCAGCCGCCGCTTTTAACGGGGCGCGCCCAGGCGAGCTGCTCGTGCGCAAAATCGGGGAACAGTACGCGGTAAAACATACCTATGCAAGCAATGAAGAAGCGGCCTGGCATTATGCTCGCTTTCTTGCCGACCCGGAGGTGGTTTCCGTTCAGCCGAATTTCGTCTACCAGGCTTCAGCCACGACCAATGATCCTTTGCTTTCTTCTCAGGATTATCTGGCCGCTATCAATATTGAACCCGCCTGGGAAATCCAGCCAAATGCCAAAGATGTAGTTGTGGCCGTGATCGACAGCGGGGTAGATCTTTCGCATCCGGACTTGGCGGAGAATATTTGGGTCAATCCAGGAGAAGTACTCAATGGAAAAGATGATGACCAGAACGGCTATATCGATGATTTGCATGGCTGGGATTTTCTCGCCGAGCAGCCTGATCCAAGCCCCAAATATCCGGTTGGTTTTCCTGAAAATGCCATTGGCGTGCAGCATGGCACCGTTGTGGCGGGAATTATTGCCGCACAGGGGGATAATGGAATCGGGATTGCCGGCGTGGCGCAAAAAGTCCAACTGATGCCGCTTCGCGTGCTCAATGAACTTGGCACGGGAACGTCCGAAACGGTTACCCGCGCATTTCAGTATGCCATGGCGCAGGAAGTCGATATCATCAACTTAAGTTTGGTGGGCACTGACTATGACCCCTTGCTTGTTGAGCTGCTTGACGAGGCCTACAAGAAAGGAATTCTCGTGGTCGCGGCTGCTGGAAATAGCGGGGCAAACTTGAACGCGACTGGTACGTATCCGGTCTGTTATACGCATCTTGGAGCCGCGACCGTCATCGGCGTTGGATCGATCGAGCTTGATTTTTCCCGGCCGGATTTTTCCAATTATGGTTCTGACTGCGTTGACATTGTGGCTCCGGGAGTAGATATCTTTTCCACCCGCCATGTCGGTCCGAGATTTCAGTCCAAGGATCAATACAAAGCATTGTTCAGCGGGACATCGTTTTCCGCGCCTCAGGTGACGGGCGTGCTTGCTTTGCTCAAACAGATCAGGCCGTCATTGCAGGCGGATGAAGCATTACGGATCCTGCAGCAAGGCGCCAAGCCGATCGGAGCTTTGCATGCTTCAGGCATAGGATTTGACTATGCGCTTAATGCCGGCGGGGCCGTTGCTCTGGCGGAGCAGGGAAGAGAACCTGTTCAGGAAGAAGAAACGGCAGAAGCTGTTGTTTCGGGTTTTCTGGCTTATCCGCGATCCTCGTTTGAGGGGCTGCCGTATCTGTATCAATTCCCAGGTCCTACGGCGATGACACCGATTGTCTTTGAAGCAGGTGATTTTCATTCAGGAATGCAATTTGTCCGCCAGACAAGCCTCTCTGCCATTGTGCACGCGAAAGGAGAGCAGATCCGCAAAGTGTACAGCTACAATTTTTTTACGTCGCAGCTTTCATTGATTCTTGATCTTCCCATAGACGATGAACAGACGGTCGGATCAGTAGCCGTTGGCAATGTTGATGGAGATCCTGAAGACGATCTGGTGGTTGTTTCCGGGCAAGGGCAGCTTCCGCTCTTGAGCATTTACGATTTTAAAGGAACATTAAAGTACAGGTTCAGGCCATTTGAGAACAATATCGTTGGAGGACTGTCCGTCGCTCTCATCGATACAAATGGAGATGGGATCCAGGAAATGGCCGTGGTGCCTGAACGCCAGACCGACGGCCTGGTTCGTATCTTTGAATATACTGGTCTTCTGCATCATGAATTCGTCTCCTATGAACGTTTCGGCGGAGGAGCAACCATAACTTCAGCGGATATCAATGGAGACGGACAAAGCGAGTTGATTCTTGGTCCTGGTGAGTCCGGCGGACCACATATCAAAATTTTCCACCCGGACGGGCAGCTGGTTCTGGAATTTTTTGCGGGCGATGTGATCGACGGAGGAGGAGCGCATGTGGAATTTCTTGATGTCAACCGCGACGAAAGAAAAGAATTCGTCGTCTCCTATAAAACGACCCATACGCCGGTCTTTCGCATGTACTCTCCAGAAGGAGCCTTTGAGCAGGAATGGGGCGTTTTAGACGGAGATTACCGCGGCGGTGTGGGCTTTTACCCATTGTGATACAATAAAACAAACGTTTCCAAACGAGGAATGTTTTTCATCTCTATGGCCAAACAAGCGATTTTTGAACAAAAGAATATTCTTGTCACAGGAGGAGCAGGCTTTATCGGCTCGCACCTTTGCGATCAACTGGTGACGCGCGCAAAGGTTATTTGCGTTGACAGTTTCGTGAGCAGCTCGCCTGCCAATATCAGCCATCTTTTGCAGCATCCGAACTTTGTTTTCATTAACCACGATATCACAAAGCCGCTTGATCTGAACGCCTTTCCCGAACTTGAACGGTTCCGCGTGGAATTTCAGGGCGTGCAGGAAATCTATAATCTTGCCTGCCCGACATCTCCCAAGCATTTTGAGGAAATGACCATTGAGACAATGGACGCGAATACCATGGGCATGAAATACCTGCTTGAAATGGCCAAGCAGTATAATGCACGGTTTTTGCAGGCTTCTTCATCGGTTGTCTACGGGCCGCGCAACCAGGAAAATCCGCTTGTGCATGAAGAGGTGGTTGGGATACTCGATCAGAAAAGTCCCCGGGCTGTTTATGATCTTGGTAAGAAATTCGCCGAAACCATGGTTCTGGCATATCACGCGAAACATCAGGTACGCACGCGCATTGCGAGAATTTTTCGCACCTATGGACCGCGCATGATGCTTAATGACGGGAGCATGGTTCCGGATTTTGTCGTGCGCGCCATGGCGGGGGAGGAAATGGTTATCTATGGTACGGAAGACTTCAGCACGTCGCTTTGCTATGTTTCAGATATTGTTGATGGACTGATCCGTCTCATGGAAACGCCGCAGGATCATCTCACTGTCAATCTTGGAAGCGACCAGGATCTCCCGCTTGTCGAGGTGGCTAAAAAGGTGATAGAAATGACAAACTCGTCTTCTACGATCCGCTTTGAACCTCCGCTCCTATTCATGACCCCGCTTGGTTTGCCGGATATTACCCGCGCAAAAGACGAATTTGGCTGGATCCCGATTGTCACACTTGAAACGGGCTTAAAGCGCACTATTGACTACGCGCGGGCGGAACGGTCCAAAATTTCACCTATCTAAGCGTTACTTGTCGCGAGAAAACTCGCACCCTGACCACCGAGTATGCTCATCGCTGTCATTCCGGCCTACAATGAAGAGAGAATGATTGCAGAAGTCGTCGCATCCGTACGGCCTCATGTAGATGAGGTCGTTCTTGTAGATGACGGATCAGCCGATAAGACGGCTGAAATCGGGCATCGGCATGGGGCAATCGTCGTGCGCCACCCGATCAACCGGGGGCAGGGAGCGGCTTTGCAGACAGGCATGCAGTTTGCGCTTCGCCGGGGCGCGGATATCATCATTCATTTCGATTCAGACGGCCAGCATCCAGCGCATCAGATCCCTGATCTGATCGCACCTATTCGAGAAGGGGAGGCGGATATTGTTTTAGGTTCGCGGTTTCTTGATGATACCTCCAATGTCCCGTCGGCCAGACGGAAATTGCTGCGAACGGCGGCATTGTTTACGAGGCTTTTAAGCGGCCTTTCTATTACCGACCCTCATAGCGGATTTCGCGCGCTCAGCAGGCCGTCAGCCGAAAAAATACAGCTTCGACAGGATCGAATGGCGCATGCGTCTGAATTGCTTCAGTTGGTTGCCCGCCATAAGCTGCGCTACAAAGAAATCCCGGTAACCATCAGCTATACGGATTATTCCATGTCCAAGGGACAAAGCGGGTGGAATGCTATCAAAATTGTTCTTGACCTGATAAAGGGATCGATTCTTTAAAGACGTAATGAATCAATAGATGCATAGGCCAATAGACAGATGAAAAGCTCTATTGGTCTATAGATCTAACCTGTCTATTGGACTTGTATCTATGTTTCTCTTCCAAATCATCGCCACCATTTACATCCTTCTGGTCATCTTGCGCGTTATCGGGCGCTATAAGGCCGGGCGCATTCCAAAAAGCGAAATGCTTCTCTGGCTTGCTTTCTGGCTTTTGCTTGACGGGGCCGTCTGGTGGCCGCGCGGAACCGATCTTGTCGCCAATGCTTTGGGGATTTCTCGGGGGTATGAGCTGATCGTGGCGGCAGCACTGGCGGCGCTATTTTATCTTACCTTCCAGCTCTTTTCGCAGGTGCACCATCTTGAGCATGAGCTGACCAGGCTCGTGCGCAGCCTGGCTTTGTCCCAAAGCAGGGAGGCTGCCAAATCCGATGATGACAAGCCGGTTTTATGAAAACCCTGAAGGTCTATACCGTCGTTGTTTCCTACAATGCCTATAAAGGCGGCTTTTTCCCGCGATGCCTGGACCACCTTGCGGCCATCCAACTGGAAAATGATCAGTATCACCTTGAACATACTGTCTTCGTGGTAGACAGTCATTCCGGAGATCAAACCCCGGCACTTGTCAGGGAAGCCTTTCCCAATATGCGGGTGGTCGCAAGCGATGAAAATCTCGGCTATGCCGGGGGGAATAATGCCGGTATCAGCGAGGGGCTCAAAGCAGGAGCTGATTATATCGCCGTCGTCACACAGGACGTTTATGTGGAGCCCAGCTGGCTTTTAGAGGCGGTGGATGCCATTGAGAAAGACCGGCAAATCGGCGTTGTCCAGCCGCTTCTGCTTCTCTGGCCCGATCAGGACAGGATCAACTCCACAGGCAACCAGATCCACTATCTTGGATACGGCTACGCGGGGGATTACAGGCTGCCCCTGTCTCAGTTTGAGAAGAAAACACCTCAGAATATCGCCTATTTCAGCGGAGCCGTATGCCTTTTTCAGTCTGCTGCTTTGCGTAAAACCGGATTATTCGATGAGCGGCTCTGGATGTATAACGAGGACCAGGATTTAGGCTGGCGGCTCTGGCTGAATGGATATCGCAATGTCATGGTACCGGCCAGCCGTGCATATCATCAATACGAATTCAGCCGCAGCATCAGCAAAATCTACTTTATGGATCGAAACAGGCTGATTGTGCTGCTGCAAAACTATCATTGGCTGACATTGGTGATGCTAACTCCCTTTTTACTCGCAAATGAACTTGGAAGCGCGGTTTTAAGCATGAGAGCCGGCTGGTGGAAAGAAAAGCGCCGTGTCTGGGCCTATTTTGCCAATCCAAAGCATCTGGCTGAGATTTTGCGGGTCCGAAAGCTCAGGCAGGGAAGCCGAACGGTCAAAGAATCGGCTATTGTCAAAAGGTTTACAGGCAAAATCCTGTTTCAGGATCTGCAAACATCATTTATCAGCAAGATCGTAAATCCGGTGCTGCATCTGATTTGGGAGATTTGCCGCAAATTGATCATTTGGTAGACTGAATAATTATTTTGTTCAGTAAAATTGCATGGTGAACAATAATGCTATTCAAGTCGCTCAAGTTGTTTCCACCTATCCTCCGTACCGGGGCGGCATGGGGAATATTGCCTATGCCTATACCGATAAACTGCGCCAGAAAGGCCATAACGTGATGGTTTATACGCCTGACTATGGAGCCTCTGCGGCCGGGCAGGATCATGTCAGGTGTCTAAAACCATTGATACGGTACGGAAACGCGGCCTTTTTACCGCAGCTTCCTTTGCATCTGAAACAGGCAGATATCATCCACCTGCATTTGCCATTCTTCGGCGGAGCGGAATGGCTTGCTCTCACAAAACCAAAGGCACCTTTGGTGATCAGCTACCATATGGACGTACAGGGATCCGGTTTTTTGAAACCTGTCTTTAAGACGCATCGCAAACTCTTTTTCAAGAAGATGCTAAACAAAGCGGATAAGATACTCGTTTCTACCAGAGACTATGCTGACCATAGCTGGTTGGCGGCATATCCGGAATTTCAAAACAGGATCGAGATTCTTCCTTTTGGGGTTGATGAAGCGTTTTTGCCGGCGCAAAACCGAGAGGAAGACGAATCTTGCAGATTTCTATTCGTGGCTGGATTGGATAAAGCGCATTATTTCAAGGGGCTGGATGTCCTCCTTGAGGCCTTGGCGCGTATAAAGGATCTTCATTGGTCATTAGAGGTAGTAGGCAGCGGCGATTTGCGCCCTGATTATGAACGGACTGCTGCTAATCTTTTGATCCGCGACAGAGTACGCTTCCTTGGCGGCCTTTCACGACAGGAGCTTATCGCGGCTTACCAGCGAAGCAACGCGACGGTTTTGCCATCTATTGACCGTTCTGAATCATTCGGGCTGGTCCTGATTGAATCCATGGCCTGCGGCACACCAGTGATTGCATCCGATCTTCCCGGCGTTCGCTCCGTGCTTGTTCCTGGTTCAACAGGCTTTTTGGCAAAAACGGGAGATGCCTATGACTTGGCTGAAACACTGAAAAAAATGATTGCTTTAGACAAACCTGCGTATCAGCGCATGCGCGAGGCTTCAGCGCGGCTGGTTGATCAAACCTACAGATGGCCGCGCATTATCAGCCGTCTTGAGGAAATCTACCGCGAGCTTGTATGAAGATTCTTGTGATTTCCAACCTGTATGAGCCGTATGCCCGCGGGGGAGCCGAGGTTATCGTCAAGCGTACGATTGAGGAAATGATCAGACAAGGGCATCAGGTCACTCTGATAACGGCAAAACCCTTTTCGGGTTTTTCATCGCTGAGACCGCAAATGGAATCTCAAGACAGCCTTCGCATCTGGCGTTTTTATCCGCTTAATGTGTTTTTCTACGCGCATGACGGCAAATGGCCTCTTCCTTTGCGTCTGATCTGGCATGCTTTTGATTTGTTTAACCTTCATTCCGCCTTCCTGGCTGCAAAGCTTCTTAAGCAGGAGCAACCAGACCTTGTCATCACGCATAATCTCATGGGGCTTGGATATGTCATGGTGCCGTTGATCCTCAAAAGCAAGGTCCGCCATATCCATATTCTTCATGACATTCAGCTTGCGGTGCGAAGCGGTTTGATGAAACGGGGAGAGGAAGGGGCTTGGTTTGTCAGCGGTCTCACCGCCAGAATCTATCAGCGGATGGTAAAAAAATTCTTTGGGTCTCCGGACCGGGTCATTTCTCCTTCAGCCTTTTTGAAGAATTTTTACGCACAAAGGGGGTATTTCCCAAGCACTAAGATGGAAGTACTTAGAAATCCGATTGACCCTCGTTTTTTTCAAACAATGCTTGAACATCAGGCTACAGAAGAGATTCGATTCGCTTATGTCGGGCAATTGGCCGAACATAAAGGCATCAAAACGCTCTTGGCCGCCTTTGAGAGCATGGCGGGAGCTTCTTTACACATTGCGGGCGACGGTCCTTGTCGTAAGCTCGTGGAAGCGGCCGCGTCAAAGAACGCAAATGTGGTCTATCATGGCAGGTTGCCCAATGAAGCGCTGCCGGCGTTCTTTGAAGAGATAGATGCCACGATTTTGCCGACGGAAACGTATGAGAACTCACCAACCGTGGTGTTTGAATCGCTTGCTTGCGGCCGGCCGGTGATTGTTAGCCGTATTGGCGGAGCGGCCGAGCCTGTCAAAGAAGGGGAAAATGGGTTTACCTTTGAGCCGGGGAATATTGACGAATTGAAGAAAAAAATAACAGAAATGATGGGGAAGCATCATTTGATGCGAGAAGCAGCTCGTCAATCCGTTCAGCCCTATCAGCAAAGCGAATATGTGCGCAAGCTTCTCAGTTTAGAAACCTAATTCCTCGAGAGAAAATCGATAGGTAAAAATCATGTTTTTCCCGCCCTCGGTTTCGCGCCGCTCATCGGCTTCATTAGAGGCGATTTGAGCCAGCTGTTCGGCATTATGCCAGTAGTCGCTGAGAATGAAGTGGACCGTTGAGACGCCAGCCTGTTTGGCGGCTTCAAGCGCCTTGTCGCGCGTCGGTGATCCGTAGACCATGTCTAAATAGAGGCCGTACAAAGTTCCCGAGGTAGGGACTGAGTAAAAAAAGGCTTCTTCTCCGTTCTGCAGACTGTAGTAGCGGGCAAAGCCGAATTCCTGAATAGCCGCCGCTGAAAGACTCTGATTTGCCAGCACAACGAAATCCTGATCAGGAGGCAAGAGGCGCACCGTTTGCGTGTCGGCCGCGCGGACATTGTATTGCCGCCCGATCTCGTGCCGGCTATTGCGCGGATAGGAAACGAATAAGGTCGAGCAAAATACAAGCGGCAAAAACAGGATGAGGAAGAGGGAAAACGATTTAGGTGCTTTATGCAGCTTTTGTTTAAGCCAGATCATGCCAAGCATGAGAATAGGAAGCAGGGTAAGCAGCGCCAGATAAAAAACCCGCCGCGGATAATCGAGCTGCTCGTAGCCGATCACGGATGGAAAAGGGGAGAAGCCCGCAAGCAGGACGGCCCCAAAAGCCAGAGCGAGGGCAAATCCGCCGTAGAAAGAGGCAATTGAGCGCTCTCCTCGATCAAGCAGCCAGATTAACGTGATCAGAGCAAGCAGAATGGCAAGCAGAATGCTGCTTTGCCCCAGCAAATAGCCAAACTGGGAAAAGAGATCTCTTGCGGGTGCAAGCCATTGGCCTGGCCAGACCGGCAGCCAATGAAGGCTTTCTGCAATGGAATTGAATTTCCAGGCAATAGGTGCTTCTGCGGTTCGTAACCGCTGATCAATCAGAAATGCCGCAGGAATGGCCAGAGAAGAGATAAGACTATAGAGCAAAATGAAAAACATTCGAACAGGGCGGTCCCATGTGCGGATGGCATTGCGCGCTGACAAGGCAAAGGCAATGAGCATGCTTGGGATGCCGGCCAAAGGATGCGTAAACAGCGCAAGAATCGCGCAGGACCAGATAAGCGCAAGCGTCTTTTTCGTGGAAACTTGCTGCCGCAAGAGAGGGAAGGCGAGCAGCAAGATTGTCAGAAAGAAGAGATCGGCCAAAGCCTGCGGGGTGCTTGAGATAAAAACTCCGTACGGCATGGCCAAAACAAAGATCGCAAGCCAGAGAGGCGTTCGTTTCGCATCAAAGAAGAAAAGAAGGAGGGGCAAAGCAAACGAGAAAAGGACCGGCACAAGCCAGCGGTCTATTGTCTGCACCGCAATACCAAGAAGATGGTGCAAGCCGACCACGATACTATACTGGCCAAGATAATACGGTGTTTTAGGAAGGATTGCTCCTTCTTTGACGATAGCCAACTCAGCCGCCTGATGCAGGAAAGGATCAAAGCCGTATCCAAGCTTATAGATAATAACTGCAATAGACGTACTGAGAAGCAGGTGGCCGGCTGTCATGAAATAAACAAGCAAACCAGGCTGCAGAATTCTTGCGCCCGCCAAAACCATGGCGGAAAGGATGAAGTAGAGGATCCAAAAATCAGCTCCAAGGTGATTCCAGGGAGAGAGCAGAATATCGGTTGTCGATGCTTTTCCGAGCTGAACAAAAAGAGTACTCAGGGTGAAAATGAAGAGGGAAAACAAGACGATCTGACGACGTGATAGCGACTTCAAGTTGAAATGGATGTCCAAGGGTTCAGCTTCCTCAGCTCCAAGTTTATTGCGCAAAATTGCCAGAATAACCGGCAAAAGCAGGAAAATACCGGCCTGAAACGGCTTTGAAAGGCCAAAGGCGAGATAGGTGATGAGCTGGAGCAAAGAGAAAAGCAGGAAGAGGATGCCTGCGCCTCCAAGAACCCGCACCCAAGCCGGATAGCCCTTAAACGCCTGCGCGAGAAAAAGCGATTGAACAACCACAAAAATACCTCCTGAAATCATGCCGACAACCGGATGTTGCCAGATGAACAAATTCAGCAAAACAGGAAGCGCCAGAAAAAAGGATGCTGTGATATACTGAAAACTGTTGAGCGTCATAGAATGCTTGATTTTTTAAGTATAGCACAGCTATCCGCTTCATTATGCAGACCTCGCTGGTCAAACCGCATGACCGCTTCCTGGCAAAGACCTTGCTTCGCCTGATTCCGGGGTGGGTTCAGCCAAATCATTTGACCATCGCCCGCTTTGTCACCACGCCGCTTGTCATGTGGATTACCATTCAAAAACAATATGCTTTGGCAATTCCGGTATTTCTGCTGATCGCCTTTACCGATGTGCTTGACGGATCCCTGGCCCGCGTTCGTTCACGCGTGACTTCATGGGGGAAAATCTACGATCCCGTGGCTGACAAACTCTTGATCGGCTCGCTCGTGGCTATTCTTGTGATTCAACACCTCGGCTTTTATCTGGGGCTTGCCATTCTGCTTATCGAATCTTCTTTTATCGCATTGGGGTGGTGGAAATTACTAAACGGGCATCAGGTGCAGGCAAATAGATGGGGGAAGGTAAAAATGTTTCTTGAAGTGCTGGCCGTTACCTTGCTGCTCATCGGATTGGCTACGGGAGTACAGGAATTATTCGGTATCTCGGCCACAACGCTGTATCTGGCCATATTCTTTGCGGTCATCAGCTTATTTACGAGCGGAATATGATCCTGCTGCTAAAATCGCTTTTCTTTGCGCTGCCGATCTTTGCGGGAAATATCGCCCCCGTTCTTGTGAAACGGGTTCGTTTTCTTTCCGCTCCCATCGATGGCGGAAGGTTCTTTCGCGGGCAGCGGATTCTAGGCGATCATAAAACATGGAGAGGGCTGATTTCAGGTGTTTTGCTTGGGGCTTTTACCGGACTCATACAGGCGGTCTTGTTTGCCCGCTTTGAGGTGATCAGAGAAATCAGCGTGGTTGAATATCATCTGTCGTTTGCGGTGATACTGGGAGCCATCATGGGGTTTGGCGCGCTTGCGGGCGACGCGGTCAAAAGTTTCTTCAAGCGCCGCGCAGGCCTGCCATCCGGATCCTCCTGGCCTTTGTATGACCAGCTTGATTTCATTATCGGCGGTCTGCTCTTTGCGGCACTGCTGGTCAATCCTGGGCTTGATGTCATATTAATCCTCTTCTTTGTCACCCCGTTTTTGCATTTGTTCACCAATATGCTTTCCTATGCTATTGGCCTTAAAGAGGTACCCTGGTAGGTATGGATCTTGATCTCATCAATAAAAGAGGACAGCAATTGCGGGCAAAGCTTTTTGCCCCGATTTTCCCGATTCTGACAAAGCTTGGCTTTACCCCCATGCGTTTGACCTGCCTGCGATTGATCGGCGGAGTGGTATTTGTCTTTATGCTTCCAAAAGCACCAAAGACGGCTTTTATCATTCTCATGCTCGCGGCTTTGCTAGACTGGATAGACGGCGGACTTGCCAGGTATCAGCAGGTCGCGTCTGACCGCGGAAAATTCTGGGACGTGCTTGTGGACCATACAAACTATGTTCTGGCCGTCTTCGCGTTTATCAGGCTTGGCGTTTTTTCGCCCGTGATCCTTTCATACCACCTTGTCATCGTTCCCATTCTCTACCTCCTGGCGACAATCAAAGAAAGCGAGCACCGTAAAACTGATTGGATCATCTATCCGTTCTATGCAATCGTCTACTTCAAGCCAGTCGGTATTCTCGTGGCATTTCTGTATATCTGGTTTGAGATCAATCAGGTGAATCTGGTGATTGCTCTGCTCAATGCGGTTATGACGCTTTTTGCCGTAAGGTTTGCGATAGAGTTGCATCAGCGGTGGAAAAAACAATCATGAGTTTACTCAAACGATTTCGGAAATTTCTGCTTGATCAACCGGCGGCTGCGCTGGTTCTTTTGGCTCTGCCATTTGTCTTCATCTACGGAAGCTTTTATCTTGGATCTGGCCAGATCTATAATTCTCCTGATGAAACCGCCAATGCCGTTTTTTTACAGCGATACGCACAGGAACAAACATTTTTTTACCCGATTGAAAGCGATTTGCCCGAACAGGTAATGCCTCGAAGTGTACAGCGCAGGGGAGCATATCTGGTTCCCACAGGATTTTTGGGCTTGCCGTTGTTTTACGGCCTGCTTGTGGCAGTGCTTGGTGTATGGATCATGCCATTTCTTACACCCCTTTTTGCAGCCGGTGCGTCGGTCGCGTTTTTCTTCATTTTGCGGCGGGTTTTTGATGAGAAAACCGCCTTTCTCTCGGCGGTCTTTTTGCTTTTTCTGCCGCAATGGTGGCATTTTGCCGCCAAAGGGTTTTTGCCCAATGTCCCTTTCTTTGCCTGTTTTCTGATTGGCCTGTCTCTGCTCATTGCCGCGCATGATGCGCTTGTGCGAACAAAGCAGGCGGGGCTTGGCTTGATGGGAGGCGTTTTCGTTGCTGCCGCTTTGCTGATTCGGCCGGCGGAAATGTGGTGGTTCATTTTTGTGTTCATGGTTCTTGGAGTTGTTTATCGCAACCGGATTCGCCTGGCGGCTTTGATTGGCATGGCAGCGGGAGGGGGGCTTATGCTGCTTGTATGGATGCCTGTTCAGGTACAGACATATGGCTCGCTTTTTGCCAGCGGATACGGAACGGGGCAGGCCATAACCGGAGAATCGGCCGCGGCTTTTTCATCTGTGTTCTTTCCCTTTGGAATCGATTTGTTCAGGGTTTTCGCTTCCATGTTCTCATTTATTGTTCAACTGTTTTGGTGGCAGATTTTACTTGCCTGTGCGGGGATGATTTTTCTTTGGAAAGGCGGACAATCTCTTTCTCATCATCAACGGGTCTATGTTGGGATCAGCATAGCGGTGGCCGTTTACCTCTTTTTGCTCTATGGTTCCTGGCCGATTCAGGATGATCTTGATCCGGATCGGGTGAGCATCGGTATTTCCTATGTCCGGTACTGGCTTCCTGTTTTTGTCGCGCTCATTCCGTTCATGGTGATAGGCATAGACCGGCTGGCAAATATGATCATGCCAAAGGCGAAGAAGGCAGGCGCCGTCTTCTTTGTTGCCGTCCTGCTCGCTCATACGGTCTTTGTCCATGCCGCCGGCGACGATCATCTTTCTGCGCTCAGGAAAAATATTGTACACTACCAGCAGCTGCGCGAGCTTGCTTCCACTTTGCCGGAATCATCAATCATTTTAAGCGAGCGCATGGACAAAGTCTTTTGGCCTGAGCGCAAGGTGATTGAAATCAGGGGAGACAGATTCACCATTCTTGATGATCTTGCCCCGACGCAAGAACGCCTCTTCTGGTTTACCATCCTGCCGGCTGATCATGTGGGCGTGCTTGAGCAGCGCGAATTTCTGCCCCGCGGATACCGGCTAAACAAGGCCTTTTCGCATGAGGCCGGCACCATGTATCAGCTCATTCCTCGACTATGACCGCTTATTCTTACCAACGGATTTTGCTTGCGGTACGGATTCTCCTCATCCTGAGCTTTATCGGGATTTTTGGCTTTCTTGTTTCCAGAGATTTGGTTCTATCCGGCAAGATCAGCTATACATTCGATTTTTTGCGTTCAACTCCGTTCTTTTCAGAAGCCGTGCCGCTTGACCGCACAGAAAAGACGAGCGCGGGCGTGCGTATCATTGATGAGCCGGTCTATGTTTCATTGTTTTATCCGCGTCCGTTTCAGCAGGTTGACGTGCAAGTGGAATTTTCAAACCCGGATCTGCTTTTTCTAGAAATGGGGCCGTTGACAGGAATCCCTGAAACCTATGACAGGCAGGCGCTCTATCATCCTCAGCTTGAACAATTAACTGTTTCATCTGACTGGCTGCTGTCTGACAATGATCTTTTCCAGCGGCAGAGTGCTGATTACCGGTACGCGTCTGCCGACCAGCTTTTTGACCAGCCGGCCGCTCAGCAGCTTGTCGGTTATTACGGTTTTGACTGGCCAACCCCGTACCTGCCTGAATTCACGTCGCAAAGAGAAGCATCGATTCTGTATCCATTGCATGGGCCGCATAAAACGCTTATTGCACTTAATCAGGATCAACTTGATTTGCGCCTCACCGTAAGCAGCTATCATGATCTGGCCGGCGACGATCATGTCACCGTCCGCCTGCGCGACTGGCAGGGGAATGAGCTTGCCGTGCGTAGAATCGATCAGGAGGAAAGGCCGCTTGGCGTGACGGGAAATAAGCTCACGGAAGAGTTGCAATTTACGGGCCTGACGTATCCAGCCGTCTATCGTCTCGACATTGAAACAACAAACGATACGGTGATCCATGAGCTTGAAGTAAATACGCCGTATCTTGTTTTTGACGGGTCCATCCGTCTGGCCGGCGGCCCGCAATATGAAGAGGCGTACGGTTCGCTTGATATCAGCGGTTCGTCCTTGATTTCAGGTGCGCGATCCTGGCATGCAGTTACGGAGTCTTTTGATTCTTTGCAGACCTTGCGCATGGCGGATGCCTCCGTGACATTGGCTCGGCCGCTTGAGGCTGTGCGATTTTCTCCGGCCAGGTCTTTCCGTTTTCTCATCAATCGCGGGTATGAAATTTATCTTCAAAAAGGCGATGTGATGCTGCAGGGCAAAGGAGTTTTTGCAATGACGCAAAACGCGTACTTCAACCCGTATCCGTGGTTTGTGGACGGTTCGCTTGATCCGGACCTGCTTGGAATCGACTATGTTGCCGTCCAGTACCGTCCGGTTGAACGTGATGGCAGCCGGTTCAGGCAAACCATCAACGTCGATTTGGCCAAGGCTTTTGCTCCTGAAAAGCAGCTGCGCATGCAGATTGCCGCTCCGCGCATGTTTGAAGGCCAGTCATTTGAACTGCATCGTCTGGAGGCTCATTTCTCCTCTGAACCTGTAACGTTCTCTAATGCCAAAGAAAAGTTTATACGCTTCTTTAAGCGGGAAATTCTTCGCTGATATGCCTGACCACCATTCCATTCATCGCCTGTTTTGGCTGAAGCTCACTCGAGACATTTTTTCCTACTCGTTTGTTTTCTGGCTGCTTTTGCTGGTGATGGAAATCATCAAAAAAGGAATCGTGTCCAACTATCTTTCATTGCCGCATTTTGCACTGCTGATTGGTCTTGCCGCGCTCGTGCATCTTGCTATCCGTCCTGCAGATACGCTCGCGGAGCAAAAGCCTTCCCGATTTAAGCCATGGCAAATCAATACATTTCTTTCCGTGCTGGCGGCCGTGTTGATTTTGATCACGGTTGAAGCATCCGCGGCGTTAACCATTCTTCTCGTCCTTGTTTCCACAGCCACGATTTGGGTGGTGATGGATGTGGTGGGGGAAAAGCCGTGATGAAGCTTGCGGCAGGCCGACGGCATCCCGAGCGAAATGAATAACTTATATGTAGCTCCCTGTCGTCATTCCCGCGCACGGGTAGGCACGGTATCCCGAGCGGAATGATCAGTCTTTAAGCAGCTCTCTTTCGTCATTCCCGCGCAGGCGGGAATGACGGGAACATTAAATTAAAAAAAGCCCGGTTGGTGGGGCTTTTTTATTATACCGGATGTCTTCTTAAAAAACACGACCCGCGGAGCGGAGGTGGCTCACCGCGGGTCGGGGAGAATGGGCTGAGTCAGTTCTCCTGAGCGCTGTTCCGGAGAAACTCATCGGCAGCGTTCGCGAGGTCTTGACGAAACTCATCGGTGTCTAGAGCCTCGACGAGTTCATCGATGCACTCCTCATCCTCGTTCTCTTTCTCGATGCGATCCCACTCTTCATTGATGTACGCGAGCTGCTTCAGCATGTACTTCCTGTGTTCCTCTGAGCAGGCTGCGCACCTGTTTTCCTTGATGTGCGTGACAAGACATCGTCTGCTGTCAGCTAGGGCCTGACATATCTTTTGATCGCGCTCGTTCGTGTGAGGTAGATTGCCGAGCCGATTTACCTCAGCACGTGCGTCTGAGACGATGCGGGAACCTTCCTCACAATATCCTTTTTGACTCGACATGCAGCACTCCTTCTTAGCCAGGTTCAATGATGTTTATCACGAATTTACTAGTTTGTCAATGTTATGTTTGATCTTTGCCTACAAAAAAGGCAATATGAAAAAGCTGGACTCCCCGAAAGAGTCCATTTTGCTATAGACCTCTGTCGGTCGCAGGCTCTGTCTGCGACCGTGACGACGAGGCTTTCTCGACGGGCGGGGACAGAGCCCCACGCCCGACAAGGGTCCATTTGCTATATACTAGCTGAGTAACCAGACAAAAACAGTCCTGGTCTCGCTAATCTGCCTCAGTCTAATGATCACCCCACATGAAATACCTTATCTTTGGAAACGGCTACTTGGCCAATAAATTCAAAAACTCGCTTGAGAATGCCGTCATTGATCTTGCCCGAATCGATAATGCTGACCAGGTTCGTGAGGCAATCAAGAAACATCAGCCCGATGTGGTGGTCAATTGCGCCGCGCGCACGGGAACCCCAAATATCGACTGGTGTGAAGATCATAAGCTTGAGACGCTCGACAGCAATTTGCGCGGACCGCTGACATTGCTTTCTGTCTGCACCGAACTGAATCAATACTGGGTGCAAATCGGCAGCGGATGTATCTATCAAGGAGACAATAACGGCAAAGGCTGGTCTGAAGAAGACGCGCCAAATTTCACCGGCAGCTACTACAGCAAGGTGAAGGCGTGGATGAATGATATTCTCAAAGACTATCCGGTGCTGCAGCTTCGTCTGCGTATGCCGCTTGATTCAGAACCAAGTCCGCGTAATTTCATTACCAAAATTGCCAATTACGAGAAAGTCATCAGCATGCCTAATTCCATTACTGTGATTGATGATCTTGTCGAGGCGCTTAGGCTGCTCACGGAGAAAAAGAAAACCGGAATTTATAATGTGACCAATCCCGGTGCGATTGATCATAAAGAGATTTTAGAAGCGTATAAGGAAATCGTAGATCCTAACCATAAAGCCGAATATATCTCCATAGAAGAATTAGCGAAATTGACCAAAGCACCTCGCTCCAACTGCATCTTAACGACCGCGAAGCTGGAGGCTGAAGGCATCCTTTTGCCGCCGATCCGCGAGCGGCTGCCTGAAATTTTGAAAGCCTACAAAGAGAAATTATGAATGTTCCCGGCTTAGTTGTGCTCTTCATTGGGGGGTGGACCGTCGAAAACGGGGAGGTTGCGCCTTCCGAACAATTTTTACACGAAATCGTCAGCTGCTACCCGGCTGAATTGATCGACGGGAAAGGGAAAAACCTGACAGGTCAGTACGCTGATATCGGGCACTTGGATGCAACAACCTCGCTTGCGTCCATGCTTGAGGAAAACAAAATCCAGCAGATTGCGGTGGGCGATCAAAGCCGCTATGGGTTGTTAAATCAGATTCAGGGAACATCGTCTCAAGCCAAGCAGCGGAATCGCTATATCGTTACGCCGCCTATGCGGACCTTGGCCGAAGATCCGGCTGCGACCGCGTCTGCGATCACGCAGGCTGTCATTGATGAGCTGCGCCGCACGCCCACCGATACCCTTGTTTGGGCGGCGCTGGGGTCAATTGCCATTGCTCAGGCCTATGGCAATCCTCAGCTTATTTCAGGCGCGGCAAGCGAAGTCGAGCGAGCCGTGGAAAAGCTCATCGCGAATCTGCTTGAATTAAAAGCGCGCTTGCTCCTTGTGGGCGAAGCGCCGGCCAAAGGCCTTGCTCCGGTCGTTTTTGTGGACGGCCGCTGCGAGGGGTTGCAATCCCATGCCGATTTATCATCCGGCCACTTCAAGGCTTCCGGCGCAACCGAGGATTTTGCGCCTACGGTGTTTTCTCTTTTGCAAATTCCGGTGCCAAAAACCATGCCTGGAAATCTCCTCTTTCCTCGCATTATCGCATAGCCATATGACTCAATTAAGCGGTACCATCCAGAAAGGCGCGGGGCAGGCAGGCGAGCTTGGCGCGCCAACCATCAACCTCGTCATTGATCTGCCCGAAGAAATCGCTTCAGGGGTTTATGCCGCGACTGCCGAGCTTGAGGATACGGCACATAACGGTGTTTGTTTTATCGGGCGCGCCCATTTGCTTGAAGGGGCTCCGCTGCGCGTGGAAATGCATTTATTCAACTTTTCGGGCGGCGATTTGACGGGCAAGCCTGTAACGATCAAACTGCAAAAACACCTGCGTGATGAAATTCCATTTACAAGCAATGAACAGGCGCAGCAAATCATCACAAAGGATTTAGAAACAGCAAGGAACTATTTTAACTGATTATGTTTACCGGAATTATTGAACATCTTGGAAGGGTAAAAGCCAGAGAGGAACTTGGATCTGAGCAAAAGCTCGTCATTCATGCGGAGGGAACTTTTTCCGATGTCAAAAACGGGGAAAGCATCGCGGTAAACGGCGTTTGTCTAACCGTTGTGTCGTTTACGCCGGACGAGGCTGTTTTCATGCTGGGGCCTGAAACCATCAAGCGAAGCAATCTTGGTTTTCTTAAACCTGATGATACAGTGAATCTGGAATTTTCTTTGCGCATGAATGACCGTCTGGGAGGACATTTTGTGCAGGGGCATGTGGATGATACAGCTGAAATCGTCCACCTTGAGACGGAAGGGACAACCATGTGGATGACAGTTCGTCTGCCTGAATCGGCTCGCCCGTATCTGGCGGCAAAAGGCTCGATTGCCATTAACGGCGTAAGCCTGACGATTGCGAAGAAGGACGAGCTTGATATTTCCATCATGCTGATGGATTACACCTTGGTTAAAACCAATCTTTCCGAGGTGAAACTTGGAGACAGGCTGAACGTGGAATATGATTTTCTCGCCAAGCTCGTCCATGAACAACTTAAACAGGCACAACAATGAAAACCAATACATTTACTGAACGGCAAAGCGTGAAAGGGGCGCGCATTGCGATTGTTCGAGCCCGATTCAACGAAACCGTTACCCAGCGCATGCTCTACGGCTGCTTGCAAACGCTTGAAGACGCGGGTATGAAGGAAGCGGATATCAAAACCGTGGAAGTGCCGGGTGCGTTTGAAATTCCGTTTGCCGTCAACAAGCTTGCCCAAAGCGGTGACTACCATGCCGTCATCACGATCGGCTGCGTTTTGCGTGGCGAAACACCGCATGACGTGTATATCAGCAATGCGGTAATTCCTGAACTGCAAAAAATCAGTCTCGCCCATAACGTGCCTGTCTTGCTTGGGATCATCACGCCCGTTAATCAAGAACAAGCCGAAGCTCGTTCATCCGGAGAAGGGAATAAGGGCATTGAAGTCGCGAAAGCGGCCCTGGAGATGATCGATCTTGTTAGGAGTTTATAGTTTGTGAATCTGTCGGGCGAGGGGCTCCGTCCTCGCCCGGATCACCGAATTTCTCATAGGCGGAGATAGAACCTCCGCCCGACAGGTATCCGTAACCTATAATCGCGTATGAACGCCGTGATCCTCGCTGGTGGACAAGGCACGAGGCTCTGGCCCATGTCCCGGCGGAACAAACCCAAGCAATTTTTCGAGCTGCTCTCCGAGCATCCTTTGATCGTGGACGCGTATCATCGTTTGCGGCCGCGCTTTGAGCCGTCGCAAATCCATATCGCGACCATTCCGGAATTCGCTGAGATGATCGCCAAGCTTCTGCCCGAAATTCCACAGGAAAACTATTTCATCGAACCGCATAAACGCGACAGCGGTCCTGCCATGGCTTTTGCGGCGTTCTCGCTCAAGAAGCTTGGCAAAGGGGATGAGCCCGTTGTGTTCATTCCAACCGATCACTTCATCGCTCAGGAGAACAAGTTTCTTGACGCTCTGGCTGTGGGGGAGCAGCTCATACAAGAGACCGGAAAAATGCTTGATATTGCCATTCTTCCTCGGTTTGCAAGCACCGAACTGGGTTATACCCAGATCGGGGCGTCCTACGGGAAATACGGAGACGTGGAAGTCTTTCAGTTTGCAAGCCACAAAGAAAAACCGGATCGAAAAACCGCCCTTGGCTATATCCAGTCCGGATCCTATCTCTGGCATGCAAACTACTATATGTGGACGCCGTCGCTGCTGCTTGAAGCCTACGGAAAGTACGCGCCGGAAATCGCCAGCTTGCTTGAGGAGATCAGCGCAGAGCCCGACCATCTCGAAGAAATCTATGGCCGCATGCCGGTACGATCGATCGATTACGCCGTGACGGAAAAGATGGATCCGTTCCAGGTTCTGATCATTCGAGGTGATTTCGGCTGGAGCGACATTGGAACCTGGAACGTTTTATACGACAGGCTTTCAGAATTGAACGGTGAAGACGGAAACGTGGTAAAAGGAAAAACCGTCACTATCGATTCGAATCGGAATTTGATTTACGGCAGCAATGAGAAGCTGATCGCGACCATCGGGATCCATGATATGATTATTGTCGATACCAAAGACGGGCTGCTCATCTGCCCGCAATCAAGAGCCAGCGAAGTAAAAACGCTGCTCGCTAAAGTTGAGCACGAGGGGTTAGAAGATTATCTATGAAAAAACTTTTTTTGATCGTTTTGCTTATTGTCATTGCGGCTGGAGGTTTCTGGTATGCCGGTCTTCGTTCAAGTTTCAAAAAGAATCTGAATCTTTCTGAAGAGCAGGACTATGTCGTCACGCAGGGGAGCACGCTGTATTCCGTCGCAAGGGATTTGGATGAAAAAGGCATTATCGAAGATGCAGACACCTTGATCTGGCTGCATCGTTTGGAAAAAGGCGGAACAATCTTTGCCGGCACCTATCTGCTTGCTCCCTCCATGACCGTTAACGATCTCTATGGCGTGCTGACGTCGGGGGAAACTCAGTCCGACGAGGTGACCGTAAAAGTCATCGAAGGCTGGACGCTTGTTCAGATCGCCGACGCGCTTGTAGAAGCGGGGTTGGCGCAAGATTCGGATGCATTTCTTGAGCTTGCTTCAGACGCGGGCCCTTTCAAGCAGGAATTCTCCATACTAGCCGATATCCCCGCGGGCCAGGGGCTTGAGGGATATCTTTTCCCGGACACCTATCGTTTCTTTGCGGACGCTTCTCTGGATGATGTCATCAGAAAAATGGTTGACCACCTTGAAACCCAGGTGACAAGCGAGATGCGCGCGGCCGCAGAAGCAAGAGGAATGGACTTGCATGAGCTGATGATTTTGGCGAGCATCGTCGAAAAAGAAGTCCGTTCAGAAGACGAAATGCGCACGGTGGCGGGAATCTTCACCAATCGGCTTGAGATCGGCATGGCATTGCAGGCGGATTCAACCGTAAACTACATCACAAGCAGCGGCCGCGCGCGATCAACCTTAGAGGATTTGCAAATTGACTCGCCGTATAATACCTATAAGCACGCCGGCCTCACGCCGGGGCCGATCAGCAATCCCGGCTTGCGCGCGATCCAGGCGGCAGTCAACCCTGCAGACACAGAATATCTCTATTTCCTCACCGACCTCTCCGGCGATGTCTACTATGCCTCAACCCATGACCAGCATCTCTATAATCGCCGGTATCTTGACCAGGAATAGGTTAGTTTTTAGGAAGTGGTAAGGAAATTGCACATTCATACCAAGTTCCTATCGTTTGATGAGGTCGAGCAGCTTGTTTTCCGTTATTTGCTGTGTTATCATTGCACCGATTTACAGGCCGATTCTCGTCTGTACCTTCATGTTGAAAATCACCATTCTTCAAGTCGCCAAAACCAAGTCTCCGGAGCTACAGGCTCTGATCCGGGAATATCACAAACGCCTCGGGGGTTCTGCCATTCTTGAAGAAATCACCGTTAAGAAAGAGAGCGAGCTTTGGGAGAAAGCGCCTGAGAGCGCGTATACCATTCTTCTCGACAATACAGGCAAGCCGTTTGATTCTCAGCAATTGGCACAATTCATTGAAGAACGAAAAAATCAGGGAGATTCTCACCTGATTTTTTTTATTGGCCCCGCAGACGGATTCACGGATATTCAGATTAAACCCAATCTCAAGCTGTCCCTTTCCGCCATGACCTTCTCGCATCAGACGGTTAGACTTCTCCTCGCTGAGCAATTGTATAGAGCGTTTTGTGTGTTGGAAGGAAAACCATTCTCTAAGCATTAGTTTTTAGGTTTTAGTTTGTAGTTTTTAGTGATATGCCGAGTAACACAATAACCTCTTATCAAGATCTGATTGTCTGGCAGAAAAGCATGGTATTAGTGAAATCCATTTATCGGTTAACAAAGGATTTACCTGATGAAGAGAAGTTTGGTCTGGTTAGTCAGATGCGCAGATGTTCGATCTCAATACCATCTAACATTGCTGAGGGGACAAGGCGCTCTTCTAGAAAAGACTATCGAAGTTTTTTGAGAATCGGGTATGGATCTATCGCCGAGCTTGAAACGCAGTTGATTCTATGCAAAGAACTGGGGTTTCTTTCAGCAGATGCTTTGGCAGAACCAATGAATTTGCTGACGGAAGTATCAAAAATGTTGAATACAATGATTGCTAACTTGTCGGTTTAGGTGAAGAGAAGAAACTAATACCTAACACCTAAAACCTAAAAACTATGAAAGTCATTTTCTCCCTCGGAGGATCCCTGATCGTTCCGGATCAAATCGACGCTGATTTCTTGCGCGAATTCAAACAGATCGTTACCGATAATCTCGAAGAGTACCAGCAATTCATCATCGTGACAGGGGGAGGGAAGACGGCTCGGCGGTATCAGCAGGCGGCCAAAGACGTAAATGACCCGGTTGAAGAAGATCTCGACTGGCTCGGCATTCATTCATCCCGCCTGAACGGGCATTTGATGCGTACCATCTTTAAAAAGCATGCCGATCCTGAAATGATCACTTCGCCGGATAAGATGACGCCCAGAGAAGCAAAAATTTTGATCGGCGCGGGGTACCGGCCCGGCAATTCCACAGACTACGTCGCCACGCTTTTTGCTCAGGCCTACGGCATCAAAACGATCGTAAACCTGTCTAATATCGATCATGTCTACGACAAGGACCCGAACGCCTTTTCAGACGCCAAACCGCTTTCAGACGTATCCTGGAGCGATTTTGAGGCCCTTGTGGGCTCAGAATGGCACCCGGGCATGAATGCGCCGTTTGACCCGATCGCGACCAAACTCGCCAAAGAGCTTGGCCTAGAGGTTCTCATCATGAAAGGCACCAATCTCCCAAACCTCCGCCGCTACCTTGAAACAGGGGAGTTTGAGGGGACGAGGATAAAATAGCTGCATTCTATGGCTGCCACCAAAAAGAAAGACGAATCTATTGAGCTTGTTGGGGCTAAACTAAAGTCTCTTAAGATTCAAAATTTTAGGTGTATCGGGGATAAGGCCGTCGAGATCGAACTTGATGATATCGTTGTACTTGTCGGGCCAAATAATGTTGGCAAAAGTTCAATCTTACGAGCATATGAACTGATAATGAAGCAAGGTTCAACTGCCGGAAACCTCACGAAAGATGATTTCCCAAATTCTGAGATCAATCCTAGTGCCTTACCTACCATTGAATTAGTCACAGCTGTTTCACATGAAAGTAAGCCGGGAGAAGATTGGATAGAAACTACTGATGATGGTGAATTAATTGTCCGTGAACGATTCTCTTGGACAGATGTGGGCAAAGCAAAGCGCCAGGGGTGGAATGTTAAAGAGAATAACTGGTCTGAAAAAGTACCCTGGGGCGCAAGCAATTATGCTAATTCTAATCGTCCAGAACCGCACAGGGTGAGCCCGTTCGACTCTCCGGAGAAACAGTCTGATGAGATAAATGCTATTTTGGTTTCGATACTCGAGAGCAAAGACTCTTTTAGGCAAGACCTATTACCCGAGGTTAAAAAACTCCGAATGAAGATCATCGAGGAATCAAAGCAGGAAGTTGAGGCTATCGAACAATCTTTAGCAAGTTCGATTGGCGCAATATTCCCTGGTTATGAAGTTAAGTTCGATGCAAATCCTGAGGGGGGGTTAGAAAAAGCACTTAGACTCTGGGAGGGCAACACAACATTAAAGATGGGGCCAAGTGGTCAATATTGTTCGACTATTGATAAGCAGGGAAGTGGTGCGAGAAGGACTCTTCTGTGGAACGCCTTAAAAATCATTTCAGAACATAAGAGCAAGGAAGGAAGGCCTCATGTTTTGCTGCTTGATGAACCAGAGATTTGCTTGCATCCGAATGCAATTAGAGAAGCTTGTCGGGTTTTATATGAGCTGCCAGGTGCAGGCAATTGGCAAGTACTTGTCACGACCCATTCTCCAGCATTTATTGATTTGTCTCGTGATCACACTAGTATTGTGCGTGTTGATAGAAGTCCGGCGGGCGTGGTAACTGGAACCACGATTTTTCGACCAGATTCTGTAAACTTTGATGCTGATGACAAAGAAAACATGAAGCTTCTCAATTTATTTGACCCCTATGTAGCTGAATTTTTCTTTGGTGGAAGAACCGTTATTGTAGAAGGGGATACTGAATACACTGCTTTCAACTATATCCGTTCATTGTATCCAGAAGAGTTTTCTGACTTGCAAATAGTCCGTGCCAGGGGGAAATCAACGATAGTTTCTCTGGCAAAAATCCTCAATCACTTTGGCACAGGATATGCGATCTTGCATGACGCGGACAACAAAACAGTGCAAAGAGGTGAGGTTGAAATTACAAGTCCTGCGTGGACTGTTAATGAACGCATATCGGAAGTGGTCGGTGAAGCAAAAGAATCTGTTCGACTGGTCGCTTCAGTTCACAATTTTGAAGAAGCGTTTCTGGGGGTAACCGTTAAAAAAGAAAAACCTTATACAACATTCATAAATCTCAAAGAAGACAGGGATTTTCAGGAAAAAATCTACAAATTACTACGATACCTAGCTGGGAAATCAGAGGAACTTCCCGAGGGCGCGTTAGCTTGGAAGAACATCAGTGACTTGGGGGGCCGCTGTTAAGTGCCCCCTTTGACAAACTCCCTTATTTATCCTACTATTCTCATACCGTAGACAGCGGGCAGTCCGAAAGGGCAGAGGCCCCGCCGAGGGAAAAAGCTGAGGAGCTTTCTTTTGTTCTAACCAATAGGCCAGAAGATAGCTCCTCAAAGGTCGATTTCCAAGATCGTTCTACGGCATAAAAGCCGTTTTTTGTTTGCCTTCCATCTTTAGCGCACTTCTTCGTTGCTTTCTCCGGTGCTCGACGGCGTACAGACGTACGCCTTACTCCGCTCCTTGAAAGCGCCTCGAATTGCATCTAAATCTGGAAGGCACATAAGTTACTATGGCAAAAAGTAGACTACAAAAAGAAGAAGCCGTAAAACAGCTCACCGACCAGTTTTCTCAGGCAAAATCAGCGGTCTTTGTCAGCTTCGCTGGCCTCAAGGTCTCCGATATCAGCAATTTCCGTACTGAATGCCGAAAAAACGACCTCTCTTATGCTGTGGCGAAGAAAACTCTCATCAACATTGCGCTGAAAAATGCCAAGATTGAAGGAGTGGATCTCAGCCAGTTCGAGAGCGGAATCGGAACTGTTTTTGGTCTTCATGACGAAGTCGCTCCGGCTCAGATCGTTGATAAATTTGCTAAAGATCACCAGGCCATGACTATTCTTGGCGGCGTGATGACGGAAAACCCGGAAGGGCAGAAATTCCTTTCCGTGGACCAGGTCAAGGCTCTTGCGAAACTTCCTTCAAAAGAAGTTCTCCTCGGCCGTCTCGTTGGCAGCATCAATGCTCCGGTTTCCGGTTTCGTCAATGTTCTCGCTGGAAATATCCGTGGTTTGGTCAATGTACTAAGCCAGGTCAAAGACCAGCGTTCACAATCATAATCACCCTATTAACCAAACAACTATGTCAGAAGAAAAGAAAGACGTGGTGGTACCAGAAAAGTTCAAGGCTCTTGTTGAGCAGATCGAACAGATGTCTGTTCTCGATCTTTCAGAACTGGTTTCACTTCTTGAAGATAAATTCGGTGTTTCAGCAGCAGGCGCTCCTGTCATGATGGCCGGCCCAATGATGGGCGGAGCCGGAGCAGGTGAAGCGGCAGCTGAAAAGACAGAATTCGCGGTAGAATTGACTGATGCTGGCGCGAACAAGATCGCTGTGATCAAGGCAATCCGCTCTGTGATGACTGAACTCAGCCTTAAAGATGCGAAAGACATCACTGATGGCGCTCCAAAGGTCATCAAGGAAGGCGTGAAGAAGGAAGACGCGGAAGCGATGAAGAAAGCCATCGAAGAAGCTGGAGGAAAAGTAACCCTCAAGTAAATCTTCCAAACAAAAAGAGCCCTGCGGGACTCTTTTTGTATTGCTTATAATTCGATTCTATAGAGTTTATCAGCCGTAATCACGTAGGCGGCATTCTTCACCAGATCAACAGTCAGGTCCTCAAAAGGGGACGCGCCGTCGGAGACATACTGCGCCATAAACGAGCCTGTTTTGTTAAAGACAAGCAGACGGTTTGGTTCAAGGATGTACAAGCGCTGCGTGTCTGCTGACGTAAACAGGCGCTGGGCATTTTCAAGCGGCGGATCAACCAGTGCCAGCTGAATACGCGGATTGGCGGCCCGCCCGCGCAGGAATTGCAGGACATTGTTTGGCGTAAGCACATATACGCTGCCGTCAATGGCGATATCTCGCGCATTCGAAAGGTCGGCTTCTTCCGTCATCCAATTGCTGAACACAGAAAGGCTTGGAAGCTGATTCGAGCGCAGAATCTGGTTCAGTGAAGGCGCAACTGTGTATAAACGGTTATTGAAGAAAGCGGCTCCCACGAGATCAGCCTGGGTATTGGCTGTGGAGGTGATGGCTTCCTTGGCCGCGTAATCAACCTGGGTGACATTATTGCGCTGGATCAGCGCGTAGGTACCTTCAACAATGCGCACGGCGCTTGTCATGCCTTGCGCGTCTGAAGCAATATCGGTCTGCTGAGCAGAAAGGGTCTGAGGATTGATTCTGAGCGCGGACGTAGAAGACTGAGAGAGAATGGTCAGCGCGTCACCGTCAAGGAAAATGGCTGCAGCGGGACCTTTGAGCTGCTCGGAAAGATTGTCGACAAGAAGAGATCCTTCTTGCAGGCGGATTTCCTTTCTCAACTTGCGCTGCTGCTCTTCAAGGCTTGCCATCAGCGTGGATCGTTCAGAGGCGAATTCCTCGATTTCAGGCAGGCTTGTCAAAGAGGCCAGGGTTGTCTGAAGCAATTCCGTGGCATCGGCTTCGCGGCCTACAATCAGATGGGCATCGATTCGGTTGATGCTATTCCGGATTTGAGCAAGGTTTACGGAGACCTGTTCTTTTTCTTCCTTGGTCTGCTTTACAGATGACCGCCAGATCGAAAGACCTGTAAATGAGCCCGCCAGCAGAATGATGACAAGGTAGGTAACAGGGGATTTAAGCAGGTTCGGAGTAATAAAACGTCGAATCGGTCGGATAATACGGTCAAAGATGGAGAGGAGCATCTTTTTCCATGTTGATGTGCGCGTCACAGCCTGGTTTGTGGAGAGCAGGTCCATGGTGCTTGGGCGCTGAGATGATCCCGTCCCGCGCACAAGACGAAGAAGGATCAGGAAAGTGTGCTTGACCGCGGTCAGTACTTTCTTAGGCAACGATTGATGTTCGTTCCACTTCTCTCCGGCATGTTTAGGTACCCGCTTATCTGGAAAGATATTTTTCAGTTTGTCAGCCGCGGGGCCAAGCAGCTGGGAGAAGTGAAAACCTGCGGAATTGCCAAGCAGCTTTTGCGTTTGCGCCTCCGTTGTATTGAGATTCTCCATTGATGTTTCGGCTCCAAGATCCAGGCGGCGTTGTACGTCCTCATTGCGGAGCGGGTAGGGGGAAAGGCGCAGGGAAATGCCTGCCACAAGGCGGTCCGGTCCCTGGAAATGGATCTGATTTTCAATATGCTTGCCGGCCGGAAGCACGGAAAGGGTAGAAAGAATTTGCTTGAGTTCTGTTAAGGAAATGTAATTGAGTAAATTAGGTGTACAGAAGAAAATCTGGTCGTTTTGCGGGATAGAGCTGCTGATGATATTGCGGAAAAACTTCTGCGGAATGCCTTGGGTTTGCAGCTGGTCGGACGTATCAAAGATACTAATAAGTTTTTTGGTTTCAAGCTGGGCATTGTTGAGCAGCCAGCCTGTTACGTCGCCAAAGCGGCTGACATGAAATTGCATTCTGTTTGGAACCTGGTCAGGAGTCAGCATTCCGATAATCATGGACCAGCTATGAACGGGCAGAGGGGCGGAAAAGTCTCGCAGAAAGGCGGTGATTTCCTGATTGATTTTTTGCAGGCATTGCTCAAAGAAATCGTCAGGAGCAACCGTAATGCGCTGGCCTTCAAAACGATCTTGTTGATACTTGATAATCTGCCTGCAGCGTTCGCCGACTTCGGCAATCACGGAAGGGTTGTCAGCCGGACCATTTTGAAAAATAAGCAATGAAAAAAATTTATACGGCTGGCCTGAAAAATGCAGGTCGAGCTGCCATGCGTCGCTGACCCCGTTTGTCCGGGGATCCTTCTTGAAAAAATGTCCGAAGGGAAGCCGTAGATCGGTCATAGGACAGTGAGTGGGGGCGGTTTCCTTTACAGATGATAGTAGAGTCATTATACTTGATTCTCGAGACGTGATCAATCAATTGATTCACAAGAAAAAGGCTATTTTCTATGCTTGTTCAACTATTTGGTTCAAAAACCCGCGTGGCATTGCTCAAGCTCTTTTTCGATAATGCGGAACGTCCATATTTTGTCCGTGAATTGACCCGCGAGCTGGATGCGCAAATCAATTCCGTGCGCAGGGAATTGGGCAATCTCGTGGAAATCGGGATTGTGGAGGTGGTGGAGGAAATGCCTGTTATGGCTCTGGAGGAGTGGGAAGAGGTACCAAAAGGTTTGAACAAACGTAAGTTCTACCGCTTGAATAAATTTTTTGTCCTGCACGACGAACTCTTTTCTCTCTTTTCAAAATCGCATCTTGTTGTTGAGAAGGATCTCATGGATCAGCTGGCCAAGGTCCGCAACCTTGAGCTGCTTGTTATGACCGGGGTTTTTACCGGCAATACCAATACGAAAACCGACGTTCTGATGGTCGGCAAAGTCGATCGCCAGGAGGTTTCATCCTTGATCTCCACATTTGAACAAAAGCTTGAAAAGGAGATCAATTACACCATAATGCCGGTGAAGGAATTCGAATACCGTCGAGAAATCACGGACAGATTCCTTTACGATATTCTGGTGAATCACAAAAAGCTGATTCTTGTTGACCGGCTGGGCGTGAGCGGCAAATAGTATGTATCTGCTTTTTGATGCAAATCAAGGGCGTTTTGCGAGATTCAACGATAGTGATACTGATTTGCAATGGGCCGTCGTTGAGCAAGAAGCTTCATTGGCCAGCTTGATCGCGCCTGATATCGACTCCGTTAAGGGCGTGGTTGTCTGGCAGGGGAAAGGCAGTTTTTCGCAATCCCGCGAAGCTGTTGTAGTGGCCAATATGCTGGCATTAACAAAAGGGGTGAAGCTGCTGAGTATGCAGGCGGATGAATTGCCACCGTTGAAAGCTCTCATCAACGAACTTGAGGCTTCAGATAAGACTGCTTTAGAGCCGGTCTACTATGCCGAGCCGAATATCAATTCAGGTGCTATGCAGTAGGATGTAGGTGGTAGGCTTGCGGCAACCTCTGAACTCTGAATCCTGAATTCTGGCTCTGGATCTGAACTTGGTTCAGATCCAGAATTCTGATCCAGATTTCAGAATTCAGATTTTTTCCAACAGCCTACAACCTACCTCCTACAGCCTGGCTTTATCCACAATAATCCTCCGGAATAGGAGGATTTTTGTGTTGACAGGTGCCACTTGGTGGCATACAATGGGTGTAAAGTGGTTTGAGGTGGGGAATTATGGTGAATTCTATGGAGGAACCAACCAATCAATGCCCGCTACATCGGCTTCGGCCGTGGATAACCTCGGAATGTCCCGTATGTTTATCGGAGAATACCAACATTCTGTCGACGAGAAGGGAAGAATGGCCCTTCCGGCACGATTCAGAAAAAAGCTCCAGCAAGGAGCCGTGGTCACCAAGGGACTAGACGAGTGTCTGGTTGTTTATCCGCGCAAAGAATGGGAAGAGCTCGCCAAACGGCTTTCTTCCTTGCCGATCAGTCAGTCAAATACGCGAGCGTTTTCACGCTTGATGCTTGCTGGCGCCATGGATGTAGAGCTTGATAAGCAGGGAAGAATGGTTGTTCCTGAATACCTCCGCCAATACGGCCACATTGAGAAAAAGGTTGTTGTCGCAGGTCTTTACAACCGAATCGAACTCTGGAATGCCGAGAAATGGGAGGCTTACCGCACCAAAACCGAGGCTGCCAGCAATGAAATTGCCGAGCAGCTGAGTGAACTGGGGGTATAGGTTAACGAGTTCACGGGTTTGGAAAAACAAACTGACGTAAAACCCGTTAACACATTAACCCGTTAACACGTTAACAGAAGCTATGTCTGACTCCGTCCATCAACCCGTCATGCCAAATGAAGTCCTTGCATACCTCCAGCCAAAAGAGGGTGGTATGTATCTGGACGGAACAACGGGAGCGGGCGGTCATAGCAGGCTGATCCTTGAAACGGCAAATGGAAAGGCAACCTTGCTTGGCTTGGACCGGGACGCGGAAATTCTCGCCATTGCCAAAGAGAATCTCAAAGAATTTTCTGGAGTTACTTTGGTCCATGCTTCTTACGCTCAGGCACTTGAAGCAGCCAAAGAACAGGGATTTGAAGGTTTCGACGGTATTCTGCTCGATCTGGGCGCTTCTTCTTTGCAGTTTGACCGGCCTGAAAGAGGGTTTTCTTTTAAAGAAGATGGTCCGCTTGATATGCGTTTTGACGTCAGCGGCGGCTTGCAAACGGCTGCTGACATCGTGAACACGTATCCGCAAAAAGAACTGGCTCGTATTTTTCGCGAATACGGCGAAGAGAAGCACGCGTCTCTTATCGCCAAGGCCATTGTCACGGACCGCAAAATCGCTCCTTTTCATTCCACCAGGCAGCTGGCTGATCTGATCAGCCGCATCATGCCGCGAAAGCATACGCTCAGGATTCATCCGGCCACGTGTGTCTTCCAGGCGCTGCGCATCGAAGTGAATCAGGAGCTTGAAACCATCAAATCCGCCTTGCCGGAGCTGATCGGACTTCTCAAGCAGGGTGGAAGGATCGTGGTGATCTCGTTTCATTCGCTTGAGGACCGCCTGGTCAAACAGGCATTCCGCGAAGCGGAAATCGACTGCGTCTGTCCTCCGGATTTCCCGGTTTGCAGATGCGACAAGCAATCGATGATCAAAGTGCTTACAAAAAAACCGGTGCTCCCAACAAAAAAAGAAATCAAAAACAACCTCCGTTCCCGCAGTGCCAAGCTGCGAGCCGCGGAGCGAAAATAAAATATATGATCAACGTACGCTCTCTTTCTTTGCCCGCATTTTCAAATATGGCCAATGCCCTTGTTCAGGGGAGAGCCGGTCGTATCGCATTGCTCGCTTTGACACTCGCTCTTGGCCTATTGTATGTTCTTCAAATGAACCTCACGGCCACAAAAGGATATGATATCAGAGCTCTTGAGCAGCGCAGAGAAACGCTAGATAAGCGCGCGCGAGCCCTTCAGCTTGAAGCGATTGAGCTTCAGTCTGTGGAGCGCATTTTGGCGCAGTTGCCGGAACATAACCTTGTACAGTCAAAACCAGATGCCTTTTTAAGCACAGCTGCTTCCGCCTTTGCCGCGCGGTAAATCGCGTTCACAAGTTGGGAGCGAAGGCGGCTGGTTGCCGCCTTCTTTTTTCACATTATGCTCAAGCGATCGTTAAACAAAACACAGCTTTTCGCCAAAATATACACGACTCGGTTGGCTGGTGCTGTGCGTAATTATTTTTCTGAAGAGCATTTTGACCGCATGTACGCTCTTATCCTCGTTCTCTGCGCGATATCGCTTTTGATCATTGCCCGTTTGTTTACGCTACAGGTGGTTGACCATCCTTTTTACGCGGCTCTTGCTTCCGATCAGCATGAGATCCAGGCTATTTTACAGGCAAAGCGGGGAGATATCCTGATGCGGGACGCGCAGTCCGATCAGTTGATCCCTGTGGCAACGGACAAAGCCTATGTGCAATTGTATTCCGTCCCAAAGCAGATTACGGATCCTGAAAAAACGGCTGAACAGCTTGCTCCTTATGTGAAACTGACAAAGGAACGGATGATTGAGCTCTTTTCAAAAAAGGATGACCCGTACGAGCCAATTGAGAAAAAGGTCAGCAAAGAGCGTTTTGAGAAGATTAAGGAATTGAATCTGGCGGGGATTCATGCCGTAGAGGAGATGCATCGCTATTATGTTGATGACAATATCAGCAGCCATGTCATCGGCTTTTTGGGGATGAAAGATGAAGAACCAACCGGTTTTTACGGCATTGAAGGATATTTCAATAATATCCTCTCCGGTATTCCTGGGTTTTTCTCAAGCGAAAAAGACGTGGCCGGGCGCTGGATTGTCCTTTCGAACAAAGATGTTATTCAGGCGCAGGATGGAGCGAATATCGTCTTGACCATGGATCATACCGCTCAATATGTCGTTTGTCAGAAGCTGAACGAAGCGGTTGAGCGGCATGGAGCCGCAGGGGGCGCCGCCATCGTTCTTGAACCGGAAACAGGAAAGATTCTCAGCATGTGTTCTGCCCCGGATTTCAACCTGAATTACTACTACGACGTTGAAAGTGCGGCCGTTTACAATAACAAAGCGATTTTTGAAGCCTATGAGCCCGGTTCGGTCTTTAAACCGATTGTGATGGCGGCGGCGGTGGATTTGGAGTATGTTACTCCCGACACCACCTATGTTGATCCCGGGGCGGTAGAAATCGACGATTTTACCATTCGCAATGCGGATGACAAGGTGTATGGCGAGCAGACCATGGTCGGCGTTCTGGAAAATTCCATCAATACGGGAATGATCCATGTAGCCAGGCTGATCGGCCAGGAGCGCTTTCGCGGTTATCTGGAACGATTCGGATTCGGGGAGCCAACCGGCATCGAATTGCAGACGGAGGTGGCGGGGAATATCAAACCCATTTATAGTCGCGCGGAGATTTATCAGGCAACAGCTTCATTCGGCCAGGGGATCACGGTAACGCCTTTGCAGATGGCAGCCGCTTATGGGGCGATCGCCAACGGAGGCAAGCTGATGAAGCCGTATATTGTCGAAGAAATCCGCCATGCGGACGGGAAAGTTGAAAAACGTTCTCCGCAGCAGGTGCGGCAGGTGCTTTCAACCAGGGCATCGGTGCTGATGACCGGCATGCTGACCTCGGTCGTGACGAATGGCCATGCGGGGCTTGCCGATGTTGATGGATACTATGTTGCGGGTAAAACAGGAACCGCCCAGATCGCGGGACCGGGAGGAAAATACCTTGAAGACGCAACAAATCATTCCTTTGTGGGCTTTGCACCGGCTGATGATCCAAAATTCGTCATCTTCATCCGGCTTGAAAAGCCGACAAGCGCCCCTTATTCCGCATCAACCGCAGCTCCGCTCTTTTCCGATATCGCGGAATTTCTTCTGAATTATTACGCCATTACTCCTGATTATTGACGCTTATGATTGCAAAACGACTTATAGCAAAACAGCAGCCGAAACTTGTTCTTGTTTGCGGGAGTCTTGGTAAAACCTTATTTGCCAAAATCTCCGAACAGGTTCTCACAAAGCTTGATCTTTCCGTGGCCTATGCGGAAGTGCAGACCAATCTTCGGTCCGTTGTGGCAGATGTCCACGGAGGAAAATTGAGGGCGCTCTTCGCTTCCATGGGTTTTGGGCGTTCTTTTGATCTACATCTCTTTGAGTTTCACCCTGATTCTGAAGCACGCAGAGAGCTGCTCGACAGTTATGAGCGGCGTTATCTGGTCATACCATACATTACGAGGGATGATATTGCCGCGGCAGGCGGTTTGGATAAGTACTTGCAGAGAAATTGCTATTTGAACAAAAAGCGCGCTAAGGAAACAACGATCATCTTCAATGCGGATATTACCGGGTTAGAGGAGGCTTTGCGCGAAATGGGTGGAGAACGCCTGCATGGTTTCAGTCTTGGTGATCAGGACGCTGAGCTGACGGCGGTTTCGCCTGAATTCAAGCTTCCTGAAGACGCGGCGATCACCAACGATCATCGCATTCAGGGGATATTGTTCAAAGCAAAGAATGGCGGAAGCACATTGCCTATGCGCGTTCTGGGTGGGATCGGCGATGCCTATATCTGCGCGCATCTTGCTGTCCTTGAGCTGCTTCGTCTGCTTGAATTAAATCAGATTGACGGGCTTGCCATTCTCAAAGAAATGCGGGCACTGCCCGGCCGTGCCAAGCTTATTGCCGGCATCAAGAAAACGCTGCTGGTGGATGATTCCTATGATATGGAAGTGGAAAGCGCGCTTTCGATCTTTGCGGCAGGCGGCACCGTTCCTTTGCAGAAAGGGCATCGCCGCATTGCGGTGGTAGGCGATTTGCTGCATCAGGGAGAGCAAACAAGCGAGCAACATTTCAGCATTGGCGAACGGCTCGCAAAAGCAGGATATGACGCTGTTGTGGGCATTGGCGAACGCGTGCTTGAAACATTGCAAAGCGCGATTGAAAATGGAATGAATGAACAGGCGGTTTTCCATTTCACCGATCCGCATGAAGCGGGGAAATTTATTCAGCATGAACTCAAACAGGGCGATCTGGTGGTGGTAAAAGGTGCCAAAGAGCAAAAGCTTGAGTCTATTGTCAAAGAGTTGATGGCCTTCCCTTTGCAGGCGAAAGATGATTTGCTCGTCAGATAAGTCTGATACAAACTTCTATAACGCTAAAGCCCCCTGCAAACCTCTCGGTCCGTAGGGGGCTTTCGCTTTGCAGCTCTCGGCTTGGGAGCTAGGCGGCCTGCTTGAGCAGGTCCTTGATGAAGGGCTTCCGCTTGATCTCGTTCTGGCGGGACCACTCGCGGCCGAGCCGGTTGAGGGCGCGGGCGCAGATCGCGTCGAGCTTGCGGAGGCGCTCGTCCGTGACCTCGTCGGTGCGCCACTTCTTCTTGCGGCAGAGCGCGCGCCACACGATGCCGATGAAGTAGTCGGCGGGGTGGATGAAGGGCGACCGGTTGGCCCTGCCCCTGCGAAGGAGCTCCTTGAGCCCCCTCTGCGCGTCCGTCGAGCTCTTGTAGTAGATGTCGTAGGTCTCGGGGAACCCCTCGTTGCTCAAGGTGAAGGTTCGAGGGGCGGGGGACGTCGTCATCATGAAAGATCACCTTCCTTCCGCAAAGCGGATTTATCAATATACTGAACGTTGAGAAAAGAGTCAACTGCACAGCTTTTTTGTCGTAAATTTTTGACAACAAAGCTCTGAAAAACAGGCATGGTTTTAGCTGTTTTGACAGAAATGCTCAAATAACTGGATTGCTACCTTTGCATGCTAAAATTGTCATAGCCCTAATCCAACTCCTATGGCCAAACATGTTTCAATGGTTTTGACATTAATCCTGGCGGCTTGCCTGATACAACCGGTATCCGCGCAAAGCGAGCTGGTCCTTGATATCGTATTTCCGGTAGACGGTCCGCACAGTTTTCAAAATGACTTTGATCATCCCCGCGCGGGGCATACGCATGAAGCCACGGATATTCTGGCTGAAAAAATGACGAAGGTTCTCGCCGCGCAGGCAGGGTGCATCAGCTATATGCCGATTCCCGAACCTTCATGGGGGTATGCCATCTATATCCGCGGCGTGGACGGCTACTCATATGCGTATTTGCATCTCAATAACGATACGCCTGGAACGGACGATGGGAGCGGAGGTCCTGAAAACGCGTATGCTCCCGGACTTTCTCGCGGGGACTGCGTGGAGAAGGGGCAGCATATCGGCTGGGTAGGAGACAGCGGCAATGCCGAAAGTATTGCGTCGCATTTGCATTTTGAAATCGAGGATGAAGAAGGCAACCGCGTCAATCCTTATTTCAGTCTGCTCAATGCCGTGGGCGCGGCAAGCTACAATCCAGAAGTGGAAAGGGAATTGAGCCAGACCATCAATATGGATTTGCAAATCACGCAAGCGCCGGGACTTACGCATTGCCAGTCAAATACGTTGATTAAATCGCTTTCCTCCGATTCGGTCTATTATTGCGGAGCGGATGGACGCCGCTATGTATTCCCCAACCAGGCGATCTATTTCAGCTGGTATAAAAACTTCGACGAGGTGATCACAATCAGCGATGAGCAGCTCGCGGCTATTCCGCTTGGTAAAAATGTGACGTATAAGCCCGGCGTGCGTCTGGTCAAAATCCAGACCGATCCGAAGGTGTACGCAGTCGGCCATGGGGGATTATTGCGCTGGGTAACTTCTCCGGAAACGGCAGAAAACCTGTATGGGGCAAATTGGGCAAAGCAGGTGGATGATATTCCCGAAGTATTTTTCCTGGACTACCAGATCGGTGATCCTGTGAATTTTTAGGCAGGGCCTTAAAAACAAGAACGCACCGCAGGGACCGCTTGCCCGCCTCTGGAGGGGGATACGGTCGCCTTGCGGTGCGTGTGGCGGGGGAAGCTGTGAGGCATCCCCGCGCTTCTAGTCGAGATGGCTCAGGCTTTGCCAGCCGGCAAAGGTCGATCTCATCTCGAACGGCTCAAACCAGCTCGGCTCATGACTCCATACCGGAACCATCTTCGAGCCGTAGTTGATGGCCTGGCCGGTGCCGAGTGTGAGCCGCGGGTGGATTCCGGAGATCTCCTCCTGAATGCTCTCGTAGGCATCCTGGCGAGACTCAAGCTCAGCCAGCTGCCGGCTGAAGAATTCGCCGGTGCCCTGCGGATCGCAGAAGAACTCCTCGATGAGGAATTCCCTCCACGCGTACTTCGCGAAGATGGCGGTCACACCGGACGTGTACAGCTGATCCTCGACACCAAGTGCGTAGATCGCGCTTCGGTAGTCGTGGATCGTGCTTCCGCCTTGGCGGTGAGAACGAAGGATCAGGATGCCTTCCTTGTAGTGGATGTCGAGTTCCTCGCTCCGGTGGAATTTCCGGCTCAGGAGCTCTTCGTCGAGAAGCACCTCGCACTTGATGGCGAGAATGTTCATGTTCTTCTGCAAGATACCTCCCATTGCTTAAGAGGGATTCACCCACACCGCTCCTCTCAAGCTTGTTGAAAAGAATGGTGAGGGGGGAGGCAGCACCTCTGATAACCATGATTTTCCACTTCGGATAACCACGCTAATGTATCACGAAAACGAGCTTTTGTCAAGGAAAATGGCAATTTTTCTTGAAAAATAGTCAAGATTGTGGTTTACTCTCTTTGCGTAGCACCCGCTGCGCTTTGTTTTATGAAGACCACCCCCTGGCCCCCTCCTTATCAAGGAGTGGGAAGTAAGACCGCCAGCATTTGTCTGAGAGTCTGGTAAATCTGAAAAGTCTGAAAGGTCTTCGCGACAGCGAGGCCCCATCGTCTAGCGGCTAGGACGCCAGGTTCTCATCCTGGAAACCGGGGTTCGATTCCCCGTGGGGTCACCAAAAAGAAACTAGTTCGAGCACTCGAGAAGGGTCGGTGCCGAATCCAAAAAGGACTACGAAAGTAGTTTCTTTTTGTTGTAGTAAAATACAACAAAGCTTGCTATACTGTTTTCATATGACTATGCAACAAGATGCCCAAAAATTAGGGGAAAATCTTAAAAGAATACGGTCAGAGAAAAACATCACACAGAGCAAGCTTGCGGAAATTTTAGATGTCGATCGATCTTTTGTTAGCAATATTGAAAATGGGAAAACTAACCCGACACTCTCAACTATTACTAAACTTGCAAAGGCGCTTGACGTGCAAATTGAGAAATTGATCAAATAACACATGAAGAAGATTTTATATCAAACAAGTTTAGGAAAATACGTTTTGGGTGATTCCAAAGCTCTTATTGAGAAAGGTGAACTGGATCAATACAAAAATAAGATCCAGCTAGTTTTATTTTCTCCGCCATTTCCTTTGAATGCCAAGAAGAAGTATGGGAATAAACTCGGAAAGGAATATAAAAAGTGGTTGTCTGATCTTGCACCTCTATTTGCGAAGTTATTGAAAAAGGACGGTTCTATCGTTGTAGAGATGGGAAATGCATGGGAACCTAAGCGTCCAATACAGGCACTACTATCCCTTGAGTCATTGATGGCTTTCGTGAGTAATCCTAAAGCTGACCTGCGTTTATGTCAGGAGTTCATTTGCTACAACCCCTCACGCCTCCCGTCGCCAGCTCAATGGGTTACAGTCAATCGGATACGCACGATCGATAGCTACACACATGTATGGTGGATGGCAAAATCAGACTTTCCTAAGGCAGACAATCGTCGAGTTCTCAGACCGTACAGCAAGAGCATGCTCCAGCTTCTCAAGCGCAAGAGTTATAACTCCGGCAAGAGACCATCGCAACACAGCATCAGCGAGAAAGGTTTTCTTACGAATAACAAAGGGAGCATCATGCACAATGTCCTCGAGCTTGAACAGATGGACGAAGAGAGGGACTTGCGCCTCCCGACAAATATGTTTAGTTTTGCAAACACAAATTCCAATGATTTTTTCTCAACGCAATGCCGTAAGAAAAACATACCCATACACCCGGCACGAATGCCGACGTCACTTGCAAACTTTTTTATTGAATTTCTGACCGAACCCGGCGACATAGTCTTTGATCCATTTGCCGGGACAAATACCACCGGCTATTGTGCAGAAAAGTTAAAAAGAAAATGGCTGTCAGTGGAGATCGACAAAGATTATGGTAAGCAGTCGATCATCAGGTTCAAAGAACCAAAACTTACCAAGAAATTAACTATTAAGAAGATATGAGCACAAAATCAGTCATCAAGAATCTAGCTTCCGTTGACATCCTTACTGCGGCAAAAGACCCCGGTGCTCTTATTGGACGTCCTTTCTATTTGGACTACGAAAAAGCATGCGTCCTTGTACCGGACGCTTGGAAAATGAAAGTCGGTGGGATACCGCAAGGTGCATTCCTACTTGCTTTTTATGAGAACGATGAGGGTATCTCTGAAGCTCTGCTTTTGCGAGCACTTGGACCCAAAGGTTTACCTACTGACAGCGACGTGACTAGTTCAATGATCGAATACTACAAAGACAATCTTAAAACAGCAGACGTTAAAGGTAGCCAGCTTGATGACTTTACTCGTTACCACTTCAGCTTCTCAGGATTGGAGTGTCGCATCCTTGGGACCTTCTACAAAGATAAGTCTGGGACTGTAGTTTTTGGTGCAGATCTCGAAAACTTCTATAGTGCTCATAATTACACTGTCTACAAGCCGTCGGGCAAAGTTCTAGAACAAATTGTGAACTATAAGGACTTGAACGAAGTAGCAGGAGGTGTGAGTGATGTGAAGATCGGGAATGTTCGATACAGTTCAAGTTTACGTTTTCAGGACGATATCGAAAAGGTACCCGTTTACATCAGCCCTAAAGACTTTATCGGCAAGCGAACCGCTCTCTTCGGTATGACTCGTACAGGTAAGTCGAACACGGTAAAGAAAATCATTGAAGCAACGGTTGAAATCAGCCAAAAAGCAAAGAGGAAAAATGGCACAGATGCGAGCACCGAACCTTTTACGAAGTCTGGCTTGACCAAAGAATCAATAGGCCAAATCATCTTCGACATCAACGGAGAATATGCAAATGCAAACCTACAGGACGATGGTACGGCGATCTTCGAGATGTATAAAGACGATGTTGTTCGTTACAGCTTACTAGAAAAGCCAGGATTCAAGGTCATGAAGACAAACTTTTTTGACGACATTGATGCTGGCTTTGAGTTGCTGTGCTCGCTGTTAGCTATGGACGACGCACGTTTCGTTTCTAACTTTCGCTCCATCGAGCTGACCGTTCCACAAGAACTGGAAGACGATCCGAGCTTTAAGGTAAGGCATGCGCGACGAGTTGCGGCGTACAAGTGTTGTTTGCACCAAGCTGGCTTTAAGCATAAGGACACAACTATCAAATTCTCCGGAGAAGCGACTCTCAATGCTTTAGCAAGTGGAATTGACCCATCAAAGGGAATCTCATACGATCAAGCTGTGAACTGGTTCACAGCAGTGTGGGAGGCCACCGGAGAGAATGACTTTTTCGAGAATTATAAAAAGAAACATGAGGGTCGAGAATGGGCCGATGAAGACCTTAAAGCCCTGCTCGTGATGCTCACACGCAAGCGTAGTCCCGGCTCTGGTAAAGGCGCAGACTGTAGCGGATTTAGGGTGTTTAAGCCTGCACTGAATTTGCATACAGAAAGTGTCGACAAGCCCTACGCAATTGAAATTCTAGAGACCTTGAGGCAAGGTAAAATTGTGATCGCTGATCTATCGCAGGGTAATCCAGAAATAATTCAGCTCTACTCGGAGAAAATCTGCCAGAGAATATTTGCTGATGCGATGAATAATTTCATTGCAGCAAAAAGCAATAATTTTATTCAGATGTACTTCGAAGAAGCTCACAATCTTTTCCCAAAGCAGACAGATAAAGATCTCAGTAAAATATATAACCGCTTGGCAAAAGAGGGGGCAAAACTTCATCTCGGTATCGTCTACGCTACACAAGAAGTTAGTTCTATCAGCTCCAACATCCTCAAAAACACCCAGAATTGGTTTATTGCTCACCTTAACAACGAGGATGAGTTAAAGGAACTCAAAAAGTATTACGACTTTACTGACTTCACTACCGGGCTTACCCGATTCAGCCCCAACACAGACAAGGGTTTTGTTCGTATGAAAACATACTCTAATCCGTTTGTAGTACCTGTTCAGATCGACCGATTTACAGCGAAGAAATAGCCGCTATGTCTTACTCAAGCCGAGACGGTCGACGACCAAATGAATACGCCAGCAAATCCTCACACGGGTACATTATTCGTGATCCGGAAGTTTCGGAGTTTTTGGATAAATGCAATCTGCCAAAAACGGCGGAAGAGGTTGACGTGCCGACTAACCTCCAATTCGATCTGGGGGCACCAGAAAACCCAATAAAACATATTATTGCTATTGATGGTGGTCGATCCGAAGTGTTCGTAAGGAAAGATTTTCCATCGTCCACACTCACGTTCTTTCAATTTGGCGCACTATTTTTCAAGACGGAAGACCTTGAAGCAATATCAAAAAAGGCGTTCATCGATCCGGAGGACATGGCAAAGCTCAACACTATCGAAAGGTACAAATTGGCTTTGCCAACAAAAAACATTCTCTTGAAGGATGCGGCCTCTTTCAAAGAATCATTCCGAAAGTCACTGTTTGATTTCTTTATGAAAGGGTTGAGTGGCGAGACTTTCGCAGAGACACTGCGCTGGCTCATCTTTCAGGAATTTGATACTCCAATTGATGGGTACAATCTTTCTACCTGCCCTAATTGTGGCGCAAGTGATATTCTTCTAGGTACAAAAATAAAAAAGACTAACTTTTCGTACCAGTGTCCACACTGCAAGGGGGAGATATTTATTACTGATATTTTCCGCCTGCATGAGGCTATCGATGACGAGCTTGGTGCCGGTGGAGTCTTGGGGTACGTGAATGTACTGATCGAGCAGATCATTATCGTCTATTTGATTAAAGCAATATTAGAGACCAAACCTTCGATTCTGAGCGAAACACTTTTTATAAAAGACGGACCACTTGCATTCTTTGGTCAGACAGCAAACATGCAAAAGCCATTGAGGAAATTGACCACCTTTCTTTCTGAAAAGCACAATCTTTTTCTTGCTGGTTTAGAGAAAAGCGGACCTTTCGTAGAGCATGCAGATGAAATCGGAAGAAAATTAATGCCAGGGACTGTCTTGCTTTTGGACAACGCTTATATCTATAAATACATTTTGCCCGGTAAGGTTGATAACACAGCCCCATACGCCCGAAGTTCTTACTACTCCGGAAAAATGATTTTTAAGTCAACAGACGGGAAAATATATGTAGTAACTATGCCTACCAAGAACGCCGAAGTCGTTTTAGCTCCCAAGAAAAGTGACTTTCATAATTTGGACGTCATCCTCGCTAACATCCAGAAATTACGTTGTGATATGTACGACAATTCGCTTTTCCCAGTAGCTCTTGCGAACAAGCTTGTATCTCTCGCAAATCATCCAAGCTCAGCGATTCTTGAAAAATTTGCAAAGAAAACAATTACATCAAAAACGACTCTTTAGTCGTGCTCTGGGAGCTTTCATTTAGGCTTTTTGTTTCGTAATAATTTTTGACTGAGTTATGTATAGATAACCACAAATTACTGAGTCAAAACCTTCCCATTCTTCAAAACTAACTCACTACTCACGCACTCCAATACCGATCTTTGCTCTAAAACACTTCCGTCTCGCAGCACAAACTTGGCGTAGTCTTTGAGATCTATCGGTTCAATCTTTTCGGTCTTTTTCTTGCCCAAGAACATCGCTTGGAGCTTTTTAAACTTTTGAATCTCGCTGTCTAGTTTGGCGGTCAATTTCACCCTATCAAGGCTGATGGTGTCGACCATCTTTAACAATGCTTCAACTAGTTCTGTTTCGTTGAGAGCTGAATTTTTGCAATGCCTATCTTTGGATTTGGTACATCTGTAGTAGACATGGCGATTCACTCCTCCTGCTTTTATCTTCTTAAACTTCTCATCCGCTGTAATGCCAGATCCACATTCACCACACGTCATAAGACGTGTAAATGCAAATTCTTTCCCCTGTGATTTAATCACCTGTGATTTTATTGATTTGCGTGTTTCATCGAACAATTCTTTGGTTATTATTGGCTTGTGTTTCCCGTCATACCAAGCTCCACTTCCTTGAGGGAATTCAAACCGACCGTAATAAAACGTATTATCAATAATCTTAAAAACATTACCTAGGCTCAAATGAAAACCTCGATGTGTTTTAAAATCAAGCTCGTATTTAAGCCATTTATGAACTCGTGAGACACTCCATTTTTCATAAGCGATTTTTTCAAATATCTGTCGTATTATCTCCGCTCGTTCAGGATCCAGTTCAACTTCACATTTGGCGGTTCTATCATTCACTTTTCTGTAGCCTGTTGGTGGCTGAGCCGGCCATAACCCCATTTCACAGCGTGTTCTCATACCTCGTTTAACATTGATACTCTTGTTATCATTTTCAAGCTTTGCTTGGCTACAAAGAATCATCAGCAAGAATTTATCACTTGGCGAATTGGTGAATGTCTGGCCAAATGTTTTTATCTGAATCAATTTTTTTTGATCCATTCGATCGACCAGTTTCCCCAGATCGCCAGCGTTTCGGCTTAAACGATCTGGAGCCCAGGTGATAACTCCATCAAAAATTCCTGAATCAATATCTTTTACCAGTTCTTCAAAAACAGGTCTTGTCCCAGATTCTTTAGCCGAGTGGGATTCTCTACGAATTTCAGACACCAAAAGATTTTCTCGTTCCGCAATTTGCGTCATCTCCTTGATTTGAGAATCAATGGATAATGCCTGCTTTTCATCGCCCTCGGTGGATTTACGAGCGTATAAACAATATTTTAGGTTGGGTTGAGCTTCTGTCATGTATTTATTAATGACAGATACCAATACATCTGCTAAGTCTATGCAGAATAGCCCCATTATTGCCTAATCGTCCCGGTGTTTACGTGGGCGTTTCTTGGTTTTTTCTTCTGAAAAATTAACAAATTCTATTCTATTCACTTTCATATTTGTATTTAGGGTCTCAAAGAAGTTCTTTGGTCTCGGTTTAACGTATTTCTTCTTATTATTATTCAACCAATATTCGATCGCTCGCATACTTCCTGTTTTAATGTTGTTTATCAGCTTGCTCTCAGCCAAGTCGCTTACTGATTCTGCCCCCATATCCAATGCTTCGTCCATTTGTTTCTTAAACTCTGGATCTTCTTTGCGCCAACGATAAACAGAGTTTCTGGCTATGCCAACTTTTTCACACGCAGCCGAAACAATTGGGACCAGCTTCAGTTCTTCGATAAATTTTTTAGCTAATCGCGGCTTTTTCATCTCCTTTTATGATAGTGGCTTTGCCCCCAGTTAAACGCTCCCAACGTCTGATGATCAAGTCACAGAAAACTGGTTCCAGCTCTATTCCATATACTCGTCGCTTAAGCTGCTCGCAAGCAATAAGGGTGCTTCCTGAGCCGGAAAAGCTGTCCAAGATTATTTCTCCCGGCTTGGTACAGCGTAATATCGCTTTTTGATGAAGCTGTGGGGGCTTGGAGGTCGCATGCTCGTAGTCTTGGCCTGCAAGCCTCTTTACACTCCAAATGTCGCTGATTTCTTCCAGCATGGCATTCCCTGTAGATATATCTTTGTTCAGCACCTCCGTTAAATTAGTCATGTTTTTAGCAATAGAGGGTTTGCCTCTTGTGCCATAAACGCATGGTTCATAACATTTATTGAAGGCTACGCCAGGGGTAGGATTATGGCCATTTTTAATCCACAAACAAACGCGCTTATTATCAATGCCTAGTTCTTGATAGAGAGTTTGTATCAACCAAATATATTTTTGATCGCACCAGTAGAAGATATGCGCATTCTGCTTACTGACCAAAAGTGCTGTTTCCATGCTTTTTTTAATAAGTTTACGGTAATCAGCCTCACTTCTGTTATCTTGAACTGATCCGCCATAGCTTTTTTTACCACCAATGCCAGCGTTGTAATCGATTTGTATGTTATAGACAGGGTCGCTGTATATCATTGAAGCCGATTTCTCCTCGAATAATTTCTTCACCACAGTAGGATCAGTTGAATCACCGCATATCAGTCTGTGTTCACCCATGATAACCAGATCACCAAGTTGAGTTAGCGGCTCCTTTATCTTTTTCAACTCCTTTTCGATCTCAAAATCATCGTCGTTAACCTCGGAGTTCTCATTCCAATGGCTTGCCAGCTCCACAGGCTCGAAACCAACATCAACTAAGGTTTCCATCTCAAAAAGCTTTAGAAGCTCATAATCCCAAGTCCCGTCATTATGGTTGCTCTCTAGCGAAATCTTGTCTTTTTCCTCTGCGGTAAGAGCTCGATCAGGGACAAGAACTGTAACCTCTGTATCCCTAAATCTTTGAGAGCTTTTTTACGTTGATTTCCAGAAAGAATTACTCCTTCCGTATCAACTTTCAAAACGTCATGAAACCCTCGCTCACTAATTCTTTCCTTCAATTTGAGAAAAGAAGCTTTACTTATCTTTCTCGGATTGTTTTTCCAGAGTTTTAGGTCAGAAACCTTGCGTTTCTCTGGACGCCATACGATTGTCGGCTTAGACATATTTTTATGTACTTAATTGTTAATAAAAAAATACCCGCGAATGGTCCAGTTGACTGGACACACTCACGGGTATTTCCCTGCGAGGAGTATTGATTTGTGAGGTAAGTATATATGCACCCGTTGGGAGTGTAAAGGCCTTGTGCTAGCTCATACATTTGCTTGCTTTTTTGTATAAAATGATTTATACTCTTTATACTATGATAAAAGATCTCAAAGAAAAAGATAAACGGGCGTTTGCCCTTATCCGCAATAAGCTCATCCATGGCGATCAAAGCCCCACATTACGGGAAATTAATGAGGTTACAGGCGGTAAATCTCCCCGTTCAGCAAGCCTTGTTGTCAATCGTCTAATAGATGCCGGTCTCATAAAAAAGGTCGGGAGAGATTTTGTTTTAACGGCACCACCTAAGGGAAATTCTATTAGCACCGTTGATGTTCCTCTCGTAGGAGCTGTTTCATGCGGAATGCCGGTGCTAGCAGAAGAGAACATTCAGGACTATATTCCTGTCTCCACAGCTATGGCGAAAAGTGGTAGCAAATATTTTCTGCTTCGCGCGATTGGTGATTCAATGAATGATGCTGGAATTAATCCTGGCGACCTTCTCCTTGTTCGACAACAGCCAACCGCTAACGACGGTGAAAAAGTAGTCGCTCTTATCAACGATGAAGCTACCGTGAAAGTCTTTGAGAAAGCAAAAGACGCCGTAATATTGAAACCAAAATCAAAAAACAAAGAACATAAACCTATAATATTAACTGATGATTGCATGATCCAAGGTGTTGTTACTGCGGTACTTCCCGGGGATTTATGTGAGTAAATATATGCCAAAGAAAAATATACACACTGTGTACAACACAAGTAGAAAAATGTGGGAAACAAAAAAAGAAGGACAAAAGAAGTCCCTGGCAAGCTCTCGAACAAAGGCAACAGCTATGCAAAAGTCTGTTCGTGAAGCCAAAAAAGCTCAGGCTGAGCATGTCATTCATAATAAAGACGGTAAGATAAGAGATCAGGACAGTTACGGAAAAGACCCAAACCCACCAAAAGATAAGAAGCACTAATATGACCTGGGAAGATACTTTTAAATCTTGGGGGGCTGCTCCAAGTACAACGGAGCAACAAAAGATGGAAAATGCGGAGACGGCCATAAGAAAAGCCATTGAAGCAAATTCTCAATTGTCGTGCATGGATATATCATTCATACCTCAAGGTTCTTATAAATCAAAAACGAATGTAAGGAACGATAGTGATGTTGATATTTGTGTTTGTTTAAATTCGACTTTTTTTCCCAGATATCCTATTGGTAAGACAAAGGAACATTACGGGAATATAGGTGGAACTATTACTTTTTCAGCTTTCAAGAACTTGGTTCAAAGAGCGCTCGAAGATTATTTTGGCAAGGAAAGTGTCGATCGCGGTAATAAAGCTTTTGATATCCACTCAAACACGTACAGAGTCGATGCCGATGTCGTTCCTGCTTTTGCGTATAGGTATTATTACGATACAGGTTTCAAATGGCACGATCCTGAGGGTATTTGCTTCTTAGCTGATGACGGCACAAAGATTATAAACTGGCCACACCAAGTCTACGAAAACTGCAAAAACAAACACACTGTAACAGGACAAAGATATCGCAAAGTAACAAGAATTTTAAAAAGACTAAGAAACAGGATGCAAGAGGAAGATATTATTGAAGCAAGAGATATTCCCTCATTTTTGATCCAAAGCATGGTGTGGGGAGCACCTGATGATCATTTCAATAGGGACACCTACTCTGCGGATGTTCGCGCTGTGCTTGCGCATTGTCATAACGAGACATTGCCAAACGGAAATCACGCTGATCTGCGAGAAGTCAACAATATTAAACTAATTTACGGAACTCACCAGCCCTGTACAAGAGAAAGGGCTCACGCTTTTTTTGCTAAGTCATGGGACTATATTGGATTTAAATAAACACATGGATAAGGTAAATGCCACGGTTAGGGTATATGTTCAAATTCTCGCTTTTCTTGTCATTTGGAGCATTACCATTCTCGTTACTAAAACGTATTCTGTTTTTGATTTTTGGACGGCAGTTAAATTAATCCCACAAGCAATTTCAGCCTACGCACTCTTAGGAATTATCTTTGTAAAATGGCTCTGGCGTTTGAAGTTTTTACAAGGTTGGTTGATAAAAATACCAGATCTTCAAGGAACCTGGCGAGGCGAACTTAAAAGTGACTGGATAAACCCTGAAACTGGTAAGGGTATTGATCCAATACCTGTGCTTTTAGTTATCCGACAAACCTTTTCGAGTATTCAATGCACCATGATGACACGAGAATCCTCAAGTTACAGTACCACCGCAAATATCAACGCCGCTCCTAATAGCGAAGACCTCTATTTAACATATAATTATACTAATAGACCTAAAGCGACGATCAGAGATAGAAGTGCAATTCATGATGGGGCCTCTATACTAAAGATTATCTCAAAACCAAATAGATTTCTTGAAGGAGAATATTGGACAAGTCGTAAAACCCGCGGGGAGATAGCACTTGTTTTTGATTCAAAGGATCTTAAGGAAAAAATTGAGTTTTGAAGCACTTAAAAAAGCAAAAGTGACGACAGCCCGTTACTTTTCATCTCTAATCCGTGTCACTTTTGTCACTATTTATGAGAGAGGATGATAAGTTGAACATGAAAAACTGGACTTATGAAGAGAGAGAAAATCTAATTGGATTCTTTGAATTATTGCTTGAAGTAGATAGACGAAATAACCCACATCTTTTCACTAAAAATAGCTCTCTCGAGAAGGGTCGAGTAGATAAACAAGGATAGAAGCCCAAAGGCCTTACTGGGCAAGGAAATATTTTGGTCGCATCTCGAAAAGGCTCACCACAAAAACCGCTCAAAGAGCGGTTTTTGTAATCTAGCGTCTAAGATCTACATCTGTATCTAGATCTAGGCAACGTCATAATCTTCTTCATGTTTTAGGTATAGATGCATATGCAGAATGTAAGATACAAATCCCGGTGCCGCTTCGTGGGATTATCTGATATAGTAAGACGGAACTTAAACGATGAAGCATATGTCTGACAAGAAATTATTATCCTCTAAGCAGCGTGAAGAATTGCTGGCTGTGCTCAAGGCGCGTTTTGAAGAAAATAAGCATCGCCACAAAGGCATGGACTGGAAAAAGGTAGAAGCGAGGCTAAAAACCAAAGCAACAAAACTTTGGGCATTGAACCAAATGGAGAAAACGGGGGGCGAGCCCGATGTGGTTGGATTTGATAAGAAGAGCGGGGAATATCTCTTTGTGGATTGTTCTGAGGAAAGTCCGAAAGGCCGCCGAAGCCTCTGTTATGACCAGCAGGCCCTGAAAGATAGAAAGGAGCATAAGCCCAAAGACAGCGCTGTGCATATGGCAGAGTCTATGGGGATTGAGCTGTTGTCAGAGGACGAGTATCGAAAACTGCAACGGCTTGGAGAATTTGATGCGAAAACCTCAAGCTGGGTAAAGACACCTGCTGAGATCCGCAAGCTTGGCGGTGCGCTGTTTTGCGATCGCCGCTACGATATGGTTTTCATGTATCACAACGGTGCTCAATCTTACTACGCGGCCAGAGGGTTTCGAGGCTCTTTAAGAGTATAGCCATGCAGTGTCTGCCGCTGGTCTGGCAACGTTTTGCGCATTTGGTACATTTGGCCCCTTTAACCACGTTTATGAGAGTCCCCAAACGCCGTTCTGAACAATCAATCAAACGAGATGAAGGGCTTTTTCTTGTCACAAAAGAGGCGCTTGACCGTCTTCATAAAACGCTTGAGCGGCTTGAGAAATCACTGCCTAAGCTTATTGCTGAAGTCGAGCATACAAAATCCCATGGTGATTTCTCCGAAAATGCTGCCTACCAGGATGCCAAAGCCACGCTCAGGCGCACGCATAACCGCATCGCGAGCCTCAAAGACCGCATCAAGCGCGCGGTACTCATTGAAAAAGGGCCGAGCTCCACGGGTGAAATACAGGTCGGCTCTACAGTCATTCTTGAAACAAATGGAAGGCAAATTACTTTTGAAATTCTTGGATCCCATGAATCAGATCCCGGCCGCGGCCGCATTTCAAATCAATCTCCGCTTGGAAAGCTCTTGCTGGGTAAAAAACCAGGGGATCGCGTTGAGCTGACACTGCCGGAGCGCATGGTTTCGTATAAAATCCTCGAAGTTCGTTGAGGCTCTGTGATATACTTTCAAAAACAAAGATATGAATGATTTTTCTGATTTTGAACAAATAGAGAAGGCACCCAAATCAGGCAAGGGGGGTGAAACATATAAATGGGCCGCAATAGGGTTGCTGATTCTGATGCTTGTGCTGGCATTATTCACCACCAAGTTCTGGCGCGAGCAGCAAAACCAAAAGCAACTCGTAACCCAATTGCAGGAATTGCTTGATGAATCTCAATCGGAGCTGCTGGATATGCTTGATGAACAGGCGGAACTGCGGGGCCGGCTCGCTGCTTTTGAAAATGAATTCGGTTCGATTGAGCCAATACTATTGAACAATAAAATTGAACTTGCCATTGGGGAGCTTGGCCGGGATATGTCTATTTTCAAGCATCCGGAGGTTGAAACGCTCTACTTCTTCACGGATCTATCTGCGGAGGAGCCTGCTATCTGGTCCTATGATGTCCGTGATGATCAAACGTATCGAGATTCAGGGGAAATCGATATCGCCGCCGCGAAGAAAACCTTGCTTGAACAGACATCCGGCAATTCCATTACGTTTGTGAAAATGGAAGGGAATCAGCTTCTTTTTCTGCAGGATACGGAATCCGTACAAAATGAGGAGTGTTATTCAACGTGGCTCTCAGAAAATCTCTTTTCTATAAACATTGCCGGATCGTCTCAGCAAAAGGAGCGATACCAGGCTGATGCAGCATTATTGGAAAACGAAGAGACACGGGTAAGCGCCTGTCTTGAAGAACAAGGATTATGAACTACTGGTTAGTCAAATCAGAACCGGAAACCTATTCTTTTGATGATTTGAAACGAGATAAGCGCACGGTCTGGGACGGCGTGCGTAATTTCGCGGCCAGAAATAATTTGCGGGATATGAAAAAAGGAGATCTCGCCTTGTTTTATCATAGCGGGAAGGGGAAAGAGATTGTGGGTATTGCCAAAGTAACAAAAGAAGCATTCCCTGATCCAACCGCCGACGCTGCTGAACGCGAAACATGGTCTTCTGTTGAGCTAAGCTATGTCAAAGCGCTTAAAACGCCGGTTACCTTGGCTGATGCGAAGAAAGATAAACAGCTTGCTTCCATGCAGCTAGTGACGCATTCTCGTTTATCGGTTCAAAAAGTGAAGCCCGCTGAATACGCCAAGATATTGAAAAAGAGCGAATGAGAATTCAAATCACAGCCGATCAGCCAAGGTCGGCTTTTTTGAACCGGATTCAACGGTAAACAAACATGAAAAACCCTCCTTGACAGAGGGGGGCTTGGTTCATATAATTTGATTAGCACTCAGTATGTTAGACTGCTAATATGACCGAGCGGCAAAGCCAGCTGCTAAAACAACTTATCGAATCCCATATCGCAACGGCAGAGCCGGTGGCTTCTTCATTGCTGGCGGAAAAGCAGAAAGTGAGTTCAGCAACGGTCCGCAATGAAATGGCCGCGCTTGAAAAAGAAGGGTATATCCGGCAGCCGCATACATCCGCCGGCCGTATTCCGACGCTGAAAGGGTATCAGCACTATTTGCAGCACTTTCTTGCTCCAAAAACGCCCTCACAGGGGCAGCAGGAAAGTCTGGCCAGGGCTGCGGAAGGGGGCGACCATGTGCGCTCCGTCGCAAAGGAGCTGGCTGAGCATGCTGATATCGCCGTATTGGTGGCATTTGCCAATAATGATTTCTACTATACCGGCTTGTCGAAATTATTTGCTCAGCCTGAATTCATTCATTCTGAGACCATTATTGATATCTCGCTGGTGCTTGATGCATTGGACGACACGCTTGAGCAATTATACGGATCAGCCGGCGAAGAGGTGAATATTCTGATTGGAAACGAGAATCCATTTTCTCCGCAATGCAGCCTGCTTATTACCAAAAGCCCGGTTCGTGAATTCGAAGGAGTCATGGCGCTGCTCGGTCCGGTCCGCATGAACTATAACCGCAATGCCGGGCTCCTCTCATTTACCAAAATGCTTTTAACAAAAAAACATGCTTAACAAATCACTGATTACCAAGCTGAAGAAAGATTACCAATCGCACCAGGACATGCGCCATCAACTGATTCAGCAGTCCAATGCGGCATTGCGAAGCTCAAAACAGGCTATTTTCAGCCTGCATCGCGATGATCTTTCTGCCGCCAAGCAGCTATTGGCCGATGTTGAGAGGACTTTTCTCGCTTTACAGAAAGGGTTGTTGAAAAAACATCCCCAGCTCAAGCAGCAGGGGGCGTATCTGGCGGCTCTGGAGGAATTCGTGGAAGCAAGCCTTTTATACCAGGTATTTACTGCGGGCAGCATAGGTCCGATCGCGAAAGTTGAAATCGGCGCGGACCAGTATATCGGCGGGCTTTGCGATCTGACCGGGGAACTGACCAGGCAGGCCGTGCTCAAAGCAACGGAGCAGGATTATGAAACGGTGGAACAATATTACAGTCTGGTTGAGGAGACAGTTGGCGCACTGCTGCAGTTTGACTTGGTTAGCCATCTCCGTCAGAAATATGACGACGCAAAGCGCAATCTGAAGAGACTTGAGGGGATTCGATATGACATATCGTTGAGACAAGGTTAAGGAGTTAATGTGTTCATGGGTTAACGCGTTAGCCCGTTAACAGAAGCTATGGAAGAAGAAATCAAGCAAGAAGAATCAAAAGAGCCTGAGCATGAGCATCATATCGACTACAAAGATGCCTGGCTGCGCGTGCAGGCGGACTATCAGAACCTCCTCAAAGAAACAGCCAAGAAGCAGGCAGATTACGCACGTTACGCCAATGAAGAGCTGCTCAAAGATCTGCTGCCTGTCGCGGAACACTTTTCACAGGGACTGAAGTATATACCTGCGGAGCATCATAAGACTGACTGGATGATCGGCTTCTTGCAGATCAAGAAGATGCTCGATGAGTTTCTCCAAAAGCAGGGAGTTGAACGAATCCAGACAGTTGGAGAGATGTTCAACCCTGAGATTCATGAAGCGGTTGCAAACCGGAAAGAAGAGGGGAAAGAATCCGGAACCATTCTTGAAGAAGTATCAGGCGGCTACAAGCTCAATGGCAAGATTGTTCTGACACCCAAAGTGATTGTTGCAGAATAACTCGTTAGCCCGTTAACGCGTTAACATAAAAATACATTCTTATCTTTAACTTGGAGCGTCGCAGGCATTTCGCATGCGGCCCTCCAGCCACAAACCCATATGTCAATCATCAAATGGACACCAATGTTTCCCTGGGGAGATGACTTCGACAAGATGTTTGAAGACATGCTTCCCTCAAGAATGTCAGATGGCATGAAGGGCTTCATGCCGGCCGTTGACGTTTACGAAACCAAAAAAGACGTTATGGTTGAAATGTCTGTCGCGCATATTGATCCGGAAAAAGTGGATATCTCTATCAAGAACAATGTTCTGCACGTGAAAGGCTCAACAGAAAAGAGATCGGAGGTAGAAGATAAAAACTATTTCCGAAGAGAAATCCGATCAGGAAGTTTTTACCGCACGATCCCGCTTCCAACCGAGGTAATCCCGGAAAAGACAACCGCGATCCACGAAGATGGCGTGCTCCGCATCGCCATGCCGAAAGCAAAGAAGAATGTAGGAACGGAAATCAAGGTGCAGGTGAAAAAGGGGAAGAAGAAATAGCTGCATGTTTGATGCGCTCTCACTCATGAAGCATGGGGGAGAGGCATCGAGGATGCAATCCTCAGACATAACAGACGCACAGACTTAATAGACTCACAAATAAAAAGCATTGGCGTGAGTGAGGGGCTGGTGTCTGATACTTCTATCGTTAACACTGTAAAGCAAGTCTCTATGCCAAAGATCCTCGGAATCGATTTGGGTACCACCAATAGCGCGATGGCTGTCATTGAAGGAGGTCAGCCCAAAATCATCGAAAATAAAGAAGGAAATCGAACCATGCCTTCCATGGTTGCTTTATCAAAAAGCAAAGAGCGCCTGGTTGGCCTTCAAGCAAAACGCCAGGCGGTGACCAATCCGCAGAATACGATTTATTCAGTAAAGCGCCTGATCGGCCGCCGCTGGGATGACGCGGAGGTGCAGCGGGATGTGAAGCTCTTTCCATTCGGCATCAAACAGGCCGGAGAAGGCGTGAAGGTGCAGCTGGGAGATAAGGACTATACGCCGCAGGAAATCTCAGCCATGGTCCTGCAAAAGCTGAAAGCTGACGCAGAAGAACGCCTTGGAGAAAAGATCACCGAAGCGGTGATCACTGTTCCGGCATATTTTGACGATTCTCAGCGCCAGGCAACAAAAGACGCGGGGAAAATCGCAGGGCTTGAAGTGAAGCGTATCATCAATGAGCCAACTGCCGCAGCGCTGGCTTATGGATTCAATAAGAAAAAGGGGGAAAAGATCGCTGTTTACGACCTTGGTGGCGGTACGTTTGATGTTTCCGTACTCGAAGTGTCTGAAGATACGGTAGAAGTAAAGGCGACCAATGGCGATACGCATCTTGGCGGCGACGACTTTGACCAGCGCATCATCCAGTGGATGCTTGATGAATTCAAAAAGGATCAGGGCATTGATCTCAGCCAGGACCAGCTTGCTTTGCAGCGCCTCAAGGAAGCTGCTGAAAAGGCAAAGCATGAGCTTTCTAGCACGGCGGAAACCGAAGTAAATCAGCCGTTTATCACTTCCGACGCGTCCGGACCAAAGCATTTGATTCTAACCTTGACTCGATCCAAGCTTGAAGAGCTTGTCATGGATTTGGCTGAACGTACGCTTGAGCCATGCCGCAAAGCATTGGCTGATGCCGGGATGAAAACATCCGATATCGACGAGATCATCATGGTCGGAGGTATGACCCGCATGCCGTTGATTCAGAAGAAAGTAGAAGAATTCTTCGGGAAAAAACCGAATCTGAGCATTAATCCTGACGAAGTCGTTGCGCTTGGAGCCGCTGTTCAGGCGGGTGTTTTACAGGGAGACGTAAAAGACATTCTCTTGCTTGACGTAACCCCGCTTTCATTGGGAATCGAAACCATGGGCGGAGTGATGACGCGCCTGATCGACCGCAATACCACCATTCCAACTTCAAAGGAACAAACCTTCTCTACGGCGGCCGACAATCAGCCATCCGTGGAAATCCATGTCCTGCAGGGAGAACGCGAAATGGCCTCAGACAACAAAACGCTCGGCCGCTTTACGCTTAGCGGTATTCCGCCGGCTCCTCGCGGCGTTCCGCAGATTCTTGTAAAGTTTGATATCGACGCGAACGGCATTCTTAATGTCAGCGCGAAGGATCAGGCCTCCGGCAAAGAGCAGTCAATCACCATCCAGGCATCTACTTCACTATCTAAAGACGAAGTTGAACGCATGACCAAGGAAGCCGAGGCGCATGCGGACGAAGACAAGAAGAAGCGTGAATTGATTGAAACCCGAAATCTGGCTGATACCATGGTTTATACCACCGAAAAGATGATTGCTGACAATAAAGACAAGATCCAGGAGGCGCAACAGAAGGAATTGGAAGAGTTGATCGCCAAAGTAAAGGAAGTGAAAGACGGCGACGATATTGAGGCGATCAAATCAGCCGGCGACGCACTTTCAAAGAAGGCGCAGGAAATCGGCGCCGGTCTGTATCAGCAGCAATCCCAATCCGACCAGAATACGGGCGAACAAAAAAATGATTCAGGGCCAAAAGAGGCGGAATTCGAAGACGTGAAACCTGAAGAGGAGTCAAAGTAACATTGACGAGACTCACAGACACACAGACGAGATAGACTTACAGACAGTTTTTGTCTGTGTGTCTGAAAAGTCTGAGAAGCCTGTGAGTCTCCATGCGCAGCATGGGCAAAGACTATTATAAAATCCTCGGTATCGATAAGAATGCTTCACAGGAAGACGTGAAGAAGGCTTTTCGCAAGCTTGCGCACAAATATCATCCCGACAAGAAGGATACCGGGGACGAAGCCAAGTTCAAAGAAATCAACGAGGCGTACCAGATCCTTGGCGATGAACAAAAGCGCCGCCAGTACGACCAATTCGGCAGCGCGGCCTTTGGCAATGGAGGTACGGGCGGATTCAACTGGCAGGACTTCGCGCGCCAGGGAGCTGGATTTGGCGGGCAGGGCATGCATTTTGATTTCGGCGATTTTGATCTTGGCGACTTGTTCGGCCAGGCATTTGGTTTTGGAGGCGGCCGTTCAAGGCGCGCGTCTACCGGTCCGCAGCGGGGAGCTGATATCCGTGCGGCGATCCGGATAACATTTGAGGAGGCCGTACATGGAGTGCAGAAAGAACTCTCTTTAGAGCGTACGGTGACCTGCGATCATTGTCAGGGAAATGGCGCTGAGCCGGGAACAAAAATCAATGTATGTGAAGACTGCGGGGGAACAGGCAGGCGCGTACATGCGCAAAATACGCCGTTTGGCACGTTTCAAACCCAGTCGGTTTGTCCAAGCTGCCGAGGACAGGGGAAAATACCTGAATCAATCTGCAGCAAATGCCAGGGGAGAGGCGTTTACAGCAAGCATCAAACCCTGAATATCAGGATTCCTGCGGGAATTGATTCAGGAGAAACCCTGCGCATTTCAGGCGAAGGAGAAGCAGGGCTTCGAGGAGGACCGGCCGGCGATTTATATGTGGAGATCCGCGTTCAGGAAAGCAAGTTATTTGATCGCGAGGGGTACGACATTATCTCAAAGCTGATCGTTAATATAAGCACGGCCGCATTAGGCGGGAAAATGGAAGTACAGACGATTGATGGTCCTGTATCGTTGAAAATACCAGCTGGAACACAAAGCGGAACGGTGCTTAAGCTTAAAGGCAAGGGAATTGAAAAATTGCATGGCCGCGGACAAGGCGACCACCTTGTTGAAGTGATCGTTAAGACACCGGAAAACCTGTCGCGCAAGGCAAGAAAGCTGCTTGAGGAATTGGATAGCGAAATCTGATAACAGGCTTGAAGAGATTAAGCAGACCTGCCAGACGTCAAACTGGCGGTTCTATCTTTTTGCCTGGTTGATCCAGCCAGTCTCGTTCGTCTAATGATACACATGGAAAACACCGTTGTACTACCTTTTGTGGGGTTTTCCTTTATGCCAGTCAGAGCAGATGGCAAATCCATTTCACACTTCGCCACCTTCTTGAAAGTCAAACAACGTCCCAAAAAGTCCATTGCGGCGTTAAAAAAGGAAAATCGCGTGAAGAACTTGCGAAAATTTCCGGTAGAGAAGATTCTCGGCAAACTCGTCCACAGAAAAGCGTCCGAGGTGTGATATGCTTTATCAATGGACTTCCTATGGAACAAACAAGAAAACCGGTACCTAAAGCTCTTCGCACGTGGTTTCTTATCCACTTTCTCGTGGATTATGCTTTTGCGATTCCCTTATTTCTCTCGCCTCGAAAGTATATGGATTTCATGCACTGGCCGATTATCGATCCGGTCACAGGGCGGCTGGTTGCTTCTGCTTTATTCGCGATCGGCGGCATCTCGCTGCTTGCGCGTAATGCCTCCACGGAGGTCTATAAAGCTCTCTTAAAGATGAAAGTAATCTGGTCAGCCGGCGGGATCATTTCACTTATTATCGGTTCGTTCAATATCTTACTTTGGAGCGAGGTTTTGCTGGGTTCGATTTTCTTTGTATTCCTCGCGGTTTGGGTTTATTATCTGGATCTGTTGTCAAAAAAACCTGTTGAGAAAATCGAGGAAGAAATCTGGTGAAGATGCTTATCGCGGTGCCAGGCAGAAATGCCTGGTTTTTTTGTATGAAAACCGGAGGTGATTTGCATGTATGCGGCCGATGTGGACGGGAGCACTCAGCTTTGGACTGATCAATATCCCGGTGAAGTTGTACAGCGCAGCCAGGGAACAATCCATAAAGCTGCGAATGCTTGAAAAAGGGACGCTCTGTCCTATCGGGTATGTGCGCGTATGCAAAGAAACAGGCAAAGAGGTTCCTTATGAAAAGATCGTCAAAGGATATGAATTTGAAAAAGGCGATTTCGTTGTTTTGGAGGATGAAGATTTCGAGCGGGCGAACGTAGAAAAGACCAAAACCATTGATATTGTCGAATTCGTGGATGAAAAGGAGATTGGCACTGAATACTACGACAAACCTTATTATCTGGAACCGGAGAAACGAGCTCAGAAGGCCTATGCCTTGCTTTGCGAATCGCTAAAGCGGTCAAAAAAGGTCGGCATCGCAAGAATGGTCCTTCGCACCAAGGAGCATATTGCGGAGCTGAAGCCGCATGGCAATATGCTGATGCTGCATCAGTTGCGATTTCAGAACGAGATCAGGCCTGCTGAGGATTTGTCTATCCCCGAAAATCAAACGTATTCGAAAGCGGAGATCAATATGGCGTTGATGCTTATTGAACAGCTTACGTCGCATTTCAAGCCGGGTGACTTCAGTGACACATATACACAAGAGCTTTTCCGCGTGATCGGCGAAAAGAAAAAAGGGAAGAAACCGAAAAAGAAAGGAAAAGAGCCCGAATATACGCGAATGCAGGATATCATGGAGGCGCTGAAGAAAAGCCTTGAGAAAGAGCGGATCCGCGGATGAATGCTATGCCCCTCAAGCAGTATCAAAGCAAACGGCGCTTTTCAGAAACTCCTGAACCGCGAGGCAAAAGTACCCCAAAGAAAAAAGGGAAACGGTTCTGCGTGCAGAAACATGCCGCGTCTCACGTGCATTTCGATTTCCGCGTTGAAATAAACGGAGTGCTCAAAAGCTGGGCTGTCCCAAAAGGCCCATCGATGAATCCCTCTGACAAACGCATGGCGCTGCTTGTCGAAGACCATCCGCTTGATTATCTTTCCTTTGAAGGTTATATCCCGCAAGGGAATTACGGAGCCGGCAAGGTGATTGTCTGGGATATTGGAACGTTTCAGCCGCTAACGGGGAAATCTCCAGCAATGCAGTTCAAGCAGGGAGTGATGCACTTCGTACTTGAGGGGAAGAAATTGCGAGGGGAATTTACCTTGATTAAAACAGGAAAAGAGAAGCAATGGCTCCTGATCAAAAAAAGTGATCAGTACATTTCAAAGCAAAATTTCCGTTTGAATATCGATTCAGCTCTTTCGCATTCGACCCTGCTTGATAAGCGAGAATCGCACCCGGAGCATAAAAAGAAGATGCCGGCATTCTTTTCACCCATGCTTGCCACCCTCGTGGACGAAGCGTTTGATGACAAAGGATGGGACTTTGAACTTAAATGGGACGGATATAGAGCTTTGGCATTTATCGACAAAAAAACACATCTTTTTTCCAGGCGGGGAATCCTTTATGATCGCAAATATCCTGAAATTCTTGAAGCTGTTTCATTCATCTCCGAGCGAGCTATCCTAGACGGAGAAATTATTGCTCTTGATGAGAAAGGAAAACCGAGTTTTCAGCTGCTGCAAAATCCGGAAAAACCTAAAGCGCTGCAATATATTGTTTTCGATCTTTTATTTTTGCACGGCAAGGATTTGCGAACCTATCCGTACCGGGAACGGAGAAACCTCCTTGAATCCATCCTCCCTAAGCATGACCCAAGGCTTGTATTGAGTCCGGTTGTAGAAAGAGCCGGCAAGAAGCTGCTAAAAGAATCCATCAAACGGGGATTTGAAGGGGTGATCGGCAAAAAGAACGATTCCATCTATGTCCCGGGGAAACGTTCCGCTGAATGGGTAAAGGTGAAAACCACGCATCGCCAGGAAGCGGTTATCGGTGGTTTTACGCGGCCCAAAGGATCTCGAAAGGGATTTGGATCCTTGCTTCTGGGCATCTACAAAAAGCATAGGTTAATCTATGCAGGAAATTGCGGAACCGGGTTTGATGACCGGCTCATTCAGGATCTCCATCGCCATCTTGAAAAGGTGGTTATTTCTCAATCACCGTTTGCGGATTATCAGCACGATAAAAACGCGGTCTGGGTAAAACCAAAGCTGCTTTGCGAGGTGAAATTCACTGAATGGACCAAGGAAGGGAAAATGCGCCATCCGGTCTTTATTGGATTAAGGCAGGATAAACCAGCAAAGGAGGTTAACAGGGAACAGCCAAAGCAGAGAAATACCAAAAGAACATTTAATTTTCTTACCCATCAGGACAAAGTCTTTTGGCCGGAGGAAGGCTATACCAAAGGCGATTTGCTGGCGTACTATCAGGCGGTCCACTCGTTCATTTTGCCGTATCTGAGGGACAGGCCATTATCCATGCTTCGCCACCCAAACGGTATAAAGGGCAAGAGCTTCTTTCAAAAGAATGTTGAATATGACGTGCCGGATTTCATGGAGACAAGAAAGATCCGTTCTGAACATGAAGGCAGGGCTATACGTTATCTCATCGCCAATAATCTCGAAGCACTTTTGTATGTGGTAAATCTAGGCTGTATCGAGTTAAATCCCTGGAATTCAAGGATTGAGTCTCTTGATCATCCAGATTATCTGATCATTGATATTGATCCTTCAACGAATGGATTCAAGGATGTTGTGCAGGTAGCAAAAACCGCTAGAAAGGTTCTTGATGAAGCCTGTGTCGAATCCTACTGCAAAACATCCGGAAAGCGGGGATTGCATGTGCTTGTGCCCATGCCCATGGGAGCAGCTTATACGTACGAGCAGACCAGGGTTTTTGCTGAATTGCTGGCGAATGTTATTCATGCTGAGCTGCCGGGTCTCACCAGCGTCGAGCGTTCACCAGCCAAACGAAAAGGAAAAATCTATCTGGATTTTCTTCAGAATCGCAAAGCGCAGACGCTGGCATCGCCGTATTGCGCGCGTCCGTGGCCCGGAGCGACTGTTTCCGCCCCATTGGAGTGGAAGGAAGTAAATAGCCGGCTGAACCCCGCGAAGTTTACCATCAAAACCATGCCTGACCGGCTGAAAAGAAGAGGGGACCTCTGGGAGGGAATGCTGGAACAGAAAACGGATTTAGATTATGCCGTAAGCTGCTTAGAACGATATCTGAAGAAGAGAAGATCATAAATGATGCAGGATTTCTCAGGTCCGGGCTTGTTCGCCTGGTGTCTGGCGCATCAAAAAGCCGGAATGCAGCGGCGCAACGAATTACGCTCGTACATTCCGGCTTTTTGTGGTGGGCCGGGAGGGATTCGAACCCCCGAAGGCTGATGCCAGCAGATTTACAGTCTGCCCCGTTTGACCGCTTCGGTACCGACCCTTGAAGATAAAAAACATGGTGCTCCTTTGCACCAGTTATAGGCAAAGTATATGAGAAAAGCAGGTATTAGTCAATTTGGCGAATGTTTTGTATAGTCAGACGCAAGGAGGGCTTGTGAAGGACATTCGGTATTTCTTGTTTATTCCTTCCAAACTTGACCCGGAGGAAATCACAGCCGATCTTGAGGATATGGGGCTTAAGGCTTCCGCGGATCCGGAGGGGACGCTGGTGTACGTTTACAGCAGTATGGCGGCCACCACCATTATCCATCTCGAGAGGCTGCATGGTATCCTGTCATTCACGCCGGACCAGGTAACCATGTGAGAGTGAGCAAGGGGGCAAGGGGCTTGCGGTCAAGCGGGCCCCCCGCTTAGACTATTGCAAAACAAGAGGGTTTCTGGTATGATTCGATTAACTGGCAGCCATGCCGGTTTTTCATATCTATCCTTGATTCCAAGGTTGTAGGCCTGCCTGAGCCGTTCCCTATAAACAGGCCCTCTAGAAGAATCGATTATACGGCGGGGAGCAGAAGAGAGCGTATTGTGCCGGGATAGCTCAGCTGGTAGAGCAGCTGTTTTGTAAACAGCGGGTCGCAGGTTCGAATCCTGTTCCCGGCTCCATCTTTCTTCTCTCTTTCTCGTCGTCATCGATTAGAGGCCGGCTCAGGCAGCAGCTTACGTGAATGTGTTAATTCTGATACACTTATGTCACAAGACAATCTCGCAAAGCTCGAGTGCACATCTTGTAAGCGCGTGAACTATCACAGTCACCGCAATAAGAAACGCGTGAAAGAAAAGCTCTTGCTCAGCAAGTTCTGCAAACACTGCGTGAAGCACGTCGAGCACAAAGAAGTTAAATAAACAAACATTGAGGCGGGGATATGAAAGAGATCAAAAAATTGCCTTCCTATTTCCTGATTGCTTTGGTTCTGGCCAGCTTGTACTTCGCTTACATCCTGTTCAGGCCCTTTATCGCAGTCATCGTGATGGGGGCAATTTTTGCGTTGATGCTGCACTGGCTCTACAAATGGCTGCTTGCAAAGCTCAAAGGACGCGACTCTCTTGCGGCCCTTTTGACGGTGCTGGCTTTTGTGCTGGTGATTATTATTCCGGTAGGGAATTTTGTCGCATTGCTGGTCAAAGAGAGCATTGATTCGCTGCCGAAACTTGAGCAGCGCATCGCAAGCGGCGAAGTTTCTGAGGCATTCAACCAAACAGTTGATCAGTTAAAAGTCTGGCAGGAACGTTTCCTGCCCTTTGTTGATTTCAGCTCAATCGACTTCCGTGCATTGATTCTTGATATTGGCCGCAAATTCTCAAATTTCATTGTCGCGAACGCGTCTGTCATTCTGAGCGGAACAACCAATTTCATCATCAGCCTGTTCTTCATGCTGATCACAATGTACTACCTGCTTAAAGACGGAGAGCGGTTTGTTGTACGCGTGATGAAGCTTACGCCGATGCCGAGCAAGTACGATGTGCGCTTATTTGAGAAATTCCGCGATATGAGCCGCTCCACCGTGCTTGGTTCACTGGTAACGGCGGTCGCTCAAGGCATCCTGGCATCAATCGCATACGCGATTGCGGGGCTTCCTCCGCTCTTTTTAGGTGTTGCAACCGGCGTCGCCTCGCTGATTCCCGTGGTGGGAACAGGGCTCGTCTGGGTACCTGTTGCGATTGTCCTGGCTATTGCCGGCAAATGGTTTGCCGCAATTTTCCTGGCTGCCTATGGAGTCCTTGTCATCGGCCTTTCGGACAATATCATCCGAACCTATGTCATCGGTTCAAAAACCAAGATTCATCCATTGCTGATCTTCTTCAGCATTTTTGGCGGTGTAGCCCTTTGGGGAGTGCTTGGCATCATCTTTGGACCGCTGCTGCTTTCTATGATCCTGACTGTCTTTCATATTTACGAACTTGAATACGATACTCTTTTAGAGAAATAGATCTATGGCGGAAGAAACAACAAATAAAAAGGAGGAAATGATGAAAACGGAAGAGCCGGTTGCTGATCAGCCTGCAAAATCAGAGAAAGAAAAGTCTACGGCAAAAAAGAAGCCGAAGTCTGCGGCGAAAAAACCCGCGAAAAAATCCGTGAAGACCAGGCCGGCTGCTGAGAAAGCGGCAAAATCCGAGTTGAAGGAAACCGCGGCGAAGAAGCCTCTGACATTCGCCCAGGATCAGAAGAAGGTGACGATCACAAAAAAAGCAAAGAAAGGCTCGTTTGCGGCCATTTTCGTCGCGATTATTGTCTTTCTATTCTTGTCAGCGGCATTGTATCAGACCAGGCAATTATCTCAGCAGAGCAAAATGGAAGTTTCTTCTATCCGAGAAGACGTCACAAGCGAAGTAGATTCTCTGAAAAGCCATTTGCAGACCATTGCAGATGAGTTAAAACAGCAAAAGCTTAAAGAGTCTGAACAGGTATTTACTGTCTATACGAATGATGTCTTGGGCGTCTCTTTTCAATATCCGCCAGAAATGGGGGAAGTGACAGAAGAAGCCGTTGCATCAAGCGGAGAAGGTGATGACAGTTCTGAAATCGTCACGTTGAGCTTTACGAATAATCCGGATATCTGGCTCATCCTCAGCACGGAAAACGCTCAATCAGAAGACCCGCTCGTCTATGCCGGCGGTGAAGCTGATCTCTCGCAACTCTGCGTTGATCCGCTTGCGATTGCGGATCGCTCGTATTGCGACCGCATCGTTGTCTCCGGACAATCAACGCATAGCCTTGTCTTTACGATCGGTGAAGAGGAACAAATCGACGGTGTTGTCAAAACCGTCCCGCTTAACGCAAGCGGTCCATACAAAGGCATGACAATCAATCTGGCATTAGGCAAGCCTCCTGTGAGAGGAAGAAACCTATTCGCGCCGCAGAATGCGTCCGATGAGACAGTGGTGCTTGAAGATTTCCTCAGAAATCTAATTAAACGGGAGAAGCTTTCTCTGATTGTAAAAGAAAATCTGGAAGCTTTTGATAAAATCGTTGAGACAATTCAGGTTAAGTAGATCAAATGAAAAAACAGCTCCATGCGGTGCTGTTTTTATTTGATATCAAGTACTTGTTTGCTCCGGAAGTTGAGTGGCACGGGCGCTAGGACTCGAACCTAGAATGGCGGTTTTGGAGACCGCAGTGTTACCATTACACCACGCCCGCAGAGAGTATGCTACACTGTTATGAGCGATGTGTTGAGATATTACCCTATCACTGATCGACTGTAAAGAACGCTGTTTCTATGTTTAAAGACCGTACAGAAGCCGCGGAGCTTCTTGCCGATTATATCTTAGACTTTAACTGGCGCGACCCTGTTGTGATCGCTTTGCCAAGAGGCGGGGTGCCGGTCGGAGAGGTTATTGCCCGCAAACTGAAGGCTCCTCTTGATCTTGTTGTGCCAAGAAAAATAGGAAATCCGAAGAATCCGGAGTATGCGCAAGGAGCGATAACGGAAACGGGAGACTTTATTCTCAATCCTGATCACCCGGAAATTTTTTCTGAGCCCTGGTTTGAAGAAGTGATTAAAAAAGAACAGGAAGAAGCCCAACGAAGAATGGCGCTCTATCTTGGAGGACGAAAAAGAATTCCGCTGAAAAACCGGCAAGTCATCCTCGTGGACGACGGCATGGCAACTGGCTTAACCATGCGCGCTGCGATACAATCAATACGCCACCAAAAACCCAGAAGCATAACGGTTGCCGTTCCTGTTGCTCCTCCTGAAGTGGTCGCCGATATCGGCCGCCAGGCAGATCATGTGATCTGCATCAAGCGCCCGAAAATTTTCATGGCAGTGGGCGCTCACTATCAGGATTTCCCCCAGATCACCGATGATCAGGTGATCTCAATCATGAAAACAAAAAAGAATCGTTTATGATCATTGCGACATCGTTTAGCAGCCAGCTGGCAAAGAAGGTTGCTCAACGAACAAAAACGCCACTGATGACCGTAAAACGCGGTTTATTTCCTGATGGAGAGCGGTACTACCGTTTGGTCTACCGCCGGCAGCCAAGATCGGCCTATTTGATCGGTGCCGTCACGCATGATCCGGAATCGCTGTTTGAATTGATTTGTCTGGCAGAAGCGGCGCAGCAGAACGGTATCGCTCTTAAGTCAGTGATTATCCCGTACCTTGCCTATGGCCGCCAGGATGATATTTACGAGAAAGGGGAGCCGATCATGGCCCAATGCATCGCTCATGCGCTGACCAGAATTCCCGCGGTTCGGTTTCACGTTATTTCTTTGCATAGCGATAAAGTACGCGATTATTTAGGGCCGCATGACGAAATCGATGCCCTGGACCTTGTTAAAAAACGCATTCGTTTCAATAAGTATTCCACCATTGTCGCGCCGGATGAAGGAGCGGCCAAGCGCGCGCATGCGGTAGCGCAACCGACTCAGCGCGTGATCGTTTTGCCAAAAACACGCAAGAATAAGCTGAATATTTTACGGCCCGCAATTACTCTGCCTGATCTTCGTGGAGAGCACGTGTTAATCGTGGATGATATGATCGATACCGGCAAGACAATGCTGACGGCAGTCGCTTTGCTTAAGAAAGCCGGAGTCAAGCAAATTGATCTTGCGGCAGCTCACGCAGTTTGGTCGCCTAATGCCGTGAAGTTGCTCCGAGAAAAAATCGTTTCAAATCTGTATTTCACCAATTCTCTCAATGTCAAGAAACATCCAAAAATGCGCATCATTGATCTATCCGAAGTGATTGCTGAGCGTATAAGCCGCATATGACGCAGGAGCATAAGAAATCGCTAGGCTTCCTTCGCCTGCCATTAAGTGTTGATGGTTTTGTTTCACGAAAACTCATACACATAGGTGTGAGCCTCTTCTTTGCTGTTCTTTCCTTTCATGCAAATCCGGAATATCTTATGCCGCTTGCGGGAGCCGCTTGTCTGGTGATATTTGCGATTGAGTCAGTCCGCCTTTCCACGCCGGTGAAAGAAGTCATCAACGGAGCCATGGACCCCATCCTGAAAAACCGTGAAAAAAAGCAATTCACTTCCGTTTTTTGGAGCGCGATTGCAGCGTTTGTCGGCAGCGCATTCGGCAATCCGCTGGCAATAAGCTATGGGTTTGCGGTCTTTGCGCTGGCTGATCCTGCCGCCGCGGTGATCGGGCGTCAAATCAAAGGGCCGAAACTTCATCAAAAAAAGACATTACTCGGCTTTTTTGCTTTTTTCTTCGTTGCATCCGCGATAACGCTCTTCTACTTATCATTTGCACATTATGTCGGCAATAGCTATCTAGCAGCTCTTGCCGCCGGCTTGATGCTGGCGACGGTTGAACTGTTCAGCGATAAAATCGATGACAATTTCTCAGTGCTTTTATCAGCAACTCTTGTAATGATTTTACTCGCTGGAATATGACGAATTTCTGGGTATTGATCGCGGTGGCAGGGTATCTTACCATGGCGGTTTCTCAGCTCATCGACAAGGCGTTGCTCAACATTGCGTTCAAGGAGGCAAAATCTTTTGTTTTCCTCATTGGCGCGCTTAACATATTCGCCCTGGTTCTGCTTCCATTTGGTGTAAGCTGGGTTTCCTGGCCGTTCTTTGCATGGGCCTGCATTGCGGGAGCCTTGTTCATTTTCGCTCTGATCCCGTTTCTCTCCTCCTTGCAGGGCGATGACGCGTCCCGCGTTATTCCGCTTGTAGGCGGCCTGGTTCCGCTTTTTTCATTTTTAGGCGAATGGCTGCTCTTTAACGCCCGATTTTCAGCGCAGCAACAGATAGCCTTTACGCTGCTTGTTGCCGGTTCCGTTGTGCTTACATTCACGCGCGCGCCTGAAAAAAAGCGCTCCTGGCTTTCTATCATCAAGGCTGTATTTGCCTCATTCTTATTTGCCGCAAGCTTTTTATTGACGGACTACGTATTTTCTCAGACGAGCTTCATCAATGGCTTCTTCTGGATGAGGGCCGGCTCATTCGGCGCGGCTTTGTTTCTTCTGGCTTCTGCCCAGGTCAGAAAGGGAATTGTCGAGTTTTTCACAAAGCATGGCTTGGGTATCAAGTCAGCGTATTTTGGAACGCAAGCGCTTAACGGCGCCGGATTTGTGATGCAGAATTACGCGATTAGCCTGGCGAATGTCAGCCTGGTCAATGCATTACAGGGGAGCCAGTATCTGTTTATTTTAATTGTTGTTGCGCTTGCGTCCAGATTCAAGCCGGGGATCTTGAACGAACGTATTACCGTCTGGTTATTTCTCGAAAAATTGACGGCGGTTTTCTTGATCATTGGAGGAATCGCCTTGCTGACTTTATGAAGCATTCCTGGAAGCGATATCTGCTGAGATTTTTCCTTTTCTCCGTTCTGCTCATAAGCGCGATCAGCCTGTTTTTGGTTTTACCATTCAAACCTGAGAAGAACGAGAATGCCTTGCTTGGATTTACCTTCAGCGTGAAAGCGGCAGAATCGCTGGGGCTTGATTGGAAGGCGGCCTACGATGAAATCATCAATGAATTGTCTCCCGATATCGTCCGTATTCCGGTCTACTGGGATATTCTCCAGCCGGAAGAAAATAGCTTCTCCTGGGAGCAAACCGACTACCAGCTTGAACGGCTGTTGGACACCGATACCAAGGTTATTCTGGCAGTCGGACATAAGCTCCCACGATGGCCGGAATGTCATTTGCCAGCCTGGACAAGCGGCCTTTCGCCGGAGCAGCTGCGTGTCCGGCTTTTTTCAATGGTCGACGAGGTTGTGCAACGATACAAGGAGCATCCGAATCTTCATTCCTGGCAGGTACAAAATGAATTGCTTTTTCCATTTGGTATATGTCCCGAATGGACCAAGAATCGGAAGGATTTAAAAGCATTGATCGCTCTTGTGCAGACGCTCGATGCAAATCATCCTGTTACGACTTCAGACAGCGGTGAATTAAGCTCCTGGCTCAGAACGGCGACCCTGCCGATCGATGCCTTGAACATCAGCCTTTATCGAGCCGTCTATGGCGACTGGCATGGATATTTTTACTGGCCGGTCAACCCCTATTTCTACCGCCTGCACGCGGCAATCATGCGTCCATTTGTAGAACAGATCCAAATTTCTGAATTGCAGATGGAGCCATGGGGGCCGGCAGCTGTTCAGGAGCTCAGCACGGCCGAATCCTACAAATCATTTCATCCGTATCATTTCGCGGATAGAATCGACTTTGCCAAGCGCACGGGTGCTTCGGTAATTCTCGCCTGGGGGGTAGAGTGGTGGTACTATATGAAAGAATTGCGCGAAGAACCTTTGTATTGGCAAGAAGCGCTCAATGTGTTTCAGCAATCATATGCCGAATAACCGCAAACACCCTGGCTTTATTCCCAAAGAACCTCATCAGCATAAGCCGCTGGATTTTCCTGAACATTTTCTATGGGGCGCGGCAACCTCCGCGCATCAGATTGAAGGTTGGAATGACAAAAACGACTGGTGGGAGTGGGAGCATAAGAGCGGAACAATCGCTGACGGACAATTGTCGGGACGCGGACCGGATCATTATCATCTGTATAAAAAGGATCATGATCTGCTAGAAGCTCTTTCGCTTGGCGCGTACCGTCTTTCTATTGAATGGAGCAGGATTGAGCCAACACCGGGGAAATTCAATGAGGAAGCGATTCAGCACTACCATGACGTTCTTGCTGACCTAAAACGGCGCGGCATCAAAGTCATGCTAACGCTGCATCATTTCACCATTCCGCAATGGTTTGCCCGCAAAGGGGGATTTGAAAAGAGGAGAAATGTTGCGGATTTTGTCAGATATGCAGAACGGTGTTTTGACGAATACCGTGATCTGGTTGATTTCTGGATAACCATCAACGAACCGAATATTTATTCAATGATGTCGTATCTGCTTGGGATCTGGCCGCCTGGCAAGATTTCCTATTGGAGCTGTTATAACGTATTCGCGAATCTGGCCGCCGCCCATAAGGAAGTTTACAAATACATGCATGCGCAAAAAGCGGATGTTCAGGTTGGCGTTGCCATGAATGTGACATCTTTTTATAACTACAATAATCGATCGCTATTCGGCTGGCTCAGTGTGAATGTGATGGATTGGGTCTGGAATCATTGGTTTCTTGAAAAGACAGCCGGTACGCATGATTATCTGGGGATGAACTATTATGTCCACAAACGCGTAAAAGGGATCAGCTCGCGTAATCTCGGCGCGCTCATGCGGGATAATCAAGGGGAGGGCAGAGAGAGGACGGATCTGGATTGGGAGATCTTTGCGCCGGGTTTTTTTGACGCGCTGGTGAATTATTCGCAATACAAATTGCCGATATATGTAACCGAGAACGGGATCTCAACGTTGAATGACCATGAGCGAGCGCGGTATATCGTTTCCTATGTGAAAGAGCTCTATCACGCCGTGAAAACCGGCGTGGATGTCCGCGGCTATTTCTATTGGTCCCTTATGGACAATTTTGAGTGGGACAAGGGCTATAAATCACGTTTCGGATTGGTGAAAGTGGATTATCGAACACTTGAAAGAGAAATTCGGGCCAGCGCCAGACTCTACGGCCGTATCGCGGAACGAAACGGGATAGAACATGATTTGCTTAGATTTGTGGGGCATGGGGTTGATCCGGAAGCTTTTCTGAAAGAACGACAATCTGAGGAAGGGGAACCAGAGGAATATGCGTTTCCGAGAAGCCGTCAAAACGGGCGGACAAGGCGGAAGACGAACCGCCGTCAAGATTAAGCGCTGATTCAAGCGGGAGCTCTTCAAGCAAGAGATTTGCTGCCTGGTAAAGGGTGACCGTACTGCGGTCGAAGATGATCACATAAAAGGCTTTGTCAGACCCGGTGGCAACGATGGTCCTGCGGGCTGATTGGCCCGAATCTTCTCGAATTGCTGGTTGAGCATTTTTTATCAGAAAGGGGAATGTCTGAATCGCGGACAGGCCCGCAAGATCGGTTGGCAGGGTAGAGACAATCGATGCCGTACTGTTTCCCATGAGAAGGTATCCTGACTGGTTCTCATCATAGCTTCTGGTTCCTCTTTCCTCGCCGTCAATAATCAGTCTGCCGGTCGGTTGTGACGCTTCATCAAAATACCCTCCGTTGAACAAAAGGCTGCGGTTTGGCTGCCGCAGTACCCATTCCTCTATGTGTTTTGGCTCGGTTTCATGAAATAATTGAGCTTGAATCAAATCAGTTTTAAGCCGATATGCCGTAAAGAATACGCTCCTTTCTCCGAGTTGCTTGCTGAATTCCTTGCGGGAGAAGGCAGGAGAAAGCTGCTCCCATTCCATCGCTTGCTCGGGAGAGGGCGAGATGCGTTCAGGGATCCGGCAGCTGATTCCGGTTAAAGCGATAAGCGCGAGCAGGATGAGTATGCGTTTCATGCGCATGGGTTAATTCTGTGATATACTTATTTTACTATGGATTCCGCCGAACATGTAATTTTTAATTATTCGCAGATCAACGATTCTATTTTTTTAGGAACGAATTTCTGCTGTTCCGGTCATTTTTCCCAGGATCTTCTTGAGAAGGGGATTCGCGCTGATATCAGCCTTGAAGCTGAGAGATTGGACCAGCCCGGGGGCGTTGATTACTATTTGTGGCTCCCGACCATTGATCATACGGCTCCGACCATCAATGCTCTTGTTTTAGGGGTTCAGATGCTGCATGTGATGAGCCAAAGAAAAATCAAAACCTATATTCATTGTAAAAACGGGCATGGCAGAGCACCAACGCTTTTAGCGGCATATTTCATTTCGCAGGGACAAAGCGTGAAACAGGCAATTCGCACAATCGCCAAAAAACGGCCTGAAATACACATAGAGCCTGTGCAGGTGGCTACTCTTGAGGAATTTAAGCGTACTGTTCGTTGGTAACCGTATGGGGACATTTATTCCGGTAAAACTTGTCAGAATAGTAACCATTATCGGCCTGGTCTTGGCTGTTATCTTGTTTATCGCGATGGCGGTTCTACAGGCAATTTACCAGCCGCCGGCAGCTCAACCTGAGGACGCTCCTGCTTATCAGCCAGAAATATCAGCTCCGGAAGCTTATGAATTCCTGAACACGTATTTTGATCAAATAAAAAGAGGGAATATAGACATTCTATTGAGCGATTTCTGGACGGATTCCGTCAGAGGTGAGATCGTTGCAAAGTGCGCGGATCCTCTCGGCCAAACAACTGATTCCTTGACAGTTCTCTGGGGGAAATGCGCCTCGCTTTCCGGTATTCGCGTTGAGATCATCGACATTGTCAAAACCGACGACGGGTATGAAGCTCTGATTCAGCTATACGATGCGAATGATCAAATTGCCGGCGTGGAGCTCAGGCCGGAGCGCGCGCTGGGGCTTCGTGTCCGCTTGATGCAGACCGATCAGGGATTACGTACTCCTGATTGGTATTTCCTTTAAGGAAATCTCCTTGAATAACTATCAATAAACCTTATGATTTGGATTCTTCGCCTCTTGATCAATGCTGCCGCCCTGATGGCTCTTCCGTATCTCATCAACGGCATTCAGGTAGAGAGCTTTTATATCGCTGTTGTCACGGCGGTCATTCTTGGCTTAATCAATATTTCGATCAAGCCGCTTGTGCACTTTTTAACCTTGCCGTTGAGTGTCTTAACTCTTGGCGTTTTTGCATTGATTGTGAACGGGCTATTCTTCTGGTTTGTCGCAAGTTTTATCGATGGTTTTGCCGTAGCCGGTTTCTGGCCGGCTTTTTGGGGGGCATTGGTTATGACTCTGGTCTCATGGATGACAAATCAGCTTTTGGATACAAAGTGATTTACTCGCAGCGTTTGCCAAGGAGTTGTTGATATCCTCTCAGGAAAGCGTCCGCAGAAAGGACGCTTTTTCCTTCCGGCTGCAAAAGCGTGATTTGCAGCGGAGCGTCGGAAGCCTGAATATAGAGATGATCGTCTGCCGCAAAGACGGTACCGGGTGCATGGGGCTGGTCGGTTTGCGGTACGAGGTTTGCTTGTAAAATCTTTATGCGAGGACCGTCTTCAAACTTTGTCCAAGCAATGGGTTTGTCGTAATACGCCCGGATCTGGCGGTCGATCTGAGCGGCGGTTTTCTTCCAATCAATTTTTGCGTCCTCTTTGGAGATCAGCTTTGTATAGGTTGCCTGCTCATGATCCTGCTCAAGAGGCTTTAGTTTGCCTTTGAGGATGTCAGGGAGGCACTTTGTCAATGTATCTGCTCCTTCCTGGGCCAATTTTGCGTGCAGCGACTGATAGGTGTCGGCAGGCGATATGGGGACATGTTTGATGAAATAAACCGGACCATGATCCATTTTTTCATCCATTTGCATAATCGAAATCCCTGAGACTTCATCGCCGTGCAGAATCGCGGATTGAATCGGGCTTGCGCCGCGATGAAAAGGGAGGATTGATCCATGCACATTAATCGCGCCTTGCTTTGGAATCGCCAGCAAATCTTTTGAGATAATCTGCCCGTAAGCCGCGACGATGAATACATCAGGGTTAAGGTCGGTCAGAAGCTGTTTGAGTTCCTCGGCGCGCTCAGGCTGGGCGATTCTCAGCCGGTGATGGTCGCAAACATCCTTTACCGGGGGAGGAGTAATGGTTTGTTTTCTGCCAACTGGGCGGTCCGGCTGGGTAACTACCAGCTCCGGAAAATAAAAATCGCTGAGCAGCTTCTCTAATATGGCGACAGCGAAATCGGATGTACCAAAAAAGACGAATTTCATAAAAAAGAAGCCCTGTTAAAGGGCGGGCGCAATTTCAGGGATTTCAGCGCGGTCAAAATCTTCGATCCGGTCGATAAAGAGCACGCCGTTGAGATGGTCAATTTCGTGCTGGATCACGCGCGCAAAAAGCCCCTTGGCATCATGAACCTGCGGGTTGCCATCAATGTCAAGACTTTCAACAACGATTGACTTGCTTCGTTTTACAAATCCGAATTCTCCGGGAACGCTGAGACAGCCTTCTTCACCCAGTTCCTCCTCTTTAGAGCGTGAAACGATTTCCGGATTGACAAAGGGGATGGCTCCGCCTTTTGTTTCGACGACGATGACGCGCGCGTCAACGCCCACCTGAATGGCGGCTAGTCCGATGCCATTTTCCTTTCGCATGGTATGAGCCATGTCCATGACAAGCTCCTTGACGCCTTCAGCCTGAACATCCTGAACGGGTTTTGCGGTACGGCGCAAAAACGGGTCAGGTTCGGCAAGGACACGCAATCTTTTCGGTTTTTTAGGCATGGTTAGGCAAACGGCGTTAAATCGATAATAAGCCTACTATAAACAGATTTTAATGATTTGTCAAGGTTGTAGCTGGACAGGATCTTTGGGGTGAGAAGATCCCAGCGAAGAGATTTTTTCCCTTGTTTATCAAGCTCTTCGCTTGGTCCGATAAAACTGATTCCTTCGTTGCTAAGTTCCTGCAGCACTGACGTGATTTTTTTCACTTCAGGCAATTCTGCGTGTTTTGGATCACGCAGAATAAGGCGGCTTGCATGGCGGAAAGGCGGAAAGCCAAAACTCTTGCGCGCGGCAAGCTCTTTGACGAGAAAAGAAGGGTAGTCGCGGCTGATGATTTGTTCAACCAGGGGCGAATGTTCAGGAAGCCTTGTTTGGACAGTCACGCGGGCCTGGAAGTAATCATGCGCTTCAATGGCGGCCTGCTGGATCGTTGTAAGAAACTGTTCGCTTGCCCGGTAATCGGGCGCAAAGAGCTGGTTTTCTGGGTTGAAGAGAATTACATCGGAAAGGTTTTTCACTCCCGCATAATAGAGCTTCTTGAGAAGTCCTGGTGTTGTGATGTAGATGCCTTGCGCATGCGTATCGGCTTTTTCAAGCAGGCCGCTTGTGATGGGGATGAGTTTCCAGGAAAAAGGAGCAAGAGCGGTCATGACACCCTGGATACCGGCTCCAAACGGAAGAATTCTTGGTCCGCCGCATTGTGGGCAGACAACAGGCAATGGGAATTCTTTTTCGCATTGCGGGCAGCGAAGTTTATCAGCATAAACCTGTAAAGTTTTCGCGCATCCGTCGCAATACCATTGATGGCGGCAATTCAGACAGTGAAGCGTCCGGCCAAGCCCTTTGTGTGAAACCACAATCGCGGCTGAGGAACCCTTTTCCTGAACCGTTTCAAGCAGCTCTTCAATCGACGGATGCAGGAGAGGCTTTGACGATTCGTGATAGACGATTGAAAGAGGAGGAAGAGCTGGGGAAAGGCGGTTGAATCTCCGGCCGGCTGCTGTTTCCACCCGCGGCGCATAAGCAACAAAGAAAAGTTTTGCCTTAAGCTGCTCAGCAAGCAGGCGGGCGGCGATGCGATTATCAAGAAATGGAAGGGCGTCCCATTGCTTATGCTCCGGCTTTTCTTCCTGATCCACGACAATGGTTGCTAAGTCTGGCAATGGGGCAAAGAGGGCTGAGCGCGTACCGATAATCACCTGATTGCCTTGTTTCATTTCTTCCCAGATCCTTGTCTGGGCGGACTTGCTTTGATCATGTCCTTTCCAGAGAATGCACCTTTTTTCCGAGTCGTGGAGGAGATTTGCCAATTCCAAGGCGTCAATAAACTGCGGGGTTATAATCAAAACACTGCCTTGCGAAGAGCGGATGAGCTCTCGATAGGCGGAAATTTTTTGACTCAAGGAGAAAACCTGCAGAATGGCGGAACGGTCTTTCTTGTCTGTTTCAAACCCTGTTGGGATCGGTTTGATCAGCACCGGAGGAGGGGAAATCTGCAGAGTATCCGCTGGAGGATGTTTCTCCTTTGCTGCGCGCGTCAACAGATGGGGAGCAAAGGTGAAAAAAAGGAGAGAAAGCGGAACATTGTACCATTTAGCAAGTATTTGTACGGTTTTGATATGCTCTCTTGTCCAACTTGGCGAGCTTTCCATGAGGGCTGAAACAGGTTTGATCTGTTTCCATGCGCTTGTTTCCGTGCGCGCGGTCACAACCCCGAATATTTGTCCGTTCCGAAAGGGAACTTTTACAATCGATCCGACGGTGATCGACGCGGCAATGTCTTTATCGTCAACCCGGTACGTAAAAACAGAAGCTGCATGCGGCAGCCTCTTGAACGGAACAACATCGACGAAAAAAGGTTTATTTGCGGACATATTGGCCGATAAGCAAAGGCGTTTCTTGCATATCCCAGTACAACTCCTGGTAGAGGCACTCGTTCTTGATCAGCTCGATAAGAAGTTCATACGCGGCGAAGAAATCAGGGGGGATCGTTTCCGGCTCAGAAGGGTGGTCGGCCAGCGACTGCATATGCAATATCTGCTCGCGAAGCGCATGGCAGTAAGCAAGAAAATGCTGTTTTTTCTTCTGATCAGAAAAACCAAATGAGATTGGCAGCAAAAGAGCATAAGGCTCATTTGCAAGTTCTTCTTTGATGGATTCAGTAATGATCTGAGACTGCTTTTGATCGGGAAAACCCGTCAAATGCAGAGGAAGAATACTCGTCTGGTTTAAACCTTCGGGAAAGAGCGCATGAAGCACAAGGCTTGTCTGATATCCGATGTGAGGATAATCAATCGGCTCGGCAAGAGATCCCAGTTTTGGCATGAGCCGGTGGTAGGCATCCCACCAGAAAGGTGCATCTTCATCAATGGACAGATTTCCAAGGTCCTTGAGCGTGATCTGCAATTTTGGGTGTACCTGCATTGCAAGGATCCCTTGCCGCTCGACATCAGCTTCTCCGCGCAAAATGAGAAGTTTTTTTATCGAACGGTTTTGCAATTCGCGCCGGACGGCTGTAAGAGCCTTGGTCAGCGCGCCATTGTTTTGCTCCAGCAAAAGCGGGGAACTGGAAATGAGAGCGGCGTATGCGAGCATAGAAGCTAGAGAGATTGCTGGTGTTCATCCGCCATCTCAGATGCTTCTTCATCTGTGATCGGCGAGGATACCGTGATCATATCTCCCGTCTGGTGAAGGATGAGGAGCTGATCTGAAATTGTCTGGATGCGGTCCCATTTGTACCCGAGCGAATTGAAGGTATACTCTGAATCAATCGGATGTTTTTTCCCATTTGAAATCACGTACACGGTCGGATCGGACGGACTTTTGACCAGGTAACCGTCTTTAAGCATGACAGGCGCCCCTTTTGTATAGCGGGACAATTCCTCTACAGTACCTTTGCGCACACGCAAATTCGGAAAATTGAGCGTAAGCAGTTCTGGGGCTACAAGAGGGGATTTCACGCCGTTTTTAACGAAATAGATGCCGTAGGTTTCCGGGTCCTGAATCAGGCTGCCTAGCGGTTCAAGCGACGCGCTGGTAATGGGAGCGCCTTCTTTGAAGAAATCAAGTTCAGCCGGGGTGACATCAACGACTTCATCTTCTGTATAACCGAGCTGGCGGAAGACAAAGTCATCCGCAATCAGGCGGCGCTCATTATCAACCAGCAAATAGACCTGCCCATTGGCGAGACGCAGAATGCTTTGTTCAGGGTACGCAATAGGAGAGCCTGTCGGATACTGTTCAAGAGCCTGCAGCGGAACCTGAATAATGTTTTCTTTATTATAACGTGTTGTTAGGGCCGACAGGCTGGTGAACGGATGCCGCACGCCATTGCGGAGCAGCCAGACGCCTGGTTCGCCGTATGCCTGAAGCAATGAACCGTCCGGGTAGGAGAGGAGGGTTCCAAACCAGCTGTCCCAGAGGCGCGCAAAAAGTTTATTCCCTTGAATATGCGGCGTGTAATTGTACAATGCTGCGGTTGATGAATTTTTAATAAAGACTTCCTGTCCGTTGATCGTGTAGGTTGCTCCTGGTTTGTAATAGAATTGATCAATATTTTCAACAAAATACCGTGTTCTTGCCGCCGCATGGTCAAGCTGTTTTGAAAAGCCTTTGAATTTCATGACAATCGGGTGTTCAGGCGAGCAGGAATCGCAAAGCGCATATCCCGTGGCCCAGCTTATTTGCGTATCATACGGCTCAGGATCGGTAATCAGGCCCTGTTCTTTTTGCAGAAGAACGAGGAGATAGCGCGGGTTGACCCTGTTTCGAAGCGCCGCGTCATGGATAATCATGGCCGCGGTTTTGAGGTGGCCGTCGATATCGATATCAAAATAATTTTTGAGAACACCCGAGTGCTCATCAAGGAAATCCTGTATTTCCTCAACATTCATGGAGCCGTAGGCAAAGAGGTCTGCATCCTGGATGATGAGGCCCGGATCGTATGTGAATGCGCGGGCAGGGGAAGCGAACGGAAAAACCAAAGAAATCACCAGAAAATAAAGGGGAATTTTTTTCATAGTGAAAAGATTTTAACACGCAAAACCTCGCCTGACAAATGAAAAAGGGCCGTTGCGGCCCTTTTTGCTACGATGCTGTTTGCAAGGTTGATTTCGTTTCCACAACGAACTTATTCCGCTTGAAATCAACATGTACGTTCGCGTGTTCGGTTTGCCCAAGCTCAAGCAGGCGCATGGCTACCGGGTCAAGGATTTCCTGCTGGATGAGGCGCTTGAGCGGGCGCGCTCCATAGACATGGTCGTACCCTCGTTTGCTCAGTTGGTCTTTGGCTTTTTCTGTGATTACCAGATCGATTTCCTTTTTCTTCAGGCGCTTTGCCAGATCATTGAGTTGAACATTTACGATTTCGCGCAGCTGCTTTTCATTGAGATGGTGGAAGATGATGATATCATCGAGCCGGTTGAGGAATTCCGGCTTGAACTCCTGTTTGATGGATTCAAGCACTCTGCTTTTCATTTCTTCGTAATCGCTCTCTTCTTTTTTCGTATCCGTTGTGCCAAAGCCGATCCCGTATTGGTTGATCACTCCCGAGCCGACATTTGAGGTGAGAATGATAATGGTATTCTTGAAGTTGACGGTTCGGCCTTTCGCGTCGGTCAGCCGGCCATTATCGAGGACTTGCAGGAGAATGTTGAATGCTTCAGGATGAGCTTTTTCCACTTCATCGAAGAGAACAACTGAATACGGCCGACGACGCACTTTCTCGGTGAGCTGGCCGCCTTCCTCATAGCCGACATATCCTGGAGGGGAGCCGATCAGGCGCGAGACCGCGTGGCGCTCCATGTACTCAGACATATCGATCCGGATAAGCGCCTTTTCATCATTAAAGATCAATTCGGCCAAGGAACGGGCTAATTCGGTTTTTCCAACGCCGGTCGGCCCCACGAACATGAAGCTGCCAATCGGCCGGTGTTCATCCGCAATGCCGACGCGTGAGCGGCGCAAGGCATTGGCGATTGCGCGAATCGCTTCTTCCTGGCCTACAACGCGTTTTTTCAGCTCGTCTTCAGCGTGCGTGAGCTTTTCAAGATCAGACTGAAGCATTTTTTTCAGTGGAATGCCCGTCCACTTGGAAACAACGGCTCCGATATCTTCTTCAGTGACCTCTTCCTTAAGCACACGGTGCGATTTCTGTACTTTTACAAGCCGCTGCTGCAATTCTTCAAGGTTCTTTTCAAGCTGCGGGATACGTCCATAACGGATTTCCGCCACTTTCTGCAGCTCAGCGCTTCGTTCGGCAATTTCAGCTTCCTGGCGGAGACGATCAATATCTTTCTTTGCTTGTCGGATATCGGTGATAATCTCTTTTTCCGATTTCCATTGGATTTCAAGCTCATTGCTGAGTTCTTTTAACTCGCTAACTTCTTTTTCCAATTCCTGCAAACGTTCTTTTGAGGCGGAATCCGTTTCATTTTTGAGCGCCTGCCGTTCAATTTCAAATTTCACGAGCTGGCGTTTATATTTATCGAGTTGGTCGGGCATGCTGTCGATTTCCATGCGCAGCGCGGATGTTGCTTCGTCAATCAGGTCGATCGCTTTGTCCGGCAGGAAGCGGTCGGTAATATAACGGTCTGAAAGGCGGGCGGCCGCAACAAGGGCCGGGTCTGTAATGCGTACACCGTGGTGAATTTCATACTTTTCCTTGATGCCGCGCAGAATGGCGATGGTATCATCCACCGTTGGTTCTCCCACGTAGACAGGTTGAAAGCGGCGTTCAAGAGCGGCGTCTTTTTCGATGTATTTCTGATATTCCTTCAAAGTTGTTGCTCCAATCGCGTGCAATTCGCCGCGGGCAAGCGCGGGTTTGAGCATATTGGACGCGTCCATGGAACCTTCCATGGCGCCAGCTCCAATCAGCGTATGCAATTCGTCAATGAAGAGAATGATTTTTCCTGCTGAGTTTTTCACTTCTTTGAGTACGGCTTTTAGTCGGTCTTCAAATTCTCCGCGGAACTTCGTGCCGGCAACAAGCGCGCCCAGATCCAGAGAAATAAGCTCCCGCTCTTTGAGCGATTCTGGCGCGTCGCCGGCAACCAGGCGCTGGGCCAATCCTTCCACGATGGCGGTTTTACCGGTTCCCGGTTCTCCGATCAAGACCGGGTTATTCTTTGTGCGGCGGCTGATAACCTGCATGACGCGCCGGATTTCATCATCGCGGCCGATCACAGGATCAAGCTTCTCCTGGCGTGCGAGCTGGGTAAGATTTATGCCGTACTTTTCCAAAGCCTGGTATTTTGTTTCCGGCTCCGGATCGGTAATGCGATGGCTGCCTCGAACATCAACAAGAATCTTAAGAATGGCATCATAGCTGATTCCGTAATCCTCAAGCAGAGGAAGAACAGGGGATTGTTCAAGCACCATGGCTAGCAAAAGATGCTCGGTGCTGATATATTCGTCAGACAGCTTTTCAGCCTCCTTTTCAGCTTGAATAAGAATTCTATTCAAGGGTTGACTGAGAATGATCTGATTGATATTCAGCTCGACTTTCGACGTTTCAAAAAGCGAAATAGATTGGCGCAATTCTTCTTTTAACCCTTGTTCGTCGGCCTGGAGTTTGCGCAAAATGGAGCCGACCACGCCTTCTTCCTGCTCAACAAGAATCAGCAGCAAATGCTCCGGCCGCATTTCAGGATGGCGGGATTCATAAACAAATCGATGCGTACGTTGCAAAGCTTCCTGTGATTTGGTGGTGAATTTATTGATTGGAATCATAATGTGGGAATGGTGTTTTAGCACTCGCATTCGTTGAGTGCTAATCTCAGAATACTATGCCTGCTTTCATGGGTCAAGCGCGCGGATATCGCCATAAATCAGTGCGCTCTGTCATAAAATTTTGACGTGCTTTTGCCACACAACACCATTGAATATTGTAACGTTTGATGAGGATACAGGCTGAAAAAAGGCTTATCTCAGCCTTGACATCTTTATCCTCACTGGTCACCATGGATCATTCCAAGGAGGAGACATGGCCAGAAGGAAACGATCGTTCTTTTTCATCATACCGTTGCTGGCGGCCGGATGTTCCGGGCTGCCTGAAGAGAGAGAACTTCCGCATCTGGACGCGGCCAATGAGACGATCATGGTTTACAGCGACCATGTCAGAGGGCGCATCGCGGAGCGGATGCTTGAACACCAGCGCCAGTCCCAGAATCTTGCCGATTTGATTGCCTTCTACGGAGACATCAAGGCCAACGGGCCCGGCTGGTTCGAGGAAGACAATGCCGAGACCAAGGCCTTTACCAGGGTTCTCTCGGTCATGACGCATATCCAGAGCTTGCAAGTTGCCAATGGCAATGACTTGTTCTCGGTTGCATGCGTGCAGGCTGAGGAGGCGATCCGGCTCAGGCAGCTGGCGGAGAAGTGCGGCGCGCAGGTCCCGCAGCGTACCAATTATCTGCTGCTTGCTCAGCAGTATGAGGAATTTTCCAAGCAGAACATCGCGCTTGGCGAATCCTTTTTCAAGAAGGCCCGCACGACGGGGAATGAGTACCACACCTTCCTGGTGCAGAACGGAAGGTTGCCGGACATCAACGTGGACGACACGCAGATCGTGATCAAGGAGCCGGTGGCTGTTCCGGTGCCTGTGATCCCGTTGCCCGTTCCGCCTCAGCCGCAAGAGCCCCCGGCTGCACCGGCACCGGATATCCAGCCTGAGCCCACACCAGCACCCGATCAGCAGCCGCCTGCCGCGCCTGAGGATCCTCCGGTTCGTCTGGGGCAACCGCTTTCCGGTCAACCCGCTCCAGCCGTTCCCCCCAAGTAGGCTTGCCTGTATGCAAAAAAAAGAGCAATATAGGCCCACGAGAGAAAGGTGGGTATCTGCACTCATGAAGCTCTTTTTGGCAAGCTTTGCTGGTTTAGCTCTGCTTGCGGGATCAGGGTGCGCGTCTTCCTCCTTGAGAGAACCGCCTGCGCAGGCGGCCAAGACGCATACCGGCTTGAACCGACCGCTTCAGCCGCCGCCTCTTGCGGGGGATCTGGGCGAAGCCGGCGAGGATTACCGAAAACAGGTCAGGCACCGCATGTCGCAGCGGACAACCGAGATCCGTCAGCTGCAGATAAAAGCGGAACTGGCTCAGTCCCGTATTCACAGGGCTGTTCTGTCTGGAGCTGTGGAAGGCGTGGAAGAGGACCTCGTCCAGTTTATCCGACTGCGCGACGAAATCCTTCTGCTGCGAAGAGCCGCTGAGCAGGAATTCCTCCTGCTTTCGGCATTTCTCAGCGACGCGTCTGTTCTCCTGAGCAGGCAGAAGGAACAAGGCCCGATCGCTCTTGCGTATCGGGATCTCTCGCGGGAATACCGTGCAGAGGCGCTGCAAACACGCCAGCTTGTTGAAAGCGCCGAGCGGCAGCGAGAAGAAGCTGTCGACTTGCAGGACCGCGTGCTCAATGCGGCCCGGCAAGAAAGGAGCCCTACGGATTAATTCCCGCAGGGCTCCTTCGCTTATCAGGCAAGGTGTCTTATACTGTCTGTATGAATCCGCAACAAACTCATATTCTTGGCGTGAAAGTCGATTTACTGCAGTCCTCTGAAGTTCAGGGGACGATTGCTTCGTGGCTGAAACAGAAAAGCTTTCATCATCTTATTACCTTGAATCCTGAGATCGCCTTGCTTGCCGAGGAAAATCCGGACTATCGAAAAATCCTGAACCGGGCAGATCTGACCACCGTTGACGGCGTGGGGCTGCAGGTTGGCGCTCTTCTCCTTGGGACAAATGTTCCTGAGAGATGCACGGGAAGGCAGGTGATCGACTTTATTTGCAAGGAAGCAGTGCGCCTGAACAAAAGTCTTTTTTTGCTTGGCGGGAGAGGGGAGACATCGGCAAAAGCATCCAGACGCTTGGAGGAACTTTATCCCGGATTACGCATAGCCGGCGCGCAGGAGGGAGTAAAATCGGAAGAGTTTAGCTACCGCCAGCCTGAGCTCATTGAACGCATTAATGCTTCTAAGGCCGAAATTCTGCTGGTTGCCTTCGGGGCGCCAAAGCAGGAGATATGGATTGCGGAGAATGCCAAAGACTTGAAGCATATTCAAATTGCCGTTGGCGTGGGCGGACTATTCGATTATTTGGCCGGCAATGTCGCAAATCCGCCGAAATTCGTTCAGACTATCGGGTTGGAGTGGCTCTTCCGCTTGATCACGCAGCCGTATCGTTTCAAGCGGATTTTCCGAGCCGTGGTTGTTTTTCCGTGCCGGGCGTTCATCTGGAGGATCCGCATGCTGCTGCATTACAGGGAAAATGTACTGGGCGTGATTCAAAACCAGCGCGGACAGCTGCTGCTTGTAAGCCCTGCCTGGAGTGATGTGGAAAAATGGCAATTTCCACAAGGAGGCATAGACGGCGGAGAAAGCAGGGAAGCGGCAATCCTGAGAGAAATGGCAGAAGAGCTTGGCACATCAAAATTCCGCATAAGGCAGATGAAAAAAGATGCTTACGCGTATAAATGGCCCCGCTGGTACCGGGTATTGCGCGGGTATAAAGGGCAAAGACAGAGTATTTTTCTGCTCGATTTTCTTGGTTCAGATGAGGAAATAGATTTAGAAAAAGAGAACGAACTTTCCGCCTGGAAATGGTGCGATCCGGGCCAGCTCCTTTCAGAACTTTCACCCCCAAGAAGAGCGATCGGCCAGATCGCCCTGAATGCCTTTGGTCTGATTGACGAAAGACCTGAAAAATGACAATATTTCTTCACTATGGATATTCGAACTAGGTATGCGCCAAGCCCGACGGGATTTCTGCATATCGGCGGTGTACGAACCGCTCTTTTTTGTTATGCCTGGGCAAAGAAAAACGGAGGAACATTTCTTTTGCGCATTGAAGATACCGATCAGGAGCGTTTTGTCTCCGGCGCTGTCCAGCAAATTATCGATTCATTGACCTGGGTGGGGCTGCTCCCTGATGAAGGCGTTGTTGCATCAAATAACGACCAGATCGAAGAAAAAGGTCCTCGCGGACCATACGTGCAATCCCAAAGAATAGATCTGTACAATAAATTTGCTCAACAGCTTATCAGCGAGAAAAAAGCTTATAAATGCTGGTGTTCTTCTGAACGCTTAGACGCGATGCGGGCCGCGCAGCGCGCCGCCAAACAGATGCCAAAATATGACCGTCATTGTTACCACCTGGACGATGCACGGCGCCAGGAACTTGAGCAGTCGGAAGAACCATATGTCATCCGTTTTTTTGTGCCGGAAAAAACAAATGTTGCATGGAATGACATTGTTTTTGGGGAAATGAAATTCGAGCAGGATCAGCTTGATGATTTCGTGATTTTAAAGAGCGACCGATTTCCAACCTATAACTTCGCCAATGTTATCGATGATCATTCCATGGAGATTTCGCATGTTATCCGCGCGCAGGAATTCCTCTCAAGCACGCCAAAGCATCTCCTGCTCTACGAGGCATTCGGGTGGAATCCTCCTGTTATTGTCCATGTTCCATGGGTTTTAGGGACGAATAAGCAGAAACTCAGCAAACGCCATGGAGATGTTGCCGTTGATGAGTACCGCAAAAAGGGAATTTTGCCGCAAGCCTTGATCAATTATCTGGCTTTGCTTGGCTGGAACCCAAAAGACGGTTCGGAAATCATGTCTCTGAGCGAAATTGTCGAAAAATTCGACCTTCAGGATATCCAAAAGTCAGGTGCGGTTTTTGACTATGAGAAGCTGCTTTGGATGAATGCGACCTATATCCGCCAGATGAGCGGGGAAGAGCTGCTTGAAGCCGCATTGCCGTTTTTAGGCGATTATGTCCGCCGTGAGAGCGATGAAACCTTTCAAAACCTGCTTTCGGGAAAGACTTTGTCAAGAAATCAGTTGATCAGTATGCTGGCACTTGAGCAGGAACGGATTAAGGCTCTTCATGAAATCGGAGAAAAAATGGCTTTTCTGCTTAAATCAAAACTGGAATATGAACCGGCAGTGCTTGTCTGGAAAAAGGGGACAGTGTCTGACGTGCAGATGATTCTCCCTCTTGTGAAAGCCGAACTTGAACATCTCAGCGACTGGTCCGCAGTTTCGATCCGCGAAGCACTGCAGCGAGTTGTTCAGTCCTCCGCAAAAGGAGTCGGTGATATCTTCTGGCCGGCACGCGTTGCTTTAAGCGGACAGCAATCAAGCCCAAGCCCTGAAGAAATCGCGGAGATTATAGGCAAAGAGGAATCCATTGCCCGCATAAACGCAGCGATCGACATGGCTGCCTCGCTTTGAATTTTGAGAGGGCGGATATCTGTGGCATAATAAAAGCGCTCAATGCGCTTTTTATGTTACAACGAGTTCTCAAATCCATCTGGTTCATCAGTCTGGTCGCGGTCACCGCGGCCTTAATACATCCGTCCTTGCCTTTGGCTTGGGCGCAGACGATCGATTTCCGCACATCCGAGGAGATCAAAACGCTCAATCTCGAGATTTCAAAAAAATCCGACCTAATCGAGGAACTGGGGGAAAGAGCGCAGGAATTAGCCAAGCTGATTGCGGAAAATCAGGAGCAAGCAACGACTTTGGAACATGAGCTTGCGCTGATCAACAATCGAATTGCCAAACTTGAGCTGGATATTGAAAGGCGCAGGGAAGAGGTGTCGGCAACCGAGCTTGAGATTAAAGAAACGAATCTCCAGCTGGAAGAGAAAGAACGATCAATTGATTTTCAAAAAGTACAGCTTTCAAGCCTGATCCGCGAGCTGCATAGACAAGACAAACGAGGAAATCTGGAGATTTTGTTTGTGCATGACAGCTTGTCTAGCTTTTTCAGCTATGTGCGCCACCTCGAAGACGTGCAAGCCAATGTGCAGGTTTCACTCGCAGGTTTGAAAGACGGCAAGCGCCATCTCGAAGTCTTTGAGCGGGAATTGGAACTTGAAAAGGCAAATCTCCAGCAATTGCTTCTTGAGCTGCAGGTTGAGCAGGAGAAACTCGAACAGGAAAAAGCCGGGCAGGAAGCGTTGATCGAAGAAACGGAACTCTCCGAGGCGGAATTTCAGAAACGGCTAGGCGAGATCCGCTTCCAGCAGCGCGTGGCCGATGAAGAAATCCGCAATCTGGAGGTGGAAATCAAGGAGAAATTGCGCCAGGCCCAGCTGAAGAATCCGAATCTTGTTCTAAACCCCGGCCAGCTCCTTTGGCCCATTCCAAATCAGGGAATTACAACGTATTTCCATGATCCTGGCTATCCGTTCCGCCATATCGTCGGCGAACATTCAGGGCTTGACCTTCGCACCCTGATCAACGGAACTCCTCGCATGGGAATGCCTTTGCGCGCGCCGGCCTCAGGAATCGTGGTAAAAACGATCGCGAATGGAAAATTTACCGGCAATGCCATTTTCCTCTCCCATGGAGATCTGATGACGGTGTTTTACCACCTCAGCGAAATCTACGTGCAACCCGATCAATTCGTGAATATCGGTGATACGATCGGCGCGACAGGCGGAGCCCCGGGGCATCCCGGCGCAGGGCTTTCAAGCGGCCCTCATTTGCACTTTGAAGTGCGCCAGAACGGCATTCCCGTAGATCCTTGCGCGTATCTTTCGCCAAGCTGCTAAGTATGTCTAAAAAAGAAAATAAACAATTTTTCGACGGCTTTCTGCTTGGAGCCATTCTTGGCGGTCTCATTCTCTCAACGCTTATCGCGGCAGCTCTCTTTGCGGATGGGGAAGAGGCGGGAGAAACAATGCCGCCGATCTCACTGCAATCAACGCTTCAAAACCAGCTCGAGCAAACGGGCCAAGCATATGATCTGGCCTTGATTTCGCGGGATAAGGGAAGATCCGTGACCATCGGCGAACCCCGGCAAACGTATGAAATCCGCTCCTCGTTTACAAATCATGACGGATCAGTCATTTTCAGGCTTCTATCCGATAATGCGCCTGCTTCTGCAAACCAATCAGATTGTTATCCTTCGCAAACGAATCTCTTCGCGACCGTATGGGCAGAAAATGGAGAACAGTTGTCCGAAATCTATCAACTCGGGCCTTCCGATTCAGTCACGAGCTGGCAAACCTGCGTAAATATCCATGGTTTTGCAGATAACAGCTTGTATTTCACAATACTAAGCTTTGGCGGCATTGAGCAATATCAGCAGTTGATGATTATCGACGAAAAAGGGGAACTGCATGAAGGACCTTCGTATGGTATTTCTTTCGCCTCTGATACGGTGCAGTACCCCATCCTGCACATTTGGAGCTATCAGGACAATTCACTGGTCCAAATTCAACGCTCAGAGGCTGAATACAGCGATCTTAAAGGGCTTGGCGCATCAAGGCAGCAAATTAATCTTGAAAGTGTATTAGAAGCGAATGCAAAGCTAAAAACCAGCGAGGCTGTCCAGGTCAATCTGCACGCAAAGCATAATAGAACAGCATATGAACAGGGAATTGAAATCCAAACAGCAGACGGGCAAAACATCATTCTTTCGTGGTGATTCTCATGATCAAAGAGTAGACGAGCTTTTTAAACGAGCTAAATCGTTGCTAAAACTCAAAAAAGCTTCCTGGCGGCCGATGACCGGCAGAAAAGCTCCCGTAAATACGGCAAAGGATTATTCACTGGGGTATACCGATCTTGAAACCCATGTTATTACAATCGACATTTACACGCCCAAGCACCGGCGTCCAAAAAGCCTGAATGGAATTTTGCGCGTCCTGGCTCATGAATTTGCCCATTTGCAAAAACCGCCGTTCAGACAGCGCCATAGGGGACGATGGATTACGAGAATGCATTATCCGGAGTTCTATCATCAGGTAAATAAAAACATCGAGGTCTTTAAGAAAGACAGGCAACTTGGTTCGCTCTTTAAAAAATCAGATTAGCCGAGAAATTGAGTTGTCTATACTCCCCAAGCTTAAGAGAGGAGGAGGGAAGGGATGAACAGTGTCCCTGATCTAAAATAATATAGCGTCGCACAATATATCTTATGCGACGCCATAGAACATGCCAAATAGATCCAGGGGTACAAGTACTCACCACTTCTTGGCAAAAAAGGCCCCTAAAATGCCTAACGGTATCCAGATTGAGACAAAGATGGCGGAGTTGAGATAGTCCAAGGCAAAAATACCTGAAATGAACCAGATGGTCATCGCCGCCGCGATGAGTCGTTTCAGGACTGATGCATGATCTACAATAAACTTATTGATATCCATAGATGTATTTATCTGTAGTATACCCGATTAGGAAAACGCAGATCAATGTACTCCCTCACCTCTTCTTTGATCGAGATCTTATTGTTAAGCGTCGCAAAAATCTTTAGCGGTTGTTCCAGGCTGCCAAGGTGTTCGACAGGTTGATGCCCAAGCTTAAGCGACCATCCTTCGTGCATATAGACTTCCAGTTGAGAAAAGGTGGTTTCTCCGTCCGGAACATATACTTTCTCTGTTTCCAGATACTTGATTGCCTCCCCTTCTCTAATCTTCTGAATTTCAAGATCGTTTAGAGCGCTCTGAAGCTGATCCAGCTTTTCCGCGGTTGTCTGAGCTTGCGCAATATTTCTCGCAAGATCATCAAGACTTGAGTCAAGTTCTTTCCCTTCCTCATCGGGCTTTGATTGGCTCGACGGAAGCTGTTCTGGAATGCGCACCTCTTTGGCCTCTACTGGTTTCAATCGAAAAGAATGGATATGAAGATCAGGGTATTTCTTAAGCTCCTGGTATAAAACCAGGACATTCTGCACTGCAGAGGGGCTCAGGTAACTCTCTCCAAGCTGAGGCTGCTTTTGCTCGGTGTAATCATAGATGATCGGCGTGTCCAGCTTGCGCGCTGCCGCTTCGTCAGGCGCAACAGAGCGGATAACAAGCCCGTTATTATCGAGCGAATAAAATTCGTCTTTATATCCTAGTAATACAGTTGAAAGCTTTTCCTTGATATGGACCGTAACAGATCGAGTAGACCAGTCACGTTCAAAACGTACCTCTTCCACGCTGACCAGGTCGTTGATTGCCTTGGCAAGCGGTTCAGACCTGAAAAACAGCATGTGGGAACGCCTTATAAGCAGCCATGATCTTTTTGATATCTGTTCATTGACCAGCTCCTCAAGGGTTTCAGCCGGAACATCTTTGGCTCCTTTAACCGATACGGAATCGTAGTAAAAGGTTGTTTTAAAGAAAAGGAAGCCAAACCATGTGATTGTGATGCTCAGACAGGCAATTTGCGTAATACGTAAACGGCGGCTGCTCATCCATTGAAAAATCGGCAAACGCACGCGTTTTTTCCTGTACGGGTTGCTGAATTCCTTTTTTAATACATCTCGTTTCAGGAATGACCGGGTATTAGGTTCGGGGGCTGAACGGCCTTTAACGGGAAGCTGATAAGCGCTGATGGTATCGATTTTACGCAAAAGAATTCTTGCCACTACCCAGATGACATTTTGATGACGGTAAAATTTCCTTTTATAACGCGATCTTGGCTTCATAATCAGGTGCGTCGCCACCCAAAACCTCGGCGGACACGGCGCATGGATTCGATCAGGTAGGTGATGAAATAGCGGCCGGACAAGGGTTTGTCATGAGCCGGGACCAGATAGCGTGCATCCCCTCCAAAACCTTTTTTAAACGTTGTTATGCCATAAAAAGGATGCTTTTTATTATCAGTGTCGATTACTCCCCAAAAGCTATATTCTTTGCAGCCGCGCCGTTTTGCTTCGAGGATAGCCTGCCATTGGAGAAAATGCGCCACAGGTATTTTGCTTGGAATAGATGCTCCATGATGATAGGAACCCGCATTTCCATAATACATGATAATGGCTGAGGCTAATGTTTTGCCATCATGCTCGCCATTAAAAACAAGGACCTGATCGTCATTCCGGAACTGTTTAACTTGTTCGCGATACAGTTCGTCAGGATAAGCAATAAAAGAGTGCCGTTTATGCGTTTCTTTCATGAGCGCAAGAAAGTGGTCCAGTGCTTCCACTTCCGTAGACGTATTGATTTTGACTCCGTCTTTTTCCGCCCGTCGTATGAGATTGCGCGTTGTTTTACGCATTTGCTTGAGCAAATCCTGCTCGTCTTGATCAAGATCCAGCTTCCAGACGAGCTCTGAAAGCATATGAATGGGCGAAATACGGAAGCCGGCTTGCTTTAACATCTCTAATGCCTCCGGTGTCCGTTCCCAGTATGGAGAAATACGGATAAAATCGAATTTATGCTCTTTCCCCCACTTTGTCAGATAAGCGAAAAGCATAAACACTGCTTCTTTGTTGAGATTGCGCAGAACCGGTCCATACGGAATGAAGAGAAAATTACCTCGCCGGGCCCTGATTTGTTCGACAAGGCAGATACCCATCAGCGTGTTCTGCTCATACAATCCAAGGCGCAATGTACGGAATCCCAGAGCTTCATTCATCTCGGCGGCATTCCATGATTGGAGAAATGGGGGCAAATCCTGTTCAAGCAGAAAGTGTTCCCAATCAGCTTTATTTTCGATGGTTTTGATTTGAACACGTTGATTGTTCATAGCTCATTTTCAAGCAAAGCAAGAAGTCGGCTGCGTTGCTGTTTGGTGAGTTTTCGATGCGTAGGAAGGTTGAGGCTTGTCTTTGAGAGTTTCTCTGCTCTGGGACAAGTTCCCATGGCATACCCTATTTTTTCCCACATAACGGGTTTGGGAACGATAACTTGATTATACCAGTCTCCAAGAAGAAATCCCTGTTTCTGAAAGCGAAGAATCATATGTTCCGGGTCTTCAACCTGCAAAGCGAATCGCAGGTAGACAGGGCTTGTTTGCGGCTCAACCTGCTGAAACGGAATAGCTTTCTTTTCACAGAACTCAGTATAAGCTTTTGCGTGCGCTCTTCTGATTTCATTGAGACGATGCAGCTCATCCAGCTGCTGTTTCGCTAATCTGGCCATGCTTTGAGGCATCAGATACATTGTTTCTTTTGACGATTCGCTTGCGTACTCTTCAGGAGAATAAACTTTATTGAGAAGGCGCAATCTTTGACAGATTCTAATCAGGATTTGTCCTATTTTAACGTTGTTCTGAAGACGGCTGAAAACAGGCATGAAGGCTGCATGGAAGAGATTTTGCAATACCCAAAAACGCCGAGGACTTGGTAAATCACTCGTAATTTCTGCCATTCGCCTATGAAGATCCTGATTGTTGACCAGAGCCGCGCCTCCTGAAATGCTGGAGATGATTTTATCCCTTCCAAAGCTGAAAATGGCAATATCGCCGAATGTTCCGACAAGCCTGTTTTTGAAACTGGCGCCAAGGGCATGCGCGCAATCTTCGATCAGGTAGAGCTTATGCTCTTTGCAAATGGAAAGCAGCTCTTCGATATTGCCGGGGATTCCAAATGTATGCTGTACGATGATGGCTTTTGTTTTCTCCGTGATCAATGATCGCACTTGATTTGGGTCAATATTGTATGTCTTATCAATATCGGCAAAAACCGGCTTTGCGCCGTTCCATATCACCGCGTGAGGGACAACAAGACAAGTATAGCCCTGGAGAATGACTTCATCCCCTTCCCCTATTCCGCAAGCTTGAATGGCGGCGAATAATGCTTCTCTTCCTTTAGAAAACGCAAATCCTTTGCCTGAAGCTCCGTGCAGATCTTCAAATGCATGAACAAAAGCTTGTACGTGCTTTCCGGGTCGTTTTCGCAGCCAGGAGCCGCTTGCCAATAGGCGCAATGAGAGGAGTTGCTGCCGGATCGTGCTGTTTGGGGCATGTGAAATGGAAATCATACGTTCTTGAGATACTGCCGAAGCATGGCAAGAATTTTTGCGGCTCCCCTTCCCTCAAACAAAATAATGGTCTGGTCATCGCAAAGCTCAGCCAGGCGCTTTAATTCGCTTTGCTGCAAAAGGCGGTCTTGTGAAAACCCGGCGGCTAAAAGCTCGTGCTCGATGATATCATGCTGCGGGGTGGAAAGAATCATGGCGTAATTCGCTGTTTCAGCGATTTTTCTCGCGATTCGGCGATGGTCTTCATTCGCTTGATCCCCAAGTTCAATAACCTGGTCAAATACGACGATTTTGCGTTTTGTGGTTAGCATGGCAAGATCAGTCAATGATGTCAGAATGCCATAGGTGTTTGCATTATACGTGTCATTGATGATCAAGGATCCATTCAATTCCTGGATCTCCATTGTGCCTGGCAGAGTTGGAAGGTTATTTAACGCAGACTGAATCGTCTCTTGCGGCAAACCGATTGACCTGGCAACGGCAATCGCACCCGCCAGATTTGTCAGATGGCCGCGGCCAAAGATTGGTGCTTCGTAATCTGCTCCGTCCAACGAAAAGACTGTTTTACCTGAGGCAAAACGAACGCTCTCGGCCTTAAAATCTGATCCTTCAATGACGCTGAACGTTTTTGGTAGCATATCCCTTCTTGAGAAGGCCTGCATAAGCGGCTGGCTATCTGCATTGGCAAAAATTTGTTTTTCATCGCCTATTGCTTCAACTAATTCAAACTTCGTTTGTTCTATTTCCGCGAGAGAACCAAACAACGATAAGTGCTGATTGGACAACCCCGTAAGAACACCGTAGGACGGCGAAACCAGCTCGCAAATGCGGGCAATCTCCCCTTTTCGATAGGCACCCATCTCAACGACAAAAAACTGATGATCCGGGTGAAGCTCATCAATAATTAACTTTGCAATTCCCGCATCCACATTCAGGTGTTCAGGTGTTTTTAGCACCTTATGCGTGGACGAGAGCAAGTGCGAAAGGTAATCTTTCATGGTTGTTTTTCCATAGCTGCCGGTGATCCCGATGACAACAAGCTTTGGATGCGATTTGATTTTCTGCCGGGCCTTTGCCATTCGTTTTCTCATAAGCAGCAGATTCGGCAAAAAGGCAATGCCAAAGAGCAAAAGAACAATGAAGGGCTGAAGAATTTCAAGAACAAGCAATTGTTCCGGCCAGAACTGGTATTGATAGGCAATCCATATCTCCAATGCCAGTGCCGCGACAAAGAGAAACCAGATTTTTTTTGTGAATGCGGGAAGCCTGAGCATTTTTCGGCGGTATTGATGGATGGAATGGAGAACCTGAACAAGGAAAAAGAGGCTTAGGGCGACAAAAAGCAAATCAAAGACACCTTTTGGACTTGGGATATTGGCGCGGAGCAAGAGCTCCCAGGCGAGAAGAAATCCGATCAGAACTGAACGGTAGGAAGAAAAAAATAACTTCCAGAAAACAGGGGTCTTCATTTCATCAAAAATTCTGTCCGGACGATACTGCTTTAGCTGGATATAGTGGAGCCAAATCAAAATACTGCGTCCAGCTGCGGCGATCCACAGCAGGCTGAATAGAAAAAGCGCGTACTGAAAATAAAGATGAACGAGTTGATTCATGGCTACGTGGTTGATTGCCGGCGCACAAAAGCGTCTATTTCCTTCGCAAGCTCTTGCGGAATAAGGCGGACCAGATTATGTTTTTGTCCTTGAAATGTCGTAAGCGTGCTGTTTGGAATCAAGGCGTGCATTTTCTCCGCGTCGGACAAAGGCGTGGCACCGTCTTCTGTTCCCCACAAAAGCAGGGTTTCAAGCGTGATTTGCGGCAAGAATGGACTAAGATCTTCTTCCAATACTTTGACAATAGTCTGCTTCATCACGCCTGTGGCATTGAAATAATCTTTCGATCCCGCCAAACGGTACAAGAGTTTCTTTGCTGCGGTTTCAGCCATTCTGACTCCAGGAAGGCGGAATAGCTTCTTGCCAGCCCGCGCTGCGATCGACAAAGCTTTCCGTTTAGGCGTGCGGTCATTCGTTTTGATGCCGGCTGATGCGCAGAGAATCAGCTTTTCAATCTGATAGGCGTGGTTGATTGCATACTTGATGGAAACACGTCCGCCAAAAGAATGGCCGAACAGGATCATGGACTTGATGTTTTTTGCCTCAAGAAATGCATGTACCCAGTCTCGGTAATCGGAAACCTTCCACGCCTGCGGCGGCGGAGGTGTCTGCCCAAAGCCGGGAAAATCGGGAACAATGACCGTATACCCATGCTTTGCCAATGCAGGTCCAAGCTCCGTGTAATGCGAAGAATCTGCCGGCCATCCATGAAGCATGAGAATGGTTCTTGAACCATTCCCCCATTCCCGATAATGCGCTTTTGTTCCGTTAACGGCGACACTGGGCATTTTATTGGTTATTAATCGACTCCTTGCCGTCCATATACGGACGCAGAGCCTGAGGGATATAGATAGACCCGTCTTTTCTTTGATGATTTTCAAGAAGCGGAATCAGAATACGCGGAGTGGCAACAAGCGTATTGTTGAGTGTATGGCAAACCTTCATTTCGTCGCCGTCTTTATAGCGGATATTCAGCCGGCGCGCCTGCCAATCGCCCAGATAGGAAGCAGAATGCGTTTCCCCGTAACTGTTGCGCGACGGCATCCATGTTTCGATGTCATACATGGAGACCTTTCCTGCTCCCATATCTCCCGTCGCGATGCGTAAGACACGATAAGGCAGCTCCAGGCTCGAGAGGAAATCCTCCGCGTTTTTGACCAGCTGCTCAAGCATATCAAGACCAGCTTCTTCATCCGCTTTCATGATCACAACTTGCTCAACTTTCTGGAATTGTTTTACGCGATACAGTCCATGCGCATCCTTGCCATAGCTGCCCACTTCCGTGCGGAAACATGCCGTAGCCGCGCAATAGAGGCGAGGAAGATGGCCAGACTCCAGCACCTCATCCGCGTGATAGCCGCAAAGAGGCACTTCAGACGTGCCGATCAAATAGAACGGCGGCTCTTCACGGTCCGTTTTCTGATCAAAGACGCGGAATGTTTCAGCTTCGGCAAAGGGAAAATGCCCGCTCCCCTGAAAAAAGCGTTCCTTTGCCAAAACAGGGACGTTTAGTTGCGTAAAGCCGCGCTGTCGAAGGAATGAAAGCGCGTATTGCTGCAAGGCCGTTTCAAGCTGAGCAGCTTCGTTTTTTAGCACAAATCCCCTTGTCCCCATGAGTTTGACGCCTCGCTCGACATCAATCAGGTCATGCATGAAACCAAGTTCGATATGGTCCTTGGGGGCAAAATCAAAGTCAGGCTTCTCCCCGACTTCTCTGACAACGGTATTTGCTTCTTCACCTCCAACCGGCGCAGACGGATGAGGAATTTGAGGGATACGCAAAAGGAGGTTCTTGTATTCATCATCCACGTTCTGAAGAGCATCTTTTGCTGCATGCACTCTATTTGCGATTTCCTTCATCTCACTGATCATCGCCGCTTTTTCTTCTCCTTTTGCTGAGGCGATATTGTCCGAAGCCCTGTTTTGGACGGCCTTTAGCTCCTCGTATTCTTTAAGCAGATTTCGTCTTGATTCATCCAACTCCAGAAATCTGGACAGATCCAGTTCAATGTTCTTTTTGGAGATCGCATCTTCTACAAGCTCCCGATGTTCCCGGACAAAGCGAATGTCTAGCATATATGAGCAAAAAGCTCGGGAAACGTGTGATATTTCGAGCTTTTTTGCGGAAAAATGTGGATGTATCTTACCAGAATTGCCCTGATTTGCCCAGAAATACTTGACATTTAATAAGAAATATGATACAAAATATTTCTGGAGGTCAAATGAAGAAGTCACGCAAGTATCTGGCTGGGTTTCTGGCTCTTTCGTCCATTCCGATGCTTGGGTTCACCTGGATCCTAAGCATGCACATGATTATCTTCGCCGGCTTTATCCTCATGGGACCTAAGGAGGAGAAGCTTGGCGAGTCGGTCACGAGGGCCGGCCGGTGGTGGCTTAATATGTCTCTCATCGCTCTGGCTGGTGTCATCCTGATGAGCCTGCTGCGATGAGCCGGCTGATCAACACCATACTCCGCTTTTGCTCCGTCCTCCCCGGACCTGCGAAAGCGGAGTTTTGCGTTATGAAAGCGATTGCCACTCCTCTTCCCTCAGCTTGGACGTTTTGTATAATTCAGGATGATACGCCTCAAGACGCACAATCCGTGCATGGATTCCTCGCGCTTTCAACTCGCTTTCCAGTTGATCGGTAAACGCTCTCTGATCATACCCAAGCGCGATGATGTCCGGGTTGATTGTTTCGATGATTCTGTACTTATCATCCGGATCTCCCAGGTAGGCGGCTTTTACCAGCGGGTGGTTTTCAACCATGTTTTTTCTCTCTGTCTGGCTGAAACGAGGTTGTTTCTGTTTCACTTTACGAACCGTGGAATCAAGCGCGATCACGGCATGAAGCTCATTACCAAGAGCTGCTGCCTGGGCAAAAAAATTCTCGTGGCCGGGATGAATACCGTCAAATGTGCCGAAGACAAGCACTTTTTTCATACAATCTACTCCTCCTTGATGGACTGAGGGCGCATCATCGGGAAAAAGACCACATCGCGAATCGAATCCTGATTCGACAAAATCATAAAGAGGCGGTCGATCCCCACCCCGAAACCGGCTGTTGGCGGCATGCCATGTTCAAGCGCATTAAGAAAATCTTCATCAATCATCTGCGCTTCCTTGTCCCCTGCTTCGCGCAGCTTCATTTGCGCTTCAAAGCGTTCCCGCTGATCCAGCGGATCATTCAACTCTGCAAACCCGTTTCCAACTTCTGCGCCCATAATAAGCACCTGATGGCGCTGGACGATGGAAGGATCAACTTCGCTTCGTTTCGCCAGCGGAGAAATCTCCACCGGATGATTCACAAGAAAGCAAGGTTGAATCAGCTGAGGGCGGATCATCTTTTTGTACACCTGATCCACAAGGCGGCCGTAGCCGGCAGCTGGGTCGATTTCAATAGGGATGTTCTTTTCTTTAATAGCCGAGCGTAATGCGGCCACATCTTTGGTTTGCGCCAAATCAATCCCGGCATGCTTGAGGAACAGTGATCGATAATCCAGACGCGGCCAATTGCCGGAGAAATCAAGCATGGTTCCCTGGGATTCAATGGTCAGCGTTCCAAAGGTTTGCTGGATAATATGCTGATACATCTTCTCCACCAGGTCCATGAGCTGATCATTGTTTGCATAAGCCCAATAAAATTCCATCAAGGTGAATTCCTGCAAATGCTGGGTGCTTACGCCTTCATTTCGAAACACTTTGCCGATTTCAAATACCCGTTCAAAGCCGCCCACGATAAGGCGCTTCAAGTGCAGCTCAAGTGAAATGCGCAAATACAGATCGATGTCCAATGCATTATGATGCGTGATAAACGGCTCTGCTTCTGCGCCGCCGGGGACTTGTTCAAGCGTGGGAGTTTCAACTTCGAGAAATCCTTTGCCGGCCAGAAATGCCCTGAGATGCTGAACGAAGGCCGAACGTGTTTCGAAGAGTTTTCTTACCTCTTCGTTGACAATCAGATCGACATAGCGGTGCCGATAACGGTATTCCTCATCTTTAAGACCGTGGAATTTGTCGGGTAATGGCTTTAGGGCCTTTGAAAGAAGACGGAATGCGGAAACCTGAAGGGTTTTTTCCTCCGTTTTTGTTGTAAACAATGTACCGGTAGCCTCGAGAAAATCCGCCACATCGTTCTGTTTGAGCAATGCGTATTGCTCTTCTCCAAGCTCCTTTTTGCTGAAGAAAAGCTGTATCTCACCGCTTGCATCTTCTATTCGGGCGAATGTTGATCCTCCATGGCGGCGTAAAAGACGAATACGTCCTGCAACGGTAACAGAAGCCTGCTGTTTTGAAAGCTGGTCAAAGGATTCAAGCACCTGCTCGATCATATACGATCGATTGCTTGAAGCCGGATATGGATCAATACCAGCAGAACGGAGATCCTCTACTTTTTTGATGCGCATCAGACGTTCATCATTGACGGCAGATTGATCATTGGACATAGATCTGATTGAGAAAACCGCCCTGTCGGGCGGCCGAACGGGATCACGGATAAACCATTCGGTCAGCTAACGGAAAGAATCTGAAACGTCTGCGTTCCCGCAGGAGTTTCCACCTCTACCTTATCACCTTTTTTATGATTTAGAAAAGCCTTGCCTAGAGGCGATTCATGCGAAATCAGACCGGCAATCGGATCCGCCTCTTCGGATCCAACTATGGTAAAGGTCTTTTGAGATCCATTGAATTTAACCTTCACGGTTGCTCCAATGCTTATAATCCCTGAATCATCGCTTTTCTTTATAATTTCGCTGTTTTTAAGAATATTCTTGATTTCAGCAATCCGGCCGACAACAAAAGCCTGCTCTTCCTTTGCATCGCTGTATTCCGCGTTCTCAGAAAGATCGCCCATCTTAATGGCTTCTTCAATGCGAACGGTCACGGCTTTTTGCTGCTCCATCAGTGTTTCAAGTTCTTTTGCCAGCTTTTCTCTGCCTGCTTCCGTTAGGTAATGGGTATCCGTCATAAAATCCATTTTTAGTCAATGGTGTTCAAATATAAGCAATAAGATACGTGAGTGGGCTTCTACTGTCAATTGTTCCTTATCCACAGAATCATCAAATTTTGTCAACCCTCTCTAACAAATTTGTCTGAAACTCAACGAATCTCGTTGCTTCTATTTGCGATCCACCACGCCAAAATGTCACGCGTAATTGATACGGTGATGGCGGAGCCGTCTTCTCCTTCCTCCACAAGAACGACAAAAGCAATCTGGGGGTTCTCGTTTGGAGCGTATCCGGCAAACCAGGCATGCGGATCCTTTTGCGAATGCCATTGCGCCGTACCTGTTTTTCCAGAAACTTCGATGGGCAAAGAATCGAGCGCTCGTCCGGTCCCTCGATTCACAACGCGCGCGAGAGCTGCTTGCATCACGTCAAATGCTTTTTGGCTGAACATGGCTTCGCTTAAAATAACCGGTGTTTCTTCGCCAATCATGGTTCCAGATGCGTCGGTATATCCGCGGACAAGATGCGGTTTATATAATGTCCCCCCATTCGCCAAAGCTGAATAGACGGCTGCCATCTGCAACGGAGTAACAAGCAGGTCTCCTTGTCCGATGGCGAGATGGTACGTATCCCCGATATACCATCGCTCGCCTTTCGCTTCTTCTTTCCATTCTCTGGATGGGAGAAATCCCGGTTTTTCTCCGGGCAAATCAATGCCCAGAGGCTGGGAGAGGCCGAAGCGTCTTGCATATTCCGTGATTCGATCAACTCCCAACCCTTCAAATTCCCCATATCCTCCTCCGATCATGTAGAAATAGGTATTCACGGAATCAGCAATCGCATGGTAGATATTTGTCTGTCCATGTCCGCCGGCTCTCCAGTCTGGAAAAAACCAAAGATTAATGCGCAATCCTCCCGTAGAAAGAAAGCTCGTATGTTCTGAAACAATCCCCTCCTGCAGGGCCGCGCCGGCAACAATCGGCTTAAAAGTAGAGCCGGAAGGGTACTCGCCGGAAATGGCGCGATGAATGAGCGGACGATCCGGATCTTCAATCAAAGCAGCATAATCCTGTGCGCTGATGCCGCCTGAAAAGAGATTATTATCATAGGTGGGCAAACTCACCATCGATAGAATCTCTCCATTATTGGGATTTAAGATTACGGCTGCCGCTCGCGTTTTACCGGCTTTATCAAGATGCTCCTGAATAATGGATTCGGCGGCCCGCTGGAATTCAACATCCAAAGTGGTAATAATCCCCGTTCCGTCTACCGGTGATTTCTGGCTGAGAATCTGCCTTTGCTGGCCTTTGGCATTCACTTCCTGCGACTGATAGCCAAATTCTCCCCGGAGTGTGTTTTCGTACATGAATTCCAGGCCGGTTCTTCCGACAACATCATTGAACAGATAGCCGTCATCTTTTAATTCAGCGTATTCCCCTTCACGCAAAGGAGATAAATATCCAAGGATATGAGATAGGCTTTTTACTGGCGGATAAACGGTTGTATCATTGGGATCTTTAAATAATGGCCCTTCGGTCAGATACTCTCTTTTTGCCTGCTGGTCGACATTGATTGCAGGTTTATCGCTGCTCCAAATTTGCAGCAAAATGGCCATATCGCGCTTTAAGCTGGATGCGACGATCAACTCTTTATCGCTTTTAAGCGAATCCTGATACACCGTCTCTATTTGCGCCAGAAATTCCTCTAGCGAATCAGTGCGATATTCCCGTAAATAGCCTGCAAATAACTCGGAAAGCAATGCGCGGCGCTCCTCATGGTCAGCAGGGAGATATTTGGGAAGAATGGTCACAATCGTTTCAGGAACATTGCGCACGAGCGGCAACGAATAACGGTCATAGATTAATCCGCGGTCTGAGCGTACGTGAATGGTTCGGAGACGGTTGCGGTCGGCATCATCAGCGTATTCGGCTCCTCGCACAATCTGCAGCTGCGCCGCGCGTGAAAGAATCGCCGTGCAAAAGATAAGAATGACACCAAATGCCGCGGCGAAGCGCTTAAACGTAAGCACATTTCCAAGATAGCCGTCGGTTTCACCATAGAAACGGACATGGTCGTCTTCAACATCAGGACGGATAAATCCATCTTCGATCCATTCAGTGCGCTTCCGGCCGCGAAGCCGTAATGTCCGCTTGGGCAGTTCTTGAACGCGGAAGAGATCATCGGCCATATGGATGCGTGACGATAAAGTATGATCGGAACCGCTTGCTGGTGAAAGAAACGGCAAGATATCCCAGAGAATAGAGCGCGGCAAGGCCGAACAGATTATAAAGAAGATATATCCACCACTCCGCCGTATGCACAAACGAAAATGACGCGCTGGGGGTAAAACGCAAAAGCAGGCTTAACAGCGCGAAGACCAGGTAGTACATCAGCCAGCCGGTTACTCCAAGCGTGACCACGGTATAGATGGATCTATTGGTGAATACGCGTTCAAATAACGCATCAACAATGAAAAGAACCGCTAATCCTGTCATGAGCGGGAGAAAAAACATGGATGATGAAGTAAGAGCAATGAGCATGGTCGAGGTCAAATAAAAGAGCATGGCAAGGCTGCGGCTGACGATTACCAATAAAAAAAGCGAAACAGCGAGTGTCAGATTCGCCTGAGAAAGCGGCCCGCCAAGCGCTGGCAGCAAAGCAACATCAAATGCTGCCGTTATGAGAACAGCTGCCGCTGCCATGAATGCCAGGAGCAAGTACTTCATATTACGTTTGATTCAGAATAACGGCGACATGCAGAAGCTGTTGATAGTCGGTGATTGGACGTAATACAGCTGACTGGAACAAATCATTCGGTTCAGAAAGAATTTCCTCCACTTCTCCAATCAACAGTCCTCTGGGAATGGCCGGCTCAAGACCCGAAGTGATGACAAGCTGCCCGCTCGCAAGGATTTCTCCTTGCGGGATTTGATCAAGAATAAGGCTGAGTCCCCGCTCGCCTCTTGCTATCTTGCTCGATGGCGCCCCTCCGCTGATGGTGACAGCGACGCGGCTTTCACTGTCAGTCAGAAGACGGGCTGTTGAAGTTCTGGATAGAACTTCGTCGATTTTCGCGATCATAATACCTTCTTCAACAACAACGGCTTGATTTTCCACGATTCCGTCGCGCCGGCCGGCGTTTAAAATGAGGATAGATGGATTTTCCGGATCTCTGCCAACCACGCGGGCAATGGTTCTTGGCAATTTATTAGTTTCCGTTTCAAAGTAATCCAGAAGCTGACGAAGAGTGGCATTTTCCTGCTGAGCTGATTGCAGATTCGCGATTTGCTGCTTCAGCTCGAGATTTTCCGTTCGCAGGCGTTCATTCTCCGTCTCAAGCATTTCCCTGTCGCCAGGACCGGAGAAAACAGCGGATATCCGATTTCCAGCAGAGTAAAAAGCGCCGTACACTGGCGCTGTCACACCTGAAGCAAAAGAGGATAAACCGGCATCGAGCTGAAAGAGTTTAAGAAAAGCATAAACCAGCAGTATCGCTCCGGCTAAAATGATAATCCCTGTTGTTTTGGGGAGCCGTGGAGTCATAGCTTGCCGGCATTATTAGCGGATAATGGATTCCTGCTGCGTTGAAGCAAGGATAAGCTCAGACATGCCTTCCAAATCTTCAAGGATAATCCCGGTACCGCGCACGACGCAGGTTGCGGGATCATCAGCTACTTGAACAGGAATGCTCATGGCTTCTGCCAGGGCCTGGTCAATCCCTTTAAGCTGAGCTCCAGCGCCAAATAGCGTAATTCCACGCTGGTAGATATCCGCCACAAGCTCAGGAGGCGTGCTTTCAAGCGTTGCTTTGACATTTTCCATCAGAAAGCGGAGCGTTCTGCTCGTGGCATGACGCACTTGTCCGTCGGTAATCGATACTTCCTTTGGAAGGCCGGAAATCAGATTTCTTCCTCGTACTTTCATGTCCAGCGACTCCGGCAACGGCATGGCGGATCCGATTTTGATTTTTGCCTGTTCCGCCATGCTTGATCCAAGAAGCATATTGAATTCATGGCGGGCGAACTGGATAATGTCATGATCAAACTGAGAGCTTGCCAGATGCAGGCTTTTCCAGGTCACAACGCCGCTGAGCGAAATGACGGCGATTTCAACTCTCCCCCCGCCGATATCAATGACCATGGTTCCATGCGGTTCCTGAATCGGCAGACGCGCGCCAATCGCGCCGGCAATGATTTGCTCGGTCAGCAAAACTTCGCGCGCTCCGGCTCCAAGCACGGCATCTTCAACAGCTTTTTTCTCTACTTCCGTCAGGTCCAGAGGAATTGCCACAAGAATCCGGGGACGCGGCAGAAAATTGAATTGTTCTGAGTGGATTTTGTCAATGAAATACCGGATCATCTTTTCACAAACTTCAAAATCCGAGATGATTCCCTCCTGCAGCGGTGAAACGACCTCTATATGGGAAGGTGTTTTCCCCATCATTTTCTCGGCTTCCTTTCCCACCGCGAGAATCTGATCAGTTTTCGTATTCAATGCGACAACGGACGGCTCATTGATCAAAATACCCCGGTCTTTCACGTAAATCAGGGTATTCTTTGTTCCTAAATCGATGCCGATATCACGCGAGAATCGGCCTAAAAGCCGGTTGATCATAAACCACGGTTATCGTTCTTAAGAAGTGACTGCATGCGTGCGGCAACTTCGTTTAGAGAAATAGTATCAGCCTGCTCGGAATTGCGTTCTTTGTATTCAACTTTTCCAGCGGTTTTCTTGCTGATAATCAGGCGTACCGGCATGCCAAGCAAGTCCGCGTCCGACAATTTCGCGCCATTGGACGAGGATCGATTATCATAGAGCACCTCAATGCCAGCGCTTTGCAGCGTTTCATATGCCTGATCCGCCTGTTCAAGCAAGTCTTTATCGTCTCCTAATACCACCAGATGAGCATGGAATGGCGCCACGGTAATCGGCCAATTCAATCCTTTTTCATCAGCTGTTGCCTCAACCAGTGCACCCATGGTTCTTGTAACACCGATTCCATAGCATCCCATCACCGGGTATTTGCGTTCTCCGTCTTCATCGGTATAAGTCAGTTCAAAATCCTTCGCAAATTTTGTCCCAAGGTCAAAAATATTGCCGGCTTCAATCGCCTTGACCGCTTCAACCGTTTTGCCGCAATTCGGACAAGGCTCCCCTGGTTTCACCGTGGCAATTTCATCATTCTGCGCGAACCCGCAGGCTCGGCAAAGGTGGATGGTGTCTTCACCTGCTTCGGTAATAATCTGGAATTCGTGAGAGTGCTTGTCGGTAAAACTTCCTCCGCCTGATTCCGTTACCAGCACTTCGGAAAACCCGCAGCGCTTATACACGTTCAAATAGGCTTGAATTGCTTTTTTATAGTATTGGGCGCGGTCTTCTTCTGTTCGATGAAAGCTGTACAGATCTTTCATGATAAACTCTCGTCCTCGCAAAAGTCCGGATTTCGCGCGGGCTTCATCTCTGAACTTCGTTTGGATTTGATAAATACCAACCGGTAAATCACGATAAGACTGAATAAAACGCTTTGCCAAAGGAACAACGATCTCTTCATGCGTTGGTCCGATTGCGTATTCCCATGTTCCCCATCGGCTTTTCGTCTTAAACAAAGCATCGTACACTTCGTCAGCCCAGCGGCCCGTTGTTTCCCAGTTGGCCTTTGGATGCAAAGAAGGCATCAGAACTTCCTGAGCGCCGATCGCGTTCATTTCCTCCCGGACAATGCTCGTAATTTTGCTGAGGACGCGGAGTCCAAGCGGAAGATAGGAGTACACGCCGGCTGTCAGTTTATCGATATATCCGGCGCGCAAAAGCAGCTGAGCGTTTTTGCTTACTTCTTCGGCTGAGACATCCTTGGTCGTTTTTGTGAAGAGCTGAGAGAGTTTCATACAAAATGGCTAGTTGAAGACAGAACCGATCGCGTTAAGAATGGAACCTCCGTATGTGGCTAGATCTTTAACCGTGATAAAGACAATCAAGGCCATCAAAAGCGTGAATCCAAGTATATGGATCCAGTTTTCAAGCCCTACGCGCATTTTTCTGCCGCGCACTTTCTCAAAAATAATCAGTGCAAGGCGGCCACCGTCAAGCGCGGGAATAGGCAAAATGTTGATAACAGCCAGATTAAGCGACAACAAAGCCGTAAACTGAAGCAGCTGCACGATCCCCTGTTTTGCGACTTCGCCTGTCATGACAGCAATGCCGACCGGTCCTGCCACGTCCGCCTGAACACCCTGTCCGGTCACGAGTTTGCCAATCAATTGTCCGAAACCAGCAACAATCAACCAAAGGAGCTCGGCGACTTTTGCCAGGCCCACAAATGGCGCCAAATACCAAGGATAAGAGACCGTACCGGTTTCAAGCAAAGCAACGCCGATGCCGGGCTTTCCTGTTTCCTGGAGTTCTACCGGGGTAATCTCAAAGGCAAGCTCTTGACCATCACGCTCAATCAGAATCTGGCTGACAGATCCGCTTTCAGCTGATGCAAAGATTGAAGTCATCTCATCGGTTGTCCCCACGGCAGTTCCATTCACGGAACGGATGATATCTCCGGCCTGAATTCCAGCGTTCTTTGCCGGACTGCCTTCAACGGGTTCAACAACCTGGAGGGTTCGGTCTTCAATCCGCGCGAATCGGGAAATCTCGCTGTCCTGCGGCAAGGCGGTGCGGGCTCCCATAGCAAGGACAAGACTGATAAGCACATACCCCAGAAAAACATTCATCAAGACTCCGGCACTGACAATGAGGATTTTTTGGCCGAATGTTCGATGTGAAAAACTGCGCGGATGTTCCGGTTCATTCCCGTTTTCGCCTTTGATTTTCACGTAGCCGCCAAGCGGCAGCAGATTAATCGCGTATCGTGTTTCACCCTTGGTTCTGGAAAAGAGTCTTGGGGGGAAACCGATGCCGAATTCTTCGACATAGCAGCCGGATCTTTTTGCGGCAATAAAGTGACCCAGCTCATGCACAAGCACGAGCAGGCCAAGGACAAGAATGAAAATGAGAAGAGTCATGTCAATGCGTTAAATGGTCATGATGCGCTCGGCTTTTTTCTCGGCGAGCTCATTGATTTCATCAACTTTCTGACCGGTAAAATCCTCCAGCTGTTTAAGGTAACGGAACTTGTCGTCTTCGGTGATCTCTTTTTCCTTTTCCGAATGAAGAATAGATTCTTTGACCTTGTCTCGAACCTGGCGGATCGTGACGCGGGCCTTTTCTGCTTTTTGATTGAGAATCTTAACAAGATCTTTGCGGTTTTCTTCTGTCATTGGAGGCATTGGGATGCGTACTACTTCCCCGTCATTTACGGGGGTATAGCCAAGGTTCGCTGAAGTAATCGCTTTCTCAATGGGTTTAAGAAGACTTTTATCCCAAGGAGCGATCATGATGGTTTTGGTATCCGGAGTCGTAATAGTCGCAAGCTGTTTGATCGGCATCATGGTTTCGTAGCTTTCAACAAGAACGCTGTCGATCAGCTCAGGATTGGCCTGGCCGGTTCTCATTTGCGAAAGTTCCTGCTTAAAATGTTCGATTGATGCGGAAAAAAGCGGTTTTTGAGCGTCGATGAATGGATTCATAAGCCAAGATTGGATCATTAGTGTTGCCTTATTATAGCGTAATTGCGCCTAAAAACAACTCCTGGGGTGTTTTCGGATGAATAAGGAGGGTGCGCGGAACAAGGGTTCTTGGGAACGGGATGGTTTGCCATGACTGCCCCGCATTATCCGACTTATAAAGCACGGCCTGGTTTGCGTAGTAAATGATCGAAGGATTTTGCGGGTCCATGCCAAGAACGAGCGGAAGGAGTCTGGAATCATCCAGAAGAAGGTTCAATTTTGACCAGTTATTTCCCCCGTTCAACGAGCGGTAGAGACCGTCGCGCCCCAGTAAAAGCAGTTGGTCAGGATCATTCGCATGCGCGATCAGATCATTGAGCAATACCGTATTGCTGTAGACATAGGTCGAACTTTTTACAGGCATTTCAAGCGTTTTCCAGTTTCGTCCGTAATCTGAAGAGGAGTGGATCGAAAGCGTCGTCAGCGCGTAGATGATGGTCCCTGTCGGGATGAGCTTGAGCACAGGATGCTCGAATGTATAGACATTCTGCCAGGTGGTGCCGAAATTATCACTGCGAATGAGCGTTCCATTCGTCAGGGCGGCCATGATTGATCCCTCATTGCGGCGGTCAAAAGCAATGTCGGAAATGGATGCGGTTGAAGGATTCGTATAAATCAGTTTCCAGCTCTCTCCCCCGTCGCTGGTTAAGAAAATCTGATCATCGCGCGCGGCCACAACAGTCAAGTCATCCATGGATGAGATATCAATTGTTTGCACGCGTCCGGAGGTTGTGACAGGAAACCAGGTTACTCCGCGATCCTCGGTTTTAAAAATGCCTCGATCCTGCGTAGCGGCGAAAAGCAAGTCCGGATTTTCAAATGACTGTACCAGATCAAGAATATCGCTTGAAGCAAGCGTTCCGGCGCGGCCCTGAAAAGAAATAAGGCTCCTCTGTTCCCATGTCTGGCCGGCATCGGGTGAATACCAAATTCCTCCGGACGCGGGCGTAAAGCAGCTCACTCCCAAGAGAGGCAGCAGCAAAATACTAAGCATTCTTACTCGGGCAACGTTCATAGGGAAATAGCAAAATGCTCTAAACGCGCGCGCAGATTCACATGAAAACCCAGATCGCGGCGGATTTCTTCGAGCAGATCAATGGATTGAACAAGTTTTTGATTCAGCATTATGTTCTTTTGTCCGGCCTGTTCAATCAGCTGATCGCGTAAAAATTCTTGCCAATAAATGAGCCTGCGATCCCAGACAATGGATGCCTGCGCATGCGGCGTTTTCTTTTTGAAGTGTTCCGCGATGATATTGATGCGATCGCCGGCAGACAGACCTAAAAAATCGCTGAATAGTTGCTTTTCCGTCTCACGCTCCTCATTGTCTGAATCTGCTGCCTGCTGGACAAGTTCAATGACCTGGCAGCGGCTGATGATGGTCGGCAATAGTCTGGAAGGCCGGTGGCTTGTCAGAAAGAAAACCGCGGAAGCCGGCGGTTCCTCAAGCGTTTTCAGGAATGCATTGGCCGCCCCCACGGACAATTCATGCGCGTCTTCAAGGAGAACAAATTTTTTCGTGCCAAGAGACGGTGAACGGTAGACATCTTTTAACATGTCGCGCATCTGTTCGATGGAAATAAGATGCTTTTCTTCCTCTCGAACAATGGATATCACATCAGGATGCGTGCCAAGTTCGTGTTGTCTGCATCCAACGCATGAACCGCATGGTTTGTTTTGCTGTGTCTTAGAAGATGCAAACAGCGAGGCAGACGGTTGAGGATCGCAAATCCATGATCGGACGATTTGCCTGATAAGCGCCTCTTTCCCTGTTGATCGTGCGCCAAGAAATAAAAAAGCATGAGCGCCGATCCGGCCGGGATCGCGCTGAGTAAAAAGATTGAACAATGCTGAATGAACCGATGATTCATTCATAGTTATTTCGTCGCCAAGACGCTTCTCTTGTACGAATCAAGGTTTTCAAGCGCGATGCCGGTTCCTTTGACCACGCAAAGCAAGGAATCATCCGCCACATAGGCCGGCACGCCGGTTGCTCGCGTGAACAGCTTGTCGATATTGCGCAAAAGACTGCTTCCTCCAGAAAAAATCATTCCTTTATCCATGACATCCGCGGAAAGCTCAGGGGGGGTTTTTTGCAAAACGTCCTTGGCGGCCTGGATAATCCCCTCAAGCTGAGGCTGGATTGCTTCCGTAATATCGTCTGAACTGATACGAATGGTTTTAGGCAGGCCGGTAATCATATCTCTTCCACGGACATCCGTGTAGAGCTTTTCATCAAGATACAAGGCGGAACCGATCTTTATTTTCACCTGCTCGGCTGTCTGCTCCCCAATCGCCAGGCCGTATTTTTTTCTGATAAATTCAGCAACGGCTTGATCCAGACGATTCCCCCCGATGCGTACGGAGGTTGAAGCCACAATGCCGCCAAGGGAGATAACCGCGACTTCTGCCGTTCCGCCCCCGATATCAACAATCATATGGCCCGAAGCGCCTCCAATCGGGATATTGGCTCCGATCGCGGCAGCGACAGGCTCTTTGATGATATAGGCGGCCTTTGCTCCTGCGGCAATAGTGGCATCAATAACCGCGCGCCGTTCCGTTGACGTAATACCCGCAGGCACGGCCACCATCACCTCAGGCCGGAAAACACGAAGACCTCCAAGAGCCTTATTGATGAAATATCGAAGCATGGCTTCCGTGGTTTTATAGTCGGCAATCACGCCGTCTTTAAGCGGGCGCGACGCGACAATGGTTTCAGGCGTTCGGCCAAGCATTTCCTTTGCTTCAGCTCCCACGGCCAGCACTTTCTTATCCAGCGTGGAAATGGCCACTACGGAAGGCTCATTGATAACAATGCCTCGCTTTGGGATATAGACGAGGACATTGGTGGTACCAAGATCAATGCCGATTTTTTTGATGAATAGCGACATATCAGTCCGCAAATCTTATCACATAATCTCTGTCTTGATCGAGTTCGTCAATAATCCGTATACCAGTCTGATTTTCCGTTGAATAGTCAAGATCTGAAGGCGCAATCGAAATGAGGCGCTTTCCCTGATTTAACGAAATGCGGTACTGATGCGGCTGGGTTCCCGGCTGTTTTTTCACCGTGAGCGCGTAACGGTGTTCCGTCTTAATCCGATCCTGCAGCCATGGTGGCAGCAGATACGTCAGTTCGGCATAACGCTCCTGCCCAGGCTCTACGGAAACAAATCCGGCAAAGACGGTTTTATCAAATTCAGCATAAACTTGAGGAGCGACATAGGAGAAAGACTTATCCTGATCCACAAATCCGGTTGATTGGATTAATTCGCTTCCTATCGGTACATAGACGCGGACATAGGTACGGTAGCGTGTTGTTCTATAATCAAAGAATCCATTATTTTTGTAGGTCAGACGCAGCGTTGCTTCGTATTGGCCGTCTTGGCGCTCGCGCACCTGATAGGTTCTTAGACGGTCAACCAAACGGTCGGTTTTTAATGCTCCGATATTCGCATCCACGACATAGAGGAAGTCCGTTTCCGATTGCGGAATAGAACCATCCCATTTGTGATCTGTGATGAATGCATTCAAGCCGCTGTCTTTGCTATACAGAAGGATTTCACGGCGCGAGAGCGATTGCAAAAAAGCATTGACCACGGCCTGAGCCCCTGCTTCATCAAGATTGAGCACATGATCCTTCAGCACCAAAGAAAGATCGTTGATGATGGATTTTCGATCCTCCTCGCTGATGCCGATGCGCCAGAACTCCTGTTCAACCCGGTATTGAATCGCGTCAATAAGATTTTCCGGCGTAAAGGTGATCCCTCCAACAGTCAACGGGCCGGTAATTTCTAATAGTCGCTGGACGATATAAGGCGTTATTGCAATAACCGTATCGATGGAATCATCTCCGGTTGCCTCCTTATACATGCGTAAAATCTGCTCAGCCGAGCTCGGAAAATCCGGCGACCAGTTCGCATCGCGCAGATACAGCCATTGAACATTCGCGTATCGCTGAAGAGGCAACGGTGCGGGGATCGTTTCTTTTCCAAGCAATTGGCCATCGACACGGTAAACATCATCGGTGTAGAAGGTGGTAATCTGTCCTTTATCAAAGCTGATTCGGCCAATGGTTCCAATAAAACCGCCCGTAGGCCGCAGTTCATGCGGATTCTGCAGAAGAACAAGAATATCATGAGGCTGGCCGCTTCCCAGGACAAACGGAATCTGTTCAAGATAAGGCTTTATCGCCAGGAATTGATCAGCAAGCTGTTGCAGGCGTGATATAAGTTCGATCAAATCCGATTGAAGGTGTTCCGGAGCAAGCTGGAGATGAAGGTTTTCAGCCTGTGAAGTGGCATTGACAAGATGGTCTCCAGCCGCAAGCACATCATCATACACATCAAGCAAAAGAGCCGGAGCGCTGCGAAAATCAAGCGTGTCAAACGAAATCGTGCGAGATAGATTATTTTTCGACAATTCAAAAACCACGGTATTGATTGAGGCAGCAAGAGTTGTCCCCGCCTTAAGACCTTCTCTATACACCCCGTAATCTGCCCGTACCACCGGTATACCCGCCATCCAGAACGATGGTTTGCGCAGGCGCTCTGCCCGGTCAAGGGAAGCTTGCAGATCGGCTAAATCCCGCAAGGCGCCGTTGATATCTGACGAGGATAAATCCGCGACAACAGATTCCGCGAGATGCTTGGCTTGAATCGCGGTGCGGAAACTGAGCGCGAGCAGAACCAAGCTGGCAGTAAGATAAACCGCCAGGATCATAATTGCTGCCATCAATAATGATTTCTTCGCAGATGTCATGACTGTTGCGCTTTAACCGCTCGCCTGTATTTCAGGAGATAACGGAACCAATCTTTGATATGAATGCGGGTCGCTTTCTGTGTGAGGCTCTTCATGCCGGACTTATGAGCCGATTCTCTATTATAGTAGTGAATTGCGCGCGCGTCAGCATAGTAAAAGACCTGCCAGCCATGCTCCCAGCAGCGGCGGCACCAATCGACATCGGTGAAGTACAGAAAAAACCGTTCATCAAGCAGCCCGATTTTATCAAGCGTTTCTCTACGCGCGACAAGACAGGAGCCTTGCACCCAATCGACGGGGCGGCTTGTTTCGCGGTTCCAATCCTCCATGAGGAAATGCGATACATGAGAACGCACAAAGGAAAGGACATTGAGCAGCTGGCTGCGTTGGTACAAGGGAGTCAAAAGTGAATGAAAACGCCATGCTCCCGCCTGGATCGTGCCGTTTGGATAACGCAGCTGAACCGTGCTCATGCCAATCTCCGGTTTTTGATCAAGAAATGAGATCCATTGATCAAAGATCGGTTCAAGAAAGACCACATCGGGATTCAAGATCATAACGTATCTCCCCCGCGCTTCCCGCAACCCCGCATTGTTTCCTGCGGCATGTCCCAGATTCGCGCCTGTTTGAATAAAACGCACCTGCGGAAAGTGAGACGTGACGATTTCCTCGCACCGGTCCTGCGATCCGTTATCCACGACAATAACCTCGATGTTAAGGTTTGTTTGATGATCAAAAATACTCTTAAGGCAGTTTTTCACCAGCCCGTCCATTTTGTAACTGAGGATGACAATGGAGAGATCCGGTCTAGACATATCGGCGTTTGATCATGACAGGCAATGCTTTCAGCGTTTGCGGCAGAATGGATAATGTATCGCGTTCGAACAGAGCGAGGTAAAAGAGTTTTATCAATTCATATGGAAAGACGAGCGGTAGTGCGACCAGCGGCACCTGTTTGAAAAGAAAGAAGAGATGATTACGATACGAATTTAATGAAATATACTGCGCCCGTTGCTTGCGATGCGCACGCATGGTCGCGAGGTTCGCTTCCGCACGGCCTGTTCTGCGATGATAGGCAATCGCTCCAGCTTCAAACCAGGCTGAATACCCGCGTGATTGAAGTCTTCCGGCTAAATCAACGTCTTCTTTGTACATGAAAAAATGCTCGTCAAAATATTCCGGATACGATCGGTCTGTTCTTGGATGGGCGATGTTCTCAAGCGCTGCTTTTTTATAGAGGGCGCAAGCGCCGCTAATCCCCCAAACGGGGCCGGAATGCAGATTGCATTCAGACAGCGGCTTGCCGGCATATTGGTCGATGACTTTGTAGTACGGAAGCTTTATCATGCCGGCTGAATCGATTTCAGGATTTTCGTTTTTTGAGCGAAGCAGCAATGGGCCAATAGAGGCAACTGAACCGTCCGCTGTACGCGACATGAGTTTTTCAAGCATATCCGCTTCAAGCACGGCATCTTGATTCAGCACCAGCACCCAAGATGATTTTGCTGCGTGAATAGCTTTATTGTGCGCTCGGCCAAACCCTTCATTGCCGGTATTTTTGATAAGAGAAACGGACGGAAATCCTTCCTCAATTATGGCAATGGTATGATCGGCCGACGCATTGTCAACGATGATAATTTCATCCGGTTGCCGTGTTTGCGCGTACAATGAATCAAGACATGGCTTGATATCATGCTCGGCATTATAGGTGACGATGGTGACAGCAACAGTCGGCTTCATATCATTTGCGTACTTTTTCCGTAACCCAAAATCCAAGATAATTCCCCGTCATCAAACGGGTTTGAGCGGCAGTAGCAGGAAATGCCCCCCAGATAATCAAGGTAATCGGCAGAGCGGCCCATTGGACAATCATCCAAAGATGTTTGATGCGCGAATGATGGCTCGGGCGAGGAGGAAGCAGGAGCAGACTGAAAAATCCGCTTACAAAAATACCGACCATGCTCAACCCCAGCAGGTTTTCAAGAATAAAAGGACTTGCCTGCGCAAGCGCGGTTTGCTGAACCTGGGCTGGAGCCACCCAGAAAGGGAGATATCCAAGAATGGCAAGAACGATAGGTACGGTCGCCCATGAATACATACCTTCCGTGAGATTCCAGAGATACTTGATTTTCTTTTGAAACGGAATCCCATGATCCCGCTTAAAGAAGTGCCAGACCATATATGGAAAATGTTCCGTTCCATAGGCCCATCGCCGCTGCTGCTTGTACAGGTTTTGAAAAGCGCGGGTATAGGTTTTCGCCTGTACCGTATCCATGGAAATCGGTACATACATTGGCGTTACCGTAAAATCTCCGCTATAGCGTATAAAACACTGCAGGAAAATGCGGGAATCATCGGTGACGATATCACGCTGCCAGAATCCCGCGTCAACCAGGGCTTGCATGCTCATGGCATGAGAGGAAAAAGTAAAAAGGCGGTCCGGACGGGCAAGATCGGTCATCAGCCAAAAGGTGGTGCCAAAAGCAGCAACACGCGTGAAAAAAGGCGCATCCCAGATATTATTATTGTACAAAACCACCGGTTGATACGCCGTTCTTGTCGGATTTGGATGCGTGAGAAACTTGTATGCCAGCGCGCTGAAATACTGTTCATGAACGACTGTGTCAACGTCGAAATACGAGACAATGACCTTGTCATAAGCAATGCCGCGCTCGTCCAGCAAATCCTTGGCGATATGCCCGGCCCAATGCGCATTTGCCCCCTTCCCTTTCATTTCTCCGGCAATGCCGTCGGGATGCTCCGTGATCTCAATATGCAAAAAGTCGTTCTTGTACTTCTCGTAAATGCGCCGCGGAACATCTTTTGTTTCCTGCGAAGCGCGTTCCTCTTTGCTGATCACAATGATCATTTTTGACTTGTCGTACTTTGCGCTTTTATAGGATTGAATGGATGAATCAAGCACTTCAAACGGCTCCTCATATGTTGGCAGAATGATCAGGTGGTATAACTCGTCCGCTCCTGCCATTTGAGGAACGATCTTGCTCCAGTCTTGCGCGGAATCCTGGCGATAGCGTCTCCAGCCAACGAAAATAAAGAGGACGAAGTACAAAACACGCAGGAGCCAGAGCAGCGCAAAGACAAGGATAAATGAAATAACCCAAAGCGGCTTGATAAAACTAAGCACGATTGTGCCAAGAAACGTGCTCCAGATAAGCATTCCAGGAATCATTTCCAGGAGTCTATATTGTCGTATCGGATCGATGAGCATGTTAAAACCCGCTAGAAAGCTGATAAAGCCCCGCGATGACAAGCGTGACGAGGGTAATGAACTGGCACAGAAGCGTGACGAGAATAATGAGCAGTCTGCGCTTCCTTGCCAGCAAAATGGGCAGAAAGATGCCCATTAAGAAGGTGGAAATGAGAGATAAAGGGATTCCAACGCGCCAGAGCGACGTTTCAAATTGCAGAAGGCCCTGGTTATACGGCGATCCAAAGATCTTATTGATCAAATAGACAATCAGAAAACCTGCAAGAACTGAGAGGACATAACTGAAAACAACCGGCCAAAATACGGGAGATTTGACTGGCTGTACGCGTCTGGCGGTGTCTACGACACGCTCAACGACGGGAGGTTGTTCTATTGCGGGTAAATCAAGCTGAGGTTGTTCCTGTGTTCTCATCATAGAATCAGCCTTATTTGGGCCGATGACCAAAGAATACCATAGCGGAGACATTAAATCAAGCCAGATTTATTAGTCTTTTGTCAAATAGTATTTGGCTCGCTGATTGAATAAGCCCCCGCCGGGAAGGGGCCGAAATCGGCCATACCTCATCGATTCCGGCGAGGGCAAGAGTGAGATCTACTCAATGATGATATCAAGAATCTTTATGTCTTCAAGCGGGTGGTCATTCGCATTGGTTTCAACGGCTGAGATGCGGTCAACAACGTCCATGCCTTCAACGATTTCGCCAAAGACCGCGTGCTTGCCGTCAAGCCATGGAGTTGCTTCCGCGGTAATGATAAAGAACTGGCTGCCATTTGTATTTGGCCCGGCATTCGCCATAGAAATCATTCCGCGGACATTTTTGTGTCCGTTGAATTCATCGTCGAATTTGTAGCCTGGATCGCCCATACCATGCAAATGCCATTCATCGGGATTGGTTCGGGTATTTGGATCCCCACCCTGAATCATGAAATCCGGGATCACGCGGTGAAAGAGAATGCCGTCGTAAAAATCTTCATTGGCCAGCTTCACGAAATTCGCCACGGTATTTGGGGTTGCTTCTTCAAAAAGCTGGATGCGGATATCCCCCATATTGGTTTTCATGACGGCGACAGGTCCTGCTTTGCTGGTTGATTTTACGGTTGTCTCTTCATTCATAGAAGTTGGCGGCGGCGTGACCTGCGATGTCTCACCGGCAGAATCGTAATAATAAGAATTGGAAGTCTGATTGCATGATGCGCCTGCGAAAACAAGCAGAGCAAGCATTGGGAACAAATATTTCATACTCTGTTAACGGGTTAATGTGTTAGCGGGTTAACGAGTTGATTCTCCTTTCCCGCCGGGACAAAGCCCACGGCGCGCAAGGAATACACTATAACCTACATCTCTAACCTATTTTTTCATCCCCTTCCCTCTGAGGAGACGGTGATAGGTGATGGCAAAGCGATGGGCTTCATCGCGGATCCGGCGCAAGAGCAGCAAGCCGGGCTCTTTCTGCGAGAGCTTCATCGGTTTTTCATTTTCTACACGATAGATTTCTTCTTCGCGTTTGGCAAGGCCGATAACGGGGATGCGCAGATTCAATTCTGTTAAAACATCCCAGGCGGCGTTCAGCTGCCCTCTCCCGCCATCGATAACAATCAGATTTGGGAGTTCTTTCTTTTCGGCAAGAAGCCTCGTATATCTGCGTCGCACGATTTCCGCCATGGAGGCAAAATCATCCTGCTGATGAACGGTTTTTATCTTGAACCGGCGGTAATTAGATTTGTCCGGTTCTCCTCCGCGGAATTGGACCATGGACCCCACATTAAACTGTCCTTGAATGGTTGAAATATCAAAGCACTCGATAACATATGGGATGCCTGTCAAATGCAAATGATCACGCAAATTGATCAAGGCGCGGTCTTCCTGATCGGTAGCATACAGGAGGTTTTTATAGACAAGATCAAGTAATTTCTTCTGTTCGCCCCGTTGCGGAACAACAATAGACACCTTTTTGCCCTTTAATTTGGTTAAATAGGCCTGCATCAGCTCATGTTCCTTAAAAAGCCTGGGCACAAGCAGGCGGTCAGGAATGGCATTCGTCTGATAATACTGGCGGACAAAGGATTCAATCACTTCCTCCTGTTCTTCAAAGGTAAATTCCTGCTTGCCTGTCACCTGCCCTTTATCAACCTTAAAGAGCTGAACATAGACTTTATCCCCCACGGACAGCCAATGCATAATATCTTCATCAAACGCACGATGCATGGCCATTTTTTGGCGTTGGGAGAACTGCTTGAGCGATTGTATTTGATCTCGCCGCTGCTTTGCCTGCTCATATTGCTTATTGGAGGAAAACCCCTTCATTTCCTGTTCCAGGCGCTTGATCACGGATTTTGTTCGTCCCTGCAAAACGGAGACGGCAGCGCTGATATTCTGCCCATAGAGCGTTTTTGAGATATTCCCCACGCATGGCGCGTCGCAATTGCCGATATAGAATTGCAGACAGACTGTTCTTGGAAGCTTTGCTCCGCATGTTCTGACCTTGAAAATGGATCGAAGCAGGCGCGCTGAATTTTCACGGGCCGTACCATCCGTGAACGGTCCAAAATATCGTGCGCCGTCCGGTTCTTTCTGGCGGACCGTTAGCAATCGGGGAAAATCCTCATTTGTAATTTTCAGGTACGCGTAACGCACCCCGTCTTTCAGATCGATATTATACGGGGGTTTATGCTGGCGTATCAGCCTTGACTCAAGAATCAAGGCTTCTACCTCCGTATCCGTGACAAAGAATTCGATATGAGCGATTTCTTTGACGAGCAAGGCTGTTTTGTCCTGATGCTTCTTGCTGAAATACGAACTTACACGCTTGCGCAGCTGCTTCGCTTTTCCGATATACAGAAGTCTCCCTCGGGCATCTTTATAGAGATAGACTCCGGGCTTGATCGGAATTTCTTTGATTTGTTGTTTCAGGACGGACTGCATGCCTGTACCTTGCCTCAAAATGCTCGCAAGGGCAAGGAATAAATGATCTGCTAGCTTCTGCGCAATCCGATATCTCCTTTCACGCTCTCCCCTTCTTTCTGAATACTGATTTGCGTAGGAAGCGGCTGGCGATCCTTTGGCGCTTCAACGATTTCCGATTGAGTGAATCCCGGTTTTTCAGCCTTTAATACATATTTCCCCGGTTCAGGAGCAAAACGGAAACGTCCTTGATAATCCGACAGCCTTGATGCAACCACTTTGCCAAAAGCCGGATCAATCAGCTGGAGATTGACCAGCGGCAATGGCGCATTGGTGGCGATATCGTAGACAGTTCCCCAGGCTTTTTCAGGCTTATGACGCAAGGTAAGCTGAAGCATGAAAAGAAGGATATACGCGGCCGACAAAATCCAGTTGACGGGATTTTCCGGAACAGCTGCCACGACCATCACAGAAGCAAGCGATCCAACAAAGAGTAATGGCAAGGCAAGGAATTGACCGGCTTTCTGCAATGAGAGCCAAAGTTTCTTGAAGAGGCTGGCTGTCTGCCATTTTTGCTCTGCATTAACAGGATCCATTGGCAGGTCAGGTACAACCAATTCCGTTGTTTGGTCGGTGATATCAACACCTCCCATGTAAACATGATCATACTGCCCATCCTGACTGGTTCCAGTAACAATCGACGACGGGAAGGTATATTGCGGCTTTTTCACTTCAATGCGGTATGAACCAGGTTCAAGCAAAGCATCGTATTTGCCTTGTTTGTCCGTCACAAAGGTGGAAACGAGACGTTCTGAAGCACCGTCTTTCTTGTATAAGCGGACAATCGCCAAAGCAAGCGGATCTTTCGTGATAGCATCATACGCGATGCCGAAGAATCGCTGCTGCCCTTTCTTCCTTCTTCCCACTAGACCAACAAGATACGTGATCGCGTGATAGAGCAAGGTTGGCAAGTACGGAAGGTATCCCCACAAAGGAGCCGACGAGATGACAACCACGGGAGCGGCAACGGCTAATGTCTGCTGGATTTCTTCTTCTCGTTGTTCAACAACGCGCTGCACTTCCTTGGTCACTGTCTTGATAGCCGTAACAAGCTCGCTTGAAGAAACAACGGTTTCAAAATCCGTTTGTACCTCTCCTTCTTTGGCGATTGTCAGGGTGAATTCTCCTACTTGCACGCGCTCACTGCGCAAATCACCGGCCACGGCAATCGCCTCTACGCTGACACGCAAAGGTTCACCCGGTTGAGCTCCAAGCTGCTGAGCGCTGACATAAGCCTGCCAGACTCCGTTTGTATCGCTGACGGCCGATACGCTGATGAGTCCGTTGAAAATGAGGGTCACAACAGAATTCGGCTCGCTTGTGCTTCCTGAGAATGCGATGCCTTCTTCCTGCTGATCAGCAAGTCCGTCAATCAGGACGGTCCGCGAGTCGTCTGTAACTTCAATATTGAAGCTTTGACCATCGGTTGAAACGGTGGTTTGCGCGGGGCTTGGCATTGACGGACTTTGCGGCTCCGGCTGATTCAAAGAATCAATAAGCTGCTGCAAATATTGCGGTGAAAGGCCGTCCTCTGTTGGTTCTGGGATTGGCCGAGGAAGTACCTCAGGCTGAGATTCAGGTTCCTGATCTGGTTCCGGTTCGTTCTTCGGCGTGATCAATGAAGCAATATCGACCTCAAAGTCTGCAATATTGCTGTAAATGGGTTCGGTGATTCCGGCATGATTCACGCTTGCCTGCAGCTGGATAAGAGGATTTGCCTGGGCAAGGACAGCGCTCGCTTCACTTGCCGAGAAATCATGCAAGAGAGCTGCGGTATCCAAGGCAATCTCAAATCGGATTGCGTGAGATTGTCCCGGCTCAAGCATTGCCCAAGAGGCAGAGATGCCGTTTTGATTCGCCAGTCCGGGATCAGCTGCACCGGTTTCAGAACTTAAAGTACCATCGACTCTCAATGAACGGGGCGTATAGCTCACGTATTTAGGCAATGGAACATTTAGAATCACCTGATGAGCGTTCTTTGCGCCAGCATTACGAACGGAAGCTTCAACAAGAATGCTCTGATGCGGCACAACAATGCCAGGTAGCTCATTTTCTGAAAGCGTCATCAAACGAATAGTCGGCAAGACGACGATCTCATCAGCCGACAAGGCTGGAATATGGATCATGCTGCTCCAGTCCGTGATCACGCCGTCAGCATTTCTGGCTCGCACACGCACTGAATACTCTTGGTCACCTTCAAGATTGCTAAAGGTATGGCTTGTCGTCTGAATCCAGTCTGATAATTGTGCTTGTGTCTGGCCGAGTACCGATACAAGCTCGAATTGAATAGCGCTTTGATTTGTCGTCAGATTGTTTATTGCTTCAACAACGGAAACCTCTACATTTGTATCCGTGCGAGAAGTTACTATCGGTGTTGGCTCAGGCATCCAAGTATAAACGTCAGGATATACTCCGCTAGGAGTTCCCATGGATGATCCCAGATACGCAGCGATCTTGCGACCAGATATGAGTGTGTTGTGCCCCAATCCTTCTTCAGTTAATTGACGGGCCTGTGGCGAAGCAATCGTCGCAATGATTCGATTTTGAGCATCAAGCAGGTGAAACCCCTCGTGATTTGATCCCGCATAACTCCATTCATATTGCACGCGGTCATGGCTCAGCACGGTTGCCTCACCAAGATTCGGAATGTTCAAAGACTGGTGTTGAATGACCTGAGCTGGTGTCCCCTGACTCGATGAAGGTGGCGTTGCTCCATCTGGATAGTAAATTCGCGTTATGTATCCGTCTTCAGCGGACGTGGAAGCGATCTGATCACTGAACGGAGTTCCGGTTTGTGAAAGGGATGGATATGCAGCTGATTCCAGATCTGAGTCGATTGTCTCTGAAGCGAAATAAATATTGTCACCTTCGATGATAAGCGAAGAGGCTACCTGCGCATCGCCAATTCGCGTTCCGTAAACCAAATCGGAACTTCCATTGCCATCTAGACTGAAACGGAGCAAACCAAATCCATCCTGATTGATATTGTTGCTGTAAGCACCGGCTGTAATTGGGAAGGTCGCATCGATTACTCTCAGCATGTACAAATCATCATTTCTTAAGAAGGCGGAGCTGCAGTTGCCTCCGTAGGAGCCATACACAAGATCAGCCGCGCCATTTCCGCCCGGATCGAGAACAAACATGTAACCATCGTCATCCGAAGTTGATTTATACGCGCCAGCCGTGATTGTCATGTCTCCGGAACCATTGCTTCCACATCCGTAGATGTGCCCGGTAGATTCATGATGAATTACCGCCATAACAACCTCCTGATCGTTCCCCCCCATAAAGGTCGAATAGAGAAGGTCTGATGATCCGTTCCCGGAAGGATCCAGAACAGAAACAACCCCTTCGGTCCCAAACCCGGCTTTGACGGTATCAAACGCGCCAACGGTAACAGGATACGAACCAGTATCTGAATACCCCGCCAGGTAGACAATGCCGTCATGGACATCAATACTTCTTAAAGCTTCAAATCCGCCTCCGCCCAAATATGTGGAGTATAAGAGATCATTTGCGCCGTTTCCGGCCAGATCAAGAACCATCACATAGAAGTCGATGCTGCCGTTTTGAGTAGTATCATAAGCTCCAGCCGTAGTGGGAAGATTCAATTGTGCAGGGCCGACTGCATACACAAGACCGTTTTCCACTCGAATTTCATCTCCTCCGATGATCCCGCGAGGCATAAGCCTTGTTGAATACTCCAAAACAGATGCGTCGTTGTTGAAACGAAGGATAAATGCACCCGCATCCGCTGTGTTATCGAACGGAACTCCGCCTCCGTCCGCAATATATGGAATATCTGTTGAATGAGTCTCTCCAATGAGATAAATCTTGTCATCAGCAAAATCAAGAGAATTCAAGAGTGTTGTAGCATTTCCACCAAAGTAAGTTGCAAACTGCAAATCTCCGGCTCCGTTGCCATCAAGACTGAAGGCAGCGACATAAGAGTGGTCCGTACTATCGAACGTCTCATCATAAACTCCGGCAGTAACTGGAAAATCTACTGAGTCCGTTGATCCTGCTACGTAGACAATTCCATTCTCAACATCAAAACCGTTGACGGAATCACCCGCGCTTCCTCCAAAATAGGTTGAATAGTTTAGATAAGGGGCGCCAGAATCCTGGATAAAACTTCCCATCGTCGTCCAATCAGATTGCGTTGTGCCGTTGTCATTTCGCGCGCACCAGTACTTTATTCCGTTCGACAACGTGCTTACTCGCAAATACGTTATTGCATTCTTCGTGTTTGTGGCAGAGCTTGTCCCAGAGGCTTCTATATTTACATTTGCAAGACAATCCGCCGCGCTTCCACTGGAAACACGGAATTGCGTCGTACCCGTGAGCACCGAGTGAGTATAGTTAGACGCTAATATCACTACCCCTGCGCGAGTGGCCCCTTCATCTGGATAAACACGCGTCGGGGCTTCGGGAGGAACGGTCGCCGGGTCTAGTTCCGAATCAACCTCAAAGGAGATGAAAAAGGCTTCTGTTCCGCCATTGGCAACAACGTCATAGGCATCACCACCGGTTGCAAAGGCAACAAAATCAGCAGAGTTGGTAATACCAGCCAGGGACAAATTTACCCCGTCATAATGCAGGGAATAAACGGAATCTGCGCCCTCCCCGTCTAATTGAGTCGAAAAAGTCAGATCGTTTTGCCCATTGCCGGACGGATCCAGGATAGCCAAGAAGGCAGCGGAATCCGTGATGGATTCACCCGTCGATGTTACAAAATCGGAGCTGTTGGTTTCCCCTGCAATCGCAATGGAACCGGACGGTAATACCACGATTCCGTACGCGGCTTCATCGGCGTCTCCGCCTATGAACGTTGAATACACTAAATCGTCGCCGCCATTGGAAGAAGGATCGATGATCACCGCGACTGCTTCAGAATTGCCGTTAAATGATGAGCTGTACGCACCGGCTGTCGTTGGAAAGTTAGTTGAGTTGGTTAAGCCGGCAATATAGGCGATTCCTTGATCCACCTCCAGATCAAGCATGTCTTCATTGTCATCGCCTCCTAAGAAAGTTGAATATACCAGATCCCCCGACCCGTTGCCCGAAGGATCAATAATGGTAAGCGTGTCATCAAAAGGCCCGCCGCCATAGGTGGTCTGCATCGCCTGGGCAGTCGTCGGAAAATTTGAATCGGTCGTGTAGCCAAGAATATACGCGTTGCCAGAATCAACCTCCACATCAACCGCGTCACTGGAACCGGTGCCAGTTCCAACGATGGTAGCGTACTGCAAATCAGCTGCTCCGTTACCATCAGGACTTATCAGGGCCAAAAAGATATCCGTCATCCCGTTTGCAGACTCATCATAGGCGCCGGATGTCGTCGGAAAGTCACTGCTTAGAGTAGAACCGGCGACGTAAATAATCCCACCGCCTACGTCAATTCCTCCAATATAATCGTCTTCTGCTAGCGTCCCCCCAATATACGTTGAATAGAGAAGATTCGAACCATCGGCCGCGAGACGGAATACAAATCCATCAAGAGCACCGGCATCGCTTGTAGAATCATATGCGCCAAGGCTTGTTGGAAAGTCGGCGGACGCGGTTGTACCGGCCGCGTAGACCTCGCCAGCAACAACTTTTATGCGAAGACTGCGGTGATCTCCAAAAGGTGATGCTGCATCCGTATCGGTACCGCCGATATACGTTGCATAGATCAAATCAGCATCCCCAGCCCCATCCGGCGAGATTTTTGCGACGAACACATCGTTTGTACCGGCTAAAGATGTATCGTACGCCCCAAGTGTTGCGGGAAAATCAGCGGATGCTGTGCCGCCTGACACATAGATATCTCCGCCCTCGACCGATATTGCGCTTGCCCAGTCATCATCCGAACCGCCTAAAAACGTTGAGTAGCTTACCCCGGCAGGGTGCAATAAATTTACCGTGAACTCGCCCATTGAGGTCCAATCAGTCTGTTCCGTGCCATTGTCGTTGCGCGCGCACCAATAGTAGGTTTCACCATGAACAAGCCCGGAGGCTTCAAAGGTCGTTGGCTGATCCAATGATTCTGTGACGGCGCTTGTACCAAAATCAACAATATCAACACCGTTCACGCAATTAACCAACGAAGAGCTGCTGATTCTGTATTCAGTGGTGCCCGTTTGAGCAGAATCTGTATACCAGGCGGAAAGGACAGGAGTTGATCTTGTGACCACAACCTGATCTTGCGGATAAATAATAAGCGGATCCTGAAGCCCCTGCGCAGCGATGCGATACGCGACAAATTCACCTGTTGACGCGCGGTAGCCGGTTACATAGGCAAGGCTCGGGTCAATTGCGTCAATCGCACTGTAAAACCCGGCCTCCGAATCGTCTCCATCAGGCTCGATATGAGTTGTGATATCCCAGGTATCACCGCCGTCTATCGAGAAAAAATATTGGAAGTCTAGATTGTTAGGAGCGGCTGCAAAGATATGGTCCGCGTCAGTCGCATCGATAGAAGGCCATTCAAAGAATCCCCCGGTACTGTCAATCACGCTGGTTTCCCATGTCGCTCCTCCATCCGTTGTCTTCGCAAACATCAATGTTTGATCGGTATCATTTGTATAAACAGCATAAGCCGTAAGCTCGTCGATAACTTTGATCGCATGTCCAAAACCGACATCTCCAACCGTATCAACATCGTTCAGAGTCCAGTTTGCGCCTCCATTGGTCGTTACAGCGGATTGGAGATCGCCATCCAAATCGTCACGATACAAAAGATAGATCGTGTTTTCATCAAATGCGTCGATCGCGTGCGGTGAGGTAATGTAGCCTGGCCCGACGGCGACCTCGGTTAAATCTCCGCCTGCATTTGTGGTAGACGTCACGTAAACCTGCCCATCCGCCTGTTTTGAATACGCAACAAAGAACGTATTGTCATCCACAACCGTAATGGCAGTATAGGAATCAACATCATCGTCTTCATGTATGCCGATATAGGAGTCATCCGTTGTCCAAACCCAAACCTCGCTTAAAGGCCCGCCTCCGTCCCACGCATATGAAATATAAGCAGTTCCGGAAGCAGTCGCGTCGATAGAGGTTGCGAAAACATCTGCATCAAAATCGAATTGATCCCAGGAGAATCCCCCGTTTTCAGAGAAGGCAAAGTATCCTTGACCGTTGTCTTCATCACGATAAGACGCGTAAAGATTATCCTCGTCGATCGCGACCATATCACTATCCGTCCCCGCGATATTGCCTCGTTGATCAATGACAACTTCCGTCCAATTGCTTGTATCGATAGGGGTGGTATTTGTTTCATTCGACACGTCTCCCGTCCCAATCGCGTTTACCGCATAAACGACAAAGGTGTAATCGATGCCATTCACAAGGCCTGTTACGGTCGATTCCGGGATATCGCTGATACCGTCATCAAATACAGTGGCATTGCCCGGCCAGCCAGATGTTTCTCCGTATTCTATTACGTAATCTGTTATTGGTGATCCCCCGTCATTAGGCTCTGACCAGGTCAAGACTGCTTTACCGTTTCCAGGAGCGCCATCCAAATCCGTGATAGCGGCGGGTGCGAATTGTCCTCCCATCCAGATTTCAAACGTTCCGGGCGCGCCCTCATGGATAGAAACCATGTCTAGCACACCATTTTTATCCAAGTCCGCAAGCGCAGCATCAGTGCCGTGTTCTGCAACAGGAATCTGCCCTTTTGCGGAAAAATCAGGTGCCGCAGCAGAGTTGTTTAGTAAAATTTCATACCAACCATCGTTGAAACCGGGATTTGTGAATGCAACGATATCGGGATCATCGTCTCCATCAAGATCCCCTGATATGATCTCGCGGATACCATCGTTAAAAATGACATCAGGCTGAGACCAGGTAAATGAAGCACTCCCGTCGTTGGTACCAAAACTCAATGCGTCATTGGCAATGAGAAAATGATTGAAATCATCAGCGAGCAGGAACTGGTCCACAACAACATGATCCGTTGTTCCGAAATTGGCATCCGTTGAGTTGAAAGCAAAATTCGCGCTCCCGTCATTAAGCAAATATCCAACAGCATCGGTTGTCGCTCCCCCTTCGATAATGAGGTCAAGATCGTAGTCATTATCAAGATCAGCGGCATAGATCTCCAAAGAGGATGCCGTTACGGCATAAGCCGCATCATATACCAGCTGGCTGCCATTATTGAGAAAGACAATGACATTTCCTGAAAAATACTGACTCACGGCAAAATCCATGAGCCCGTCTCCATTGAAATCACCGGCAGCAACATCACCGAATGATACGTTATTCCCGCCCAGATCCACGGTCATCTCTGAATTGAAGTTCCCGCTGCCATCGTTCAAATGAATTTCAATATCATTGCTTAAGTGAACGAAGATGATATCTAAATAGTCATCATCATTCATTGGAGCCAGTGAGATGTTGCGACCCTGAAGCCCCGGCTCTGATATCACGATATCCACGGGAGAAGCAAAACCGCCAAGCCCGTCGCCAAGCCAGCGTTCCAGCCCTCCATTCATGTTAGAGATCACAAGGTCGAGATTGCCGTCTCCGTTCAAATCTCCTAATTTTACGTCGCTTGGACGCACGCCAAGACTTTGATCATTGTTGAACAATGTAGAGGAAGCATGTCCGAAATTCGCAAAACCATTAGGCACGTTGACGGTATAGGTGAAGATATACGGGCCGTCTAACGGATCTCCCGTGGCGGCGGACAGGATCGCATTCGTAAGGGTGACGCTTACTTTTTCCCCTGCAAAATCAAATCCATCAGTTGGAGTAAACTGAACGGTTGTGTCTCCATTGCTGAACGCAAAATTTCCCAAGCTTCTGCGTCCCGTCTGGTTTCCAATCACCACAAAACTATCAGCCGTAATACTTGCCTGATCGACTGCTTCAGAAAAATCAACCGTGATGGGTGAATTGAAAGCAACACCGTTCGCGTGCAATGACGGGGTGGTCGAAACAACAGATGGAATACCGGCGACAAAGACGGATGCCCTGACTCCAACTGCTTTATCGGATTGATATTGAGCAAGAAAGTATGATGAGCATGCCAACAGAACGACAATAAACAGACTCGCTGTAAGAGCAAAGTATTTTCTCATAGATCGCGGCCTTCAAAGATCATGCATTACAAATTCATTATAGCAAATGGGAACAACTATTTATGCACAAATAGATGCGGTATAGACAAGATAGGCGTATCTGAATCAGTCATTCATGCGTCTGAGCGCGAGATCTCCTTTGACTGTTTCACCTTCTTTTCGGATATCAATTTCGCTTTCCAGCAATGCACGCGACTCTTTTTCTTCAACCACTTCCGTTTGCGCGTATCCTTCCTTCTCTGCCTTTAACACGTATTTCCCCGGTTCAGGCGCGAACCGGAAACGTCCTTGATAATCGGATAGCCTTGATGCAACCACTTTGCCGAATGCCGGATCAATCAGCTGGAGATTGACCAGCGGCAAAGGCGCATTTGTAGCGATATCGTAGACGGTTCCCCAGGCTTTTTCAGACTTTTGACGTAATTTCAGCTGCAAGAGGAACATCAACACATAAGCGGCTGACAGAATCCAATTAATTGGATTTTCGGGAACCGCTGCCACAACAACGACAGATGCAAGCGAACCGACAAAAAGCAATGGAAGCGCGAGGAAATGGCCGGCTTTTTGGAATGAAAGCCAGATTTTCTTGAACACGTTGGCCGTCTGCCACTTCTGTTCCATATTGACCGGATCCATAGGCAGATCTGGGACAATCAGCTCGGTTGTCTGGTCAGTGATTTCAATTCCTCCCTGGTACACATGGTCATATTTTCCGTCCTGCGTAATGCCTGACACAATCGATGACGGGAAGGTATATTGCGGCTTTTTCACTTCGATGCGGTATGAACCAGGTTCTAAAAGCGCGTCATATTTACCTTGTTTATCCGTCACAAACGTGGAAACAAGACGTTCAGCATCATGTTCTTTCTTATAGAGGCGGATGATTGCTAAAGCCAAAGGATCCTTGGTAATCGCGTCATAAGCCACGCCGAAGAATCGCTGCTGACCTTTCTTCCTTCTTCCCACTAGACCGACAAGATACGTGATCGCGTGATAGAGCAAGGTTGGAAGATATGGGAGATAGCCCCATAAAGGAGCCGACGAGATGACAACCACGGGAGCGGCAACTGTTAATGTTTGCTGGATTTCTTCTTCACGATCCTGAATGATCTCTTCAACCTTGTTTGTAACAGCGTTTATGAACGCGGATAATTCATTTGGAGCCGCAATTGTCTCAAAATCCGCTTCAACGATTTGTTCATTCGCTCCACGTTCAACCGTGAAGCCACCAACACTCACCCGATCGCTAAGCAAATTCCCCTTAGACGCAATCACCTGAACAGAAACATTGACTCTTTCCCCTGGGAGCAGTCCAAGTTGCTCCGCGCTCACATAGGTTTGCCAGAATCCCTCGTCATCACTGACGACGATAACGGTAATATTACCATTGAAGATAAGGGTTACCGTGCTATTCGGCTGGCTGGTTGTTCCTGAAAATTCGATCTGGCCATTGCCAACGCGCGCGATGCCTGTCACCAGCAGAGCTTCTTGTTCCTCTTCTCCTTGCTCTCGTACCACTTCAAGGGTGAAGCTTTCGCCGTCGCTTGAAACCGTTGTTATTGTTTGAGGCTCTGGTGCTGCCGGTTCCTCTAAATCATCAACGGATATGCCGATCTCATCTTCGATGAGACGGTCCACAACCTGACCCACTTGCCCAACCTCTTCCTGCGTTGGCGCAGGGACAGATTCCTGCTCAACAGGCTTCTCTTTGGCCGGTTCAGATATTTCTTCATCAAGAACAGGCAATGCTTCAACATCCTCAGGTTGCTCCGTGGTTTCTTCTTCAATAGGCTCGTCAACAGGCTCTTCCTCAACGGGTTGCTCTTCCACTGGCTCATCAATAGGTTCCTCTTCTGCAGGTTCTTCATCGTTTGACTCGTCTGCAGGCGACTGCTGATTTTGTTCATTCTGCTGCTGAATCTGCTGGCGCTGCTGCTGGCTTATCCCATCGCTTTGCGAAGGAGCAGGAGCTGGGGATCCCATTGTGAAACTGTCCGCTGATGTTGAGTATTCCCCTTCCGTGTCGTTGTCATCCCAGAATTTGATCCGCACATAATAAGTTGAGCCGTCTTGCGCAAGGGCTGCTCCGCCAAAATTGATATTTTGGCTTCGATTGCCATCAACACAATCGGCCATTGATTGCTTGCCGCTATCCCAGATGATGCTTGCAAATGTTGAATCGGTATCATCTACCTGGACACGATACGCATTCATAACATCGCCGATATCGGGGTCATTGCAGATCGCGCTAAAAACAGGATTTGTGCTTGTAATCCCCGTAGGATTGCTTGATCCCGATTGCGCGTCCGTATCATGGATGAAAATTTCCGTCGGTGCTGAAGGAGCGGAAAAATTCGCGGGTTCAGGGAGATCAAATGCAGCAACGAATCCGTCATTTCCTCCTCCCCCGGTACCAAATACAACCGCCCCCCCTTCGGTTTCCAGATCCGGTGAAGACGTATAAGCGGAGACATAGAATCGATCGTTAGAAAGATCCAGATACGCTCCGGCATCAGATTCACTTCCACTCCCCCCAAAATACGTTGCGTGCACGAGGTCGGAGAGCCCTCCCCCAACAGCATTGAATCTGCCAATAATCAGATCTTTTATTCCGCCGGCATGCGTCGTTGAAAATGCATCGCTCGTCACAGGGAAACTGTCACCTCCTGATCCCAAGAATGTGAGGAGACTGTGTTCGCTTAAATGAAGTTCACCGCACCATTCGCTTTTCGTCCCCCCAAGATAGGTTCCATAGATCAAATCTTCTTCTCCATTTCCATTAAGCGACATGCGGTAAAAAAACATATCTCCATTTCCGCCGGCATTGATCTTGCTATACGCATTATTCGTTGTAGGCAGATCAGTCGAATGTGATGTTCCACAGACATAGACTTCCTGCGTTTGCTGATTTACTGCTGCGCTGAAAGCTGAATCATAATCATCCGTTCCGCCAATGAAGGTGCCATAAGCAAGAGAAGTAACCGAGGTGCCAGACGGGTCGATTTTGAGCAGAAATCCATCGCCGTTCACATTATCAAGATCAGCATCAAATGCGCCGGCAGTGACTGCGGGGAAATCTGAAGAATATGTTTCTCCTACCACATACACATAATCGCTGTCAGCCGTAATCCCCCACGTATCATCAACGTCGCTCCCTCCCGCATAACTTGAATAAACAAGTGAAGAAGCTCCGCTGACTGTTGTATCGATGAGGGCAATAAAAACATCACCATTGATTTCATCTTCTGTTGTGTCAAAGGCATTTGCGGTGAGCGGAAAATCAGTTGAATACGTGGATCCGGAGACAGCAACAAGGCCGTCGGATGCATGCATGGATTTCCAAAACATGAATTCAGACCCGGAGCCGCCAAGGTAGGTTGCAAAGAGCACCGTATCCAGATCTTCATTCAGCTTAGCAACATAAGCATCACCTAAAGGGTCGGGAGTCATATCATGGCCCGCTATGTCTGGAATATGGGTTGAGACAAAGAAATCAGTAGAAGAACTGATCCCAGCGATATAGACATTCCCATTCTCATCAACACGCCCCGCGCTTGCACCATCATTACCGTCACCCCCAAAATACGTGGAAACGAGTATCCCAGTCCCCTGTTCGTTGAGTTTAAAAACGACGATATCATTCGTACCGGCCAATGCAGGCTGCATCGCGCTAGCAACAGGAAAATCGGCAGATGAACTGGATCCGATGGCGATAATATTTCCTTGCGTGTCAACCCCCACTCCCGCCAGCTGATCTCCATCACTGCCTCCAAGCTGTGTGGCTACGGGAAGAGAGGCTGCCGGAGAAAATGAACCAAAAGCAAGCTTCATGGCAAAGGTATCGAAGTTTGTTGTATTGTTCTGAGTTTCATCATAAGCACCAGCTGTTGTTTGATAGCCGGCGGAACTGGTTTGGCCTCCGATATAGATGTCACCATTGCCATCAATGGCCATATCCCAAGCGCTTGTTGAACCGGATCCTCCAAAATATGAGGAAAAGAGCAGATCTGAGCTTCCATTCCCACCAGGGTCCAGCTTCACGATGACACCGTTGCTGCTCGTTTCAAATGTGGAATCAAACGCGTCCGGAGTCACAGGAAAGTTCGAAGATGTTCCGCTCGAGGTTCTTCCGGTTACGTAGATACTTCCGCTGCTATCAACGGCAACAGCCTCTGCATTGTCATTGGAGGCAGAGCTGCTTATATATGTTGAATAAACAAGGTCATTTGTTCCATTCCCTCCCGGATTCAGCCTTGCAATAACCCAATCCTCACCGCTTTCGTATGATTCGTCATACGCGCCAGCGGTCACAGGAAAGTTATTGGATTGCGTGGATCCCGCAAGGTATATGTCTCCGTTCGATCCGTGAAAAACACCACCAGCAGTGTCCCTTGCCGTACCTCCAAGAAATGTCGAATAGATCAGATCAGTCGCGCCTGATCCTGCAGGATTGATAATTGTGACAAATAGATCAAAATTTCCGTTATGCGACGTATCAAAGGCATTTACCGATGTAGGAAAATCCACGGAACTCGTCTCGCCGAATAAAATTGCCCGGCCGCTGCCGTCTATTGCCACGTCAGCGATAAATTCATAGTCGCTGTCCGGCCCGAGAAATGTGGAATACGCCAAAGATGCAGCACCGCTCTGAGATGTATCGATTAAGGACAAAAACGCGTCCCAATTGGAATTATCACCTGTTTCGTCGTAGGCATTTGCGGTGACCGGAAATTCAAGGCTCCCTACTTCACCGACAAGATAGGCTACCCCTGCATCCGTGACATCCATGGAATAGGCATATTCCCAGTCGCTATTGCCACCAAGCACGGTTGAATAGATGAATGCAGCCCCGGACGGAGATAAGACGCTCAGAACCGCGTCACCGGAAAAATCAGGGGTGGAGGCTTGAAACTCATTAAGAACAGGATAATCCGTATCGCAGGTGCCTCCCGTAACATATGCATTGCCCGCAGCATCAACCTTTCCTTTTGTCAGATAGGTAGCACAATCCGTTCCTCCAATATAGGTCGCATAAACCAAATCAGATACTCCATTCCCCTCCGGTGAGAGCTTTGCCACAAACCCGACTGATCCGCTCGGAGGAATCGTGTCTTGCGCTGAACCAGGCGTTGCAGGAAAGTCATCACTGTCCGTTTCCCCGAATAGGTAAATATTGCCGTTTGAGTCAACGTCAATACCGTAGGCAAAGTCAGATCCGTTGGCACCGCCAAGAACCGTGCTGTATTCAAGCAATGACGGTACGGACACCGTAAAGCTGCCCATGAATGAAAAGTCGCCATTATTACTTTCAAATTCACCATCGGATGTTCTCACACACCAATAATACGTTGTTCCATCCGAAAGACCTGAAGCAATAAAAGATGCATTTTGGTTACTCGATACCGTAGAGCTGCTGCCGCTTGCCACAACACCGGCCCCATCAGAGAGACAATCCGCTTCCCCGGTGGAACTAATGCGAAAATCGACAACAAGCTCTGATCCGGCATCGTCATCTAAAGCCTTCGCAACCAATTGAATCGATGTATTGGTAACCGTTGTCCCATCCGTTGGAGACACAACGGTTGATTCGCGAGGCGCGCCGTTTCGTGTGGTCATGGCAAAGACGAGTCCATCATATACTCCACCGAGGAAATTCGGACGCACCGAGCCATTTGTGCCCATCCCGACGGAATTAACACGTCCTGCGCCATAGATTGTCTGTGTTGTGTCATCCACCACGATGGCTCGTCCTTGATCGGCACCCGCACCACCAAAGAGCCGATGATAACTTGAATAGAGCAAGGTGTCGCCCGCCGGGTTGACCTTGACGACGACAAAATCTCCCTCAGCATTTTCAACGGTATTTGGGGTCGGCTGCGCAGCATTTGCCGTTACAGGGAATCGTTGCGCGTGAAGGTTTGATTGACCGATCGCGTAAACATTTCCCGCGGAATCAGCATCAACTCCATAAAACCAATCGCTGGCTCCGCCGCCAAACAGACTTGACCAGACAAGTGAATTTTCTCCTGTCGTTGTTGTATTGAATTTCGCAATAAACGCGTCTCTCCCCCCATGAACGCCCGCAGCCGAGTACGCATCCGGAAAGTTTCCACTCAGAGGATTTTTTGTAGGAAAGCCGGTCACTGCCGTTCCTGCAAGGTACACATGTCCGGCATTCAAAGGGTCTGGCACAACACCGTATGCTATCTCAGCACCTTCCTCAGTGCCTAGATAACTAATGTACTGAATAACTCCAGTGGAATTTGTTTTTATCAGGAGAGCATAACCAGATATCCCGATTGCTGCCGTTTGGTATCCGTTTTCAGGGAATACATCCGTCACATTCGCAGTGGTCGTTCCTACGACATAGATATTTCCGCTATCGTCCACCTCAACATCGTATGGCACTCCGCTGATAAACTGCCTCGCGAATATTCTCCCGGTACCGGTTGAATTGATTTTGACGATGGATACGCCAAACCCCTCCTCTCCGGTTGTATGCCAGTCTTCATCCCACGAATCATCCTCCGCCAGAATTGCATTTCCTACAGAGTCAATCGCCAATGCGTCTGCTGATCCATGAGTATAGGTTGAAAAAATAAGCGCATCGCCGTCAGCATCAAGACGTGTTAAAAATCCATTGCTGTTAAAATCTTCTCCGATGACTCCAGGCGTCATTGGAAACGAGTCGCTTGTGGTTGTTCCTGAAATATACACGGATCCATCTGAATGAACCGCAATTCCTGTTGCATCTTCCGCTTTGGTTGTACCTAAATACGTTGCGTAGACAAATGATGTTCCAGTGGAATTCAACTTCAAGACGAAGACATCATGATCTCCCGCGAAATTTTCCTGATAATGCCCGCTTGTCGGCGTAAGATTAGTTGAAGTCGTTTTTCCTACAACATAGAGATCTCCTGATGTATCGCGCACCATGTCAATAATCTCGTCGTCAATATTTCCCCCAACATAGGTAGACCAGGCCACATAAGGATCGATGATCAACTCATACGATGCATCATATTCACCCAATGCGAATCCATACGAACTGTCGTCAATGATTTGATAAGAAGATTCCACCGGTTTCTTTTCTCCGTTAATCAATTGATACGTTTCCGGAGGTTTGATTCCCAGATTTCCCTGCGCCGTTTGCAGCACCAATGTTCCATCAGGATTGAGAGAAATTTTGTCGACTCCTTCAATCAATAGTTGAATTTGCGAAGGATCCGCATAAGGAGATACAAGATATTCGTATTTCAGCTGAGATGATTTCCCACTGTAAACAAGATCAATGCCGTCATAAAGATTCTCATAACGAATTTTTCCGAAGGTCGAAGCACCCTGCACCCATTTATCCGGATCATTGCCAATGAAATAATTAACCTTGCCCTCTTGCTCTTCTTCTCCAGCAATCGTCACTGCACCATTGGCATTCATGAATTTCTGGCGAATAACCGTAGTTGATACAGTATCCTCAGTTTCCCTGCTTTCTCTTTTTTTCGCAGCCCGCTCGCGCGGAGAAAGAATTTGCGAATCCTCAGAAGCTGACCGCTCGGTAATGCTGAACACAACCTCCTCAGGCGTGAAAAAAATAGATGTACCGCCGTTTCGGACGAGATATTTCACAACCTCGTCCACTTGACCGCGGTTTTCCTGAAAACTAAGTGCCAGCCCGTTCAAAAGCTGTTTGACCTGTTCCTCTGAGACAGGAGTCTCTTCGGGTGTAAACAATGATTCATTTTTATAAAGATACGCAACGGCAAATACAAAAACGATTAGAGCAAACGCTCCAATGATCCATTTGATATGTTTGTTCATAGATATCCTGTCAACATCATGCGTTCATTGTAACAGACAGAGACCAGAGATCAACACGTGATCAAAAGAGTCGCATCGGAATATCACCGCTGATTGTCTGGTTCTCCTTTTCAATCACCAGCTCGCCGGAAATCATACGGTGGTTTTTCGCGCCTTCAACCACTTCCGCCTGCGCATAGCCATCCTTTTCCGCTCTCACGACATACTTCCCAGGCTCAGGCGTGAATCGGAAACGTCCTTGATAATCAGAAAGACGGGAGGCAACAACTTTGCCAAAGGCAGGATCAATCAACTGGAGGTTCACAAGCGGCAAAGGCGCGTTTGTTGCAATATCGTAAACAATTCCCCACGCTTTTTGCGGTTTTTGACGCAATTTTAACTGCAGCAGGAACATCAACACGTAAGCGACGGACAAAATCCAGTTGATTGGATTCTCAGGAACTGCCGCCACGACAACAACGGAGACAAGCGACCCGGCAAAAAGCAGCGGCAAAGCCAGGAAATTGCCGGCTTTCTGCAATGAGAGCCAAAGTTTCTTGAAGATATTCGCTGTTTCCCACTTCAGTTCTGCGTTGACGGGGTCCAGCGGCAAGTCAGGGACAACCAGTTCAGTTGTCTGATCGGTGATCTCAATTCCCCCTTGGTACACATGGTCGTAAGCACCATCTTCCGAGGTCTCTGAAACGATGGATGATGGGAAGGAGTACTGGGGTTTCTTCACGTCAATGCGATACGAGCCTGGTTCAAGCAGAAAGTCGTACTTCCCTTGTTTGTCGGTAACGAAAGTAGAAACCAGGCGTTCAGACGCATTTTCTTTTTTATAAAGACGGACGATCGCAAGAGCTAGAGGATCCTTGGTAATCGCGTCATAAGCCACGCCGAAGAATCGCTGCTGACCTTTCTTCCTTCTTCCCACTAGACCGACAAGATACGTGATCGCGTGATAGAGCAAGGTTGGAAGATATGGGAGATAGCCCCATAAAGGAGCCGACGAGATGACAACCACGGGAGCGGCAACTGTTAATGTTTGCTGGATTTCTTCTTCACGATCCTGAATGATCTCTTCAACCTTGTTTGTAACAGCGTTTATGAACGCGGATAATTCATTTGGAGCCGCAATTGTCTCAAAATCCGCTTCAACGATTTGTTCATTCGCTCCACGTTCAACCGTGAAGCCACCAACACTCACCCGATCGCTAAGCAAATTCCCCTTAGACGCAATCACCTGAACAGAAACATTGACTCTTTCCCCTGGGAGCAGTCCAAGTTGCTCCGCGCTCACATAGGTTTGCCAGAATCCCTCGTCATCACTGACGACGATAACGGTAATATTACCATTGAAGATAAGGGTTACCGTGCTATTCGGCTGGCTGGTTGTTCCTGAAAATTCGATCTGGCCATTGCCAACGCGCGCGATGCCTGTCACCAGCAGAGCTTCTTGTTCCTCTTCTCCTTGCTCTCGTACCACTTCAAGGGTGAAGCTTTCGCCGTCGCTTGAAACCGTTGTTATTGTTTGAGGCTCTGGTGCTGCCGGTTCCTCTAAATCATCAACGGATATGCCGATCTCATCTTCGATGAGACGGTCCACAACCTGACCCACTTGCCCAACCTCTTCCTGCGTTGGCGCAGGGACAGATTCCTGCTCAACAGGCTTCTCTTTGGCCGGTTCAGATATTTCTTCATCAAGAACAGGCAATGCTTCAACATCCTCAGGTTCCTCCATGGTTTCTTCTTCAATAGGCTCGTCAACAGGCTCTTCCACTGGCTCATCAATAGGTTCCTCTTCTGCAGGTTCTTCATCGTTTGACTCGTCTGCAGGCGACTGCTGATTTTGTTCATTCTGCTGCTGAATCTGCTGGCGCTGCTGCTGGCTTATCCCATCGCTTTGCGAAGGAGCAGGAGCTGGGGATCCCATTGTGAAACTGTCCGCTGATGTTGAGTATTCCCCTTCCGTGTCGTTGTCATCCCAGAATTTGATCCGCACATAATAAGTTGAGCCGTCTTGCGCGAGGGCTGCTCCGCCAAAATTGATATTTTGGCTTCGATTGCCATCAACACAGTCGGCCATTGATTGCTTGCCGCTATCCCAGAGGATGCTTGCAAATGTTGAATCGGTATCATCGACCTGGACACGATACGCATTCATCACATCGCCGATATCGGGGTCATTGCAGATCGCGCTGAAAACCGGGGTTCCGGCTGTAAGGTCTATTGGATTTGATAAGCCAGCCTGAGCATTTGTATTGTTGGCAAACAGGTTGGTCGGAGCTGTCGGCGCGGAGTTGGTGGCGCCAGCGCCTGCAAAATCGATACGCATGATCAATCCCTTATCGAAACTTCCGTCAACCGTGGTCTGAAACGGAGTACCTGTCGCGGAGAATGCTTCTAAAGAATACGCCTGCATGTACCCGCCCAGATAGACGATATCTCCTTGAACATCAACCCCCCGGAAATGCTCATCAGTACCATCCACGCCAAAAATTGAAGCGTAAATAAGATCATTAACACCGTTTCCTCCGGGATTCAGGCGCAGGAGGTACGCATCTTGGCTAAAAAACACCTCGTTTCCATAGGTTGTCGCAGGCGTGACAAGAGGGTTGTTATCGCTGGTTGATCCGACCAGGTAGACATCTGTACCGTCGAAAGCGATGTTATTAAAGCTCTGACTGATGAAAGTCGAATATTCTAAGGCCCCTGTACCAGCAACGGCGGTGTCAAATTTAATCAGATAACCTTCACTGAACCCAGTGAAACTTGTGTCGTAAGCACCCACGGTTGTGGGGAAACCCGAACCGCCCGTATTGCCAACCACATATATCTCACCCGTTGTTCGATCAAATGCCGCGCCGGTTACGCTTTCGCTGCTTGTTGTGCCCAGGAATGACAGGTATTGCATGTCTGTTGATCCTCCACCTGCCGGGTCAAGGCGCCCAAAAACGGTATCCAAGCTACCGTTGTGCGTTGAATCATATCCTCCAGGTAATGACGGAAAGTTGGATGAGAATGCGTCGAGGGTGAAATAGATCAGTCCGTCAATAGACGCCATTTTGGGGGCAAATTCATATACCGATCCGCCAATGTATGTTGAGTATTGAAGATCGGCAGCACCATTCCCAGCAGGATCAAGCACGACGATAACCGAATCACGGATGCCTCCATTGTATGTTGTGTCATACGCGCCTGCCGTCACCGGGAAATTTGAGGTGTTCGCGTAGCCGCCCAGATACATCACTCCATCCACAACATCTTCAATATTGATCAAATCCGACGATGTGCTGCCAATGTAAGTGGAATATTCCAGCGTTGTTCCCACGCTGTCCAAACGAAGCGCAAATCCGTCGTCAGCGCCGTTATGCGTCGTGTCATACGCCCCGAGTGTTGTCGGGAAATTAGTAGAGTTCCCCCATCCAGCAATGTAGATATCTGTGCCGTCATGGATGATCGACCAGCTCTGCTCATTGCCTGTGCCGCCGATGTATGTCAGAAAAACCATGTCATCTGCTCCAGCGCCGTTGAACTGGATCCCCCCAACAAGGACATCCGTGTTCGTATTATAAGTCGTATCATAACTGCCCACGGTTACAGGAATATCAGTTGAATTTGTCTTCCCCGTGAAATACATCGTATCACCTTCAAAATCCACATCGTAAATAAAATCCTGGCCAGTTCCTCCGAGATAGCTGATGTAGTTTGGATACGGAGCCGTATGATCTTTGACGAAAGAACCCATTGCGGTCCAAGCAGACTGTTGCGTGCCATCATTGTTACGAGCGCACCAGTAGTATGTTGCATCAGGCAGGTTGCCTGTTTGATACATGGTCGGCTGCAAGATTCCTGTTGTGGTTGCGCTGGAACCAGAATCGACCACGTTAACATTGTTAACACAATCCGTGGTGCTGGAAGTTGAAACCCGGTAATCCGTTGTACCTACTGAGACATCATGCTCATACCACACAGACAAAAACACTTTCCCCGCGCGGACAGCACCATCATCGGGGAACCGCAAGATCGGCGCCACTGGCGGATTCGGCACCCCGTCAGCAAAGGTGATGCGCGTAATAACAGCATCAGTACCGCCATTGTAGGAAAAGTCATACGGATCACCCCCAACAGCCATTACTGGATAACTGTGTGATGTCATCTCCCCTGTAAAAATCAAGGACTCCGTTGACGGATCAAAAACCATACCATCATTCGCAGGCTGGGCAAACGAGTTCGGGTCATTAGATTCGATCAAGCTGGCATAAACCAAATCATTAATGCCGTCACCAGCCGGTTCAAGTTTCATAACACCAAATGCTGATTGGGTTGAGGTCAAAACAGCATCAAAAGCGTTATCCGTGGTTGTCAGCCCGCTTCCGACTCGGCCGAATAGATAAATGAACCCTGCATTGTATTCCAGACCAAAGCCGAGCAATCCATTGGTAAAGGTTCCATAAACAAGGTCAGATGCCCCTGTTCCGGCAGGGTTGAGGGCCAAAATGAAGCCGTCAGATGATCCTGGGTACGTGCTCACATATGAACCGGCTGTAACTGGAAAATCAGAGGAATTTGTAAATCCAGTTGCGTACACGATGCCGCTGTTAACGGAGACACCACGGATCACTTCATTGGCCCCATTGCCGCCGACATAACTGCCGTATGTCAGATCTGAAGCGCCCGTTCCCGCAGGATTCAAACGGCCAATGTAACTGTCCCGGCCTGTATTATCTGTTGTATCGAGCGCTCCTGCTGTTGTAGGCATGTTCGTAGCAGACGTGTACATACCGAAATAGATGATGCCACTTGCGACATCCAGCGTTTCAATCGATTCGTCTGACGAATTACCGCCGAAATATGTCGAGTACACCAAATCCGCAGATCCAGCGCCATCCGGACTCAAGCGGAACAGGAAGCCATCAGTTGAAGTATCAATAGCAGTATCGAATGCCCCTGCCGTTGTTGGCAGCGAGCTTCCTGTGACATTTCCAGCAACATAGACATCTCCGCCGTCAATATCCATGTCGGTAGGCTGTATATTGTTCCCTGTTCCTACATAGGTACTGTACCCCAGCGTGTCTCCGGAAAGATTCAAGGTCGTCACTGTAGCGAGCAAATCTGATGCAGCATTCGTCGTATCATAAGCTCCACCCGTGGTTGGGTAATCCGTGGAATCGGATGATCCTGCGATATAAATAGTGGTCGCATCTACTTTGATGCTGCGGCCGTAATCATCAACGTCGCCTCCGATGAATGTTGAAAATACCAGGTCTGTCGCTCCCGTTGCCTGAGGATCGATTGCAACGACATACGCATCAACTTCGGCATTGAACGTCGTGTCGTAGCCCGCGCTTGTAGGAAAATCCGTCGATGAAGTGCCACCGGTCACATAGATAATCCCGTCGCTTCCTAAAGCAATCCCCATGGGAGATTCAGAACTTGATCCGCCCAAATACATCGAATAATTAATGGCCGGCGTTGTGAGATCGACCGTAAACGATCCCATTTCCGCCCAATTGCTTGTCCATGAATTCACATCTTCATTCTGCGCGCACCAGTAGTAGGTGTTGCCGTCAGCGATGGAGGATTCAACAACAATGCCCGTTGCTTCGTTTAAGCGGGTTGTCTCGTTGCTGCTAGCTGTATAAACGATGTTCGTGTCATTGACGCAATCCGCAAGGGAGCTGCTGCTTACGCGATAATTGGTTACGCCAAGATCGAGGTCGGCTACATACTGCGCGGACAAGTATGGTTTGAGAGGAACCGTCGCGTTGTCAGCAGGCAGGACCTGAACAGGATCAGCGACAGGGATACAGTCTCCGCCAGGTCCAGAGGGATAAGTGTTGCCGTCGAAGTTCGCACTGAACACCGGCTGTCCGATTCCGTCATTGTAGGAATAAAAGACATCAACACCAGAACCGCTGTCATGCTGCGCGCCGGCACCAGAAAAACGAGATCCAAAGGAGACATTGAAGTTTGAACCACCGTTGGAGTCCGCATCGTCAATCAACACCCCTCCAATTTCCCAAATACTGTCACCGGTAAACGCGTCGAAATTCTGCGCGTACAGCCCTGTGTCCGCGCCAGATTCATCGGTCCACAATAAGTATGGGCCGTAATAATCGTCAGCAATGATCTGAAAATCACCAATGCTTGTTCCCGTGATCGTCTGGTTACAGGACCAGTTGCGGCTTTCACCGTCCGTATCGAAATCAAATACTTCAATGGTATTCCCCAAGCTGTAAGCTGCGTAGGCTTCATCGAAATAATCTGCGGAAATTCCGGTAACAGATTCGCTTGTGACAACCAGACGATCCCCGCGCGTATCCCAATCGAATGAAATATTCCCGTCTGAATCAATGCGCTGCCCGTAAATCCCCTCTTCTCCAGACTCGTCGTCTGCCCAAATGATAATAATGCCATCATTTCCGTCTCCGATCGCAACGCCGGAGTACTTTAACGATGTGGTGTTTGTTGATACGACTTGTTCCCCCGCGCCGCTGTTCCATGTCGCGTCCAGACCAGCTGATGTGTAGCGCTCAACAACGCCGTGTCCGTAATCAAACGTGTCGAGATTTTCCCCCAAGTCGCTCAACACGAGGACCCCATTGCCCGATGTGGCCACCATGTCGGCCGTGTTTGGGGTAAGTGTGATCGGATAGCCTACACTGACAGCTCCGGCGAATGTTACATGGTAAAGTGTTGGCGTCGTAAATGAAAACGTATCGCCAATCGTCAGCAAGACAAAGGCCCCGCCCGCCTCATCCGGAACGACATCAAGGAATCCATTGACTGAATGAAAATTGGCGAAGCTGCCCAGTCCTGATAGCAGCGTATCCCAGACGATGGCACCGTTGCTGCTCAGCTTCGCAAGATAAATGTCATAGCTCGACGAACCACTGTCATCTTCGCCATAAACAACAAACATGTTGCTGGAACTGTCGGACGCGATTCCCATAGCCAAATCGCCCACGCCAGCGCTGCTCAACAAGGTGTTACTATCTGTGTTTGTATTCCGCACGATGGCAAACTGTTCATCTGTGTCAGGGTTGTACAGAGTCGCCGCAACGAAATTCAGCGATGTATCCGACACCTTTTTGATTCCCGTAATTTCGCTTGTTCCTGTTGCTGGGCCACACTGCACGTACATTTCACGATAGAGACCACCAATAGGATCGCTGCAAGAGACACTGTTCGTACACGTCGGACATTCAAGACAAGTGTTCGTCAGACCCGCACAAATACCCGCCTGCGGCGCGCCATCACAATAAACAGCAGTGCGGTCACCACTGGTATCAGTTACCTGGCTTGCGCCTGGATGCGCAAGCATACAGACCGTATCATCGATCTGTGTGTAACCTAAACATTCTAATCCCAGCGATGCACAAACCTCATCCCCCGTGTCCTCTCCAGCTAACGTTGAAGTGACGACGTAATAATCTGCACCATTCGTTCCGGTAAACGGTCCGGTGACAGCCGCGATCACCTGCGCCCAGCTATTGAAAGCCTGTTGCGGAAAGAAGCGTACCCAAGCCATGGCCAGAATCACTATAGAAAAAAATGCAACAAGAACGATTCTGTTTCGCGACATAAGTTCGTGAGTGTAAAGTCAATTCTATACACAGATTATAGCATGGATGAGAAATACTCTCCGCTGACTTATCCCCTGAATATGCAAAAAAAGAGCAGCGATTTCGCTGCTCTTTTCTCTTAGCCTCGTGATGTCATCGGTACATCGCCCGTAATACGCTCATTTGTCTTTTGGACCTCGATTTCAGGGGGGATCGGGTGATGTTGATCATCTGGTGCTTCAACAACTTCCCGGACCTGCTCATAGCCTGGCTTGTTTGCCTTGATGACATACTTGCCTGGTTCCGGCATGAAGCTGTACCGGCCCTGGTAGTCAGTCAGCCGGCTGGTAACGACCTTTCCATACTGCGGATCAATGAGCTGGACAGTTGCCAATGGCAGCACGGCGTTCGTAGCTAGATCGTACACGACACCCCATGCTTTTTGGGCATGCACACGAAGTTCAAGCTGAGCAGACAACATGCCTACATACACAATCGCAAGCAGCCAGTTGATCCAGTTATCTGGAACCGTAATGACAACCAGAATACTTGCGAGCGAGCCGATGAAGAGAACAGGAACAGCGAGGTAGTTGCCCACTTTTTGCAGCAGCATCCAGAGTTTTTTGAGGCCGCTGCTGAGCTGCCACTGGCGCTGCGCATTGACCGGATCAAGAGGAACGTCAGGAATAACCAAGTCTTGTTCCTGCACAATTATTCCCTGTTCATTGCTGTACGCATGATAATTGCCGCCAATTTCAGAGGTCACGATTTGGCTTGGGAACGTGTATGTCGGTTTGGTCACTTCAAGTCGGTAGTTGGCAGGTTCGAGAAGCGCTTCATACCTGCCCTGCTTGTCGGAAACCTGCGTAGAAACGAGCTTGTTGGTTTCCTTGTTGTAGATACGGATGATAGCAAGTGCTAATGGCTGCTTGGTAATGCTGTCGTAGACAGTGCCGTAAAAACGGCGGTCTTGTTTCTTCTTGCGGCCGAGAAGGCCGATCAAATACGTGAAGAAGTGATACAACAGCGTCGGCACATATGGCAGGTATCCCCACAAAGGCGCGCTGGCGACGAGCACTACCGGAGCCGTGACAGAAAGACTTGTCTGGATTGTCTGCTGTTGTTCCTCAATAACCTGCTGAACCTGTTGTACAGCACCGATAAAGCCGGTTGTTTTCACGTCGACATCAGTGAAATCGGTCGTGATCACGTCCTCGGTCAAGCGCGTTACGTTGACCAGACCGACAACAACTTGTTCGCTGCGAAGTTCACCTTTGGCAGCGATTGCTTCAACACGGATCTGACGTGACTGGCCTGGAAGCAAGCCGATATCATCAGCACTAACAAATGTACGCCATTGCCCGGATGCATCACTTGTGACGATCATCGTGACAGTGTCATTGATGATGATTGTTACTGTTGTAAATGGCTCAGTAGTCGTACCACTGAATTCAACCCCATCACCATTTGTCACCGCGTTTCCGCTCACTCCCAGAAAAGCCGTGCCTCCCTGCGTTTCCAACTCAAACGTTCCCGGGCCGGTGGTCACGTCCGTGTTACCAACCTGCGGTGATGGTTGCGTTGGCTGGCTCGGCTTGTCCGGCTGTAGAATATCCTCGATAACGACCACTTCTTCTTTTGTTGGTGGCGCAACCGGCTCTTCCACCACATCCTCTGTTGTAACAAAGGAGTTCAACTCTGGTTCCGCAACAACAATGTTGCTGTAGGTCGGCTCGGTCGTGGAATCTTCACTTGCAATTGCCTGCAACTGCAGCTGAGGGCCGGCAGCAGCCAGAGCTTCGCGAATTTCACTCGTGTCACCTGATTCCACGCTGATGTTTTGCAGCAGCTGGAATAGATCTTCTCTGGTAACGACAGGGGCGCGTAAGGGCTCCTTAGGCAGTCGATTTTCGTCAATCTGTGAGTCATCATCGAGAAAATCGCGAAGCATGGACTGCGTGTCAAAGGCCAGGATGAAAGAAAGCGTGTGACCAAAACCGAAGTCCAGTGTCGGCCAAATGCCAGCAACTGTTTCCTGTGTAAACTGCCCGGCATCCCCATCTGGAATTTCGCTGTTGCGTACGCCGTTTACTCGCAAAGAACCTGGAATGTAGCTCAAATACGGAGGCAATGGAACAGTTAATAACACATTGCGAGCCTGCAACGCGCCATTATTAAGAATGTGTGCCTTCACATACAAAAGCTCATTTGGATTCACCGGACCGCTTATGCTACGGCCGTCAGCTGTTGTTACTTGGAGGTCTACAAGCAATTCTATCGGCGCCTGAAACTCCTGCGCGCTGATCATGACATTATTGCTCCAGTCAGTTTCTACTCCGTCGTAGTTGCGCGCTCTCACGCGAGCATAATAAGCCTGGTCACGATCGGTGTTTTCAAAGACATAGGTACTGGCCTGGATCCAGTCACTTGCAATGATTGCGGAACCTGATACAGAATCCGCCGGCATGAGTTCGAACTGAACCGCGCTTTGACCTGAGGTCAAGTGATTGAGTTCTTCCGTAACCCCGACACGAATACGATCATCTACGCGTGAAATCTGAGTCAGTGTGACGGAAGTCATATGCGTGTAGACCGATGGGAAAGTCTGACTGGAGGTCCCGCGCGTTGATCCGACAAAAGCGGCAACGCGACGTCCTTCAATCAAGGTGTTATGAGGCAAACCACTTTCAACGACAGTGCGAACCTGTGCTTCATTAACGATCTCAAGAATGGTTTGTTGCTGATCAAGCAGGTAAAAGCCGCTGTGACCCGTTGTTGAGTAGCCCCATTCATACTGCACGCGGTCATGACCGGTCGTGCGCACGCTAACGATGGTTGGCGTGGAAAGCGACTGTGTCTGGATGCGCTGGATGGAAGACCCGCCTCCTCCACCGCCTCCTCCGCCACAGCCGGCGCCAGCACTAGAAGGGATTTCCGTAGAAAAACCGAAGCCGTCATTGCCCCCAAAAGCAACGGAGCTAAAATACCCACCAGAAACCGGCATATCTGACGACGTTGTCTCACCCGCTACGTACAGTACATTGGTGTCTGCAACATATGTCGCGCCTTGGTCATATTCCTCTCCGGATCCGCCAAAGTAGGACGCATAAACCAAATCACAAGCTCCATTTCCCTCAGGCGCAAACCGGCCAGCGACATAATCGAAACTCCCGGCGTTTATGTCTTGGTATGCATTGTCAGTCACAGGAAATCCTGATTCATAACTACCGGAGAATACCAGCGTATCCCCATCCAACGTCATTTCCGTGCACCAGCCGTCGCCGGCTCCGCCGAGGAAAGATCCATACACTAGATCATCAGCGCCGTTTCCCCCAAGCGTAAGCTGATAGATAAACATGTCTCCAGAGCCATTATGCGTTTCATCAAACGATCCTGCGGTGGTGACAAATGCAGGGTCATAGGTCATGCCACATACGAAGAGATCGCCAGACGGGCTTTCTGCAACCACATCGTAGGCACCATCATAATCATTATCGCTGCCGACGATCGTTCCATACACAAGAGATGTAACATCGGTTCCGGTTGGATCGATTTTCAGGACGAACCCATCGGCATTCACGGTATCGACAGTCGTGTCGAAGGCTCCTGCCGTCAAAGCCGGAAAATCAGCGGAAGCGGTTTCCCCCGCGATATAGATATTTCCGTTGTCGTCAAAATTGATGCCGCTGATCAGATCGTTCCCACTGCCTCCCACATACGTGCTGTAAAGCAGAGATGCCATGCCAGTTTCATTCGTATCGATCTTCATGATGAAACCGTCGTTATTGGCAAGATCTCCCGTGGAATCAAAAGCATTTCCTGTCAGAGGTAGATCTGCGGATGTTGTTCTCCCGGCCAGATACACAATGCCGTTGTCGTCGACACGCATGCTTTTCCAGCCCATTTCATCTTCCCCGCTTCCTCCGACATAGGTGCCGAAGAGGACTTCATCAAGATCCGCGTTGAGTTTGGCCAAATACACATCATCATTCCCTGAATACGTCATGTCAAAACCTGAAGTATTCGGGGTATGGGTTGCAAACACATCAGCGGAGCTTGTCGCGCCGGCGATATAGACGTTTCCTGATGCATCTACGCGTCCCGCACGGACTGGGTCATGATCTGAGCCCCCGAAATAGGTAGCGACTAAGACACTGCTTCCGTCTGCTGACAATTTGGCCAGAATGCCATCTTGCATGCCAGATAAATCTTCTTGCAAACCGGCATCTGCAGGGAAATCCGCAGAAAAAGTCGTACCGATCATGATGATATTGTCAGATGTATCAAGACCGATGCCTAACAGTTGGTCATTTGCGTTTCCGCCAAAATACGTGGCAAATCCATCATACCCATCTCCCATGGTGAACATAGCTTCTTCTGTTGAAAACGGACCTTCCGTGCCCTCGTCATCCCAGAACTTGATGCGCCAATAGTAGGTTGCCCCATCATCCGCAAGTGGTGTGCCTCCGTAGGTGATATCCGCGCTTCTCGCGCCGCTTGCGCAATCAGCCATTGCTGTTCCGGAAGCCCCTGAGTCCCAAAGCACCGAACTGAAATCGTTGTCGTTATCAACTTGAATACGGTACTTATTGAGCGTATCTCCCACATTATCGTTACAAATCGCGCTGAAAGCGGGGGTGGGATGCAAAATCCCGGTTGGGTTTGCGGATCCTTGCTGAGCGTCGGTATCGTCTACGTATAAATCGGTCGGCTCTGAAGGAGACGTATTCGGCACCGCCATGGTAAATGCATTGGTAGATAACGGATCCTCGCTCCATACGCCGACCAACCCTTCATCATCCCAGAAACGAATACGCCAATAGTACGTGGTGCCGTCTAATAACAAAGGATCCCCGCCATAATGAATGTCCTGGCTGCGGCTTCCCGCAACGCAATCCGCCATAGCCGTACCAAGAGCGCCGCTGTCCCAGATGGTTGAACTAAAATCATTTTGATCATCCACCTGGATTTGGTAGAGGTTCATGATATCCCCAGGATTGCCGTCGCGGCAGATCGCGCTGAATGCCGGTGTCGTATCGGCAATTCCTGCGGGGTTTGAGGCGCCCGCCTGCGCTGAATCATTGTTGCTATAGAGATCGATAGGAGCTGACGGAGCAATATTCTCCGGAGCCAAAGCCAGCTTCACGAAATAGGCATCAGCCCCTCCTGACTTTGCAGACTGAAAGACACCGGCAGTTGATGGAAAATTCGGATCGTTGGTATTTCCTGTGATATAGAAATTTCCGGCATCGTCCAGAGCAACTCCCATGCCATTATCTGTTCCAGTGCTACCAAAGTACGTTGAATAGATTAGATCATCAGCGCCTTGGCTGCCAGGATGAAGCTTAACAATGACAAGTGATAACGGATCACTGGAAAAAGCGCCATCAGTGGTAGGGAATGCTAGGCTGTTTGATTTTCCTTGAAAATAGACAACACCGTCCGTATGCACACGAAGGTCAATACACCAGTCATTGTTGACATCTCCAATAAGTGTTCCATAGGAGAGATCAGCATTTCCGTTACCTGCGGTATTGAACTTCATCACGAAGGCATCCCCCGCTCCGCTCAAAGATGTAGCATAAGCACCTGCGGTCGTAGGAAAATCAGAAGAGTTTGTTTCTCCACAAGTGAATACATCTCCATCCGGCCCCATGGCAACCCCGTACGCATAGTCCCATCCATTGCTTCCACCGATCATTGTGCTATAAGCCAGTGATGTGATGTTCGTCCCATTAGGATCGATCCGTATAAGAAATGCATCACAGTTTGAGTCGTCAACCGTTGTATCAAATGCCCCAGCGGTCGTTACGAAATCAGCTGAACAGGTATCTCCCGTTACGTAGACATGCCCGTTTTCATCAAAAACCGTGGTCCAGCTCTCATCAAAGCCTGATCCTCCAACGTAGGATGAATAGACCAAGGATGCCGCGCCAGACTGAGTCGTATCAATGATCGTGATAAATGCGTCCCCATTATATGATTCATCCGGCCCATCCCCTACGGTATCAAAAGCATTGGGTGTAAGCACAAAGTCTGATGAATATGTAATTCCTGTGATCGCCACGCGACCATTTGTGGGGTGCACGGAAAGACCGCCAAACCACCAGAAGTCCTCATAGTCAGAACCACCGACATATGTCGTAAACAAAACAGTATCGATATCTTCATTTAGCTTGACGACATACACATCAGCCAAATCCGTGTCAGGAGTTGTATCAAATCCTTGAATCACTCCGGGATACTTGGTGGAGAATGTGTCGCTTGCATAACTTGCTCCTCCAATATAGACATTTCCATTCTCATCAACAGCTCCATTTGATGGATAGTCATCCGAATTACCACCGAGATAGGTTGAAACAAGTGCGGTGCCTGCCGTAGAATCAAGTTTTGTGATAAAAATGATGTGATCCGAGCCGGGGTTCGTTGCCTGGATGGGATTTACCATCGGAAAATTAGTTGAACTGGTCCGCCCCATCACAACCGGGTTTCCATTCGTGTCAAATCCAATCGCATTGCCAATATCTTGACCAGAACCTCCTAAAAAAGTGCCGTAAGAAATAACCTCTACAAGATCAACCGTGAATGTGCCCATCGGGGTCCAATCCCCTGTAAGATCCTCATCGTCCCCCTGCGCGCACCATGCATAGGAATTCCCATCCACAAGGGCTCCACTGACAACGGTTGCATCTGTAAATGCACTCACGACCTGGCTGCTTCCTGAAAAAACGATATTGATATCATTCACGCAGTCTGTGGTTGTACCGCTTGAAACGCGAACATGGATTAAACCAGAATCCTTTGCGTCGAAGTCGCGGAAATTGGCAACCAGAGAAGGGGTGAGTGAAATTACATTCGCTCCGTTGCTGGGAGACACCAGAACGGGGGCGGATGGAGCCTCATTCTTTGTACTGGCCTTGATGATGATACCATCCCAACTGCCACCCCGATGAGTTGGCTGGATCACACCGCTGGTCGCCATCCCTCCGGAGTTGGTGGAACCGACGATATAAGCGACTTCATTATCATCAACAAAAAGTCCGCCACCGCTATCGTATCCATACCCTCCGCTCATAACATAAAAAGACGAAAAGATCAGATCACCATCAGAGCTCAGCTTTGTCAGAAGAATATCGGTGAATGCACGGGGCTTTGTCCAAATTGCATCAGCCGTCGTAGGAAAATCATCTGAACTGCTTGCCCCTACTGCGTAAATATTTCCTGATGCATCCAAGGTAACAGCACTAAAACTCTCATCTTCAGCTCCGCCAACATACGTCGAGAAAAGCAGGGATCCCGCTCCGCTGCTATTTGTATTAAATTTAGCAATGAAGGCTTCTTGGCCCCCATTATATGTGTTGTCATACGCATTAACGGTTGGGAATCCCGATACGGTCGTATAGCCAGCAATCACAGCCTCGCCACTATCATTGGCCGCAATTCCGTATGCAAATGAAACCGAGGCCGTGTTCACACCGAGGGCGGAAGAATACATTAAAGAAGAACCTGTAGAATCAAAACGAGCAATAAAAGCATCTGATGATGAATTTTCTGTTGCAGCCATGTAACGGCCTGCGGTGGTTGGAAATGTCGCGTCGCGGGTTTCTCCAGCAATATAAATCGTGTTGCTTGAATCAAGCGCAATGTCATACGCCGCATCAACTCCTTCGCCACCCAGATAGGTCGCGAACAAAAGTGCAGATCCTGCCGAATTCATCTTGGCGACAAATACGTCCGAATCACCACCATTATAAGTACTGTCATAAACGCCTAAAGATATTGGAAAGTTCCCCCAAAGCATATCCTCGCTGGATCCTGTTGAACCCGTGATATAGATGCTGCCAGAATCATCAACGGCAACGGCACGTATTGTTTCAGGCAAATCGCCACCAAACGCCGTTGAAAAGGATAAAGAATTACCATCGGCAGACAATTTGGTAATGAAGCCGTCAGTGTTCAACGTGTCAGACGGTGTTGTATCATAAGCGCCTACCGTTGTGGGGAAATCTTGAGAATTCGTCCAGCCGCCAATGATGAGCTCACCGCTATCGAGAAGGACAATATCAAGTGCCAAATCACTTTTTGCACCCCCCAGATAGGTTGAATAGATGACCGGTGAAGTGGCCGTGGAATTGATTTTGACGACGAAGGCATCTCGGGAACCGCCAAAGGTTTCGTCATAATGTCCCGCGACAGAAAACCAGTTGGTGGAGTACGTTTCCCCTGCAATGTACGCATTCCCGTCATCATCCACTTGAACAGAATAAGCATAATCATTCGCGTTTCCTCCAAGATAGGTGCTGTAGTAGACACGAGGATCAATGACGAGCTCATGAGCAGGGTCATAGCTTCCAAGTTTAAACCCGTAGCTTAAAATGCCGTTCAGCTGATATTCAACCTCAACAGGCACTTTCTCTCCGTTAATCATCTGATAAGCTTCAGGTTTTTTGATGCCTATATCGCCGAAGTCAGAAACAAGGGCCAAGGAACCGTCTTCGGCGATCCGTAAACGATCGATTCCTTCAAATGAAACACCGATGGGCGATGGATCAGCGTTGGGCGCGACATGGTAATCGAATTTAAGAGCACCGTCTTTGCCTGAGTAGACGAGATCAATCCCTTCGTAGAGCTGATTGTATCGAATCCTTTCGTATGTCGGCACGTTCTTTTGCCACTTGGTGGGATCATTGCCAAGCAAATAATTTACGACCCCCGGCATCTGCGCTTCGCTTGTAATTTCGGAATTCTTATTCGCACCATTAAATACCTGTTTAATAGCAAGTGTTTCCACTTTTTCATCATCCCGATTCTCCGGCCTTTTTCGCCGAGGTTCACGCTCTATGTCCTCTTCCTCCTGAGAAATACGTCGCGTCAAGGCATACATGACATGGTCCGGCGCAAAAAAGATCGTTTGCCCCTGATTTTTGACCAAAAACTTCACTACCTCATCCACCTGTCCTCGATTCTCTTGAAAACTGAGCGAGAGCCCGCTCAAGAGCTGTTGAACCTGATCATCAGAAACAGGTGCCGCTTGTTTGTCGAAAGTCAGACGTTCACTTTTGTACAGATACCCAATCACAAAAACGATAGCCAAAATGACTATCGCCGCCAACCACGCGAAGATGTTTTTTCTGAAAAATCTGTGGGCTTTCATGCTTGTATTTTATCTAAATCATTCCCGATTTGAAAGAACAGATATGCACAGCTTTGAATGCGCTATGCCTGCCGTAACCCAAGATCACCCTTGATACTTTCCCCCTCTCTTTCAATGATGATTTGCGATGGCAGCGTCTGACGATCTTTTGGAGCTTCTATCGTCTCTGATTGCTGAAATCCTGGTTTTTCCGCCTTCAACACATATTTTCCAGGCTCAGGAGCGAATCGGAACCGGCCCTGGTAATCGGATAGCCTTGAAGCGACGACTTTGCCGAATGCCGGATCAATCAGCTGAAGATTCACCAGAGGCAAAGGCGCATTGGTGACGATATCGTAAACAATCCCCCAAGCCTTTTCAGGCTTTTGACGGAGTTTCAGCTGCAACAAGAACATCAGCACGTAAGCGACGGACAAAATCCAGTTGATTGGATTCTCAGGGACTGCCGCCACAACAACAACTGACGCAAGCGAACCCACAAAAAGCAATGGAAGCGCGAGGAAATGGCCTGCTTTCTGCAATGTGAGCCACAATTTCTTTAAGATATTTGCTGTCTGCCACTTCTGTTCCGCATTGATTGGGTCCATTGGCAAGTCCGGAACAATCAATTCAGTTGTTTGGTCCGTAATCTCAATGCCACCCTGGTAGACATGGTCATACTGTCCGTCTTGTGAGATACCTGACAGAATCGATGACGGGAAAGTATATTCTGGCTTCTTGACCTCAATGCGGTATGAACCAGGTTCGAGAAGCGCATCATACTTTCCTTGTTTATCCGTCACAAACGTAGAAACGAGACGTTCAGATTCACCATCTTTCTTGTAGAGACGGATGATTGCCAAGGCGAGCGGATCTTTTGTAATCGCATCATAAGCCACACCAAAGAAGCGCTGCTGGCCTTTCTTGCGTCTTCCAATCAAGCCGACAAGATATGTAATCGCGTGATACAGCAAGGTTGGCAGGTATGGGAGATACCCCCATAAAGGAGCGGATGAGATGACCACCACGGGAGCGGCAACCGTCAATGTTTGCTGGATTTGCTCCTCATTGCGTTCAACCGTTTTCACAAGCTCTTTGACCGCAAGACGAACGGCAGTAAGGGCCTGACTTGATGAGACAATAGATGAAAATTCGGCAAGGACAGAACCGTCTGCAGCATGGGAGAGAACAAAATCTCCGACATGGACAATTTCGCTTCGCGTGTCATTGACAGAAGCCACGGCATCGATTCTGACCGTTTGATCCATTCCAAGGTCTATGCCAAGCTGTTCAGCGCTGACATAAGTTTGCCAGAACCCTGAGGCATCTGTACGAACAATAACAGAAACACCATTATTGAAGATTAATGTCATAACCGTGTCCGGCTGAGATGACCGGCCAATAAACTCAATCTGATCTCCTGTAACACGAGCGGATCCTGTCACTTCAAAAATCGTTCTACGGCCATTATCGGCCTCGCTCACGGCAATAGCGAAACTCTTTCCGTCGCTTGAGCTTTGTGTTGACACCTCCCGGCCCTGATCAAGCCCTGCCCCACCATTTCCAATCATTCCCCCTATTTCGCTGGTTTCTTCGCCAATGAGTTGATGAATTCCATCAATTTGGCTTGTTTCATCTGCCGTTGGCGGCAAAACAGGTTCTTGATCAGCGGGCAGCATCACCGGCGGTTCTGGAGCCACAGGGAACGATGACAGGTCTACAAATAATATTTTTTGGGATATCACAACTGACTCGGTCTCCTGCGCGCTAACACTTGCCTGTAAGATGTACGCTGCAATTTCGCTCTCGCCATCCTGCAATTGAGTTTGTTTCAGATCAATCTCAAAGACGATGTCTTGAACCGCCGAAGGTGGAAGCGACGGCCAGATAACACCAGCCGATCCTGGAGCCAATTGGCCCAAATCCGCATCAGGCGTGTCCGTTTGCAAGGTCCCATTGACATGCAGAGTGCCTGCAACGGTGCGAAGCCCCTCAGGAAGAACCATATTGACAAACACATTGCCCAAAGGCTGATTGCCGATATTCGCCGTCGTGATTCGAACAAAGACACGCTCCTCGGTTGTCATGGGATCCGTATTCAGAGAAACGCCGTTTTGATCTGTGATATTGAGAGAAACAGAGAGAAGGGCAATTTGCGCCTCTTCTAATGAGATCGGTTCGCTAAAAGCACCCCAGTCCGTCTGCTCGCCAGCCTGATTTCTGGCTCGGATTCTTGCCTGAAACACGGTTGACGGAGCTAAGCCGGTGAACTGATAAGAAGATGTTTGCACCCAGTCTGACTGAATAACGCTTGTGGCCCCTGTTTCCCCTCCAAAGGTCATTAATTCAAACTGCAAAGCTGATTGCCCTTGATCAAGATTTTTTACGATTTGATCAGCCGCCAGGGTCAGTGTCGTGTCTGTTTTATCCAGCACCACTGCCTGTAAAGCTGGAATAGACGTAACAGCAGATTGGAATTCCGCAGATGGAGAGGATTCGCCATTTTGATTGAACGCAAGAACTTTGCGGCCGGAGTAAACCGTATTCATCTCAAGTCCGGTTTCCTCAAGAGAGGAAATATTCGGCGTCTCCGCAGCTATAAGTACAGATCCGTCGCTACCAATAAGCTTGAATCCTGATTCGTTTGTTGATTGATCCGTAAAGTTCCAGCGGATAACGGAATCGCTTAGAGCAGCAGCCTCGCCAGCGATAGGCGATGCAGGAAGCTGGCGCAATTGAGCCGTGCCCCCGTTTCCGCTTGATGGCACTTCAATCGTAAAGACAGCGTCGCTCGAATCTTGCGCCGTATTGGAGGACGCATCAGTCGCGGTGGCACGGATACGAGCCAGGCTGGTTGCTGTATCAGGGACAGTCCAGTTGAAGGCACCGCCGGGTAAGAATTTTTGAACACGAGCGGTGCCGGCATCTGTCGCGTACAGAATTCCAGACTGGGCAACGGCAATTTCGTCCAGAGTGATAAATTGGCCATCGCCGCTTCCCGATTCGCCCCACTGAACAAGATAGGTTCCATTGCTGTCAAACTTTTGAATGCGGGTATTGCCTTGATCGGTCACGTAAACATTTCCCTCCGCATCAACCGCTACTCCTCGCGGAGTGTTGAATTGTCCATTCTCACTTCCTGCCCCTCCCCACTGAGCAAGATAGGTTCCATTGCTGTCAAACTTTTGAATACGGTTGTTATTTTGATCAGCCACATAGACATTTCCAACTGCATCAACGGCAATACCGCGCGGAATGCTAAACTGGCCGTCCCCGCTGCCTGAACCTCCCCACTGAGCAAGATAGGTTCCGTTGCTATCAAATTTCTGGACACGACTATTGCCAATGTCTGTGACATAGACATTTCCTTCATTATCTACAGCTATGCCGCGAGGATCATTAAACTGACCATTTCCGCTTCCAAAGCTTCCCCACTGAGCGAGGTACACACCATTGCTGGTAAACTTCTGGATGCGATTATTGCCAATTTCCGTTACATAGAGATTTCCAACTGCATCAACGGCAATACTGCGAGGGGCGCTAAATTCTCCGTTGCCGTTACCAGAACTTCCCCACTGAGCGAGATATGTTCCGTTGCTGTCAAATTTCTGGATGCGGTTGTTATTTTGATCAGCCGCATACACATTCCCCGATGTATCTATGGCAATTCCTCCAATAAAGAGAAATTGTCCATTTCCGCTTCCCGGTGTTCCCCAGGCTGAATCAAAAGAATAGAACGTGCCATTTGAAAGGCCCGTCGCGCCTGCAATGAGTTGCCAATTTCCGCCGTTATCTGATGTGAATTCTAAATCGATGGTGCTGACAGTTCCACTATTATCCGTAGCCACCCAGACAATATCATGTACCGAACCAGCGGAGAGTGTTTCTCCTCCATTTGGAGAAAGGATAGAAACGACTGGCGGAATAATCTCCTGGTTGAAATACACATTCAGATTGCCACTGAAACCGTTACCCGACGGAACAGCAAAGTCAATGTCGCCGTCATTATCAAAATCCGAGGTCATGACTCCATAATCAGGATTATCGCCTACTGCATAGTTAACAGGCGAAGCGAATACAGCATTACCATCATTAAACCAGACGCGTATGCCATCGCTTGATTGGAGGCTGACAAGAAGATCAATGTCACCATCTGCATCTACATCCCCCGATGTCAGTCCCTGCGCGCCTCCAGATGAGGTCGAATAGCTGGCTACTCCCGCAAACGTACCATCTCCATCATTAAGAAAAATATTCAAATTAGCATTCGTTGTAGCGGCCATATCGACAAAACCATCTTCATTTAAATCTCGCACTTCTACATCATCGGTACCGGATGTCGCTGTATAAATGATTCGCGGCGCAAAGGTTCCATCTCCATTATTCAGGTGAATCGAGACCTGATTTGAGTTGGAGCTTGTGACGATCAAATCTATGTCACCATCATTTTCAACATCAGCTGATGCAATACCCCCAAAAGGACGAGTGCCCGTTGCATAGTTTGTTAGCCCGCTAAATGCGCCTGCCCCATTGTTAAACAGAATTCCTACTGTATTTGAAAAAAATTTATTAATGGCGAGATCATAATCACCGTCACCATCGAAATCATTCGCAGTAACACCAGAGGGGTTGCCACCACCAGTGCTGATATTTATTCTCGAAGCGAATGTTCCTGCACCTAAATTTCTATAATATGATACAACGCCGTCTGCAGGCACCGGAACAACAAAATCAAGAACACCATCGCCATTGAAATCGGCGATAGCACCCTTATACGAGGGCCCGTTCCCCGCCGGATAGACAACCTGAGGCGCGAAGGTACCATCTCCATTATTGATATAAACTGATATGGTATCGGTGTCATGATTTGCAACAATAATGTCAATAGCTCCATCTGAATTGAGGTCCCCATGATTAGCCGTTCGCGCTTCAGCCTGAGCGGCATAGATTGTTCTGCTTCCAAATGTGCCGAGCCCAGAAGGAACCGCCGCGGCAAATTCGCTAATGAAGTGTGTGGGCAGATTTAACCCGCTAGCTGACTGAATACCAGTCTTAACTGTTACAAACATGCGTTCTCCAACCCTGAAATTCGTAGTAGGGTTAATAACAATGGTGTCATCAGCTACATTTGTTGTGGTAACGCTTAATGCATTAGCCAATATTCCACGCTCGCTGCCACGCAACAAAACATTTGAGCTGGTTACTGTTGCCGGATTAAGGGACTGGTTGAAAACGATCGAGATGTCAGAGTCATTGGAAACATGAACTGCATGTTGACTTGGCGCAATGGAAGAAACACGCAATGGCCCTATCCCCATAAGCACAGAAATGCTTTCCCCGTGCTGATTGGCGACAGTCAAATCAAGCGCGCCGTCTCCGTTCAAATCCGCAGCACGGACCGAAGCGGTGAAATTGCTCCCGGGCGTATCGACGGAATAGTCTGCGTCAAGAGTGAAAATCCCCGAGCCGTTGTTTAAGAGAACCGAAACAGTTTCATTGCTGCTATTTGCCACTGCGATATCCAGATCCCCATCAGCGTCAAAATCACCATGAGTAAGCCCAGTCGGGCTATTGCCCACGGCATATGTTGCGGCGTCTTCGAATGTGCCGTCCCCATTTCCGATGAATATCGTAAGTTCATTAGTTGACTGGTTGCTGAAAGCCGCGTCTAAATCCCCATCTGTGTTGAAATCACCGCTGATTCCCCAGCTGATGTTTCCAGCCAGAACCGAATCTACTTTTGCTCCAAAGGTTCCATCACCTTGATTTTCAAAATAAGAAACAATATTCGCTCCATTGATTGATCCGACAAAAAAATCGGCATCTCCATCATTGTCAAAATCACCGATGGCAAGTCCATTGGGGTTATTTGTCGCGTAATCAACACCGGCGGCAAAAGTTCCATCTCCATTATTGATAAAGATTCTCATGTAGTCCCCAGTGGGAACTGAGATAACGATATCAATGAAACCATCACTATTGAGATCTACAGCCTTGAGGGCTTCACAGCTGGTTGCGCATCCATAAGATACGGCTGCAGGAAATGTGCCGTCGCCATTATTTATGAAAACATCGAGCCTGGTCGAATTCTGTGCAACAACGATCAAATCGGCAAAATTATCATTGTTCACATCGGCAACCTCTATGCGGCGAGGGTTCAGGCCCGTGGCGTAAATGGCAATGTCCCCATAGGTTCCATCGCCATTATTCATATAAACTCCCATGCCGGCGGTTCCGAAGTTTCCAAGAGAAACGGCCAGATCTACGTCACCATCATTATCAAGATCGTAAGGCTGAATATCCGTAGGCTGACGGCCGGCCGTTGCTGAATAGACCTGCTGGGTTGCGAATGTGCCATTTCCCTCTGTCGCGGCCACAACAAAATTGCTCAGAAATGGAGTGACTGGCACACCACCGCTGCTTTGTACGTTCGACGAAACGACGACTTCAATGGTTCGCCCCGGTTCGAGGTTTTCATCTGGATCGAACGTGACTGTGTCATTAGCCACATTGGTTGTGCTAAATGCGTATGTGCCATCAATCAATACCCCTGCTGCAAAAATTGGAAGATTCGCCTGGTTGACACTGGCTGTGTTCAATGAACCATCAAAGACAATCAAAATATTGGCGCTTGCCGCAACGTTAAACCCGTTTTGCGGGGGAACAATAGAAACGACATCAAAACTATTGTCGACTTTTCTCACGCGGTTGTTACCCTGATCTGTGAAATAGATGTCCTGATTCATGCTTAAGGCGAGATCTGATGGTCCGTTTAACTGAGCATCGATCGCGCTTCCACCATCACCACTGAAACCGACTGTGCCGTTGCCGGCAATGGTTGTAATATTTCCACCAGTATCAATTTTGCGCACACGTCGATTACCTGAATCGCCAATATACAAATTTCCTGCATTATCAAAATACAATCCTACGGGGAAACGCAACGATGCGGTAAGCGCTGGTCCCCCATCACCCAAGTCATCTGAAGGATCACCACCTTCTCCGTCAACGGTCCCCGTGCCCGCACCTGTACCCGCAAAAGTTGTTATATCTCCCAGAGTGTCAACTTTTCTGATCTTATGACCGCTTGCCTCTGAAATATACATATTGCCTAGCGTGTCAAATGCAACTCGTGCAGGATTGTCTATACCGGCACTTGTGGCAGGTCCGCCATCACCACTTGAGGCGCCCGATCCGTCTCCGGCTACCGTGCTGATGTCTCCTAAGGTATCAACTTTTCTGATTCTTTTATTACCCTGATCGGTGATATACATGTTCCCAGATGAATCGAAAGTCACGCCGCTTGGCAAAAATAAGTTGGCGCTGGTAGCTGGCCCCCCGTCACCCGCAAATGCGCATGTATTATTGCCCGCAACTGTCGTTATTGTTCCGCCAACATCAACCTTTCTGATAACACAATTCCCGAAGTCGGCAATGTAGAGGTTTCCGGCTGCATCAAAAGCCAAACCGCGAGGTTGAGCAAGACTGGCATTTGTGGCCGGCCCACCATCGCCGGCATAGGCAGACACACCATTTCCTGCATATGCGGTCACCACATTATTCACGTCTACTTTTTTTACAATGTGATTTAGCTGGTCAGAAATATAGTAATTGCCTGACGAGTCGAATATGATACCCCGTGGAGCATTTAAGCCCGTTACTGTGGTTGAAATATCACCTAAAGCTGCCGCCTTCACCTCCGCTTGGAGCATCTGTCGCTTTTTTACGCCGAGGTCATACAGTTTGTAAAAGAATACAGCAAAAAAAATAGCCAGCAAGAATAGAGCAACGAGGTAATACTTGCTTCGTTTGAATTCCAAAAATGTAAAAGTGGTCGAACTCTGCGACATTGTTTTTTTATGGTTCAAATTATACCATGGTGTCCATCTGTTCTGCGCATCGCGATATCCCCACCGATTGTCTGCCCCTTCTCTTTTATCTTGAGCTCTCCCTTGATAAGGCGATGATCTCTTTGTTCCTCAATAACGTCTGCTACGACAAACCCCTCTTTTTCGGTTTTAATTATATAAGTCCCCGGCTCAGGCGCGAATCGGAAACGTCCTTGGTAATCAGACAATCGTGAAGCAACAACTTTGCCGAATGCCGGATCAATCAGCTGAAGATTCACAAGAGGCAGTGGCGCATTGGTCGCAATATCGTAAACAATGCCCCAAGCCTTTTCAGGTTTTTGACGGAGTTTTAGCTGTAACAGGAACATCAATACGTAAGCAACCGACAGAATCCAGTTAATCGGATTCTCAGGCACGGCTGCAACAACGACCACGGAAGCAAGCGAGCCAACAAAAAGCAATGGAAGCGCGAGGAAATGGCCGGCTTTTTGGAATGAAAGCCAGATTTTCTTGAACACGTTGGCCGTCTGCCACTTCTGTTCCATATTGACCGGATCCATAGGAAGATCTGGGACAATCAGCTCGGTTGTCTGATCAGTGATTTCAATTCCTCCCTGGTAGACATGGTCATATTGTCCGTCTTGTGAGATACCTGACAGAATCGATGATGGGAAGGTATATTGCGGCTTTTTCACTTCGATACGGTATGAACCGGGTTCCAGCAGCGCGTCATATTTGCCTTGTTTGTCCGTCACGAAGGTTGAAACGAGACGTTCAGATTCACCATCTTTCTTGTAGAGGCGGATAATGGCCAGAGCAAGCGGATCTTTCGTGATTGCATCGTAGGCGATACCGAAGAATCTCTGCTGACCTTTCTTGCGGCGGCCAATTAAGCCGACAAGATAGGTAATAAAGTGATAGAGCAAGGTCGGCAGATATGGGAGGTAGCCCCAGAGAGGCGCAGATGAGATAACGACCACGGGAGCGGCAACCGTCAATGTTTGCTGGATTTCCACTTCGCGTTCTTCGACAACTCGCTGTACTTCCTTGGTCACTGTTTTTATAGCCGTAACAAGCTCGCTTGAAGAAACAACGGTTTCAAATTCAGGGACAATCTCCTGTTCAGTAGCGCGCATGACTGAAATGCGTCCAACCTCTACCCTGTCGCTGCGCAAATCATCTTTTGCCACCACTGCTTCAACACGCACAGATCGAGTCTCTCCGGGAGCGATGCCGAGTTCCTGAGCGCTGACATGGGTTTGCCAGAAACCTTCCGAGTCGCTGACTGCGGTAACAAGCACCAGTTCGTTGAAGAAAAGTGTAACCACTGAAGCCGGTTTATTCGAGGTTCCACTGAAGAAAATCTGTTCTCCTTCCACACGAGAGACTCCCGTCAACAAAAGCATATCATCCCCTTCTTGCGACGTTTGCGTAACATCCACCGTAAAGCTATTGCCGTCCTGGCTCACCTGAGTAGACCGTCTTTGTTCCTGTTCAACAAGACGTTCGAACAAGCCGCTATCTTCGTTTTCCTCGCGGATAAGCTCGTCAATGAGATTGTCTATCTGATCAGTTTCTTCAGGCGTAGGAAGCGGCAATTCTGGAGAGTCAACAATCTCTCGCGCAAGCAGGGATTCAATATCAGGCTGGATATTCACCTGATTGCTTTGATACGCCTCCGACGAACTTGTGGTAGTCACCGAGCCAACCAGGGAAATCACAGGTCCGCCGACTGCCGCAGACTGAACGAAGCTTTGAAGGGCCTCGATATCAAAACCGATTGTAAAACCAAATGTGACTGACGCGCCAGGTTCCAGCACGTCAAAAAACGCTGTTACTCCTCTGTTTTCTCCGACCCCGTTATCGTTAAGAGTTCCTTGAGGATTTGAATGCGTTGAACCCTGAACAGAGCGTACAAACTCAGGCAAAACAACACTGATCAGAACATCCTCTGCGACAAGCGATTTTGCCGTATTCTGCGCTGTCAAAACAACGGCATACGTTTTTTCAAGCGGAACCGGATTGATAATCGCCTGTCCATTTTCATCGATGATCTGCAGATCAACAGCAAATGCCACCTGGTCGGTTACGAGCGGCTGAAAATTCAATGGAAGACTCCATTCGGATTCCACTCCATCACCATTTCTCACACGCACTTTTACAGACAATGCGTTTTGAGGATTCAGACCAATGAATTGATATTCCGGCATTTTTAACCATTCCGTTTGGCGAACGGTTTTGCCTGCCTCACTGAGCTCAAACTGGACTCCAGAATTTTCTTTGTTCAAAGCCCCAAGCTCTTCATTCACACCAACTTTCAATGTTTCGCCTGTACGCGTGATAAGACGAGGAGAAGCATTTGGCAAAAGCGTATACGCAGCAGGGACCAATACAGACTGGCTTTCCATGAATGTGTTGAATGCCTTAATCTTGTATCCTTCCACTTTCTGGTTGCTCAGCAGGTTACCAAGAACGAATGATCGCGCATGCGGATTTGCAATCTGCTCAATAAGCGTCCCTTGTTCATTGTAAATGCGGAATCCAGAGTGGTTTGAGCCCTGATATCCCCAAGTAAACTCAATTTCTTCCGTATTGAGCGCTTCAGAAGCAACATTGCTTGGGGCGACGAGCTGCTGAAAAATCTGCGCAGGAGATCCGCCGTTTTGTGAAGGAACCGGTCCACCTCCCCCGCCTCCGCCGCCGTATGACCCCGAAAAGAAGACAAGTCCAGGTGTGAATACTCCTTGGACTTCGAGGAAATCACCTCCCAACATCAGGTAATCACCGATGCGAGCAACTGTGTAAACTTCGAGAAAACCTACACTTACTCCGGGGTTCCAGTCGTTGAGCGTATCATCTTCATGAATGAGAACTCCTCCTTCATGCGTTTCACTGTTGACCTCGGTGAATCCCCCGACAACGTACAGATCACCATTGTCGTATAGCCCCGCGTCACCAGAATGATTAATATCGTGTGCAACAGACGTGAGAGTTGTACCGGAAAACTCCGCGTATCCAAGCCTTGATGCACCAAGCACGTTAGAAAAATAGCCAAGTGCTACCATATTCTCGTCTCTGAGAACAAGGTTTCTCACATGGTTATCTGCATTGAATCCCTGCACAGCGACGCCCGTATTTAAGTCAATTGCAGCAAGATTATGTACCAATTCTCCCCCAGCCGTTGTTGAACCGCCTATATGGCTAAAATTGCCCCCACCGATGAAAACGAGATTATTCTCTTGATCAACCTTGATGGTCCATACTCTGCGATCAAAATCATCCGCTGGATTCGTCACATCCGGGTTCCAGGCAGTGGCCAATCCTGTATTCGCGTCAATCGCAGCAACACTGTTTCTGGAGGCCCCGCCGGCCTGCTCAAAATCACCCGCCACATAAATCGTTGAGCCAGCCGCGTCCATCCCCCAGACAAAATCATCGATTTGAGGATCCCAGGGAAGAACGGTTTGTGAAGGGATATCAATAGCAAGAGCGTTGAGCCTATAGTCATTAAAATCCAACGGATTCTCCCAGTAAAACGCTCCGCCTAAATACAGTGTATCTCCGACAACGGCCATGCTGGAGATTAGCCCAAGATCATCAAAAGACAGGTCAGCAAATGGATCCCATGGAAGAAGATTCAGATCCGTATCAAAAGCGGCTATTGATCTGCGAGGAGTTCCGCCAATAAGCCTGAATTCACCGCCGACAAACACATCAGACCCCTGGGCGGCAATCGCTGAAATAATTGGGTCAAATTCTGACCTAAACTGCGGAGGATTAAACGCAGTTGCGGCAGCTGTGTCGGCATCAACTGCAGCAGCTCTCAGGCGGCTGCTTCCCCCTGCCGAGGTAAAGCTTCCGCCTAAATATATGGTATTGCCATCCAAGAAAAAGCTTGAAACACTTCCACCGCTTATCGCCGCATTCCAGCTGTCTGCCGTATCGCTTGATGCGTTCAACTTAGCTACATTGCTTCGGCTTGCTCCACCTATGGTGGCTGTGCCGGTAAAACGCGCAAAGAGGTCCGTTCCATCAATAATCAACCCGGACACGGTGGACGTTGACCCCGGGTTCCAACTGGTCGCACTCCCTGTACCTTTATCTACGGCTGCTATTCGATTTCGGGCCGCTCCGCCAATGGTGCCGGCTGTGGTAAATGACCCGCCGACATAGACATTATTGTTATCAAACGCCAGCGCTTCCACGCTTCCGTTCGTGACATTTGGATTCCACGAAGTCGCAAGAGCCGTTATTTTATCTAATGCTGCCAGGCGATTTCTATTAGCTCCCCCGATTGTGTCCGCAGCCGTAAAAGATCCTCCCACATAGACAACGGTGTCATCAACAGCTAAAGCATTGATATTTCCTCCGCTTAAGTTTGGATTCCACGGCAACAGCTCTCCTGTTGCAGCATTAACAGCGGCAACTCTGTTGCGGGCAACACCGTTTATCTCAGAGAAATTTCCGACCAGGTACAGTGTTGAGCCATCCAGCACCATGACTCTCACAAAAACACTGCCGGTATCAACAATGAAATCGGGGTCGAGCGAGCCGTCTGACTGAATCCGGGCTATCAGATCTCGACTCTCTCCGTCAATGAAACTAAAATTCCCTGAAATATACCATCCACCGTTTCCATCGGGAATCACGCGTGAAACAGTGTCATTTGCGTCGGAAACATCTGTGGACGGGAAAGGGGTGCCATCTGCAGAGTTCAGAATAGTAAAATTTCCCTGTCCTTCCCCGATGTACTGAAAGTCGCCTGCGACATAGAGGACATCATCATGCACAAGAGATGTCCAGACAACGTCATTTACCGCAAAAGGGGCTAGAACTGTCTCATTTGGTACAAATCCGGACTGAGAAGGAGGCGGAGTGCTGCCGGAGGTAATCACGGAAGGTGTCTCTACGATCATCAACATTCCGTCATTGGTAAACGTCACGGTACCGTCTCTCCTGAATTCTTTCTGCAAAGCATTTTCCGTAATTGGAGTTTCTGCAAAAATAGTGTCTTGCTCCCAGACGGATGTGGCGATGTACATGTTCCCCCCGACGACGTAGTCAAACGTCACTCCCGACGCATTGCTGGCGGCCCAAAGAAAGGATGAGAACGCAAGATCATCGGAACCATTTCCATCGGGTGAAATCACTGAAAGAGCAAGTGATCCGCTGCCGTTAGATGAATCACCGCCCGTAGGAGTGGCGTCGTAAGCGCTCGCCCCGACTATCGGATAATCCGCTGAACGAGTTGTTCCAAGAACGATGATCTTGTCGTCATCATTCAAAGCAAAGCTCGCTGCTGTTTCAGAATCTGCCCCCCCTAAATAGGTAGAATAAATGAGTCCGTTTATTCCGGCTACGGATGGGTCGATGATGGAAATGATCCAGTTTTGTGAAGCAGGGGCCGTTTCGTCGTAGGCTCCGGAGGTGATAGGATAGGTCGTAGACGTTGTTCTCCCGCTTAGATAAACGTACCCGGTGTCTTCATCAGAATAAATCCACATTGGGTTCTCGCTTTGATCAGAACCGCCCAGGTAACTCGCGTATTCAAGATCAGCCGCTCCGTTCCCCTGCGGATCAAGAATTATGACGAATATATCTGTGAATCCGCCCCCATAAGCAGCCTGCACGGCGTTGGCTGTCGTAGTAAGTCCCGCCCCCTCAGACGTGAGAGCAATATATACTTTTCCGGAACTATTAATATGCAAAGCTTTGCCGGACGCATACAAAAGATCGCTATTCACCGACTCAATAACTGTTCCATAAACCAAAGAAGCCGCTCCAGTAAGCGCGGTATCAACTTGAACATACATGGCATGCTCGTCCCCAGCCTGAGTGACGGTCTCGTCATACGCGCCAGAGGTTGTTGGAACGTCTGCGGTGGCGTATGAATCGACCAGCAGGCCAATTTCTCCGCCTGAAATATGAGCGATGTCGTAAACATGATCCCAGTCATCAGAGCCTCCGACCACCGTGGAATAAAGGACTGAGGTGCCGGAAGAATTAAGTTTGGTCAAAAACCCGTCACCGTTCGATGTATCGATAACCGTGTCAAAACCGTTGGTTGTCGGGAAGTTTGAAGAACGGGTATTGCCTGAAATATACACGTTTCCATCAGCGTCCAGAAGCATGTCTGAAAGCCGGTCGTCGTTGTCCCCTGCGACATACGTCATCCAGGTAATCGTTGTTCCATCAGAAGTCAGCTTCGCCACAAAAAGATCATAATTGGTGCTCTGCCAACCGGGATAAGGATCTGTTTCTTGATAAACGCCGGCTGTTGTCGGCAAATCGCTTGAAGATCCCCATCCGGCTAAAACAATATTTCCCGAAGTATCTCGATCGATCATTTCAAGATGGTCGTGATCAGCTCCGCCCAAATAGGTTGCGTAAACAAGCTTGTCCGAAAAATCGACGGTGAAACTTCCCATAGAAGTGTAGGCACCGCCATTGCTGTAAGAAACCCCGTCATGCGATCGGGCGCACCAGAAATAAGCGACCCCGTCAGTAAGATCAGTGCTGACGGTCACGAACGCGTTCCGTCCGGAAGGGGTTGAAGCCGATGTGCCGGAAAAGACGGGCGTCCCCGTCGTAAGACAATCGTTCGCATCAATGTTTGAGACCTTCACCTCAACCGTACCCGCGTCCGTATCCGCGTCCGTGTACGTAACGGAAAGCGTAGGATTAAGCAGCGGCGTCGTATCGCCATTCAAAGGTGCGGCAAGGACCGGAAGATCGGGCGCAGCCGCGTAGACAAAGCTGGCTAACCTATTCGAAGAGATAAAAGAGGACGTCGCCAGCAGACCAAAGATGGCGAGAATTGACAACAGAAGATGTCTTTTTGTTTTTTTCATAAGGTTTGATTCGTCTGGACTTTGGTTTAGTATAACATCATCATATTGGCTGGTAAACAGAAAATTCTGGGTGCTAGTTGTACCTGTTCAGAGCGATATCTCCACGAACACTTTGGCCTTCTTTTTGAATCAAGATTTCTGAATCAAGTGTGTGCCTCATCTGCTGACCCTCGACTACTTCAGTTTGCCTGTATCCCTCTTTTTCCGCCTTCAACACATACTTCCCAGGCTCCGGCGCGAATCTGAAGCGTCCTTGGTAATCAGACAGTCGAGACGCAACCACTTTGCCAAAACTCGGGTCAATCAGCTGCAAGTTGACGAGCGGAAGCGGTGCATTCGTTGCGATATCGTAAACAACACCCCAAGCCTTTTCAGGCTTTTGACGCAGTTTCAGCTGTAACAGGAACATCAATACGTAAGCGACTGACAAAAACCAGTTAATTGGATTCTCAGGGACTGCCGCTACGACAACGACAGATGCCAGGGATCCAACGAAAAGAAGCGGAACCGCCAGAAAGTGGCCGGCTTTCTGCAATGTGAGCCACAATTTCTTTAAGATATTTGCTGTCTGCCATTTCTGTTCCGCATTGACCGGATCCATTGGCAAGTCAGGCACGATCAATTCCGTTGTCTGGTCGGTGATTTCAATTTCCCCCTGGTACACATGGTCATACTGTCCGTCCTGTGAGATACCTGACAGAATCGATGATGGGAAAGTATATTGCGGCTTCTTCACTTCAATGCGATAGGATCCGGGTTCGAGTAGCGCGTCATACTTTCCTTGTTTATCAGTGACAAAGGTTGAAATCAGGCGCTCGCCCGCCTCGTCTTTCTTGTAGAGACGAATGATCGCAAGTGCGAGAGGATCTTTTGTGATGGCATCGTACGCGACACCGAAGAATCTTTGCTGCCCTTTCTTTCTTCGACCAAGGAGTCCCATCAGATATG
>CAZDCG010000003.1:0-162437 GCA_964503955.1 uncultured Gammaproteobacteria bacterium
GATGGTCAGCGCGGTGATTCCCGCCTATGATGAAGCGCAAACGATTGCCGACGTGGTGCGGGTGATCGCGCGCCATCCGTTGATTGATGAAGTGATTGTGATTGATGATGGATCAACGGATCAGACAGCGCAAGCCGCCATGGCAGCCGGCGCATTCGTGGCGCGCTTCCCGTTTAACCAGGGCAAGGCGCAGGCGATGCAGCGCGGCATTGAGCTTGCCAAGCATGACTATATCTTTTTTTCAGACGCAGATCTGGTGGGACTTACGCATGACATGATGACGACCCTTCTTGCGCCCTTGCTTAGCGGCGACTATGAACTGGTGATTGGCGTGCGCGATCGGCCGATGTACCGCTTAAACCGTCTGCTGCGATTTATCCCATTGCTTGGAGGGGAGCGCGCGCTGACAAAGCGTGTCTGGAATCTGATCCCGGATCGCGACCGCAAAAAATTTCAAATTGAAATCGCCATGAATTATCACGCCAAAATGCATGGAGCAAAAACCTGCGTGCAGCGCCTTTGCGGGTTGCGCCAGGTTGTAAAAGAGAAGAAGCGGGGATTCTGCCGTGGTTTTTGCCAACGCCTTGGCATGTTCAAGGATCTTATCGCCGTGAGCATCCGGCTGTATTGCTTTGAAAGCCTGCGCATTTGGATGAAGCGCTCGGCCCGTGAAAGCAGATCAAGGCTTGATATTTAGCGATGGATTATCAGTGGGGCAGGGAGCTGTTTCTAAAGACGGGCGGAGATCTAACCTCCGCCCGACTTTGCGGACAAAGTACAATATCTGTCCGCCAGCCAACTGAGCTTTTGCAAAGATTTGCGATCAGGGGTATGCTCTGATCCAGTTGTCATCTGCAATTTGCGGAAGGGAGGGAGAGATGGCAGAAGACGATGATTTTGAAAATGGCGTACAACGATACACGGGACATGAAGTCACCTGCGAAGACTTCGTCAACCATGTGATCGTTGCTATCGACGGTCTGGTTCGTGATGAGTCAGACGAGATGGTCTTCAAGCTCGAGGCGCACCAACGAGCTTGCGAAGAGTGCGAGCAGCGCGTCGAACTAGCGCTTAAGACGCTGGGCATCGACTGCGTAGAGGAGTTGGATGCCCGTCAGGAGGCGCATCTGATGAACGATCGACTCGAACAGGAACGACAGCGGAAAGAGCAGGAGCAGCTCATTCCGCCAACCGAGGTATAACCATCGGTGTTGCTATACAGAGGAGGAAAGCGCGTCCAATCCGGGGGGAAGGGCGCGCTTTCATGTTTACTCAGTGTCAAATGCCAGGTTTGATTTTTCCATCGGGTATATAGGCGGAGATGTAACCTCCGCCTGACCTTATGATCTCGTTTGGCTGGCCTTCCATAAAGCGAAGCGCCGCAATCCCGGAAACAGGACTGCGGCGCGATGATCAGCCTCTTGGTTGCTCCCAAAAGCCATGCGGGCGGCCGATCATGCCCGAACGGTACTCGATGCTTTCAAAGCTGAGCCGCGCGTCGCGTGACGCATGTTCAGCCAGAAAGCGGATCACATGGCGGCCCTGCGGAAGCGTGATTGTCTCAAGCCCGTCAAAGACGAGCTTGCCGGCATCGTTTGCCGGGGCAAGCGCAGCGACCGGTTCGCCGTCCAGCTCCATGACCAGGCTGCTGGCTCGTCCCTGAAAGGAGAGGCGAAGCCTGCGCAGCTGCATCTCATCGATGCTGATGATGACATGCAGCTCGCCAAGGACATGCGGCTCGGCCGGGTTGAGCGGCGCGAACTCGATGCTCACCGGCTGAGGACTCGGCCGCGCGGAAGGTTGTGGCCCACCTCCTTCAGACGGCATTTGGAACAGGCAGGCTGGCTCGCTGGCCGTGGGGTATCCGCGCATCAGCGTGATGTGAAAGCCCCGCTGCCCGTATTGAGCGCCCGGCATTGCACAGGCGCTAAGCAAGGCAGACGCAAGAAAGAGCGAGAAACGACGCATCGTTGCCTCTCTGTGGTTTGGCGGTCGTTGATCGATGTTTATAACATGCCAATGCGGGCAAGTCAAAGGCAGCGTTGTCAGGAGAAGACACGAAAAAACAGACGGAGATAAAACCTCCGCCTGTCATACACAGCATTCGTTAAGCTCGAGTGAACATTACATGGCAAAACGCCGGCGCCATTCCTGCGGGTGCATCATCGCCCATTTGATCAGGCTGATAATGGCCAGCAGTTCGGGTATGAAGGTCCAGGAGAACAAGAAATAGACCACGCCTTTTTTAATGCGGCCAAGATAGAACCAGTGTGCGCCAAAGCCGCCGAGCAGCAGAGCCAAAGCCATGGCCAGGCCGCGTTTCTTTTCATGCTTTTCGCCTAAATCCCTGGTTTTCCATTTGATCTGTTGTTTTGTAAGCCAATTCATAAACATTGTTTGCACCTCGCTGTCCGTACATACTACTTGAGAAAGAGGATGTTTCAGCAAGTGCCACCCCTTTATACCCCTCCTAAGTTGGGGGGGTGGATCTCACCCCCTAGCCCCCTCTCTTCAAAAGAGAGGGGGCACGCTCTTCCTTAAGGTCTATTACAAACACGAACGCCGCATACCGCCCGGGAGTGGGCAGCATGCGGCGTATTGATCGGCCGGGACGCTAGTCGTCCTCATCGTTGCGGTCGTTGTCCTCCTCCTCGCGGGGATTGACCGCGTAGCCGCCATGGCAGCGGCAGGTGCAGTCGGGATCCTCGCACTCTTCGCCTTCGCAGTACTCGTCGTCGCAGCCGCTCAGCGAGAGGCTCTCTTCGTCTTCATCTTCGGGAAATACCTCGGACATAGCTCACCTCGTATGGCTGAAAACTTCCGGTTCGGGACAGGGTTTTTTACCAAGAAAAAGCCTTGGAGTCAAGGCATTTGCGGCATGTCAAGGATGGGAGAATGTGGTAAGGTATCTGAAGAAATAAATCGCTATATGCCTAAGAAACTCAAAGCAGCCAAAAAACTCTCCGGCGAATCCTTCCTGCCACAACAGGAACTTTTGGATCAGCTGAGAAAGAATTTTCCCGAAATTTTTTCCGAGGGAAAAATTGATGTTAAGAAACTGAAAAAAACATTTGGCGAGCAGGTTGATGAAAGCGAAGAACGATATGGTTTAACCTGGGCGGGCAAAACAGATTGCTTTAGAGAGATTCAGGAACCTACAACCTGTACTTTAGTGCCTGATAAAAAAGAATCTGTTGATTTTGATAAAACCGAAAACATTTTTATTGAAGGAGATAATCTCGAAGTACTAAAAGTTTTACAAAGATCGTACTACGGTAAGATCAAAATGATCTATATCGATCCTCCATACAATACCGGCAACGATTTCGTTTACAATGACAATTTCAAAGAGAGCAAGGCAGATTATCGCGAGCGATCAGGGCAAAATGATAATTGCCGGCAGACGGCTTTGCAAAAGAATACGAAAGACAGCGGGCATTTTCACTCCAATTGGCTGAACATGATGTATCCGCGTCTGTTTCTGGCAAGAAATCTTCTCCGTCAGGACGGTGTCATTTTCATCTCCATTGATGACAATGAGGTTCATAATCTTAGGATGATCATGAATGAGATTTTTGGAGAAGAGAATTCTCTGACTGAGTCACCAACTGCTTTGATTTGGCAAAGATCTGGCACTACTGCAGGTCATTTTTCCAATGCACATGAATACATACTTTGCTATGCAAAAAGTAAGGTTGATACCCCATTCTTCCATTTGAAAGATTATGGTTCTGAAAAGATCATTTCTCATGGAGCGTTAAAAAAGATCAGTCGAGCAAATCCAGAAAGTGAGATCACTTTTCCTGCTGGCATGGATTTTGAAGGAGAAGATGCTACGTTTGAGGGAGTCATTGGTGGCTCTGAAAAGCAAACGATAAATGGAAAGATGATATTCAAAGGAGGGAAATTACAGAAGCCCGTAAGCATTTCTGCGGGTTGGGGAATGAAAGAACAAGTTTTATCATGGATTTCAGGCGAAGACACGTTCGACACAAAAGGGCAGAGAGTTCTAAGGTTTTATTTCAACAAGGAAGGAATACTTTGGTATGAGAAAGAGCGTGGTACTGTGCACCCAAAAACTATCTTACCGTCAAATCTTGGCTCGACAAAAACGGGAACTCAAGAGTTGGTAACTTTGTTTGGATCTAAATTCTTTGATTATCCAAAGCCAAGTGCGCTATTACGTTATCTGGCGAGCTTCTCCTCGCATGAAGACGATATCATGCTTGATTTCTTTGCTGGCACAGGAACAACTGCCCATGCAGTAATGGCTCTAAATGCTGAAGATGGAGGGAATCGAAAATGCATTAGCGTGCAATTGGATGAGCCGACAGATGAGAATTCAGAAGCGTATAAAGCCGGCTATAAAAATATCGCCCAGCTTGCGCGTGAACGTATTCGCAGGGCAGCCAAAGAGATTAAAAAGGAGCATAAAGATAAAAAATTGGATCTTGGTTTTAAGGCATTCAAAATTCATAAGAGCAATTTCAAGATCTGGGAAAATAACATTCAAAACGAAAAAGAATTGCTTGAGCAGATGAAAATGTCTATCGATAATCTGAAAAAGGGAGCAAAAATGGAAAATGTGCTTTATGAGCTCATCTTAAAGCTTGGTCTGGATTTGAATATTCAAACAGAAAAGAAAACTGTGGCCAAGAAAGAATATTTTCTCTTGAACGAGGGAGAAGTGGCTATTTGTCTTGAAGAAAAGATCAATCAGCAGCTTATTGATGCAATCGTAAAAGATAAACCGGTAAGATTTGTTTGCCTCGAACATGCTTTTGCCAAGAATGATGAACTCAAAACAAATGCTCTCTTGCAAATGGAGCAGATGGGGATTGATTTCAGGGTGGTATGAGGAAGAAGATAAAAAAAGAACTACACTTTTTTGTCGACGAAGCAGGAGACCCTGTTTTCTTTAATCGAAAGGGGCAATTGATCGTTGGGCAGGAAGGTTGCTCAAAAACTTTGCTTCTCGGGTTCGTTATGACGGAGGATCCAAAAGCGTTGAGAAAATCTCTGTTGAGTTTGCATAAAGATGTTATAAATGATCCGTATTTGCAAGATATACCTTCGATTCAAAAAACAAAGGTCGGATTTCATGCCAAAGATGATTGCCCGGAGGTGAGAGAAAAAGTATACAAACGAATAAAAGAAATGGATTTTACTGCCGAGTTCATTATTGCAAGAAAACTGGAAAAGACGTTTCGAAACAGGCACAAATCAAAAACAACAATTTTTTACGACGACCTTGTCACAAAATTATTCAAAAACAAACTTCATTTGGCTGAAAAAAATTACATAACCTACGCCTCAAGAGGAAATAGAAAGAGGGAAGAGCCCTTCTCAGATGCCCTGCAGGTAGCGATCAATGATTTTGAAAAACAGTGGAAGACAAAAGTAGACAGTGAATACAAGGTAGAGGCGCATCGCCCTTCGGGCGAACCTTGCCTTCAAGTGGTGGATTATATGAATTGGGCGGTACAAAGAGCATTTGAACGAGGAGAAATGAGATATTTCAACTATGTAAAAGAGAAGGTCAAATTTCTAGTAGATATTTACGACTTTGATAAGTACCCGACAAATTTCTATAACTCAAAAAACCAATTTGATATAACAAAAATGAGCCCCCTATAGCTAGGTCTTTCGGACGCATGGCGTGAAGCCAGCTTTCGCATATAGGAGACTCACTCGTGCTTATATCATATCAGACTTCTCAAGAATTGTGGAGAGGTTGTGGATAACCTATGAAAATTCAATTTGAATCCAATCAACAGTATCAAATTGATGCTGTAAACGCGGTCGTTAATGTCTTCAAGGGGCAACCCGCTGAAGAGAGCTTTTTTCATAGCGAAATGTCGCAGCCGGATGGCCGCTTGCCTTTGAACGGACAGATGGTTGTGGCAAATCGCCTTGTCTTATCGGATGAGACCCTGCTAAACAATGTTCAGCAGGTGCAAAAAGAAAATAGCTTAGGTTTATCTGAAAGATTAGGAAAAAGAAATTTCACGGTAGAAATGGAAACAGGTACGGGAAAAACCTATGTCTACTTACGAACCATCCATGAGTTAAACCAGCGATACGGTTTTTCAAAATTTATCATTGTTGTTCCAAGCATCGCGATCAAAGAAGGGATAATCAAGAATCTTGAAATCACCAGAGAACATTTCGACACCCTCTTTGAGCATCCTGAAATGGATTTTTATGTCTGGAATCCGAAGAAAAAAGGCCAGGCCAGAAACTTTGCCACAGCAAACTCTTTGCAAATTCTTGTCATGAATGTTCAGGCATTCGCCGGGAAGGGAAGAATCATCCATCAAGAAAGTGACTGGGGCGTGCCGATTGATTTTCTGAAAGCAACCAATCCGATTTTGATTATCGACGAACCTCAGAATATGGAATCGGACATTCGTCGCAATGCCATTGAAGAGTTAAATCCTCTTTGCACATTACGTTATTCTGCTACCCACAAAGAGCCTTATAATCTGGTGTATAAACTGGATCCCGTAAAGGCGTATGATTTGGGCCTTGTGAAGAAAATTGAAGTTGATTCCATTATTGAAGAAGATAATCAAAACGGAGCCTTTGTGCAGCTCATTGATGTTGTCATGAAAGGGCGCATTCCAAAAGCGAAAATCAGAATCAAATCGCAGGAAACAGTGGGAATAAAGGATAAGGACGTATCTGTAAAGGTAGAAGACAATCTATTTCACATCACAAATGAACATTCCATGTACCGAGATGGATTTATCGTTGAAGAAATCGATGCGCAGGAAAAGAAGATCAAATTCACGAACGGAGTTGTGCTTTACTCCGGAGAAACCAACGGAAGAGATCGTGATGAGATTATGAAATTTCAGATTCTTCGAACCGTGCAAAACCATTTCAACAAAGAATTGATGTTGGAAAACAGTGGGGTGAAAGTTCTCACACTCTTTTTCATTGATAAAGTAGAGAATTATAGAAGCTACGAAAATGGCAGCGCAGTAAAAGGGAAAATCGCGAAATGGTTTGAAGAGGCTTACAACGAAGTGACCAAAAATCCTCAATATAAATCATTGTGCCCATTTGACGCTCATGAAGTTCACAATGGGTATTTCTCTCAAGATAAAAAAGGGCTGTTGAAGAATACGAGCGGGCGCACAGAAGCAGACAATGATACCTACGCGCTTATCATGAAAGATAAGGAAAGGTTGCTTAGCCTTTCTGAACCATTAAGGTTTATCTTCTCTCACTCTGCTCTCACCGAAGGCTGGGATAATCCAAATGTTTTTCAGATTTGTACGCTGAATGAAGTAAGTTCTGAAATGAAAAAGCGTCAGCAGATCGGGCGAGGACTTCGCTTACCGGTTAATGACGAAGGGAAACGAGTCACAGATTCTGATGTGAATATCTTGACCGTGATTGCAAATGAAAGCTATGAGGGATTTGCGCGATCTCTACAAAAGGAGATCGAAGAAGAAACAGGGGTCACCTTTTCAGGGCGAATTAAACCAGCTCGGGAACGACGTACCTTGCGTGTGGGGAAAAAAGCGCTACTTAACCCCGATTTTCAGGAACTTTGGAAAAGAATTAACAAGAAAACGATCTATCGTGTTCAATTCAGCACGGAAGAATTGATTGAAAAGGCGGCTGAAAAGTTGAAAGAAGATATCGAGGTGAAATCACCAAAGTTCTTAAGTATCCGTGCCTCCATTGATCTGAAATCCGAGGGGGTAAAATCAAATGTAAAAGCGGTTCATAGTAGAATCGCTTCTGCATCTAAAGCGGCGGTTCCGGATGTTCTAACCTACATACAAAAGAAAACGAAACTTAGTAAGCAAACGGTTTTTGAAATGATTGAAAAGTCCGATACGGCGAAGGAGATCTTGAAGAACCCCCAGCAGTACATGGATCAGGCAGAGAAGTTGATCAAAAATGTTCTGGGGCAGTTAATGATTGAGGGGATCAAATACGAAAAAATTGCCGGACAATCCTGGGAAATGCGGTTGTTTGAGGAGCAGGAAATTCAGACCTATCTTAGCAATCTGTATCACGTACGAAATGAGGAGAAAACAATCTATGATCATGTGGTCATCGATTCAGCGGTGGAAAGCTCCTTTGCGAAAGAATTGGATAGCCGTGAAGACGTGAAATTCTATCTGAAGCTACCAAACTGGTTCAAGATCCCAACCCCCATCGGAAGCTATAATCCCGACTGGGCTATCGTCTTTCACAAAGATAAACGAATCTATTTTGTCGCCGAAACGAAAGGAGATGGCGAATTGCGCCCTTCCGAAGAATTCAAGATTGCATGCGGGAAGAAGCATTTTGAAGAATTGAAGGGTGTTCACTATCAGAAAGTACTCGTAAAAGGTGATCAATCAAATGTCGATCGGTATCTGTAAACTCATTCTGCTTATGAGCATTAAAGATTCCCTGAAAGAGATCAGACGGTTGAGAAGACAATGGCGGGCAAATAGCTTTACAGCCAAAGAGCTGCAGAGAAAATATGGTTTAACTGAACAGCAAATCAGCAGGTTGACACCTGATCATCAATTTGGAGAAGAACGCTATTCTAAACCACATGTGTTATATATGGTGAGCATAATGTGCAAAGAGAAGGGGGAATGACCTCTCCCTATCATCATATCGAAATTCCGCAGCGGCGTATTGCAAAACGCCGCTGCGGGCAAAATCATGCTATAATACACATGCCCACACCCCGAACCAGGGGTGTTTTATGTTGAAAAATCGCCAGTCGTCGAGATTGAAAGGATACGATTATGCGCAGCCGGGATCTTATTTTGTCACCCTCGTGACAAAATTCAGGTACCCGTTCTTTGGTAGAGTTATCAAAGGAAAAATGCATTTAAGCCGAATGGGATTTGTGGTCAGACGTGAATGGGACCGTACACTCATCATACGAAAAAACGTTGAACTAGATGCATTCATCATCATGCCTGATCATCTGCATGGAATCATTCATATCAAATATGCCCATCCCCGCAGCGGCGTATTGCAATGCGCCCCTGCGGGATTTGTTTCACCGTCGCAAACGTTGGGGGCGATTATTCGAGGCTTTAAATCCGCTGTTACCAAAAAAATTCACGTGATGGGAAACGAAGAATTTTCCTGGCAACGAAATTTTCATGATCGTATTATCCGTGATGAACAATCATTGCATCAGATCCGTGAATACATTCGATTAAATCCAAAAAACTGGAAAAGTCTTTAAAACGCTTCCACCCCCACCGCCATCCGTCCGGGAAGGACTTCAGGCGATGGGGGTGGTGAGTTGCTAGGCGCAGGCGAGCTCGGGGGCCTGCTTGCGGACCCAGTCCTCGCTGGGGCCGCCCGCGAGCAGGAAGCTGTCGAGGAGCTTCTTGCTGAAGGCCTTCGCCAGGATCTTCCCGTACGGCTCGTCGAGCTCGGGGTTGCCGTCGATGTCGTTGAAGAACGTCTCGGGCCCCGCGAGATCTCGCTTGAGCACGCGCCGCAGGCGCTTGATGCCGTAGGCCTCGGCGATCTCCCACAGCGCCTGGTTGAGGAGGCTGTGGTTGTGGTGCACCCAGGCCAGCGAGGGGGAGTCCATGAAGGACTGGTCGCAGTCGCAGTGGAGCTCGGTGAGCCCCATCTGCACGAAGGCGTTCAGGAACTCCGACGGCTTGGCCTTCTCCGAGACCATCTTCTCGAGGGTCTCGAGCCAGCCGATGACCTCGTTGAGGCCGACGAGCTCGAACTTGGTCTGGAGCAGGCCTGCCACGCGGCCGGCGTCGGTGCTCATGGCCGGGGCGCTGTACCGCTCCTTGAGCACGAAGTGCTTGGACGCCTCGAGGAGGTCGCCCTTGGCGCGGGCCGCCTCGAAGGCGTCGCGGCAGGCCTTGGCCTGCTGGCTCTCCAGCATCCACGGATCGCGCAGCCGCTTGGGCGGCTCGAAGTAGCTGAACGCCTGCTCCTGGCGCTGGATGCGCTTCAGGAAGAAGGTGATGCCGTACTCGAGCTTCTGTCGGGCCTCGTTGCGCAGGTGGTTGAGGGTCTTCACGAGGGCCTCCTTTAATTAGATAAAAGAACAAAAATCAACCTCACTAATATAGCATAAGTGGCCTATTTTGTCAAGTGTTTTAGCAGCCAAAAAACAAATCCACCCCAACCGCCGTCGGTCCTTGGATAAGAACTTCGAGCGATGGGGGTGGTCAAAGACGAGGCGCTAGAGCAGGCTATTGAGCCATTCGTACAGCAACGTCAGGCTCTCGTCGGTGCTGGAGAAGGTGCCGTCCTGCGTCACGGCGGCGTTCTCGTAGAACACGAAATGGCCGTTGTCCTGCGCGTAACGGACCAGCGCGAGACGCGGACACCGCATGACGCTTGAGGAGCGGATCATGCTGGGCTCGCTGAGGTTCTTGGCGAGCCACTCCTCCTTGCCGTCCCACTGGCGGATTTCGGGCAGAAAGCCGCGCTCCTGAACGGCGGCCAGCAGCTTGTCCGAGCCACTCACGACATGGTCGGTCATGCTGGCCGGGTACACGTATACGAACAACTTCTTCATTGGTCCCCTTTTCAGCAGCGGCCGATTACCGCTGAGTGGGCGATTACATCATAGTTCAGACGGCAAGTCAACGGCGCGGGCAGATTCCCACTGATGCGCAAGCCAGTGGCTGAGCAGAGCGGCCGCATCTTGATCCATGACATAGGTCTCATCAGAGAGGATCGCAAAACGGCCAAAGAATAAAAAGTGGCCATGCCTTTTTGCAAAATGTGCGATCTGCGCGACGGTGCAATCCATGGATTGCGAAATGCGTATCAGGCTTGGCGGCGCATGCACAGGAATTGAAGAAAGTTTCCCATTCCAGAGATATGCTTCAGGGATAATCCTTTGCTTGCTCAGGGTATCCGCCAGCCAAAAAGACAGAGCGGCCAATTGTTTGAAGCTCATCGGTGACGGCTGATAGATCCGGACGCGTTTTATCTTCCTGTTAGGCATATCTCAGAGACAAAAATCCCTCCTTTTAAGGAGGGAAGTTGCCGGCACTATGCTTTCTTAAAGATCAATACACCAATCCTTACTAATGATACAAAGATCTTTGTTCTTTTTCGTTGCGCCGGTTGAAGGAATTGCCGCCAGTGCGAATACAGCAGTACCCAGAACAAAGGATGAAAGCAGTCGTTTCAAATCCATAGAAATAATGCGTTTAAGTGAAATCCCCTCGATTCTATTACACAAAAAGCTGAACAATCTGCCGTAGGTGGTCTATGAGGTTGTAGGTTTTCGTTGTTCGTTTTTCGTGCCTTCTCACTGTATTTCCTAAGACCTAACACCTAAAACCTAGCTCGTTACCTTTTTCAAAATGCCTCGTATATACTAGTAGATGCGTAACGTATGACGCACTATCTACACCTATGGATCCACAAGAACAGGCGCTGATCGCGTCTGCCAAAGAGGGGAACGCGCAAGCTTTTGGCGAGCTTTATGACCGGTATATCAAGTCCATCTACGACTTCATCTACTATAAGACCTGGCATAAAGAAACCGCCGAAGACCTGACGAGTCAAACCTTTTTCAAAGCGCTTCGCCAGCTGGCGAGCTATGCGCCGAAAAAGGCGGAGTTCTCCACCTGGCTCTACAGCATCGCACGCAATACCGTCATTGACCATTACCGGACAAACCGTCCGCAAGATCCGATTGAAGATGCGCTTGCCCTTTCATCGCAAGGAGAGACCGACATCAGGCTTGACGCCAGGTTGAAACTTGAAAAGGTCAAAGAGGCCCTTGCCCGGCTCACACCCATGCAGCGCGAAATTATTTTGCTGAGAGTCTGGCAGGAGAAAAGCCATGAGGAAATCGCGGCGATTACCGGCAAAACGGAATCGGCCGTAAAAATGGCCTATTCACGGGCAATCAAGCAGCTTCGCTCTTCTGTTCCACTTAGCGCTTATCTTTTCTTCCTCCTTCACCTATGAAAAAACGCTCGATCCAGGAAATCCTTGAGGAGCTCTATGAGCTGGACGCGTCCTTGCGCGGCCGCGAACGGGAGCTTGAACCTCTGCTTGAGCAGCTGCTCGCCGCCAAGCCGGATACCCGCCTGAACAAGACATTTATCAATAGACTTAAAAAAGAACTTATGCAGGAAATGCAACCAACAGCAAAGCCGCTGATTGATTTCAAGTCGGCTTTGGGCGGCGCCCTTGCCACCGGGCTTATTGCCGTCGTGCTCTTTGTGGCTGTCGCGCCGAATCGTTCGCTGATGCCGCAGATTTCACAGGATGGCAATCTCTCGTTCTTTGCACCGCAGACAACAAGGCTTGGCGGCAAAGCCTTTGGCGTGCTGACAGGCGATGCCTCGCAGGAAACTGATCTTTCAAAGATTTCCGCCCGCAATCCGGTTCCGGGCTTTGGCGGAGGCGGAGTCGTGGAAGACAGGGAAATGTCTGGTTTGATCTATCGTCCGGTTGAAGTACGCTATACCTATACAGGCGAGCCGCTTGAACTCACTCAGGAACAGGGGAATGTCTACCGCCGCCTCAAAGGTGAAGCATCCGCGGCACAGCTGGCTTCCCATCTGCGATCTGTGAACCTGTCTGTGCTCAATCTTGGATCATTCAGCAATTTGATGCTCAATACCTTTCAGCTCTCTGAAAACCGCGACCTGGGACTGCAGCTCTATGTTGATCTGATGGAAAGCTCCATCTCTATCAATCCAAACTGGGAGCGCTGGGGAAATGACTACAATCCGATTCCGGTTGACCGGCTTCCATCCGATGAGGAATTGATCGCCATCGCGAATAATTTTCTGAGCAGCCATGGTGTTTCACTCGCGGCCTATGGACAGCCCCAGGTGAATAAAGAATTCCGTTACTGGATCGCGCTTGAAGGCCAGCCCGCTCCGGAGATCAACGAAATCAATATTGTCTATCCGCTTCAGCAGGAAGGGTTGGAAACTATGGAAAGCTATGGCGGCTTCTACGGCATCAATGTCAGCATCAACCTTGCACGCCGCCAGGTATACAGCGTGTCTAACCTGATCGCTCCGCATTGGGAACAGTCTGCCTACGATCTGGTCACTGACGCAGAGCGCGTGCTGGCCGTGGCGGAGCGCGGAGGACAGCCTATCTACTTCTTTGACCAGCCTGAAGAAAACCAGGAAGTGGTGGAGGTCCAGCTTGACCGGGCGGAACAAGTGTATGTACGTCACTGGGAATACAAGAATGACAAGTCAGAAGAGCTCTTTGTGCCAGCCATTAGATTCCACGTGGCAGAGCGGCCGGAGAACGCCCCTTACATTCAGGACTATATCGTCGTGCCGTTGATTGACGAGATTCTGAAGTCGTATGAAACGCAGCCGGATGGATCCGTCAGACCGGAGCCTCGGCCATTACCGGTTGAACCGTTGATCGACGCGGACGCGCCGGTCGCGAGCACGGAAGGATAAGCTAACGAGAAAAACCTCCCGCAAGGGAGGTTTTTTTGATGTCTTGGTTCCTGGTTCCTTCTCCCGCTATTGCGCCCTTCCTCGGCCCTTCCTAATTCCCAATTCTTTCGGCTTTGGGTCTTTAGGATGTTTAAGAACCAGGGGGAGGAATTAGGTATTAGGAATTGAGAAAGCCAGAACTCGCCCAAGCAAGCATCCGCATTTAGAAGTTTATTTCGGCCCTTCTTTTCTAGAGGGGGGGGGAACTATTTCCTTCCCCCTAAAAAAGAGGGACTGGACAAAACACGGATCAATCGAGGACGTGGCGAGGGGGTTCCGGGATGAGATACGGCAATGGACAGAGCACCACGAAGCTGAGCAGATAGCGCCACCCTGGCCTTTCCCGCTCGCAGACAGAGCCTACGACTGACCAGCACTAGGTGTAACATGCTGCCGCGGCTGATCTTTCCCAATAAAGGAGGGCGGGTGTCAAAACCATGCAACAAAAACAGAACAGCCTGCCGATTATAGTGTAATCATGCAATGAGGAGGTATCGTTAATGCTTTGTCTATGCGAAAAGCCTATTTCCCTGGATTTGAAGAGGAGTATACAGAACGCATTGTCCGCCAGCTGAATACGCTTGTCGGTGATCTTTCGATCCACTATCACAACTTGCGGGGTTTTCATTGGAATGTAAAAGGACCGCACTTTCTTGAAACGCATGACTTTACCCAGCGCATGTATGAAGAGGCGGCAACCATGGCCGATGACCTGGCCGAGCGGATCAACGCGCTTGGAGGCACGCCCATCCATTCAGCCGATGAATTCGTGGAAGTGGCAAAGATTCCGTCCAAAAAGAATATCGAGCGGGCAAAAGACATCATGGAAGAAACGTTTGACGACAAAGAACAGATTCTGCAGGGACTGCGCATTGTACAGCACCACGCAAGAGATTATGAAGATGATACAACGCTTAGTTTGCTGACGAAGTTGATCGCGAAAACAGAAAAAGAACTTTGGATGATTAAATCCTGGCTTTCCTATTTATGAAGAAACATGACGCACAATTTCTGCTCTTGTTTGCGGGCTCCGCCACCTTGCTGATTGTCTTTGCATTCCTGCTGCAGCATCCGATGCAAAGTTCGGCGCATGAAATCAAGGAGGAAGATTCCTCAGCATTGCAATTGCATCGCATTCCGTCCATGGATGCGAAGTTTGAATACGCGGGCGAAGAGTTTCAAATTCCCACTTTGCTGCCAATCTATAAGAAGATGACCGGCGGGCTTGAGCTGGCGGGTTTGCTCGGCCAGATTGCGCAAACCGATTTCACGCTGCTTGATATTGGCAGCTTTGATGCATTATCGATTGATTCGCTTGTGCTGCAGCAGGAACGGACGAAGGGATATACCATTAATATCAGCTTGATCGACGAAACAATTTTCATTTCACCAAATTGGAATCAATGGGGCGACCGCGTTTACCAGCCGGTTGAAGAGAAAGATTTGCCGGAAGATTCCGCGCTGATTGCTTCGGCCTCTGCTTTTCTGGCTGAACACGGAATTGATCTGGAACAGTATGGGGATCCGGTTGTTGATCGCGCTTTTCTGCAGTATCAAACAACCGAACCGCTCATGGCCCCGGCTGAGCTGAATATTATCTACCCGCTTGCCTTTCATGGCTTGCACACCTACGAGCAATTCGGCTCTTTGTACGGGTTGTCGGTCGGGGTGAATACCAGGACGCTTGAGATCATGCGGGTTTCAAATCTAACAACGCTTGAATTTGAGGAAACAAAAGGCGACCTGATCAGTTCCATTGACGCATTGATCAAGCAATTGAATCAGGATGCGGCTGCGCAGCCTGATGCTCCCGTCATCAAACTTGGCAATCCGCAATTGGTCTATGTCCGTGCCTGGGGCATTGATGATCAAGGGCTTTCCGTTCAGCAATTCGTTCCCGGTTTGCGGTTTGGCGTGATTGAAAAACCGGAGGAATATCCATGGATGACGGATCATCTGATCGTCCCGTTGAATAAAGATAATAGCGCGATACGTGTTTTCCCGTCATGACGGTCCTCCTTTGACCCCCGGACAACTCTGTACTAGTGTATTCTTAGCTGCCATCAGGCGAGCGCGGGGTGTCGTATAACGGTAGGACATGTCTGCGGAGGGCGGGCATGCCCAGGAAAATTCAAAAAGGATTACCTTTCGGGCCGTAGCGCCCACGCCAGCCCTAGCGCGCAGCATAAAGTGATGTCGGGGTGTCGTATAACGGTAGTATATGCCCATGGGGTGGGTAAGGCCGGAGTTCAATTCTCCGCACCCCGACCATTTAAATCAATTATTTTTTTCTCATTATGAAAGACAAAAAAGCTGTCATCACGGCGATTCTATCGCTTCTGGTCGTGATTGCTCTGATCGTGGCCATTCCGTATTTCTTTTTCAATGAACAGGATCCGTCAACGGGCGATCAGCCGCAGACGGGGCAGAATGGCCAGGAGCCGCAGCAACCCGTACAGGATGAACGCATCAATGTCAGCCAGCCTCGGCCAAATGACACGATTGATATGCCTCTTGTCGTGCGCGGTGAAGCGCGCGGCACCTGGTACTTTGAAGCAAGCTTCCCCGTTGAAGTGCGCAGCGCATCCGGAGAATTACTGGCCATCAAGCCTGCTCAGGCGCAGGGAGAATGGATGACGGAAGATTTTGTGCCGTTTGAAGTAACCTTTGAACATCTCAACTGGGGCGATGCCAAAGAAGGAGAATTGATTCTGCGCCGTGACAATCCTTCCGGCCTGCCTGAACATGACGCGCATATCACCATTCCGATCCGGTTCCCGGCATATGAAACCATGGCGGTGAATGTGTATTTCACCAATATCTATGAAGATCCGGAAATGCTAGATTGCGGAGCGGTTGATGCTTCTTCGCGCGGAATCAAAAAGACACAGGCCACGGCTCAAGCCGCACTCCAGGAATTATTGGAGGGGCCGACAGAGGCGGAACTTTCCATGGGATTGCGAACCAATATTCCTGAGGGAACCAAACTCATCCGCGTGACCATCGATAAAGGGGAAGCACGCGCTTTATTCAGCCCGGAACTGGATCGCGGTATCGGCGGTTCCTGCCTCGTTACGGCTATTCGCGGCCAAATCGAAGAAACGCTGATGCAATTTGATACTGTCACAAGCGTCGTGATCTCGGTTGAAGGAAAAGATGACGCGGAAGTTTTGCAGCCGTAACCAGATTGGGGATCATGTTGTAAACAAAAACCGCCCTAGATGAGAAAAAGGCGGTTTTTGATTTGCTTTATTGTCGATTGCCTTTTCGTTTTGATGCGTCCGGCTCTTGTCCTCTGTTTTGCATCGAATCTTCGTCTTCATCCTTCTGCTTATCCTCATCCTCGTCTTTGTCCTTATCTTTCTCCTCCTCCTTCTCTTCTCGATGCTCTTTGCGGCCACGATCTGTTTTGTCTTTGCCTCGCAGAATATCAGGCTGATTCAGCTGCGACTTAGCAAATGCGCTTGCCTGAATAGCGAGCTTGAAGGATTCCTGAAAGAGCATCCGAGCTTCTTGATGGCGGGCTTCCTGAAAGGAAGATTCAGCGCGGGCAAAAGCCTCTTCTGATTCGAGCAGATGCTGGACAGCTTTATCGTTGACCGTGATGGAGCGTTCTTCAATTTTTGCATGCTGCTCTTTGGCAGATGCGATGGCATCGCTTGCGCGTTGCTTGAAGCGTTCTACAAGCTCAACGGTCTGTTCTTCTTTTTTCTCTATTTCTGATTCAATGATCTCTTGTTCTTCTTCGATTGTGGCGGTTTGTTCTTCAAGATCAGCCTTGATTTGATGAATCCGGTTTTCGGTTTCATCGCTGATTTCAACAGTTGTTTCAATGACGGCAAAAATATCATTGTGAGCTTTAAATTTCGCTTCCAATCGCGCATTGATTTGAGCGGCAGCTTCCAGGTTGCCTTTCTGTTCGAGCTTTTCGGCCAGCCGCGTGCTTTTTTCCGTATGGCGTTCCAGCCGCTTGGTCAGACGCTGTTTTACGCGCTCATCAAGCCGTCCGATCGCCGCGAGCTGTTCGGCTTCAAGCAGGCGTCGTTCAGCCAATTGCGCCTGCCAGACGGCTTCCTTGTCTTTGCTCAAGGTAAGGGCAGAAACGACGGGTTCATTCACATACACTTTGTAGGGGTAAAGAGGGTCGCCGGGCAGCGTATGCTCGGCAGCTAGCGCTGTGCCGCCGCCAAGAGTAAGCACCGCGGCGAAAAGGAGAGAGAGGGTCATAGGCATGGATGTTAATGGCAGCCAGCCTTTATGACGAGGAGCAGGGGAATTTCTTACAGGATGCTCCTTGGCATAATGCAGGAGATTGCCGCGAAGCGCATCTCGCTCGTCTCCTTTAAGACGGATGGTTTCAAATTGTTTCCTGAGTTCTTTCATAAATGTTGTTGAGCGATTTTTTGCATCTTATCTTTTGCACGATGCAATCGAACAGAAATGACATTGGCCGATTCTTCCATGACCCTGGCTATTTCTTTTGGCTTGAGGCCCTCCAGATACCGCATGATGATCAGCTGCCGTTCTTCTTCATTGAGTTCTTTCAGCACCGAGGCCACCAGATGAGCGGAGATGATTTGGCCGGTATCCATTTCCATGCTTGGCTGAAAACCCTCTTCCTGCATGGTTTCAAGCGAGAGATCTTTTTTCTTGCGATGATAGTCGATAATCAGGTGGTTTGCGGTTTTATAGAGAAAAGCTTTCGGGTGCTGCACTTCCTTGCCGCTTGAGAGATAATCCCACATTTTCGTAAAGGTTTCTTGCGTGAGCTCAAGCGCTTTCTCCCGTTCAAAGACGCGAAAATAGCAGTGCCTGAAAATGGCATCCGCTTGTTTGTCGTATAAACGCAGAAAAAATTGTTCAAGTTTTGCAGGTTTCATGCGGGTATGATTATATACGACGTAAACCAGGTCAAATTCTTACAGAGCTGATATTGCTTATGATCATTCCGCTCTACAAACCAAAAGGGCCGACCTCGCATGACATGATCGATGCGGTGCGAAGAATTACCGGCATCAAAAAAGTCGGGCATGCGGGGACATTGGATCCGCTGGCCAGCGGTGTTTTGGTCGTGGGCATTACGCGCGAAGGAACCAGGCAAATGCATGAGCTGGTAAAGAAAGAGAAGGAGTATATCGCAACGATCAAATTAGGACAGACAAGCACGACAGATGATGAGGAGGGGGAGAAATCAGGCTTGCTAGATGTGCTAAACTTGCCGGACGAAGCGCAAATCCGAGCGATCCTTCCGAATTTTTTGGGCCGTATCCAGCAGGTTCCTCCCGTTTACAGTGCGGTAAAAATCCAGGGCAAACCAGCCCATCGCCGCGTGCGCAAAGGAGAGGAAATCACTTTGGAGCCGCGCGAGGTGGAAATCAAAGAAATTGAGCTGCTTTCTTATGCATGGCCTCTGCTTGTCATCCGTGTAGCGACGGGATCGGGTGTTTATATCCGTTCGCTCGCGCGCGATCTTGGCCAAGCACTTGGCTGCGGAGGATATTTGGCAGATCTTGAGCGCACGCGGGTGGGGCAATGGTCTAAAGAGGAAGCACTCACCCTTGAAGCATTTGAACGGAAATGGGAGGATGAACTTGCCAAGCAAATCACTCTATGAAATCGATACTTGCCATTCACGGCGTGGGCATGGTGGGCGGCGCGCATGCGCGCTATTTTTTAGAGCAGGGGCATGAAGTCCGGCAAATTGATCCGGCAAAGCGGCTTGATGATCCCATTCATGATGTCGCCCTGCACTTTATCTGCGTGCCCACCCCGTATCAAACAGAGGGAAACGGATTTGATTTGTCTTTTGTGCGCGCCGCGCTCTCTTTTATCGCGACGAACCGTGCGTCTCTGCCAACCCTGGTGGTGATCAAATCCACGGTCTTGCCAGGGACAACGGCCGCTCTGCAAAAGGAGTATCCGGATTTTTCCTTATTCTTCTCTCCGGAATTTCTGACCGAGAAGAATGCGGATCATGATTTGCGCCATCCCGACCGGGTGATTGTCGGTTCTGCACAAACCGCATCTGCTCACCGAGCAAAGGAAATTCTTGATCTCTTTCCTGAGGCGCCGTTTCGTGAAACGATGTCCGCCACGGAAGCGGAACTCGTCAAGTACTTTGGCAATGCCTTTCTGGCGACAAAGGTCATCTTTTCAAATCTCATATTCGATTTTTGCGAAAAACTTGGCCTTGATTATGAGCGCGTTTCGCAAGCTGCCGGCTATGATCGGCGCATCGGCCATAGCCATATGAATGTTTTGCATGACGGATACCGGGGATATGGCGGTTCCTGTTTTCCAAAAGATGTCCGCGCGCTGATCCAAAAAGCCCGCGAACTTGGCCTTGATGCCGGTTTGCTTGAAGAAGCGGAGCGGCTGAATGCCGTATACCGTTCTAAGAGCATTAGAAGAGAGAAAGCAGAATGAGCGCGGAAAGAAAGTAGACAATGATGCTGCCCGTATCGCGCAAAATCGTGGCAAAGGGACCGGCGCTGACTGCCGGATCTTTTTTGAATTTGAAGAGGAGAACCGGCACCACCATGCCGATGATGACAGCCAGGATAATGGTTGCAAAGACAGACAAGCCAAGCACGGCTGACGTAAAGGGATTTGCAAAAAGCAGCCAGGTGATTGACGCAATCGTCAAACTCAAAAGAAGCGCGATGCCGCTTCCAACCAGCAATTCCTTCTTTGCGTATTTTTTCAATCCATTATACTCGCCAAGCGTAAACGCGCGGATAATGAGCGTTTGCGTCTGCCCGCCAGCGGCATCTCCCAGATAGACAACTAAAGGAATGAAAGCGGCCAGCAGCAATTCCTGCTCAAGCGCGAAATGAAAATAGTCGATAATGCGCGCGGTGATCAGCCCGCCGCCCACTCCCATGAGCAGCCACGGGATGCGGGCAAGAACAAGCACTTTCACCGAGGCCTTTTGCGGGGAGAGAATCGATTCATTGTCCACAAAGACACCCTTGGAATGCAATAAATCGCGGGCATGCGCGTCATTGAGAATCTGCAGAATGCTGTCGGAAGGCACCACGCCAAGGAAGCGATTATGTTTGTCGACCAGTGGAATCGCTTTGAGATTGCGCTTGAGCGCGAGCTGGACAACGCGTTCTTTATCCGAATGCAGGCGGGCCAGGACCAGCTCTTTGGTCATGACATCTTCCACGCGGGCAGAGGCAGGATGGCGAAACACGTCTTTGACTGACAAAACACCTACCGGATGCCGAGCCTTGTCCAGCACATAGACGTAGTTGATGGTGTCAAACGATTTTGTTTTTTGTTTGAGCAGCCTGGCGACATCTTCCAACGTGCGCTCATGGTCCGTGACAGGGACATCCGTCATCAAATAATGTCCGGCTAGCTTTGAAGGGAGCGGTTTCATATGCACTCAGTGTAGCATGGAGCGCCTGGTTTCTTCGATGAGATTCTTCTGATAGGATGAAGCCAATCGATAAGCAATCTATGAAACGATTCCTGGCCATTGCCGTCCTCATGCTTCTTTACCCTCTTCAGGGTGCTTTTGCGCAATCTTCCTTTTGGACGATTGAAGACTTTCATGCTGATATCGCGATCCGCCAAGACGGTTCTCTGCTTGTGCGTGAATCCATTCTGGCGGATTTCAATATGGACCGCCATGGAATTTACCGCGATATCCCGGTCAAATACACCGATGATCATGGGCAGCGGACAAGCATCAAACTCAATGTGCTCTCCGTGCATGATGCGGACGGAAACGCGTATGAAGTAAAGCAAGAGCGAAACGGGGATTATCTGCGTCTGCGCATCGGCGATCCTGATCGTACGGTGATTGGAGAACAGCTCTATGTCATTGAATATGAAGCAGACCGCGCGTTGCGGTTTTTTCAAGATCACGATGAGCTCTACTGGAATGTCACGGGTGACGCGTGGGATACAACGATCAAACAGGCAAGCGCGCGCGTAACGATCTTTGCCGATCCGGGCGAACCCATGCAAACCCGCTGCTTCACCGGTGCGTATGGCAGCCAGGACGAGGCTTGCGAAATCACGGTGTCGTCCAATACCCAGGTTGAGTATGACGCAAATGATTTTCTGACCATTATCGCCGGCTGGCCCAAAGGATTAATCCCTGAGCCCACGGCAGCAGATAAGTGGTTTGCCTTTCTTCTGGATAATTACGGGTATGTGCTTTTGCCGTTGATGGCCTTTGCGTTAATGTTTGGCCTTTGGAAACGGTATGGCGATGATCCTGACGATCCGCCGGGGCTAGTTGTACAGTATGATCCTCCGGCTGATCTGACTCCTGCTGAAGTGAGTTATCTCATGCATCAATCGGTGAAACCGGAAGCTCTGCCGGCTGAGATCGTTCATTTGGCAGCCAAGGGGTATCTGCAAATCGAAGAGCTGAAATCCGACGCCTGGTTGAAAAAAGAAGATTATCTTCTCAAACGATTAAAACGGGACAAAGAGAGCAGATTACCGGCGCATCAACGTGCTTTGCTTGACTACGTCTTTGGCGAAAGCGGTGAAAGAAAGATTTCAGATCTCAAACCAAGCGAAGCTAAGCTCAAAACCATCCGCGATCGGCTGCATGAGCGTGAAAAAGAAAAAGGATACTTCGTTGGAAGGCCGTCAAGAATCAAAGGCATCTATTTCAGCATCGGCAACTTCCTCATCTGGGGAGGGGCCATCTTTTTTGAGGTGTTCCCCATGCATCTGGCAATCGGTATTATTCTTTCAGGCGTAGTGGTAACGATCTTCTCGTTTTTCATGTCGAAGATGACACAGGAAGGGGTGCTTGCCAAAGAGCATGCGCTTGGATTTAAGCGGTATATCGACCAGGCAGAAACCAGACGCGTTCAATGGCAGGAAACGCAAAAAATCTTTTTTGACGTGCTTCCTTATGCCATGGTATTTGGCATAGCCAAAAAATGGGCCAAAGCGTTTGAGGGAAGCTTTACCAATCCGCCTGAGTGGTATACAAGCCATTCAGGAAGTTTTAATAGCATCACCTTTGCCGATTCGCTCAGCAGCTTTTCTTCCGCCACCATTTCATCTGTGACACCGAAATCGTCAAGCAGTTCAAGCGGATTTAGCAGCGGCGGCGGTTTTTCCGGCGGGGGATCTGGCGGCGGAGGAGGAGGCTCCTGGTAAACGCAAAGCACCCCTCAAGCGTAAACTTTCGGGGTGCCGACGCTCAGGAAGCAACCTTGAGCGGGATGGTGAAATGAAACGATGAACCCGAGCCCGGGATGCTGTTCGCCCAGATTCTGCCGCCCATGTGCAATACGAGCAGCTTGCAAATGTAGAGGCCCAATCCTTCGCCCAGGTAGAATTCACTGGCCGTGCGCTCCGCGCGAACGGATTTATCAAAGATCCGCGGCAGATCTTCAGGCTTGATTCCGATCCCATCGTCGCTGACGGCCATGTGCAGCATCGATTCCGCCAACCCGTAAGAAGCTTCAACGGAGATGGTGCCGCGTTCGCTGTATTTCAGCGCATTGCTGATGAATTCAGCAAGGATCCTGCTGATGGCGTATTCATCACCGATGAAACGGTCCGGGCAGCCCGGATGGACTCTGCATGCAAGGAACATGTGTTTGACCGCCGCGCTTGCGGCATACAGGTCTTCGATGCGGCGCAGCAGCGTGAACAATGAGAAGGGCTCGGCGCGCAGGTCAAAATGACCTCTCTTGTAATGCGCTCTGGTGAAGATATCTTCCATCAAGGCACGCAGGCTTTCGATGCTGCGGATGGAAGATTGCGCGGCTCTTCGCACGTCTTCATTCTCGATTTTGGCTAAAACGCTTTGCAAAGGAATAAGCGCCGCGTAGAGATAATTGCGCGCTTCATGCGAGAGCAGCTTGAGAAATTCTACGCTTTCCGTATCATTTTCTTCTTGACTCATGAGCTCTTCTCCCCACTTGTTCCAGCCCCAAAGAACCTGTATATCGTAAAAAGCAAACTTAGCCATGTCAACGCAAACGTCAATGTTTGTTGACACCTGATCACATGAACAAAATGAAAGAACGCCAAGCACGTATGATGCAATTGCTCAAAAAGCTGAAGGAATTGTATCCAAAACCTGCGATGGCTTTACACTATACGAACGATTGGGAATTGTTAGTGGCCATTATCCTGTCTGCGCAATGCACGGACAAAAAGGTTAATGAAGTCACTGCTTCCTTGTTTAAGAAATACAAGGCAATGGAGGACTATGCGGCTGCTGATCTGAACGAATTTGGGCAGGATATACGCCAGACCGGGTTTTACCGGAGCAAGGCCAAAAATATTATCGCGTCTGCAAAGCTTTTGATGGAGCACTACCATGGCCGGATTCCCTGTGAAATGGATCAGCTGCTTGCGCTGCCTGGAGTAGCACGCAAAACAGCAAATGTGTACATGGCGCAAGCCTGCGGAAAAGCGGAAGGGATCGCGGTGGACACGCATGTTCGGAGATTTGTTTATCGATTTGATTTAAGCGATTCAATAGATCCAAAGCGGATTGAACAGGATCTCATGCGTATCACCCCTCAAGATGAATGGGCGCATCTCACCTTGCGGTTTATCGATTATGGACGGGATTATTGTCCTGCGCGCAAACACGATTGCGACAACCACCCCCTGACCTTAATCTGGCCAGAGGCGGCGAGCCGCTGGATCTGGTCAGACGGCCGCAAAAATCATTGAGCGCCGTCCGGAAGCAGGCCGCGGTGTGCTAAAATACACCTACTATGTCCAAAACGGAGCGGCCCACACTTGAATCACCTCGCAAACAGGAAAGCGCCATCGGCAAAAAGCCCGAGGCCTGGCTTGCTTCAGGAATGCTCTTTGAGCAAAACGAGCAGGTAAAGACTGAGCTGGAGGCAATCAGCGAGGCGATTGCGCAAGAAGGGGGGCTCTCGACCCGATCATCCGAGCAGATCCGCGCATTGGTTGAGCTCATCGTGCAAGCGGAAGCTGATCTTGGAAAACAGCGAATCGCTTTGCGCCATGCCTCATTGCAGGTATTACAGGCTCTCGGGTACGAAGACCGGCTGGCAGAAAGCATCAGCCGGAAGTATCTGCTTACCGAAGCGGTTGGCAAAGGCGGGGCGGCCGAAGTGTATGCTGCCCGTTCCGTGGTTGATCCAACGGGGCATGAAGATGTCGTTAAAATCGTGGGCGGACGCATGGTGCGCGATGCCAGCGGAGAAGCGAAAAATTTTGTTACGCCGGTTTTTGCTGAAATGCTGAAAGACGAGATGAAGCAAATGGCCAAGGTCCGGCATCAGAATGTCGTGCCGATTTATTTTGGCGAGCTGATCGAAACCGAGCAGAGTTACGGAGAAGTTGAAATTGAAGGCTGGTATGCCATGCCTAAAATTGAAGGAGGCGATCTGGAGTCGTTCAGCCGGGATGCATCCGGCGAGCCAAGGCCGCTTGCAACGGAGGAGGGGATTGAATTAGCGGTGCAGATTGCCGATGCTGTTGCGGCGATCCATGAAGCCGGAGTCGTGCATAATGATCTAAAGCCGGCGAATATTTTTGTTCAGCAGCATGAGGGCCAGCTCAGAGCCATGGTCGGAGATTTCGGACTGGCAAGAATGATTTTGGAACAAACACATTCGGTAATCGCGGGCTTTGATCAAGACAGATTCGGACAGGGAACGCCGGGCTACGCGGCTCCGGAGCAGGTGACAAGCAAGTACGATCTTGATGATCCTCATTCCATCGAGCGTTTTATTCCAAAGCGCGATATTTTTGCGATGGGAGCAATGTTCTACCGGTTCTTTGCCGGCAAGGAAGCGTTCAAAGAACAGGGGGAGGGATATTATCGCGTGCTGGAACGCGTGCTTCAGGATGAACGCCAGGGCCTTGCGAGCCTGCGTCCTGATCTGCCGCCGGAGCTGGCCAGACTTGTCGACCGCATGCTTGATCGCGATCCAAGCCAGCGGCCGGATAGCGGGGAAGTTGCCATGCAGCTCAAACATATCCGTCTGATAGCCAAATCCGAACAGGCTCGCAAACAGCTGCTGGCGCAATGGCCTGAAGTAGAAAGCACGCAGCCCCAGCCTAAACGCCGGGAAGTATCGCCGACGCAATCTTCTCAATCAAAACCAAGCTTGATTGCGCGGGGAAGACAATTTTTGCGCAAATTGCTTGGTCGAACTGAGACAACGCAGCCTATCCTTACGCAAAAATCTGATCCGGCTCAACCCGTCGAAGAAGTTCGCGACCAAGCGCCTGAAGTGCTGATTCCTCCAACCGTTGATCCGCAGGATCTGCTCGATGATCTGGAAGCATCATTAGATCGGGAGCATCCGAAAACGGAATCGCCGGTTAAGGAAACCACTTGGCCAAAAGACAAAGAGGCGCAGCGGCTGCTCATTCGCGACGCAGTCAATTACGCGCAGGAACTCTCGCTTGAAGACTTGGAACAGCAAATGGGCGTTTCGCGTTCACGGCTGGCGCCAAGACTTGCGGAACTTATCCGCGACGGGGTATTGTTGCGCGATCCGGAAACCAAACGATATCGCCGCCGCGACTTGCAAACCGAGATTCTTGATGTTTTACATGAAATGCTTAGCGCCAAAGTTCCGGCTGAACGGGTAAGCGTGCATGATCTCATGGACGAGCTTGATCTTTCAAAAGAGAGGGCGGCCGATATCCTTGCGGCGCTTAACGAGCAGGGAATAGGGACGTTTTCGAATACGGAACAAACCTGGCTGGCATTTTCCCAGGAAGCCAAAGCATATCCGGCCCAAGCACTCGAGGAATTCTTTTACATGGCATGATCTATTCCTGAAACGGGCATATTGCCCGTCTCGGGAATAGCGATGACAACGGACCGGTAAGTCCATGGTCACCGCCGCGCGAATTCCTGGATCTGGCGGGCAAGCTCTCTCAGCTGAGCAATGCTGAGCTTAGGTGAGCCGAGCTCGCCGAAAAGGTCGCTCGTATGGTCGTCGAGGGTGAGGTATTCGTCCTTGTCTTGGGCCTTGATTCTCAGAATCACCCGCAAATCCTGCTGTCCCTCCTCGCCCGCGACATGGAACAAGACAGCCTTTTTGCCTTGCTTCTTGAGGCGGGCGATGATTGCTGCGCACGAATCGTCATCGGTATAAGACGTCAGCAGCTCAATTTGCGCCCTGCGTTCTTCGGTATCGTCGCGCATTTGTCCTCCTTTCAAATGACGACTTAGTCTTTTACAATATATATACCATGCACGTCAACATTGACAAAAGTGCAAAAAAATGTTAATGTGGTCATTGTTTAAGACCGTGATTATGATGAGCGCAGAAGAATCCAATACATTTGAACAGAGGGCGAATCATCAAGATGATATTGCTCTTATTTCAGAGCCTGGGCAGAAACCAGATCAGATAGGAGTTAATGATCTATTGGCCTCTGAGCTGAAGGGAGATCCTTCAGAGGAGAAGACGCAAGTCAACTCAACACCTCTTCCGGCACCTGACTTTGAAGATGACAGTCATTTCGCCGATCATGCATTGGCGGCCATTGAGCAGGTTAAAAAAGAGAAGCCGCTTCAGCAAAGAAACGAAGCATTTGAACAGCTCGCTCGTGAATCCGCGTCCGTATACGGAATTCCTGAGTCGCTGCACCAACATTTAACAAGGAGATTTGTTTTAGTCCGCCCTATGGCACAGGGAGGCATGGGAAAAGTATTCGAAGCCTATGACGCGAATCTGGACATGCCCGTTGTGGTGAAATTTCTGAAAGTGCCTAGCTCTAACTGGCTTGAACGCTTCAAACGGGAAGCGAAGGCTACGGCGAAATTTGCTTCTCCATATGTGGTTCGCATTTTCGATGCCGGCTGGTCTGAAGATGGCGCTTGGTATGCCATGGAAAAAGTTGAAGGCACTGATCTAAAAACCAGATTGGAGCAGGGGCAGATGCAAACTGCCGGAGACGCTGTAAAGGCCGCTTCTGATATTGCAAAAGGTCTGGTCCAGCTTGAAAAAGAAGGTATGGTGCATCGCGATCTTAAACCGGCGAATATTTTGTATCGTGAAGAAACGGATACATATCAGCTCACGGATCTGGGATTGGTACATGTGAAGGAAAAGCCTAGTCTGGAACAGGGAGGCATCGCTCTTGGCACGCCTTTCTACATGTCACCTGAATTGGCAAAGGGGCGTCATGATGAAGTAACTATCAAATCCGATGTCTGGGCTTTGGGGGTAACGCTTTATGAAATGCTTTCAGGTGAAATGCCTTTTAACGGAGAAAACAACATGAAAATACTGGAGCAGGTTCTCAGATCAACTCCTGCACGGCTTTCACATTTGTATGATGTTCCAAAGGAACTAAGCGATCTCATCGCTCGCATGCTGGACAAAGACATAAGGAAGCGCCCCACACCGCAGGAAATCGTTGTTGAGCTGGCTCCATTCCTGCAGCTGGAAACTCGCCTTCAGCAGAAAAAAGATATTTCGCGGGATGAAACCAATATCATCAACCCGGCGCATCAGCCAACCAAAGCCAAACCATCGGACCGGGCCAAAAAAATTGATGAACGAGCCGATACGGTTACAAGAGTGAATATCAGCGAATAAAAAAACCGCCCCTCAGGGCGGTTTTTCTTAGAGGCTTGCTTCGGTTTCGAGCGCCTCTTCGTAGTCTACATAAACATACCGTTCAACGATTCCATCCGCATTTTCCGCGGTCAAGATGAATTCAAGATACGGTTCTTCTTCTGAGTAGGCCGGAGCAATAAAGGCCGCGTCGGTCAAAGAATCTGTATTGAGCCAGGTTACTTCAGGTCCATACGCCTGTTCCCAGGCAAATGACGTGCTTGCAAGGTCAGCTTCGGTTTCCGCTTTGAGCCAGACAATATTTCCAGCCTGCACATAGGCCGGTTCAGCCCATGCGTCCAGGACAAACGCGTCGCCTTCATAGTAGTAATCCTCCTCATCCCAGCTGAAGTCATTCAAGCCCTGGAAAAAACCAAGAAGGAAGAACGCGGAAAGTGATTCATCAAGATCGAAATTCATCAGCTCCGCTTCAATTTCCGCTTTCGCGTTTTTTAACTCGGCAATCTGTTCGGGTGAAAGGCTGCCAAAAGCGGCCTCAAAGCGCGGGTCGTTCACCTGCGCTCCAAGTTCAATCATGTCAAAAGAATCAGAAAGTACCTTGATGAACGCGTCGGAGAGCTGGCGGTAGCCTGCTTCCACTTCTTTCTGCTTGCTGATAAAGGCCACAAAATCCTGCTGAGACCACAGGTATTCAGTTGGTTCCACGTGGATGTCGATTGATTCAAGAAAATCAATCACATTTTCATCATACGGATTGATGGTGTCCTGCGCCTTGACCAGCAGAGGCGTGAAGGCCAGAACCGCGCTGAGAAGTCCCAGAAGGGGTTTTTTCATAGGATAGAGTTAACGGCTTAATGGCTAACGCGTTTTCGGGTTATTTCGCTGCTTAGGCAACTCGTAACTTGCCGCGCGTTAACATGTTAAGAGATACATTATCCTGAGAGGGTGCAAAATGGCAAATGCTTGAATCCGGGATGAGCCCGTGCTAGATTGCCCACTGTTCGGCGACAGAGCCAAGGAGGAAACATGTCTATTGTCGCTTCCCGGCTTGAGCCGGAAACGCAGGAACCTGTTCGCAGCCTGTTCCAGCATCTCGCGTACAAGCTTCAGCTCGCCAATGTGCTGACCATCATCCGCATCCCGCTGACGCTTCTGGCCTTGCCGTCTTTCCTGCAGCTGGCCATGCCCGGCTGGTGGTGGGGGTTCGGCCTCGTGCCGGTGGCGTCTGACTGGGGCCGTTTCTGGCAGGGGGGATTGCTGTTCACAGCCGCCGCGCTTTGCGATCTGTTCGACGGCATGATTGCGCGCTGGTCCAAATCCACGAGCGCGTTCGGCCAGTTCGGGGATCCGCTCGCGGACAAGCTGATGAATTGGACGGTCTTTGCGGCCGCGTCAATCATCTTCTTTCCGCCGTCGTGGAAGTGGCTTGCGTTCTGGTATCTCCCGCTCTGGGAGATGGCCAAGCTCGACCTTGCTTCACAGCGCAAGCACTGGCGCAATTACCGGGAAGCGCGGCGGACCGGGATCCGCTGCGACGGGCATGGCGCCAATATGTATGGCAAGATCAAGATGTGGGCGCAGCTTGCCGCCATTATTGTCTGCCTTGCCGCGCTCTGTCCGATCTCGCAAGGGAAAGACCCGTTCTCGGTTCTGTCCAACCGGTTTGTTGCCGGCATCCTTGCGGCCGGGCAGCCATTCGCCTGGGCATTTCTCGTGCTGGCCTGCGCGCTTGGACACTTCTCGGTCCGCGTGCGCATACAGGCGCCCTCGCGCTTTGCCGAAGCAGCAACAGCATGAATCAAGGAGGGAGACGCGTTCATCTGGCAGAAGCCGGGTGAGCGCGTTTTCCGTTGAAAATGTGCCTTTTCAACATCATGATCGTCGGACGGGGGCTCTGTCCCCGTCCTGTGCCCGCAGGTCGCAGACAGAGCCTGCGACCGACTTGGTTCGTAACAGATTTGTAATTTGCAGGAGTTATCTGATAACTTGCTCATAATAAAATGTTCAACGTATGAAAAAGTTTTTAATCCTGCAGCTTCGTCCAAACCGCGCGGGAGATTTTGAGTACAAAGCATTTTGCGAATACGGCGGGCTGCGTGAAGAAGAAACGCATCGTATTGAGTTGACGCAAGAGAGTATTGCGGGCATCGATCTTGATGCTTATGCCGGCGTTATCGTTGGCGGAGGAGCGCCTTGCGTAAGCGACAAAGACAAGTCTGATATTCAGAAACGGTTTGAAGGCGAGCTGGCGAATCTGTTTGCAGAGATGGTCAAACGGGATGTTCCATATCTTGGCGCCTGCTATGGATTTGGCATTTTTGCCGACTATCTTCAGGGTGTCGTTGAAAAGAATCCCGCCTGCGCCGAAGATGTTTCTGCTGTTGACATTACGCTGACGGAAGAAGGGAAAAAGGATCCGTTAACCTCCGGTTTGCCTGAAACGTTCAAAGCCTTTGTCGGCCATAAAGAATCCTGCACGAGCCTGCCCCAGGGAGCCGTGCTATTGGCAAGTTCAAAGCGCTGCGCAAATCACATGTTCCGGTATCAGAACAATATGTATGCTACCCAATTTCATCCTGAGCTGGACGTTGAAAATATGCTGGTGCGCATTGAGGTATACAAACATGACGGCTATTTCAAGCCGGAAGACGCGCAGAAGCTGACCGATATGGTAAAACAGGAGCAGGTGCATGTACCTATGCTGATCATGAAACAGTGGGTGGATCGGTACCGCTCGTGAGGTTGACAGCGCCGCGTAAAAGAGGTACTTTGATCAGCCGTCCAGATGCGGCAAAGGGGGCTATCATGAGAACAATACGAGTCACCCCCAAAGATCGCCGATCCGAAGTCTGGATCGGGATCTTCACGCGGGTGCTCAAGGATAAGGCGCGCAGGGCCGGAGCTTCAGAAGACAGCGTGAAGCTGAGCGCACAGCGCGAGGCGGACAGGCTTTACGCCAAGCTGAAGAGCGCCCAGGCTCTTGCTGAGGATCCGGAAGCGTGTTCGCGGTTGGCCAGCAGGCTGGTTGCCGACAAGGATCCGGCGGGGCGGATGGCGCTGGATGCGGCAATGGCCGGTTTGCTCGAAGAGCAAGATAAGGAAGACAGGATGATTTCCATAGCCCGCGCCTCGGATGATTGCCCGTCATGGGATACGTCTGAGGCGGTCAGGATCTGGTTTCGCCGGTGGAAAGTGCTGGCGGCTGCCGGCCTTGCCTCCGAGATGGATGGACGAGAGTACGAGTTCGAGGCCCATGCTCTGCAAGGCGGGATCTGCCACTCCGAGCGGTGCGAGCTTCTCGCGGACTGGATCGACGCGTACGTCGAAGCGTACAACGGCGAGGGAAAACAACCCATGCCGGAGAAGTACCGGGTCAGTACGATCGACCCGCTGTCGACCACGCCGGAGGAGATGGTTACCATTGCAGCCTGGATCGAGTGGCGGATGCAGACCATCCGTGTGAAGTGAGAGTGAGTGAAGGATCATAGGAAGGGGCGCGGACCGCGAGAGTCGTCTGCGCCCCCTTCGCATTTACAGAGAAGCGATTGTCTGTAGGTGTGGCGGAATCACTTCCTGGTTCCGATACGAAAAGGGGTAAAACATGAATATCGATCGTTTTTCGGAATGGGGGCTTTCTCGCTCGGGGAGCCTCAGGCCTGTCACGCCGATCAAGGACACGGAAGTCCATAAGCCGGTCAAGTTCAGGATCGGCACGAGCGAGTTCAAGTGCGGGTGTGTGGAGCACGTCGTCAAGCTCTTCCTGCTTATGGAGTGGGGCGGGAAGGAACGGATCAAGACCGAGCGCAGGTTCTGCCTGTCCGGCCTTCTTCACATCGGGCGGCAGCTCTACATGGAGCGCACGGGAACGGGCTGCCAGCTCTGCAAGCAGATCCTGCTGTCCATGCGCGTGTACGCGGAGCAGCACCGAGACTGCAGGGGGCTGAAGCCCAAGGAGCGGGTCCGCAGCCTCGATCGCACCTGTGTCACGCAGGAAGATGTTCTGCGCATTGCGGGCGTCATCAACAAGCGGCTGGATGCTCTGCGCAAGCTTGAAACGCCTCCGCGCAAGCCGCCTCGCCGCAAGAAGGCCAAGTCGGCCTAAGCAGGGGTGTGGACGGGGAAAACCTGTCCACGCCCGCCTCTCTCTGCTTTCCTGTATAGTGAAGGTAGAGAAGGGTCAGCAACAAGAAGGAGGAGAATGAAAGAGGTGGAGACCCCGCTGAGGCGTTGCCAGTTCTGCAACCAGATCAATGATCCTCTAGACGGGGATGATTGGGAGAACGGGGAGCGCTTTCGCGAAGAACATGGAGATGACCAGCGGGTCATTTTCGCCATCTACGATGAAGTGGACTTCTGCCCCGATTGCAGGCAGACATTTCATACGGATGAAGACTTCGGATCTTCCTGGGAAGGGGATCTGGAGTCCGACGAGCCGGTAGGACCGTAATGGTCTGCCGGCTCTTGTCATTTCTATCTGAATGATTCATTCCTAACAATGGCGCCTGGCCTTGCTGTTTTTCTGCACTTGATCCTGATACAATATGCTCTGTATGAAGCAGAGCGCATCAAAACTCATTTTGGCGATCGACGGAGGCGGAACAAAAACCGATCTGGTTTTGGCAAATGACCAGGGAAGGATTCTTGCAAAAGTAAAAACCGGGCAGGGAAATATTCATAACGATTCGCCGGCTTCCATCACCAGGGAATTTTCTCGTGGCATCCAGCAGCTCTATCGAAAAGCAAAAATTGCAAGAACGAGAAAACTTTCCGCGCTAGCTGTTGGCCTGGCAGGCATCGACAGTACGGCCGATGCCGAGGTTGCCAAACGCATTATTGTCCGCGCTTGCAAAGGCATTCTGCCGCCGGCGAGCAAGCAGGCCATTGTGAATGACACGATTATCGGCTATTGGTCGGGAACGGACGCAAAAACCGGCATGTGCCTGATCGGTGGAACCGGTTCGAATTGCTATGGGCGAACCGCTTCAGGCAAAGAGGCCTGGGCTGGCGGACTAGGACATATTCTCGCGGATGAGGGCGGAGGATACTATCAGGGAATGCGCGCTCTGCAGGCAGCCGCGAAAAGTTATGACGGGCGTGGGCCAAAAACCATGTTGGAGAAAATGATCGTGAAACATTACGGCGTTTCCTCTATCCGCGATTTGATGCGGATTGTGTATCAGCCCGCGTACGGCAAAACGCAAATCGGGGAGCTTGGGTATTTAGTGGAGGAAGCCGCGATCAAGGGAGACAAAGTTGCATTGCAGATAGCCAATGATTCAGCGGATGAGCTTGCGCGGCTTGCCGTTACTGTCGGGAAAAAGCTGAAATTTGAACAGATTGCTTTTGATTTTGTTCTCATCGGCGGGGTGATCCAAAAAGATCCCGTGGTGCAGCGCCGTTTTAAGCGCCAGGTAAAAAAACAATTTCCAAACGTGCGCTTTATTATTCCCGAACAAAAACCCGTGATGGGGGCGGTTCGGCTGGCGCTTTCGCTTCTAAAAGCAAGAGCGTAAAGTTCGCGCTCAAAGCTAAAGCTCGAACGAAAACCTGAGCTTGGGCCAAGTCAAGATCCTGGTGCAAATGTATCTATACGAGCCCCCCTTCAAGGTGGTCACGATATATTTGGAAGCTATCCCCCCTCTTTTCTAGAGGGGAGAAGTTGCTTTTCTTCCTTCCTTCCGTAACACACACGGTAACTTGCAACTCATTCGTAAGTTTGGTGGAAAGTTCGTAAATCTCGCGTTCAAGTTCAGGCTAGGGCTGAGTCTCGAACAGAAATTTAAACAAAACTACTCTTTAAGTGGCTGGAGTGCTCCTCCTTCCATTGCCAATTTCACATAAATTGCTATACTCGGCTCCACCCTCACAAAGGAGCGCATGGATGCAGTCTTCGGGTAATCTGACGCTAACGTTTCGTGGTATCGAGTTCAAAGTACAGCTGTTCCCGACGCACGGCAATCAGCCGGTCGGGCGCAAGGATGTCCACACCGGCTGCGAGAAGCCGGTGGCCGTCCGGGATGCCTGCCCGTACTGTCTGAAGGGGTGCATCGAGGAGCGGGAAGAGCGCGAGGCCGAGACCGGTACGCCGGCCATGCCTCACCCCATTCCCGTCATGACCGGGAAGAGGGGTCGGGAGCGGATCGCCTGCGCCGACGCGCAGGACATGCCGCTCTTCAACCAGAAGGTGGTCGGTTCGCCGAGCGCGCCTCCCCTCAAGCAGACCTACTGCTCGGATCCTTCCTGCGGCAAGGTGATCAAGGACAAGGCGGTTTCCGCCTGGGAGTGCGCGAACTGCAACAAGGTCGTCAACCGCGATGAAGTGGCCAAGGCCTACGTCGTTGAGGGCAGGATCTTCCTGTTCTCGCAGGAGGAGCAGGACGCTCTGGCCGCGCTCGAGGTCGGCCAGCGGCTGATGATCATCGAGTCGCTCGCACCCGACCAGGAGCCGTGGTTTGGCGAGCAGGGGGAAACCTACGCCGTCGTTCCGGAGAAGCGAGCGGAGTATCCGTTCGCGGTGTTCCGTAACGGAACGCTGATGCATGGCCATACGTGGCTCGCCGCCATGCGATTCAAGGAGGGGTACGAGCACGCGGTGCTGCTGCGCGCCAAGAGCGAGTACGGCTACATGCTCATGACGCTGCTCAAGCCGCGCCGCCACAGGCGCAACTTCGAAGTGCTTCTTCCCGAGATCGCGGAGCAAGACGCTCTGCTGATGGGGCAGGTCATGGCCACGGCCCGCCGTGTGGGCGCGCCTTCGGCGGAGTCCCACAAGCTCGAGTCGTCGCGGCAGGCGCATTTCGCCGAGCTCATCGCCGCCAAGACCGCCAGCAAGGCGTACGTCATTCCGCCGCCACAGGCGCTGGACGAGCAGACCGCGGCGGCCGCAGCTCAGCTGCTCGATTCGTTCGCCGAGTACGAGATGGCGAAGAAGAAGGGCAAGAAGAAGGCCGCCCGGAAGCAGGAAGCAGCTTCTTAGCACAATATCGCTTCATTCGTGTCCTCCCTTGCCTTGGCCGGCGGGGGAGGACACTTCCGTTTCAGGCCGGAAAATGGTACGTTTCAGGAAAAGCGCGTCGCGCGATTGTTATGCTTGTCAACCGTCCATCACTTCAGGAATTTGCTTTGCAGCAGAAACTGCTCACGGCCAAAGAACTTGAGCAGGTAAATGAGTTTGCGCGCAAAGAAAAGGTTTCCTTTGAAGAAGCCTTGCGCCTGCGCGCGAAATGGAAGGAGAAAGAAGTGTCTCAACTGCTCGCGGATTACTGGGAAGTCCCGCCTGTCAATCTTTCATCGCAAAAAATCCAACAGGAAACCCTGCAGCTGCTTCCCCCGCTGCTGGCCAGAACCCAGAAAGTCATTCCCTTTCGAAAAGATCAAAAGGGCATCCATGTCGCCATGGCAAATCCTTCCAATCTCGAGGTACGCCGCCAATTGGAAAAGAAATTCGATGAAAACGTCCTGTTTTACTACACGCCCGCATCGGAAATGGAAGATGTGCTGCGCCTGTACGATACCACGCTCAGCCAGGCGCTTGATGAAATCATTGCCCAGGATATCAGCAAGCTGCATAGCGTTGACGAAGATAATATCGAACTTCCGATTATCAGGATCACAGATGCGATCTTAAGTTACGCCGCCAGCAATAATGCATCGGATATCCATATCGAGCCACTGGAAAACTATGTTCAGGTGCGCTACCGCATCGACGGCATGCTGCATGATGTCGTGCAATTGCCAAAACTGATCCTTGGGCCTGTCGTGACCCGCATCAAGATTCTGTCAAAACTCCGCATCGATGAACATTTTTCCGCGCAGGACGGACGATTTGATTATGTCTTTCAGGACAATAAAGTTGATGCGCGCGTTTCCATTGTTCCAATCACGGAAGGGGAAAAGGTCGTCATCCGTTTGTTTACGGACAGGTCAAGGCGCCTGAGCCTGGAGGATCTTGGCATGTCTGAAAAGGATTTGCGCACATTGAGAGCGGCGCTCAAAAAACCCTACGGGATGATTCTTTCCTCCGGTCCGACCGGATCCGGTAAAACAACAACCATGTATGCCATCATGCAAATGGTTAATAGCAGAGAAATCAATATTTCCACCATTGAAGATCCGGTGGAATACGATTTGCCAGGCGTAAATCAGATTCAGGTAAATGAACGCACAAACCTGACATTTGCCCGCGGGTTGCGCTCCATTCTGCGCCAGGATCCGGACATTATCATGGTCGGAGAAATCCGCGATGAAGACGCCGCCGGCATTGCGGTGAATGCCGCGATGACCGGGCATCTTGTCTTGTCCACCTTGCATGCGAACAATGCGGCAACCACGATTCCGCGATTATTGGATTTGAAAATAAAACCTTTTTTGCTGGCATCTTCTTTGAACTTAATCATTTCACAACGCCTTGTGCGCCGTATTTGCGCGCGCTGTAAAGTCACGTTAAGATTGGATAAGCAAACGCTGGCACAGCTTGATGCCCAGCTTCCTTCAACGGATTTGCAGGCGCATGTGCGGCACAAGAACCTGAAATTTTTCAAAGGAGACGGATGCACGGTTTGCGCGCAAACAGGCTATCTTGGGCGTATCGGTATTTATGAAATGTACGAAGTAGACGAAGATATGCGCGAACTGATCATGGCCGGCGCGAGCGCGAAGGAAATAGAAGACGCGGCCGTGAAAAAAGGCATGACAACCATGCTTCAAGACGGATTGCAAAAAGTCGCCAATGGCGTAACGACCATTGAAGAAATCGTCCGGGTGATGTCCATCTAAATAGGTGCGAGTTTCTCGTTGACGGGTTGCGGGGAATACCCAAAGCTCGTAACGCATAACTCGTCATCCGCAACCCTAAACCCAAACAAATGCGTTACCGTTTTACCGCTCATACGAGCAAAGGCGAGCCGATCACGGCCAGCATCGAAGCCAGGAACAAGGAGGAAGCAACCGGCAGGCTGGTGAACAAAGGCTATGTGGTCGATTCGCTTCAAGCTGACTGGTTTCATACGATTTCACGGCTGAATATCGGGAGAGCCGGGGCTGTTTCTTTGCGCGAAAAGCTGATTTTCACACGCAACCTTGCGCTCATGATCCGCGCAGGTATTACGATTGATTCAGCGCTTTCCATTTTGTCCCAGCAGGCGGCCGGCCCGGTTTTACGGCGACTTCTGACCCGCATTCAGGAAGAAGTGGAGTCAGGCAATACCTTTTCTGAAGCCATGGCCGGCTATCCGCGCGTATTTGACGAATTGTATGTCAATATCATTGCCGCGTCGGAAAAATCCGGAACGCTGGCGGAAAGCCTTGAACATCTCGCCTGGCAGATCAAACGGCAGAATGATCTAAAATCAAAAATCCAGGCGGCATTGTTTTATCCTCTCATCGTGATTGTTTCCACCATGGCCGTAGGGCTTGCCTTGTCTATTTTTGTTTTGCCAAAGATTACAAGCCTCTTTGTTACGTTTGATACCCAGCTTCCACTGACAACGCGTATTGTCGTCAAGTTGGCCGACCTGATGCAAAATAACAAATTGCTGGTCGTTGTGCTTCTCGCCGGCATGTTGGCGTTTTTCTACGCATTGGTAAAAATCAAATATTTGCGGCCGCTCTGGCATCGTTTGTTTTTGCGTTTGCCCGGCATTGGAAAAATCATGCGAGATTTTAACCTGGCCTTGTTTACAAGAACGCTTGGCACCTTGCTTGTCAGCGGTGTTCCCGTTAATCAGGCGCTTGAAATCACTTCAAAAACATTGAGAAATATCCGTTACCGCCAGGCGCTGGCGGAGATGGTGGTAAAGCAGCAATCAGGCACGAGCATGGGCTTGCTGCTCTCCGAACGGGAAGATCTTTTTCCTCCTATTGTGCATCGCATGATCCAGGTGGGGGAGGAAAGCGGAAACCTGGATGAATCGCTTTCTTTTCTGGCGGATTTTCATGAAGAAGAGCTTGATTATGCCACAAAGAATATTTCAACCATTATCGAGCCGGTTCTGCTGATTCTTGTCGGCATCATGGTCGCAGTTCTGGCGCTGGCTATTATCACTCCTATTTACCAGATCACAGGCAGTTTCCAGCCGCGCTAATATGGTAAAACGCTTGGGATTTACGATCATCGAGCTTATCGTGACCCTTGTCATCATGGGGTTGATCACTCTGGCGGTCTATCCTTTTCTGCAATCCGCCATCGGCCGCTCGGAATTGAAACGCTCTACCTGGGAAGTGGCCGATACCATCCGCCGCGCGCAAGTGCAATCCATGGCCGGGCTGATGAATGATGTCTGGGGAGTGCGGATTGAAACAAACGGGTACACGCTTTTTAAAGGAAGCGTCTTTAATCCCGCTGAACCGGAAAATATTTCGTTTGTGTTCTCAAGCCAGATCACGGTTTCATCGTTGAATCTCAACGGCGGTGTGTCTGATCTTCTCTTTGCTTCAACGGGAAGAACCGATGCGTACGGAACAATTACTTTGCAAGATGCCAGTACCACGCTCACGTCAACCATTACCGTGACCGAGGCGGGAAAAATCACCCATGACTAAACGAATCACTCAATGCGGACAGGCTTTAGTCGAACTGCTCATCGCGGTCGGCTTATTTGCCTTGTTCGGTTTGGCCATCGCTGCTTTGGGATTTGAAGGGTTGATCGACGCGCAAGGCGGGGAACAGCGGTCACGCGCTTCCTTTTTGGCACAGGAAGGCATTGAAGCGGCTAAAAGCATCCGAGACCGCGGATGGCAGCATTTGGCCGTCGGCGCGCATGGGTTGGCCACCTCCAATGGCTATTGGGAATTTTCAGGAAGTTCTGAGACAATTGACGATCTCTATACCCGCACGATCCAGGTCAGCGAGGTGAACCGTGACGAGGGAGAAATTGTTCTGGTTGGGGGAGAACTTGATCCGCGCATGAGGCTGGTTGTTTCCACTGTGGCGTGGAATCCTGTATTCGGTCCGGAGCAAACATTAGAAATCCAAACATATCTGAGCGACTGGAATGTGTATGACTGGTTTGAAACAACGGACGATGAGTTTGATGAGGGGGAGGCCGTCGATACGGTTGTGGCTGGTTCAGGCGATGAGGCCCTTGTGGAGCTTGCAGCAGGAAGCGGAGGAGGGGGAGGAAGCGGAGAAGCAGAATGGGTTGAAGGCGGAGGACCGTATCTGACCGATACCACGGATACTGATTTTGCGCAGGGAACATTGTCTCAGACGGTGGTATCCGGAACCGGGGTAAATGGAAGAGTCCTGCTTGACACCGAAGAAAAATGGGATTTGTTCAACTTTGCTTTTGGCACTATTGACATGGAATATGCTGCCGAGCACTGGGCGGCGGGAGCAGGCGGTGCGCTATTTGAATGGACCGGGTCTGCCTGGGTACAGGCTGATTCCCCGGTCACGGAGGATTTGTACTATGTGCATGAGGTGGACGACGATGAAGTCTATGTTGTGGGCGAAAATGGCACGGCCATCCGTTATAACGGACAGATATGGGAAAACATTGAAACACCCACGTCGGAACATCTCAATTCCGTCGCCATGTTTTCAACGGATGATGGAATTGCAGTGGGGGACGGGGGAACGATTCTGCGCTGGAATGGCAGCGTCTGGACGGTATTGCCATCGCCTACCACAAGAGATTTAAATGACATTACATTATTCAGCAATTCCTTTGGTGTCATTGTCGGCGATAATGGAACAATTCTTCACTGGGATGGCACCGCCTGGAATAGCGTCACATCTCCAACGCCGCAGACTCTGTACGGAGTGGAATTGTTTTCCGCTATTGATGGTTTTGCCGTTGGCAATTCAGGGACCATTCTGCGCTGGAACGGCACGAACTGGCTGACCTTTTCTTCGCCGATTAACAGACGGCTTGATTCGGTATCATTCAGCTCGCCTACACGCGGATTTACCGTGGGGGACGGGGGAGTGAATTTGCTGTGGGATGGCAATGCCTGGACAGAATTTTTATCGCCAACCAATAAGTTTCTGCAGAGCGTATTTATGATTTCCGCTTCCAATGGCTGGGCGGTCGGCCAAGACGGAACTGTCATCCGTTGGAACGGAACGCAATGGATTCCATATATTCAGGATACAGGGGAAAATTACACGGCGGTTGATCTGGTCTCCGCGACCGACGCATTTGCCGTTGGGCAATCCCTTGGGAAAGGCATCATCAGGCATTGGGATGGGGATACCTGGACATCTCAGAGTTCTCCAGTGAATAAGGCGCTTTACGGCGTCGATATGGTCGCATCAAATGACGTTTGGGCAGTCGGAAATAACGCGGCCATAATCTTCTATGACGGAAATTCCTGGTCTGAAGTCAACTCGCCGGTAAATTCCTCCTTTTATGACGTGTCCATGGTCAGCGCGATTGACGGGTTTATTGTTGGCAGCGGCAAAGCAATTCTGCGCTGGAACGGTTCTGTCTGGTCGTCAGTCAGTTCGCCAGGATCGAATGTGAATTACAATTCGATCGACATGCTTTCCGCAATCGATGGGTTTATCGCCGGAGAAAAAAGCACCATTCTCAGATGGAATGGCACTCAGTGGACGCTGATGTCAGCACCCGCCACCAATAAAAATCTGAACGGGGTAGACGCTCTGTCGGCGAATGAAGCCTGGATCGTGGGGGATGCGGGATTGATCTGGCGATGGGATGGGAGTGCGTGGTCATCCGTTACCTCGCCCACGGCCAAAGATTTGCTTGATGTATCATTTGTCTCTTCTTCCCTGGGGTACGCTTCAGGAGAGGACGGAACATTGTTGAAATGGGATGGACTGTCATGGTCAATTGTCAATTCAGGAACGAGCGAAGATTTGCCTGGGCTTTCCATTCTTGATGCGAATACCGGCTGGGGAGTAGCAAATGGAGGTACCTTCATCCGATTAGGGCTTTTCTATAAAACGGCGGGAACCTTTGTCTCCCGCGTCTTTGACAGCGGCGATCCGTCCACCTTTTGGAGCTTTATCCGCTGGTCGGAAAATTCCTATTCGGTCGCCTCGCTGAGCATTGCAACAAGATCTGGCAATACGCCTGTACCGGATGGATCCTGGTCGGCCTGGAGTTCGGAGCTGTCCGATCACCTTGGCGATCAAATCCCATCGCCAGACGGGCGATACCTGCAATATCGAGCAACATTTTCCACAAGCGCGCTTTACATTTCCGCTGAGCTGCTCGATGTAACGATCACCTATAATGATCCGGCTATTCCTTACGATTTGCATGATATTGACATGGTTTCTGCGAGCGAAGGCTGGGCGGTTGGCGATAATGCGACCATGTTGTATCTGGACGGCGATACATGGGAAGACGTGAGCGTGCCTTCTACTGCGCATTTATACGGCATCGATATGGTCAGTGCATCGGAAGGCTGGGCCGTTGGCGCATCAGGCAATCTGCTTCGCTATGCCGGCAATGTTTGGACATCGATTGGCTCGCCAACAACCGAGCATCTGTACGATGTCTTCATGCTTTCCTCATCCCAGGGCTGGGCTGTAGGAGCCGGGGGTACCATTTTGGAATATGACGGCGTTTCCTGGTCTGCTATCCCTTCGCCGACGGCAGATACCTTGTACGGTGTTTATCTCGTCGACGCGAATGAAGGCTGGGCCGTAGGAGCCGGCGGTGTTATCATCTTGTGGAATGGCACATCCTGGTCAACCGCTTCATCTCCTGTTTTGGAAGATTTATACGCGATTTCCATGGTGAGCTCCGATGAAGGCTGGGCAGTTGGAGGTTCGGGCAAAATTCTTCGTTACCTCGGGGCCGGCTGGACCGAATTTGCCGACGCGGGATCAAATGCGCTGCGGGACATAGACATGGAATCATCAACGCAAGGGCGGGTTGTCATGGATGGAGGAAGAATTCTGCGCTGGGATACCGTCACCTGGGTGCTTGATCCATCGCCGGTGACAACTGATCTGAACGCGGTTGCTTTAGCATCTGAAGATGAAGGCTGGATCATGGGTGATGGCGGAGTTATTCTTCATTTCACCATTGTCGGCGGTGTCGGGGACGGTGCGTATGTTTCGGAAGGAGAATTTCTCTCGCATGTATTTGATTCGGATAATGCAAACACGCAATGGGAAAGGATTTACTGGCGCGAGATTCTGCCTGAAGGCACACAGGCTACGCTTGCGGTGAGAGTGGGAGATACGGCGGTACCGGACGGCACCTGGAGTGCTTTTACATCCGAATTTGATAATCCTGTTTCCATCAATTTGATCAACCTGCAGGGTAGATACGCTCAATACCGCATTACGCTCAGCACGACAAATACGGATTTCACTCCCCAGGTGGAGGATGTTCTGTTAACCTATAAGCCATGACCGCATCACGCGCGCAATCCGGATTTTCCCTGATCGAGTTGATCATTTACGTCGCACTGGTAAGTATCATCGTGACGGGATTTGTCAGTTTCGCGATTGATTTAGCAGCTTCATCGCAAAAAGCAAAGGTGCAGCTGCAGGTGCAGCAAAACGCGCGCTTTGCCATGGAAACGATCTTGCGGGAAATCAGGCAAGCGCAAGGTTTAGACGAGCTCAATTCCACCTTTGGCGCGCATCCCGGCGCCATAACGCTTGAACAGGCTGATCCTCTGAACGATCCGACTGTCATAGACGTGGAAAATGGTATACTGAGAATCATGCGAGGTGCTCAAGGTACGGAGGAAATCACCGACGAATCGCTTGAGATTACAGATCTTGTCTTTGAAAATCTCAGCACCCCCGGCCGCGTGCAAGTTCTCCGTGTCGCATTGACCTTGCGGCATGCAAATCCGGATCAGTCTGAAATTTTTGAGGCTGACTCCACGCTTTATGGAACAGCTGTTATCCGTACTCAGCAAGAATAAGCCCGCGGGGTATCTCGGCGTCGTTTCGGTATTGATTATCGCGATCATCTCGCTTGCCGTCGTGATCGGCGTTACGATTTTAGGCAATAATGAATTGTTCTACGGCTACCAGTTTGATCAGTCAAACCAGGCCCTGCAGCTGGCGGATGCTTGCGCGGAGGAAGCGTATCTTCGTTTGAAGTTGGATGCCTCATACACCGGAGGAGCGCTTTCCTTTACAAACGGGGAATGCGAAGTGTCGGTCATGGGTATTGGCACCAGCCGGACGCTTACCGCTGAGGCGGTTGTGGGCGCGGCAACAAGGACGCTTGAATTGGAGGTTGATTTACTCGCTAATGCAGACGCGACGGCTGAGGGCATTGATCTTACGCAGTGGAAAGAATAAGTATGAAATGGATTCATGTATTTTCGAAACGAAAGGGATATATCGGTCTGCATATCACATCCGATATGCTTACGGCTGTCCAGCTGATCGGCAAACCATCCGGCAATGAATATGCCATTGCGGGGTGGTCCAAAGTTCCGCTTCACCGCGACACCATTGTTTCAGGCAAGCTCGCCGACAGCGATGCCTTGGTAGAAGCGTTGCGCCGGTTCAGAGAAAAACCGGATTTCGGATCCTTTACAAATGCGCCGGTGATTTTTTCTTTTCCCGAACACCAGTGTTTCCATACGACGTTTCAGATGAAAAAGGCTGAAGTCAAATCGCCAAGAGCGTCCGCGCTTGAAAAAACAACCTTGTCAGTGCCGTTCGCCGCAGATGATCTCTTCTGGGATTGGACCATTGTCCGGCAGAATCAATCGTTCAGTTCTTTTTACTCGATCGCTATTCCCCGCGATGTATTGATGCCGTACCGTGCCGCGTTTGCAAAAGCGCAAATCGATGTGAAAGTTGTCGAGCCCGAAATACTTTCTTCAACAAGATTCTATTTCCGTCGTTCCGTTTTCCCCGAACCTGTTTTATACGCGACCATTGGCCGGGAAGAAGTGGCTGTTGCCACGCTCGATGAAAACGGCATTCACCAATCATCCGTTATTGAAGATGAAGGGATCGACCACTGGGCCGGCAGGATTGCCGCTGATCTGGGCGTGAAGCAAGAAGCCGCGGAAAAAGCATTGTTCAAAGCGGGGGTGCGGCCGCTCAGCCACCCTAAAGCCAAGCCGATTCAGAAATGCCTGTCTGCGGCGCAAAAGCGCATCTTGCAGGAATTTGTGGAACACAAAGAATTTTATGATCAGCTTGCTCATGAGCAGAAAAAACAAATCACGAGAATTCTGTTGAACGGAGAAGGTGTCTTTATTCCTGAATTTATCCAGTCTTTGCAAAAGCAATCGGGAATGCATCTGGTTCAGCTCACGCCCTGGGCAAAGTACAAACCTGAGCTGACGCTGGTGCAGGAAGGGGTAATGTCTCAGGCATTCGGCGCGGCAATAAGAGGCATTTATCGCGAGAATGCGTCAAAAGGCATTAATGTGCTTCGTTCCGCTCTGCCGATTGAACCGGTCTAGTCCACAGGTTGGGTTGCCGTTCATTTCGTGATTTTGGTATACTTAGGCACAAGGATTATGCAAAATAGCCGAAAAGGATTTACGCTCATTGAACTGCTGGTTGTCATCGTCATTATTGGCTTGCTTGCATCCATTGTCTTTGTCGCCATTGATCCTGCGCAGCGATTTGCCGATGTGCGCGACGCGAGGAGAAGGGCGGAAACGGTTTCGCTGTTGAATGCGATTCTGAAATATCAGATTGACCATGACGGCGACTTGCCGGCCGGGATCGATTCCGATCCGGGTACGGCGCAGGTGCTGGGGACCGCACCTTCCGGCTGCGACGCCTCATGCACGGCCATTGCGACCGAAGAAGCTTGTCTTGATGTAACCGCGGCTCTGGTTGATGAATACCTTGCTTCTATTCCAATGGATCCAGATACAGGCACGGTCACAAATACGGATTATTATGTGAATCGTTCCGCGACCGGGCGCATCACGATAGGAGCTTGTGATCCTGAAAGCGCGCCGCAAATCAGCATTTCCCGATAACTAAACGTCCTAATCTTATTCCTATGCATGACAAAAAACAAAAAGGGTTCACCCTCATTGAACTTCTGGTGGTGATCGTCATCATCGGTCTTTTGGCCGCAATCATTTTCGTGGCGGTTGACCCGGCTCAGCGATTCGGTGACGCGCGAGACGCGCGGCGCCGCGCGGAAGTGGTCTCTATTTTGAATGCGGTATTGAAGTACCAGGTCGATCATGACGGTGACCTGCCGGCTGATATTGATGCGACACCTGGAACCTATCAGATACTTGGAATAGATGCTTCGGGCTGCAGTGCGGCTTGTGGGGGCTTTCTTGCCGCCGCAGTGGAAGATGAGTGTCTTGATCTTACCGATGATCTTGTGACGACGGGAGGGTATCTGGCTTCCATTCCAATGGATCCGGATACCGGTGACGCGAATAATACGCGATATTATCTTAACCAGACAACAAACGGTCGTATCACCGTTGGAGCGTGCGATCCTGAAAACGCTACGGCAATCAGTGTATCGCGTTAATCTTAGATCTCTATGTACAAATCTGAACAAAAAGGTTTCACTCTCATCGAATTATTGGTTGTGATCGTCATTATCGGGCTTTTAGCTGCGATCATTTTCGTAGCGGTAGATCCGGCAAAACGTTTCGGAGATGCACGTGATGCACGCCGCCGCGCGGAAGTGGTCTCTATTTTGAATGCGGTATTGAAACATCAGGTAGACCATGACGGCGATTTGCCGGCGGGAATCGATGCTACAGTGAGGCAGCTTGGTACCGGTTCTGCATGCGATACCTGTCCAAAAGGAGGTGCTACCCCAGCTACATGTTTGAATTTGGCAGGTGATTTAGTTGATGAATATCTCGCTTCGATTCCGATGGACCCTGACGCAGCTTTTGGTTCTGCAGCAGCAACTGGTTATTATATCCAACGTACCGCCAATGGACGCCTGACCGTCGGTTCGTGCAATACTGATAATGCAACCGCGATCAGCGTGTCTCGATAAGACGCCAAACCACTTACAAACAAAAGAGCCTCCTGACCATCAGGGGGCTTTTTGTTCTTTGTTAACGTGTTGATGGGTTGAGATTTGTGGGTGTTTATATCGAGAACCCCCTTTGTATGTTTTCTGATGCTTGATAGTAGATTCAATCCCCCTTTTCTAGGGGGAGGAGAGAGTAACTTCCCCCTCTAGAAAAGAGGGGGCGAACTATTTTACGAACAGGCATAAATATGGCGGGGAGTTCTGGGTGCGTTGCTTTACCTAACCCGCCTGATCAAAAGGACCGTTTTTTAAGCCAAGCGCTTTAGCCGCGTTTCCGCCCTGGCAGACGATTTCAAGAAATCGTTTATTGCCGATGCCCGAACTTCCCGTAACAATGGCGCATTCGCCGTCAGGTACGTCTTTGAGGCGTTCATAATGCGGCAAGTCGATTGGCATTTCTTCTCCGTGCAGCAGAGATGTTTTTGCATTGCCAAAATTATCAATCCACCAGACGCCTGGTATTGGATCAGCAATCTCGCTGACCGGCATTGGCGTGGCGGGCAAATCAATGCCGTTTAACAGCCAGGCTGCAGCGCGCGGAGTGAATTGAAAACTGCGGAATTGGGTCTGGCTGATCTCATTTGCCAATTCAGCAGACAAGCTGCCGGATTCCGCAAGGCTGTTTACCACGGTTGGAATGTCAAAGACATGAATCGTATCGACCAGGCCAAGCTTTTTCACCAGGGACAGCGTCTGCCCGTCGATGCTTGTCACACAAAGCGTTTTGCCATGGAAAAAGTATCCAAACGGCGTTCCATTGGGCCATTTCTTTGCCTTGCCGTTTCGGGGTGCCACGTTCACAAGAACAACGCCTTTGCCGCCTTCAGCGGCGTCCAGCATATCGATGAGATTTCCCGCCGCTTCAAGATCCGTTTTCACGCCAACGGTCTGAACAGGGCAGCCAAGCAAAGCAGCTGCGCGGGTTGCCTGGCGCCCGAACGCGTTTTCATCCTTGCAATCATTGATAATGGTGCAAAACATAGAAATAAAAACAGCCGTTTTCGGCTGAGCTAATGATCAAACGAGAGGATCACCAATCTCAACCGCAAAGCGGCCGGGACATCATTGTCATCATGTTGTATGAAAGCTTGTTCATAAGACGATCGGATCATACCAAGGCAAAAAGCTTTTGACAATGTGGAAATAGTTTTCTGCCAGAGACACTGGCGTATGATGATCAAACCTCATTGATGAAACAGCCGGATCAACTACCTCCAAAGGGTGCGCGATCCGGCCGCTGAACTGTTTCTGACGAATACAAAGGGAGATGCTACTTTTGTTTGAATTTTGTTTTTTTGCGGGCAGGTTTTTTAGACAATTGCGCGATCTGAACCATAGAGATAGGACAGCCAATTGACTGCAGCGCTTCATGCGTATGGTCAAAAACCTCGCCTGAGGCGGCTTTACGCTGATACCAGTTTTCCTGAGACAAAAGCGGCAGAATCAGCGGGCCGGGCGCGCTGATCAGCACGGTGATTTTGCGGTCTTCAAGCATTTGAACAATTTCCGCCAAATGATCCAGCCCGTCCACGTCAAGATAAAAGAGGCTGCGCAAGCTCAGAACAATGGTTTGAACCGAAGATGGAACCTGCCGCAACGTTTCAAGATGCGACTGCGCGTTGATATAGGTCATCTGCCCCGAAAAGCGGTAGACCAGCAGATCGGCGCAACTTGATTCCAACTCTTCATTGGATAGGGGCGGAGTAAGGCGCGCGATGATTTCCTTGTTTTTGTTTAAGGTCAGTTCGCTTTGCGCGCGCGAAAGCTTTTTGACAAAGAACAGCAATGAAGCCGTTGAGCCGACGAGAATACCAATGATCGGGTCTTCCACCACGGTAATCAAGGCCACCAGCAGCGAGAGTCCAAAGGCCACGCGGTCGTATTTGAACAAATGCGCGAAATGCTGGGCTTCAATCATGCGCACCGCCACATACACAAGAATTGCCGCCACAAAAGACAGGGGCAGATACTTAAAGCTTGTCAGCAAAAGCAAGGAGATCAGCCCGATCATGATGCTTGAGACCATGGATGAAGTCCGGTGATTCGCGCCGCTTTTTACATTCAGGGCCGTGCGCGCAAGGGCTGCCGTGGCAGGAATGCCTCCTGCTAAACCGCTCGCCATATTAGCCATGCCAAGGCCGAACATTTCCTTGCGGGGTTGAAATTTCGTTTTCGTCATCCCATCGGCAATTTTTGCAGATAGCAGGGTTTCAATAATGGCGATCAGAGCCACGGCCATTGCCGTGACAAAGAGCTGCTTGGAAAATCCAGACATGCTTAGAACAGGCATTTGCCAGAGATTTGCGGAAATATCGCCGAATTTTGTTGAAAGCGTCTGCAGGGTAAACGGCAGCGCGCCAATGGAAGACAAATATCCTAGCAGAATACCAACGGGAGCAAGCAGGATCGGGCCGGGGAATTTCGGCGCGATTTTCAGCCACACAAAGAGAAAGGTTGTGCTGAGCGCAAAAATAGCAAAGGTAACCGGGTCAATAGATCCAAGATGCCGCAGGGATTCAATCAGATTGGAGATGAATTTCTCATGCGACGGCAAGGCAGGCAGACCCAAGGCGAAATTGAGCTGTCCAAGCGCGATAATACAAGCCACGCCAAGGGTAAAGCCATGAATCACGCTTGAGGGGATAAAAATGATATAGCGTTCAAGCCGCAACAGGAAGCTGACAAAAATCATCGCCCCGCTGACAATCGCCAGCATAGGCAGGCTTTGCGCTCCATTGGTAATGGCATAGGCAGCCAGTATTCCGGACAATGCGCCGGTCGGCCCCACGATATTGTAATGGCTTCCTCCAAGAAAAGCGGCCACAAGTCCCGCCCAGAAGGCGGTGATAATACCCATGGTCGGGGTGGCATTGGCCGCGATTGCCAGCGAGATGGAAAGAGGGATGGAGACCAGAGAAACAGTAAGTCCTGACTTCCAGTTCTGTTTCAATCTCGTGGCGATAGTATGTGCATGCATAAAAAAAGAAACGCGAGGGCGTATGCCTTGCGCTTCAGAAAAGTAAATTGTACGAGACGAGATTGTGAAGCAAGCTTAGCGCAAGGTTGGGAAAAAGGGAAGAGAGGATTCTGCAGACCTAAATCAAACAACCACGATGTCTGTTGGGTCGATTTGAACGGGAGCCTTTACAAGGACGTGGGCAACAAAGGGAAAGAGAAGCGGTCTCAGTCTCTTTACATAGGCTTCTTTGTAGTAAACTTTTGTGCGTTCAGGAAGAATCGCGGCCTGTGCAAGGGTTGTGGCATCCAGCGGCACAATTTCCTCTTCATCGATGTGATCCTGTTCTTCTTTGTAAAGATAGATCATTGAAGACTCAGGCAATGTGGAGGGATCAATCTCAAAGAACCGCATCTCAGGAGGATTGCCACCGGCTACAATCAGCGCCTGCTTGATGACCCGCGGATCAATCGCGGTAAAGTGTAAAACATCATTCCATTTACAATTCAGTTTTGGAATGAATTGTTCCATGACCTCTTTACGCCCTTCATATTTAGAAATCTCTTCACGATAAAGATCAGGATACAAATCCTTCAGCTGATTAAGCGGGTAAAGCGTATCTCCCCGCATGTTATCGGGGACGAGATGGAAGATGTGGGGCATAGGGTAGAACCTGGTTTAGATCTAGATGTGGATTTAGAAACGAGAGATAGATTTCCATAAAAAACTCCAGCATCTGCTGGAGTTTTTTATGGTGGACCTGAGGGGACTTGAACCCCTGGCCTCTTCCATGCCATGGAAGCGCTCTAGCCAACTGAGCTACAGGCCCATGGTGCGGGGCTTGCACAACTCAGTGGGGCTAGATGGATTCGAACCATCGCCTTCCATGTTATAAGCATGGTGCTCTACCGCTGAGCTATAGCCCCATTGAATTGTTCAAGCTGAAAAACAAAACTTGCCTGATGGCAAGAATCTGTGGGCAAGATCATCTTAAGGGAATAAAGCTACTTTTTCAAGACAGAATAGAGGCGGTCTTTGACGGTCTTTACCACGGTTTCTTCAGCCTGCGAGAGGCTTATATTGCGCAAAATAGCTAAGGCACGGCGTTCACTGCCCACCGGCTGCCAGTCTTTAAGCAAGTCTTTGGCATTAAGCGGCGGCGTGGTTTGCGCTTCAAGCTCCACGGTATTTTTTTCTTCGCCATCCATGAAGATGAGTACGGTTCTAGCTTCCGGGCTATGGCTGAGAATTTCATCCATCAGGTCATTGACTTCGCGCTTGGTTGTGCCTGTGCTTTCAAAAACGGATTTAGGAATCAGGCTCCAGGCGAGCGCGTGTTCGCGGTCGGCCTGAAGATGGTCAAGCGCGTAGCCCCACAATCGCAAAAGTCCCACGCTTTTCGTGCGATACAAATGATTGACCAGCTGTTCATGTTCGGCGCCTGCCTGCAGCAGATTGCTGACAATGGCCAGCGTCTCCGAGCTCAGATTCTTGGAACGGAATGCATGCGTTGCGTCCATGATGCCGGCCAGAAGAAGAGTCGCAAGCCGTTTTGACGGTGTCGTGTCTTTATAAAACAAGTTGTACAGCATTTGCGAAGTGGATGAAGAAGTCAGCTCAATCCAGTTCAAATGTCCATACTGTTCATTCTCAGCCCGGTGATCGATATTGACCAGCGGGATCTGTTCAAAAAATTCTTTGTGCTCTTTGGCCATTTCTCCAAGCGCGGCGAGTTCAACTGCGTTGATGGCAATAATCAGGTCGAATTGATACGGTCCGCTTTCAAAACGAAACGCGTTTGGCATGAGAGCCTTGTCTTTTGGCGTGAGCACAACGCGCAATACGTCGTCGTGCTTTTGATAGCTCAAATCGGCGACAGGGAATTGTTTTGTGTCGATCTCAATGAAGGTTTGCTTTTTCAAATTGAGCTTTGATTCAACAACGGTATCTTCAAGCAGGAAAGCAAGTTTGTCATTCATTTGAAATTGTTCGGAAACAATTTGCGCCTGCTTATTTTTTTCCTGGCACCAATGCTGCAAGACCATCGCGCTGGCAAGTGCGTCGATGGATGGCGTCTGAGGCAAAACAATCGCGATGGATGTGCGTTCCTCAAGCAGCTGCAAAATTTGTTGCTGAATCGGTTTTGCCATAGAAAGAAAAAACCCGCTCTGGCAAAGACCAATAGGGTATAGACTTTTTAGAGCCATAGACATATTCGCGTCAGCGCTTGTCTATTGATCTATGAATTCCGAGAAGTCTATTGGTCTTCTCTTGGCGGCAGAGGGAATCTAAATGATCTTATGTTTCTCTCGCCAAGCATGCGGATTCTTAGAGAATCAAATCAATATAGGCCCGATTTCATTGGCTGTCAAGCCTTTCCTGGTTGATTGTCAGGCAGTAGTGACATGTATTTGAAAATTGGCTGTGTTCAGGTCAAAAGCCCTGTTAGGAGTAAATAGCAAACAGCGGGGTACAGACGCGTGGAACGTCCATACCCCGCCATGCGGGTTACCGCTCGAGCATGAGCAGTTGGCTTGGAAGCGGCCGAGCCGGCGACCTTGCACCCATTGGGATTCTGAGAGGTTCGCGGTGAAGCGGCCCCTCAAGATCGATGAGAACGAGTTCGTCAGCCAGGTTGCGGCCTTGCGATCTCGTATCCCAGGCGATCCAGCTTGGTCCGGCTGCCAGGCCATTGCTGATGGCCGATGCTTCAAACGAATGGAATCCGTTTTCCGCGGCCACGATCAGCCGTGAAGCAAGGCTAGCGTCGGCTTGCGTCGCTTGCACGGTGAAGGCGAAGAGGCCTCTGCCTCGCGTGAGAGGAACAGCCTGCCGGACTTCGAGCTGAGTTCCCCCTGCTTCAAAGAATCGGCTGAGGTCCAGGCTTGATTCCTGCTTTGCTTCGTCCAGGTTGAATCTACGCATGAACGGATCGTCCCAGAAGAAGAGCGAGGCAATGCGCTTGCCGTCTTCTTCATGAACGAAGGCCTGTCCGATGCCGGCACTCGCTGGAGCCGGATCACAGAACAAGACGCGGGTTCCTTCGTAGAGCAGGGTTTGATTCGCCCGCACACGAAAGAAACTCACGCTGGGTTTGCCATCAGCGGTCATGCCAAAGGCAAAGAGGCGCGCCTCGTCATGCTCTTGCTGTACGGCCAGGCTCTGCACGAAGAGCTGGTTTCTCAGACGCGTATGTCCCTGGCTCTGTCCGTTCGTGCCGAGGAGGTAGACGCCGGCCGGATCGACACTGCCGAAAGCGGCGCCAAGAACCGTACCTTGAGCGTCCTTGACGGCGATCAACGGCGTAAGCGAAGCCCGTCCAAGCTGAGACGCGTGAAACGTGCTGGCCGTTGATCCGCTTTTGACGATGGTATGGATCCAGCCCTCAAGCGTTGAGCGAGCCCTGACATAGAACATGTCGCGGTTCAGGTTCAGTACCTCAGTCACATGAGAGCCGTCGTGAATTGGCGTTTCCTTTAGCGCTCCGTCCGCTTGGAGCGGGGAGTACTGGACCAGCGATTGCTGGTTGCTCGCAAGATCCATCACGTACCAGTACGCCGAAGGAAAATCCGGCGCTCCGGCCAGTCCCATGGTGGTGAACCGCCTGCCGCTCGCGCGCTGCATCAGCGTGCTTGAGGGGGTCACCGAGATCCGGCCGTTAAGCTCCCGCTTGATCCCGTAGTTGATCAGCTGGCCGATCCCGCCCGCTTGCTCGTAGGGGATAAGCACGTAGGCATCTGCTTCCAGAGGCGGGGCGGACTGAGTGCGGGGACCCGTTTGCGAAGCAACGGCGGCCGGAGCGCTCGGTACGATCTTGGAGGGCGGATTTGAGATACGCACGCCCAGGGCAAAGAGAGCGGCAACGATGAGAACCAGCAGCAGGGAACAGCCATAGAACATGCGGTCCGTCATGCCAAACTCCTATTTTGAAGGTTCGTAATGCTTTTAGAAAAAGCGGCGGAACCATACCGAAAAAACCAGATTTTGTCTAGCATTTGATTGTCATAACCCCTTGTTTTTGATAGGTTTAGGACGTATCGGAGTTTATCGAATTCCGGGCCGAAGGTGACGGGAAAAAGCCTGAAAACCTTCGCTCGTTGTTGTCTTTCCCCAATCGGGGCCTTTTTTTCTGCTATGGAATTGCCAAAAACCTACGACGCAAAACAATTTGAAGACAGGATTTATAAAGAATGGGAAGAGAAAAAACTCTTCAAGCCTGAAGTGCATCCAGATGGCAAACCGTTCAGCATTGTCCTGCCTCCGCCAAATGCCACGGGGACTTTGCATGTAGGGCATGCCACCATGCTTGCGATTCAGGATTTGATGATCCGCCAGCACCGCATGATGGGGGACGCTGCTTTATGGTTGCCCGGCACTGATCACGCGGCTATTGCCACGCAATCCAAAGTCGAGGGCATTCTCAAAAAAGAAGAAGGAAAGTCTCGCCATGATCTTGGCCGCGAAGCATTCCTTGAGCGCGTCAAAGCATTCGTGGCGGATTCACAAGACACCATCCGCAATCAAATGCGCAAAATAGGATCAAGCGTGGACTGGGACCGCGAGGCCTATACCATGGATGAAGTCCGCAATAAGGCGGTGCGCGAAGTATTCGTCAAAATGTACAATGACGATTTGATCTATCGCGGGCATCGCATCGTCAACTGGGATCCGATCGGCCAGACAACCGTGGCCGATGACGAAATCGAGTACAGCGAAGAGAAAGCAAAGTTCTATACCTTCAAGTATGGTCCTTTTGAAATCGGCACCGCGCGCCCTGAAACAAAGTTCGGCGACAAATACGTCGTCATGCATCCAAACGATGAGCGCTACAAAGCATATCAGCATGGACAGCAAATCGAAGTGGAATGGATCAACGGTCCGATCACGGCGACCATCATCAAAGATGAAGCGGCCGATCCTGAATTTGGAACCGGAGTCATGACCATTACGCCTTGGCATAGTGTCATCGACTTTGAAATTGCCGAGCGGCACAATCTTGATAAAGAACAGATCATTGATTTGAATGGCAGGCTCTTGCCGATCGCGCAGGAATTTGCCGGTATGAGCATTGATGAAGCGCGCGATGAAATTGTTGAAAAGCTTGAAAAGAAAGGCTTGCTGATCAGCATTGATGAAGACTACAAGCATAATGTCGCGCGCGGCGACCGCTTTAAGGGAATCATCGAGCCGCAAATCATGGAACAGTGGTTTGTGAATGTCAAAAAAGAAGCGATCCAGTACAAAGGAGAAACACATTCCTTGCGTTCGATGATGCAGGACATGGTACGTTCCGGTGATGTGAAAATCATTCCTGAGCGTTTTGAAAAAACCTATTTCCACTGGGTTGATAATTTGCGCGACTGGTGCATCAGCCGCCAGCTTTGGTGGGGGCACAGAATTCCTGTTTGGTACAAAGACAAAACTGAAAATCTGAAAAGCTCAAAAACTGAAAAAGACATGTATGTCGGTGTTGTGCCTCCTGAAGGAGAGAGTTGGACACAAGACCCGGACACGCTCGATACCTGGTTTTCTTCCGCACTTTGGACCTGGTCAACCTTGCTTGATCCGGAGAAAAAAGATTTGTCTCTTGATGCGTGGTTGAAACAAAGCCCGGACCTTCGTTTCCATCCTACCAATGTCATGGAAACAGGATATGACATTCTCTTTTTCTGGGTGGCACGCATGATTCTGATGACCGGTTACGTTCTTGGCGAGCGTCCATTTGAGCATGTCTACCTCCATGGTCTTGTTCGCGACGAAAAGGGGAGAAAGATGTCCAAATCGCTTGGCAATATCATCGATCCGCTGGACATGATCGACAAATACGGAGCCGATGCGGTTCGTCTCAGCCTTGTTATTGGCACGACACCGGGCAATGATACGCGCCTGAACGAAGAAAAAATTGCAAGCTATCGCAATTTCGTGAATAAGCTTTGGAACATCGCGCGCTTTATTCTCATGCAGGTCAAGGAACCACGCTTGGTGCATGACGCGCCGCAGCCAAAAACCTTGTCTGACAAATGGATTTTATCCCGCTTCCAGCAGCTGATCGCGTCAACCAATCATCATATCGAGCAATTTCGATTCTCGCCCGCTGGGGAAAATCTCTACGCGTTTACCTGGTCTGAACTGGCAGACTGGTATGTTGAAGATGCCAAAGTCGAAGGCGAAAAAGATGAGATTTTGTTGTACATGCTGACAAATCTCCTCAAACTCTGGCATCCATATATGCCGTATATCACCGAAGTTCTCTATAAGCAGATTGGCGGGGAAGAGCGGCATCTTATTACGGCAAAATGGCCGGAAGTACAGAGCGGCTTGATTGATGAAGCTGCCGAAAAAGAATATGGTCTGTATAAAGAAATCTTGACGGCCGTTCGAAATGCGCATGCCGAGTTTAAGATCCAGTTCTCCACGGAATTGCAGGTGAGCCTGAAGGGGGCGGCGGATATGAATATCGAACTTTTGACCAAGCGAGGCAAGCTTGCCGTCATTGAACAGGGAACAGGCAAGGCTGTGACTTATCATCTTTCAGGAGGCGCGCAGCTGATCCTGTATGTGGAAGGCCTGATCGACTTTGCCAAAGAAGTGGAACGGCTCAAGAAAGAACTTGCCGGCGTTGAAAAGTACATGGCAGGCCTTGAAAAGAAATTGAGTAATAAAGAATTTACCAAAAACGCGCCCGAAGAGATTGTCTCCGCCGAACGTGCTAGACTGGAAGAAGCGAAAATGAAGTCTGAATCAATCAAGCAACAGATAACGGCATTGTCATAAGATTCGTCATCCCGAGCGTCAGCCGAGGGATCTCATACCTAGAGACGGGGCATGTAGAGAGCGTTTTTTGCGAGAGAAGAGATCCCGCCGCTCCGCTGGCCCCCCGATCGGGATGACAGAACACAGAAACATTATATGCAACCAACACAACAACAAATAAACGAATTCCTCACCCGCGGCGTGAGCGAGGTTATTGACCGTGAGAAACTTGAAAAAGATCTGGTTGATGGCAAGCAAATCCGTGTTTATCTCGGTATTGATCCGACCGGCTCGGACATTCATATCGGACACGCGATTGCTTTGCGCAAACTTCGCCAGCTGCAGGATTGGGGGCATCACGTTATTTTGCTTATTGGCGATTTCACCGCTTTGATCGGCGATCCAACCGGCAAAGATGAAATGCGCAAGGTGCTGACCACCGAACAGGTACTTGAAAACGCCAAAGACTATCAGCAGCAGGCCGCAAAAGTTCTCCGCTTTGAGGGAGAAAATCCTGTTGAACTCAAATACAATAGCCATTGGCTGGCCAAGCTTTCCTTTGCCGATGTGATTGAGTTGGCTGCCAATTTCACCGTGCAGCAAATGCTGGAGCGTGACATGTTTGAAAAGCGCATCAACGAAGGTCGCCCCGTCAGTCTGCACGAATTCCTTTACCCATTGATGCAGGGATATGATTCGGTTGCGTTGGATGTTGATCTTGAGCTTGGCGGATCAGACCAGCTTTTCAATATGCTTGCCGGCCGCACGCTCAAGTCAAAGCTTCGCAATGAGGAAAAGCATGTCATGACCATGGCGCTGCTTGAGGGAACCGACGGCCGCAAAATGAGCAAGACATTTAACAACCATATCCCGATTACGGCCGAGGCAAATGACATGTACGGCAAAGTCATGTCCATCAAAGATGACCTGATCGTCCAGTACTTCACGTTGGCAACCGATATATCTATGGAAGAAATTGCGGCCATTGAAGCGGATATGAAGAATGGGGCCAATCCACGTGACGCGAAAATGCGCCTGGCTCGCGAAATTGTAAAAATGTATCACGATGAAAAGGCCGCGCAGGCAGCCGAACAGGCATTTATCAACCAGTTCCAAAAAGGCGCGTTGCCAGAAGAAATGGAAGCATTCACCCCGGCTTCAAAAATGATGATGCTTGTTGACGTGCTTGTTGATTCAGGACTTTGTTCAAGCAAAGGCGATGCCCGCCGCATGATTGAGCAGGGGGCGGTGAAATTGAACGGGGAAGTGATGAAAAGCACGGAGGCAAAAATCGAGCTGAAAGACGGCGACGTGTTGCAAAAAGGGAAGAGAGGGTTTAGAAAGATAACACTCTCGTAGGATCAGAACGACCACAAACGCGCCAAACGTTTCCAAACCTGCTCAGAGAATGTTTGGCAACGTTGATTCCTTTGGCATATTTGGTACGTTCGGAAAAACTGACCTGAAGGCTGGCATTGAATGTGTTCAGAACCATCCTTCCGGGCGGTTTTTTGTAAAAAACTAGGAGGGAAAAACATGATCCGGAATTTGCCGACATCCAATGATCGGCTTTTGTTTGATCTTCGCTGGTGCGAGGGCGGCGAAGACTGGCCGGTAATCGATCGCAAAGAGCTGATGGGCATGCTTGTTCGAAAGCTCTGCCTGATCCCCGTCGAGATCGACATTGTGCAGGAAGCAAAGCAGCTGGTCGGAACCGGCTGCTATCGTCTTTCTGCGGGTACAACCGAAGCGCCGCAGAGTGTTGATTGTTCAAGCTTCGTCAAATATCTCTTCACGCTGATGGGGATCCGACTTCCTCGCTACTCGGCGGATCAGCGCGGCGCGGGCGCTCCGGTCGGCATGGACGAATTACTTCCCGGAGACCTCGTCTTTGCGACCGGCCCGCAGAATTTCCACGCGGATGATCCGGAAAACGGCGTGGGGCATGTCGGGCTCTATGCCGGCGAGCAGACCGTTATTCACGCGAGCCCGGGAAAGCCGGCAATCACGCAGGTTCCGCTCAAGGAGTTCTATACCGGGCGTAAGATGCGCGGAGCCTGCCGGATTCTGCCCCCAAAGCAGTACCAGCAGGTTTTTTCCCTGAAGGGGGCGCGCTACGACTATGCCGTCGACCTTCTCAGGCAGGTTCAGCGCAAGCTAAAGGCTTGACCGATGCTTTGCCACATGCTACGGTCCTCAGTCCCTCAAGAACAAGGAGGTGGGGACATGAAGAAGCATCGGTCGCGAAAGCCCAAGTGGGTTCATCTCAGCTTTGCCGACCTCGAACAGAGGCGCAAGCTTCATCGTCTCAACATCCGCTCGATGGCGGACCAGCTGGAGGTCACTCCCTCCACCTACTACAATTGGAGGAAGGGAAGGGTGGTTCCGCCTTTCAACCGCCAGCTCATGCTCAAGAAGAAGATCGCGGAGATGGCGGACCTCGCACAAAAGGATGCCCCTGTGCTGACCCCGGAGGGCATCGAGGCGACGGCCAGCATCGTCAAGGCGTACCTGGCCAACGGCATGTGCAAGCCCGGCGATCTCCCCAGGCTCATCCACGGTGTCCGCCGCGCGCTCGCCGTCTGATCCTCGTCGCGGCATCAAGCGCCCCGGCAAGCCTTTCAGGGCTTGCCGGGGCGTGTTCGTTTTAAGGAAGATTTACAAACAAAAACCCCTCCCGGAGGGAGGGGCAGGAATACATCCTTACACGGCAGCTTCGTCTTTCTTTTCCTCGGTTGGTGTTTCTGTTTCAGTAGGTGTTTCTGCTGGAGCTTCGGCTGCTTCTTTGGCAGCTTTTTCGGCTTCGGCCTTTGCCTTGGCTTCTTCTTTTGCCTTTTCTGCTGCTTCTTTGATCGCTGTCTTGGCTGCTTTTCCAAGTTTAGAAACATTGCGTTTCTTGTCTTTGATCAGGCCGGCTTCAACCAGGATATTGTGAACGGAATCCGTTGGCTGCGCGCCTTGCGACATCCAGTGTTTCACTCGGTCTTCTTTGAGTGTTACCGTTGCTGGATTTGTCAGTGGGTTATAAGTGCCGACATTTTCGAGGTAATTTCCCCATGGATCTTTGGTATGTTCCATGACAAGAATTCTGTAGATCGGCTGCTTCTTTTTCCCCACGCGAGAGAGTTTAATCTTCAGCATGTGATTTCATTTTAATGCAAAACGAGGATAGACCTCGTTTTTATAAGAGTGCCTTGAGAGAATTGACGGTACCCTCAAGAGCATCAGAGCATGGCCGTATTTAACCAAGAATTTCAGAAAAGGTCAATAGAATGCAGGTGAAAAGAATACAAAATGGCATGATTGACTAGTTCGAAAAATAATGGTATACATAGGTGTCAGTTTTGTTGTGATTGGATGAAATTCAGAAGAGGTAAGCATGACCGTACGTTTCAGCAAGGATCTCCGCGTGGATGCCGATGTCGAGCTCGATCAGCTGAAGGCCAACCTCGAGCGGGGTGTGACCACCATCCAGAAGATGTGGCTCGCGGCCTGGCTGGGCAACGAGCCCGCCCAGAAGCTCCTCGAGTCCGGCCCCGTGCACCGCGCGCTCGCGAACCTGGGCAACGGCCCCATCGGCCCTGTGCTCCAGTCCTTCGACAACGACAACAGCTTCACCCGCCGGGTGCTGCTGGTGGTCGCCAAGAAACTCCTGCCCGCCTGGCAGGTGCTCTTCCCGGACGATCCGCTCGGCCAACACGTGGTCGACAGCATCGAGCACGCGATCAGCCACGGTCCCAACCCCGACATCAAGCAGCACCTGGGCGACAAGATCGGGTGCGGCCGGTACGGCATGGTCAGCGAGAGCAGCTGGCTGGCGGCCCTGCTCCGGAAGGCGCACGAGCCCAAGCCCAGCCTCAACTTCAAGGACGAGGTGGTCGTGCCGCTGATCGGGACCGATCAGAACATCCAGGACAACGCGCTGGCGCTGGACATCCTCAACCAGGAGCTGTCCATGTGGCTCCTGACGGGCCGCGAGATCAGCATCAGCCAGCGCTAGAGGCCGGCTTGGCCGCTTGGCCAACAACAAGGCCCCCGAGACGAGAGATTGTCTTCGGGGGCTGTTTGTTTACGATCCGTGGGGAGAAGGAGAATTGTGCGATGAAATTCATTATTGCAGCTTAGCTTTGGTTTGTGCGTGGGGTTTGTGACATGAAGAAATTTTGTGATAGATTAGCGATGGTTTACTGCCATGCGCCGGTACCGTTCTTAGATGTGTGGTGATTTGAGAGGTGTTTATGGGTGGCAAGAACCACCAGCCGTGCCGGTCTTGGTTGCCGGAGTCTACGAAGATGTCGCGGGCTTTGAGCGAACTCACGGCACAGATCGAGTTTGCGAACCTTGCGCTTGAGGACGCGATCATCACTGAGGACGAGGGGGAGGGGAAGAGCCTGTCAACGGTTATCGAACGCTTCTCCCTGTCGGAAGAGGCCGCGGCTGTGAAGCCCCCGCGCGAGCTAATTTCAATTCTATGAACCAATCATTTTCTATCAAACAAGTTCTCGAGATTCTCAAAAACGAAGTGGATGGCGATGTCCAAGCAGCTCTTGGTAAAATGGCGTCTGGTTATACTATGACGTGGATGTACAAATCACCGAAACGGGAAGAGCTTTTTCCGGCAACCGAGATGGATATCAAAGCCGAAATGGAGGATGTCTACCGTATCAAGGGACGCAGCTATGATATTCGCAATATTGCCGAGGGAGAAAATACGGTGATGGTGGAGCTGATCGAGAGTTATCCGGACCCGGAAACGGGTCAAGTGTACCGTACGCCGTTGGTGCTCGTTTTGGAAATGGAGGATGGAAAAATAAAAACGGGACGCCATTATTGCGACCCGAATTTATCGTATGAGAATCTCAACATGGAACAGATTAATGCGGCATACCGGGGGACAACGACAAAGCTCATGATTGATTAGAGTCTTGTTGTATGCTTATCAACATCTTCCAGCTTCACAGACAACAACTTTGAAACACCCTCTTTGCCCATGGTCACGCCGTAAATGGTGTCGGCGATATTCATGATGGTGCGGTTGTGGGTGATGATAATGAACTGGCTCTGCTTGGTCAGCTCTTTTAGAACGTTGGCCATGCGGGTGGAATTTGCTTCATCCAAAGCTGCGTCAACCTCGTCCATCAAAATAAATGGAGCCGGATTGTGATGGATAATGGCGGCAATCAGAGCCAATGAGGTCAGCGAGCGTTCACCGCCGGAAAGCATGGCAATGGTCGAAAGCTTTTTGCCGGCAGGGGATGCATAGATGTCAATACCTTTGATATCGCTGCGGCGGTATTTTTTCGCCCGGGTCATTGGTTTTTCGTCTTGCGCGTCATCTGTCATCCCGTCTTGCTGTTCCTCGGTTTCATCCGTGGACGGGTTTTGCGCCGCCGCGTCGTTTTCATCATCTGGAAGAATCTTGATCAATTTGGCTCTGCCGCCGCCAAAGAGAATCTGGAAATAACGCTCAAATTCCCGGTTGATGAAATTAAACGCGCGGTCAAATTGTTTCACAATGGTTTTATCAAGTTCCTGGATCACTTCTTCAATATGCTTGATCGCCTTGTCCAGATCTTCGACCTGCGTTGAAAGAAAATCATGCCGTTCTTTTACCTGTTCGTATTCTGAAACCGTTTCAGGGTCAATACCGCCAATCAATTCCAGCTGGTATTTAAACTTTTCAATCTGGGAAAAGAGATGCTCGGTCGGCAGCGCGTCCAGATCGTTTTCCGTATCTTCCGGACGCTTTTCTACCACGGTGATTTCGCCAAGCTCTTTACGGATTTCAGATTCGAGATCTTCAAGCTTGGTTTCCGTGCGGGCCTTCTCGACCTGAATAAGATGCTGCTTTTGCTGCACCTGGGTCATCTGCTGCTGCAATTCGCGGTACTGATGCTCAAGCTGGAAAATGCGGCTCTGTTTTTCTTCCTCTTCCGCGTTGAAGCTCTGAAGTTTCTGCTGCAAACCGGCAATATCCGCGTCCAGCGCGTCGATTTGGTGCTGCAGTTTTTCCTGTTGCTCCTGCTGGGCGGATTTGTCGAGCTTGCCTTTCTCAGCCTGCTGCTGCGTGGAAAGATCCTGTTTGATGCGTCCAAGCTCCTGCTGGATCTGATTGTGGTCGCGTTCTTTCAAACGGAGTTTTTCTTCAAGAACCTGTAATTTGATTTGCAGCTGGGTTCGTTCAGGCAGCAGCCGTTCCTGTTCCTCGGTTTTGGCGGAAAGGGCTTGCTGTAAATTCCAGAGCTCCTGGGATTCGGAGAGCTTGACATCTTCTTCTTTGCTTAAGCCTCCGATTTCCGTTGAAACAAAGTCCGACAATTCATTGATTTGCGCCTGGATCATTTCCGCCTGCGCCTGCAGCTGCGGCAATTCTTCCGCTGACGCTTTCACCAGTTTGGAACTGAATTTCTGCACGAGAAGATACAGCTCTTTGAGCCGGCGTGCGATGACATTGAGCGGACCTTTGGCCGCTTCATTTTTTAATTCTTCTTTCAGGCGGGAAAGACTCGTCTGGGTTTCCTCAATCGTCTGTTTAAGCCCCTGCAGCAATTCGTCTTTCATTTTCAGATCCGCCGCGGCAGACGAGCGTTCCTGTTTGATCTGATCCATTTCTTTCTGTACCTCAACCAGCCGCGCGGTAACTTCTTCTTCCTGGCGGTAGAGCCAGGCGAGATTCAGCTTGCCTTGTTTTTCAAGATCAATTTCAAGCCGTCCTTTGATGACGGTCAAATCACGCAAGAGCTTATTGCGTTCCTGGTTTTTCTGTTCGACTTCCTGCTGCAATTGGTCAAATACCTGGCTTCGTTTGTCAGACTTTTCAATGGCTTCAAGCTGCGCGCGCTTGTCTTGCAGGCCTAATGTCAGCTCGTCAATCTGTTTTTGCAAATTCTCGATCTGAGCGGCCTGGGCGGCTTTTGTTCGGCGCAATTCATTGAGCAGCCGGTTATAGTATTCCTGCTGATAATTGCGCAGGGAAGCCTGCACCGCTTCACGCTGTTCCAGTCGTTTTACCTGTCTGGTCAGTGATCTGAGCTGCGGCTCAATCTCTTTAATGAGGAGCGTTGCCTGATGCAGGTTTTCCTCACTGCGTTCAAGCTTGTTCAAAGCCTGGTGCCGCTTGATCTGATGCTCTTTTACACCGACCGCTTCGTCAAAAAAGGATTTTCGTTCCAAAGGCGTAGCCAAAAGCACGGAATCGATCATGCCCTGGCTGATGATGGAAAAGCTTTTTGTTCCAAAACGAGCTTTGGCGAGTAGCAATTGAATATCAAAAAGCCGCACCGGATTTTTATTGATCATGTACTCGCTTTGCCCGTCGCGGTAGAGGCGGCGCGAGAGCACAAGTTCGGCATAATCAATCGGCGCGGTTTTGTCTTCATTATTGAGATACAGAGAAACTTCGGCGTATCCAAGTCGCGCGCGCTTGTCTGATCCGGCAAAAATCACGTCTTCTGATTTTTTCCCGCGGATATTCTTGATGCTCTGTTCGCCAAGCACCCACTTGATCGCGTCAGAAACATTCGATTTTCCTGATCCATTCGGTCCGACAATGATGGTCACGCTATTGCGGCCCGAATGCGGTTTAGGAAATTCTAAAATCGTTCGGTCCGCGAACGATTTGAAACCCTGGATTTCGATTTTTTCTAAATACATGTCTGCTGCATGCGCCTTAACGTGTTTCTGGAGTATACCACAGGGGCCTTTCAAAAATCTATGCTACAATAGGTGAACAAGTGTCAATGTTATGGCGTATAATCGCTCTTCCATCATCCTGCTGGCCGAGGACTCGGCTTTGCGCGCGCTGCAGCTTCAACAAGAGGGAGGCGGTTTTCGCGTATCTGCGAGAGCAGAGGCACAGCTGCCTTCCGGTGTGATCGAAAAAGGAAGTCTTTTGCGCAAGTCGTATTTTACGGATGTGCTGTCTTCCATGCTCAATGAGCCGCAGGAAGGATCCTTTCAGGGAAGCAGCATCGTTTTGAGTCTTTGCGACCGCCTCTTTGTTCAGCGCCAGATCAGAGCTCAAGCCAGTCATGACAAACGCCATGCTTTGCTCAAGCGCATCGCCTGCGCGCATTTTGGTGGAGATAAGCCGCTGTTCTGCGTGCAAGGCCATGACGAGGATCATTTTTCCATGACGGCTGTTCATCCCTCGGAGCTTGATACCTATCGCAGCAGTCTTGAAGATGCCGGACTTGATATTGACCAGGTTTTGTCTCACTCCGCTTCCTTGCTGCATGGCTTGTATGAAGATCAGCAGGTTTCAGAACCGGTATTAGGCTTGTATATCGGCGCGAACCGCACCAATGCTTTTTTAGCCGATGCCTTTGGATTGCATCAGACTGACCATGTGCCGTTTGGAACGTCTTTGCTTGAGCAGACACTTGCCCGAGCTTTTCAGGTGCATCCGCTTTCCGCGCGTGCGGCTTTGCGCCGAGCAGGTCTTGACCGGCAGCATGAAGGTCCGCAGGTTTACTATGAAACGATTCAGGATCAGCTCAAGCCGGTACTTCGCGCGTTAACGGATTTGCGGACGCTCGCGCAACTGTATCAATATGGAGATCTTTCGCTTGTCGTCACGGGGCAGGGAGCTGCTTTGCCTGGATTGGCGGAATTCTTGCAAGAGGAAACAGGGCTTCCGTTACGAAGGCAGACCTCGTCTGTTCCTTTGAATCATCAATGCGAGCTGGCTGATCGTCTGGAACTTGAGCCGCTGCTTGGTGCTGCGATGACATCGTTCCGCCGGTCGGCAATTCCGCATTTCACCACGGATCATTTGTTTGAGTAATCACCAAAAAGAAAAAGCGCGGATGTGCTCCGCGCTTTTTTGTTTGAACGATTTTATTCAAGAGAAGCAAGATACCGTTCCGCGTCCAAAGCCGCCATGCAGCCGAATCCGGCGGCGGTAATTGCCTGGCGGTAGCGGTAATCAAAGACATCGCCGGCGATAAAAACACCTTCGATATTGGTGGCCGATGTTTCGCCGTTCCATTTGAGATATCCGACATGATCGACATCAAGCGTTTGCTTGAAGATATCGGTATTCGGCTTATGTCCGATCGCGATAAAAAGGCCGTCCGCTTCCACTTCGCTTTCTTCTCCGGTCTGATTATTTTTCAGGCGCAGTCCTGTGACTTTGTCTTCTCCTAGTACGTCAGCAACTTCGGTATGGAACATGAAGGAGATTTTGGGATTATTCATCGCGCGCTCCTGCATGATCTTTGATGCTTTCATGGTCTCCTTGTCTCCGCGGTGTAAAACCGTCACGGATGATGCGAATTTCGTGATGAAGGTTGCTTCTTCCATGGCTGAATCGCCGCCGCCGACCACGAATACTTTTTTGTCTTTAAAGAATGCGCCGTCGCAGGTCGCGCAGCTTGAAACGCCTCTTCCGCGCAAACGGGTTTCAGAATCCAGTCCCAGCCATTTTGATTCCGCGCCGGCCGCAACAATCACGGCCTTTGCCTGATAGGTTGCGGAAGCCGTCATGACTTTCAGCGGTTTTGAGGAGAAGTCAACGGAGGTGACATTTTCGTATTTCAGATCCGCCCCGAAACGCTTTGCCTGGGCCATCATATTCTGCATCAATTCGGGTCCGGCGATTCCTTCCGGAAATCCGGGAAAGTTTTCCACCTCAGATGTCAGCATCAATTGACCTCCCGGCGTCGCGCCGGCAAGAACCAGCGGTTTTAATTCCGCGCGGGCGGCATACACAGCCGCGGTCAAACCCGCCGGGCCGGATCCGATGATTATGAGCTCGCGTACGTCTTCCATAATAAATAAGTGAATTGATAATGAGTTGAAGCCGAAACTCCTGCCTGAACAGTTTAGTACACCTGAACCTTGCGGACAATTGCATGGTTCCGTGCGCAACTTGTCCACAGCCGCTGACAGTTTGCTCCGGGCGATTCAGGCCAGGTTATGAGAAGGAGCAGGGGGAATAAGAAACATTATCCACAATTGTTATATTAGCTTGACAGGGTATATGCATAAAATTATCAATGTTTCAAGGTGTTTCGCGGGTTTTTTCGTGTTGTCGTCAACCAGTTCTGACAATTTGCTGAAGTTTGCGAAAAAATGAAACCAAGCCCTTGACAAATATTTTCAAAACAAGTAAGTTTTCCTGTTTCCTCGCTTCGTTATCCACAGTACAATGTGAGTAGGACGAGGCGGGGAATAACCCCGTTCTTGATTGTACTTTCCAATAGTCAGACCGGCGCCCCGCCGGAGGAGATCATCATGATGAAGCATAGCCGTTTCCCGGCGGCCCGCGGGGTCGTCGGTTCCTGTCTTGCCATCCTGCTCTGTTCGCTTGCCGCCATTGGCTGCAAGGGCGGAAGCAGCGGCGGCGGAGGCGGTGGCGGCGGCGTCACTCCTCCTCCCGGCGGCGGCGCCAACAACACGGCCCCCGCCTTCACGAGCTCGACGGCTTCGCCGTCCACGCTCAAGAGCAACGAGACGCTGAACCTGCACGCCAGCGCCACCGACGGCGACGGCGACACGCTCTCCTACGCGTGGTCGCAGACGGCCGGGCCGAGCTTCGGCTCGATCCCGGCCGGTGCCAACGTCAGCCTGACCGCGCCGGCCGTGGCCAGCTCGCAGACGGCTTCGTTCAAGATCGTCGTCAGCGACGGCAAGGGCGGCATCATCGAGCAGACCCACAACGTCACGGTCAACCCGGCCGGCGGCGGTGGGCCTCCTCCTCCGCCGCCTCCGCCTCCGGGGCTCTCGCTCAACGGCATCAGCATCATTCAGATGCCCGAGCTTCAGCAGAGCTCGATCACTCGTCCGACCAATACGTCGGGAAAGATGATCCGTCTGCACGGCGACTTCTCGTCGTACCATCGCGATCAGTACGCTCTGCGTTACGACAATGGCGGTACGGCGGCGGTCACTTCGCTGCGCCAGGTTCTCCAGGGCAAGGCCATCGCCTGGGCTGAAGCACCCCGTCTGAGCATGACCGGAATCTACACGCTCTATCTGGACGTGTATGACACGACGACCCAGACCCTGATCCGCACGGCGGAGGCCCCTCCCGGGGGGCGGCCGGTGATCTCGTACAGCGATCCGGGGACCACCTACGTCGTGTTCAACGGCGAGGACGGCACGATCAACAACAACGGTCGTGTCTACAGCTTCGAGGTGGCCAATGACGGCACGCCGAGCAATAACCGCTTCATCGCGAGCGGCAACGGGCACGTCAACCGGCCTCGGTTCACCGCGGCTGGTTCGCAGCATGTCTTCGCCCCCGGCAATGCCGGGTTCGACGGCCTGCTGTTCAAGCTCGATGCCACCAAGACGAGCGGTCAGCTGTCGCCGTTTGACATCTCTGCTGGCATCCAGCGTGTCGTGATGGACTGCGCGACCTCGACGGTGGGTAATGCCGTGCTCCTGACGCAGACGCCTGGAGATGTGTTCGTGGTTGTCGAGGTCGCCAATGACCTCTCCGCCATGGCGATCACCCCGCTGAACAATGCGGGAGTGGGGGCGCTGCTGGCGGGCACGACCATCGCCGGGTTCGACGTGATCCACTACCAGGAGCACAACGAGGTGGCAAGCGACTACGCGGTCATCGCGACTGCGAGCGGCAGCGACAATGCTGTCTACCTCGTTCGCCTGAAGGATCAGACGTACCGCCGTGTCGACCTCGGGAGCTTCGTACCCCAGGCCATGAGCGTCATCCTGGATCAGTCGAGCGGGCTGTGGCTGATCTCGGTTGCTGGGGTGACCTCTGGCACAGGAGCAGCTACTCTCACGGGGCATCAGTTCATGACGATCAAGCTCGACCCTCTCATTCTGATGCCTAGCCCGGTTGGACCGACGGCTCTGTCTTCGATCACGGCAAACGTGAAATCCTTCCACGTGTTCTGGGATGCTGCCAACAAGCGTCATGTCGGGTGGGTGATCAGTAACGGCCTGAATGTGTACACCTGCTACGACCTGACGAACGGAGGGGCTCAGGTCGTCACGTCGGTTTCGAGTCCGTCGAGTACTGGCCCCACGGAGTCGTTGCGAGCTCGTGGTATGGACGGGTTCGTTGTCTGCTACAGCGGAGCAGCCTTCGGGGCGCTCTTCACGAGCTGGGACGGCAACACCACGGTCAACATCCCGACCACCGACGCCCCCGACGCGGTTGCTGTGGGGGATCAGGTGATCGCAGTCGAAGATCGTCACTCCACTGGTCATCTGGTCAAGGTCTATCATGGTCCGACCAATGCAACGGTCGACCACATGCCTCCCTTCAGCGCTTCGAGCAATGGAGGGTTGGGAACCGCGCTGCAGTAATGCGGCTCGGATAGAAGAACTCCCGTAAACGGGAAACGCGCCTCGCAAGGTTTCAAACCATGCGAGGCGCTGTTCTTTATAGCGGGCTTTATGGTATAATTTACTCTCAATCCGTGTGTGTGAGGATTATGCCAACAAAAAGACATCATATTTATAATTTCCATATTGGTTTTTGGGGAGCGGTTTTTGTTTCTCTTTCGATTTTATTTCATTCGGCAATTTTGTTGATTGCTGGTGCAGCTGTCAGTACGGCTCAAACTCAGCCTCAGGCTATCGCCATTGAAAGTCCTGCTTCAGGGCAAAGTTTCTTAGTTGGAGATCAATTGATTTTGAGAGCGCGGACGATAGTTCCTGTTCCTGGGGTTTCTTTTTCAATTACAAACTCAACAGGAGAATTTGTGCTGCCTTTGACTCCTGCTACGGGTGACGCGAATTTCACATTATGGCAAATCCCCGATTGGGCTGCTACCCAAAGTGGTAACTTCACAATTACTGCAGTAATTCCTTCTACTCAACAATCAACCTCCCTCAATGTTTCAATTCAGGAATCGTTGGCTATTACAATGAGAAATCCGAATCATGGACAGGTATTAACGCAACCTACAATTTTCACTGCAATCGTAACAGGTATAGCTGACAGAGTAGAGTTTGATTTGGGGAATGGATTACCGACGATAGATGCTACTCAGAATCCAAATGCTGCTGGTGAATGGTCCGCTAATGTGGATCCTTCAACTTTAATAGACGGTAATCATACTGTAGTCGCAAGAGCTTATTCTTCTTTGAGTACAGATGGCGTGCCGAGCACTCCTGTAAGCTTTACCGTGCAGACAGAGCAACCAATTCAAGGCACAATCTCAATCAATACACCATCTCAGAATCAGGAGATTTCAGGCTCATTTACCTTGCGAGCAACCACCAATCTCGATGGATCAGAGGTCCAATTCACCATTACCCCCGGCAAGACAAATCCATCTGATCCACTTAACGCGGTGCAGGCGGGGACCGATTTAAAAAATTGGATTCTTACTATCGACACCACTCAATACCCCAACGGAACGTATACCGTAGTAGCATCAGGGAATGTTGGTGGTACAACCCAGCTCAGTGATGTTGTCTCATTCACGATCAATAATCAAGCGCAAACAACACAACCACTCGCTATTTCAACAACTTCTTTGCCAAACGGCACGGTCGCGGTTCCTTATAATGCGACATTGACCGCAACCGGAGGGACTCCGCCTTATACGTGGGGAATTGCATCAGGCAATCTGCCGCTTGGTTTGAGACTCAGCAATGCCGGTGTCATTAGCGGTATTCCGCTCGCGCCAGGTGCCTCAACAGTGGAATTCAGAGCTCAAGACAGTGCAGCGCCGGCCGCATCGGCCGCCATTACAAAAACCCTTGTTTTGACCATTAACCTTGCACCGACAAATCCAGTCATCCCCGTTTGCGGCAATGGAACAAAAGAGGGAACAGAACAATGCGATGACGGTAATCTTGCCAATGGAGACGGCTGTTCTTCCCTCTGTACAACGGAACAGACAACAACTCCGCCGGCAATTACCACGCCTCCTGCTGGCGACACGACAACTCCGCCAGCCACGAATCAGCCTCAAGTGACTCCTGTTCTCTCATTTCTTGAACCTGCCGCGAATACCACATTAACCGGCACCAATAACCTTGTTCGTGTCAGCTCTAATGTGCCGGTAGAAAAGCCAACTATTTTATTTGTAAATAGCAGCGGGCAGAATATCCTTCCGGCAAATCAAAATATCTTTGCTCCTTTGGGCAATGCGAGCGGCACGATATGGCACACCATTATTGATGCTTCTAAACTGGCAGACGGCACATACAGCTTGCGCGCGACGGCAAAAGTTATAGGCGGGGAAACGATTGGAGCGGCCCCGGTTTCCTTGAAAGTGGATAATCCTGATGAAGAGACATTTCAGGGAGGATCTATTGTCCGCCCCGCTGAAGGTTCTCAATTCAGCGGAATCGTGCCTTTACAGGCTGAAGTGAATGGGGAAATTGAATCAGTGACATTTACCATTGATACGCAATTTGACGGCAGCAAACCTCCGATCACCGCGCGCTTTAACGCCTCAAAGAATCTGTGGGAAGCAAGCTGGGATTCAAGCGGAGTGCGGCCGGGCACGGTAATCATTCGTACGGAGATTCGTACATCGCAAAATAAGGTGCACCAGCTTGCACGCCGTACCTTCACATTGATTGCGGCTACGACTCCCGTTGCGCAGAATACACAAACAGCAGAACCTCGGATTGAAGAGGTGATTGAGCCGGCTGTCTTAAACAATGTGCAGCCCGATGGCACGATCAGCCCGCTTCCTGTCGAATGTCAGATTGCAGGAGTGAGAGAAGAAAAAGCTTGTAATGATTATCTGCGCAGCCGGGCGATTCGCTTATTGAATGAACAGGAACAGCAAAAAGTGCGTGAGGATCTCAATCTCTTTGTCACTCGCCATATCGAAGTAGGAGATGGCAAGGCGGTACGAAAAGACCAGGAGGGAACAAGCTCTCAGACAATTGTTGAAGATCCGCTTGCTGAAATCCTGCCGATTCGAAAAGAAGAAACAAGAGGTGAAAGATTCCTGGTCGCGCCTTCAACAACGCCTCCTGCCAATGTTGCGCGTTTTGTGGAACAAACCGTTCCGGCTGTTTTGATCTCTGATCGTGACGGCGACGGGCTCTCAGATGACGCGGAAGCCCGCTACGGAACGGATCCGTCAAATCCGGATACGGACGGTGACGGCTACCTCGACGGGGAGGAAGTACGCAATGGTTTCAGCCCTACCGGTCCGGGGCTCTTGTCGACCGTTGTTGCTCCGGCCGATTTAGCCATCTTGAATCGCCGCCCGCTCGATCAGCCGAAATTTGCCGGACGCACTGAAGAAGTGATCAAAGTCGAAGAAGTGCAGTCGGTGCAGGAAGGAGAGCAAAATGTCTTGCGCATGCGAGGAAAGGCGGAACCAAGCGCCTTTGTCACCTTGTTCGTGTACAGTTCGCTGCCGATTGTGGTTACAGTGCAGGCGGACGCGTCTGGAAACTGGCAATATGACCTCACGCATCCGCTGGTAGACGGCAAACATGACGTTTACGCGACCGTTACTAATGAAACAGGAGCGATCGCTAAAAAATCGAGAGCGCTTAGCTTCTTTGTGCAGTCCGCACAGGCTGTTTCTGAGGAAGAATTCCTCGCGGCAGGACCGGTTCTGCGTGACAGCTCGTCTACCTTTGTTCTGTACTATGTGCTTGCCGGCGTATTGATCATCATGCTTGGAGGATTGATGGTCTTCTACTATATCCGCTCGCAAAAGTCGCTGATTTAATTCGCATCCATGCAGTTTAAGGAGAATATCCTGGCATTGAAAAAATACTGGCAGATCATTTACGCGTCTCTGCTGATTGTTCTTATTCCGCTCACCATCATCGTCAATACGGTCTGGGTGACGGGAGAATTCAAGAGCAATATCGACGTGCAATTGCAGCGCCAGGCGCTTTCCATGGGAGAGGTATTCAACGGCGCTTTGCAGGACGCGCTTGACCATCCTGAAGAATTGCAGGACGAACTTGAGCGCGTGGCCGCGCTAAATCCCGATATCGTGCTTGCCGACATTCTCGTGCCGGAAGGGGATCAGTTCAAAGTGGTGGCAAGTTTGACTGAAGAGAGCATTGGAAAAACATCCGGCGAGCTTGTATACGTGATTTCCTGGCATCAGAAGCAGGCCATTGCTAATCTGACCAACGCCGCATATCTTACGCGGGATAATCCGCTTGCGACCAGAAAATTTGAAGACCTGCAGGAACGCTTCTGGTCCGTTTCCATCCCGCTTGTGGACTTGGAAGGCAATAAACGCGCGTTGCTGAGCCTGAATATGTCGCTGGCTATTGTGGATGAACTCGTTAGCCGGACATTGATCCGCTCTTACATCATCCTGACCTTTGCGGTCATCGTGATCGTCTTGCTGCTCATGGCGAATACCCGCTTATTCCAATACGCGGCTTTGGCCAAGAAGTTGAAAGAAGTGGAAAAACTCAAAGACGAATTTATTTCCATGGCTTCGCATGAACTGCGCACGCCGATCACAAGCCTTCGCGGATATCTTTCCATGTTGAAAGAGGGAGCGCTGGGCGAACTCAGCGATCTTGCCAAAGCGCGCGTCAATATGATGATGGGATCAGCTGACCGTCTCAATGAGCTCGTGGAGGATTTGTTGAACGTTTCGCGCATCGAACAGGGCAGGCTGACCATGAATTACGAAGTTGTCCAGGTTGAACCTGTGATCGAAGAAGTTATGAACGAACTGCAGGTGCAAGCTGACGAGAAAAAGCTTGCCTTTGCGTACAATCGTCCTGCATCGCCTTTGCCTGCGCTTCTGGTCGATGCGAATAGATTGAAGCAGGTGCTCGTCAACATAATCGGCAACGCGATCAAGTACACGCCAAAGGGCTCCGTTACGGTAACGAGTACATTCCGGGAAGAAGATAATCTGGTTGAGATCAAATGCGCTGATACCGGACTTGGAATGACGCAGAAGCAGCGTGAACGCCTCTTTACAAAATTCTATCGCGTCAAAACTCAGGAGACAGAGCAGATCAAAGGAACGGGACTTGGGTTATGGATTACCAAACAAATTGTTGAAATCATGGGCGGTGAAATTCTCGTTGACAGTATTAAAGATGTTGGAACGCAGATGTCGGTTAACCTCCCTGTGCGCTCTGAAAAACAGATAAAAGAAACGTTGAAAAAACAAACTTCCATCGTGAAAAAAGAAGCCGTGAAGCTGAGCGAAAGCCAGAAATTGCCTGAACCGGACCCCGATGATGAGGAAGAGATGGCTTGATTTTCGATCGAAAATATGGTATGATCGTTTTCAGAGGCCGAATTGGCGCCTCTTTTTCTTTACATTCAAAGAAGTTCCCGATCTTTGGGAAAAATGCGTATTCTGGCTCATAGGTCTGCCAAGACCTTGTGCCGGCATCGTATGTTTCTGAGAGGGGGTTAAGCGGAAACCTCGGCCCTTAATTGTGCCCGTAGCTCAGCTTCCGCCGGCGCTGCCAAACGAAAATAGCTGATTTCTTCGCGTACCCGTAGCTCAGCTGGATAGAGCAACAGCCTTCTAAGCTGTAGGTCGAAGGTTCAAATCCTTCCGGGTACGCGAAGGGATTAACATCAACGTTCGGTGCGGGGCGGGGAGCAACAGCCTTCTAAGCTGTAGGTCGAAGGTTCGCCTGCCTGCCGGCAGGCAGGAATCCTTCCGGGTACGCGAAGGGATTAGCGACAACCGTTTTAGGAGAGCGCGGCGGGGAGCAACAGCCTTCCTTGTTCATTGACGGCGAATCTCCTTTTCCATAACATAGATGCACGCTAGCTGGTTGGCGATTCCAATCACGACAAGATCAATAACGGGGTGCCCATGGTGAAACGGTTATCACGGAAGCTTGTGGCGCTTCAATTACGGGTTCGATTCCCGTTGGGCACCCCATTGTTGATCTTCATACATTCGATTCCCGCCTGCCCGCCGAAGCGTGAGCGGAGGAGGGTTGAGCACCCCATTGAACATCTCTAGTTTCTGTTAGCAAAGACTCCCTTGACGGGGAGTTTTCTGTTGGCTGGACGATTAAGCTATTGCGGGGTACAGTGCCAAATAGGAAAAGGAGGTGGATCGTGAGATTGTTCATTTTCATACTATTACTCTGTTTTCTGCCTATTGCCGCGCTTCTGGCCCAGGACATTCAGGGGAGCGTTTCCCCTGACACCCCGCGCCTGACGGGATCGCAGGAGGATCCGTCCCCCGCCTACAGGGTTGTCCGCCGTCCACGCGAAGATTGGCGCATGTCCGAATATATCCTGTTTGTCATCGACATTTCAGGATCAATGGACTCCGCCAACCGCTTTGAGAAGGCGCTGCAGATCGCTCATGACCTCATGGAGGTCAGCACCGACCTCTACTATATCGGCGTGATCGTTTTCAACGATAATCACGAGCGATGGGAAGGCATTCCGGACGAGGAGAATCGCGTGCCTCCGGGCTGGGCAGCCATGCCCAATGGCGATAACTCCAAGGCGGCGAGGGAATGGGTGCGCTCTAGAGGCACAAGCAGGAGCACGAACCCGGCAACCGCCTTTCACGCCGCTCTGGCGGAACCGCAGCCCGAGCTCACGGTGGTGTTGATCACGGACGGGGAGTTCAACTACGGCATCAACGCGAGGGATCTCTTCGCCGAGGGGCAGGCAAACCGCGTCCGAAACGAACAACCCGAAGCCGGTTTCATCATCTTCGGCGTCGGGGAGAAGTCGGCGCAAGAACAAAAACTGCTCGACCTCGCCGAGCACGCAACAGGGGGATTTTATGTGCAGGATTAACGGAACGGAGGCCGTTGATCCGCTTACGGGGAAGTTGCTGGAAAACCGCGCTTCCCCGTTCGATTTTCTTGATTTCTCTTCCCATTTACCAGAAGCGTCGTATTGCAATACGACGCTTCTGGTTGAATTTTTTCTTCAAACAGATGGGATTCCTAAAACCCAAACATAAAAAATGCCCGACAATGGCAATAATTGTGGGCAGATCTGAATACAGTATAGCAGATTTTACGGTGGATGCTAGATCAAGATTTAGAAATCAGATACTGGAGCAAAAAATCGCACATCGTACGATTTTTTGTGGTACCCGGGGCGGGACTCGAACCCGCACGTCCTTGCGGACACAAGATTTTAAGTCTTGAGCGTCTACCATTCCGCCACCCGGGCATGCATAGAAAAAACCTGAGAGCGGGAGACGGGGATCGAACCCGCGATCTTCTCCTTGGCAAGGAGACGCGATACCACTTCGCCACTCCCGCTCTCAGGCTTCTTAGAATAAAACGATCGGAAGGGCAGGGCTTCCGAAGTGAGTATACAGTAGCAAATATGCCGGAAAAAATAAAGAGGGGGATTCTTCTCTAAACAACCTTCCATTCTATGCTACACTAACTTCCCATGACCCAAAAACAAGCCCTCAAAATGATGAAATCCGGGGAGAATATCTTTCTCACCGGCGCGGCGGGTTCAGGCAAAACCTATGTCCTGAACGAATTTATTCTTGGCGCGAAAAAACGCGAGCTTGAGGTGGCTGTGACCGCGTCCACCGGCATTGCCGCGACGCATATGCAGGGGATGACCATTCATTCCTGGTCCGGGATCGGCATCAAACAGGCCTTGCCGGAAACAGAATTGAAGCGCATGCAGAATAACCCGGCTCTCGTGCAGCGATACAAACGGACCGATGTGCTGATCATCGATGAAGTGTCCATGATTTCTGCCGAGCTGCTGGATCTTATCGACAAAGCCGCCAGATACCTGCGGGAAAATGACTGGCCGTTTGGCGGAATGCAGGTGATTCTCTGCGGCGACTTCTTTCAGCTGCCTCCTGTCTCTCGGGAAAGACAAGCGCGCTTTGCTTTTGACGCGCAATCCTGGCAGCAAGCCGGTTTGCACATTTGCTATCTTGAAAAAAATTACCGCCAATCCGATACCACGCTTGAGGCGATCCTTTCCGCCATGCGCCGCAATACGGTCAGCCAGCATATGATTGACCGGCTGCTTGAATGCCAGGAAACGTCCGTCGATGATCTCTACCGTCCGACAAAACTCTTCACGCATAATGTTGATGTGGATAAAATGAATCTGATGCATCTTGAAGATTTGGAAACAGAAGAACGGAGCTATGCCATGACATCAAAAGGAGAGAAATCCTGGGTACAGTCAATCAAGAAAGGGTGTCTGGCGCCTGAGGAGCTGCGCGTGAGAATCGGGGCGGTCGTGATGTTTGTAAAGAATAATTTCGCGCAAGGATATGTGAATGGAACCATCGGAGAGGTGGTTGATTTCGGCGACGATAACTTTCCCATTGTGCAGCTCGCAACAGGCAAGGAAGTCACTGTTTATCCTGAGTCATGGGCTTTGCAGGACGGTGAAACGATCCTCGGTGAGATTGCGCAAGTGCCTCTTCGTTTGGCATGGGCGATGACGGTTCATAAGAGCCAGGGAATGAGTCTTGACGCGGCAGAAATCGATTTGCGCAAATGCTTTTTGCCGGGCATGGGATATGTTGCTCTTTCGCGCGTACGGTCTTTAGACGGACTCGCACTGAGAGGGATGAACAAAATGGCCTTTGCCGTGAATGAACGCGTCCTCGCATTTGACAGACAGATCAGCCAAGACGCGAATCTCTAAGCAAAAGAAAAACCCCGCTTCCATGCGGGGCTTGAATCTTAGAAGTGTACGCGTCGTTTTCGTTTCGGCTGGGATGCGTTTCGGCTTTCTTGTTTTTTACGCGATACCTGTTTCTCACGCCGTTCAAAACGGCTCGACTGATTGCGGCGTCTTGGGCCGCGATGATGGTGCCTGGTTTGCGCCGGTCCGGCGAAATCAGAAAGGTCGCTATGATCGCGCTCTTTCAGTTCAGGGAGGGGAGTGATCGGCAGGCGAATTTTGATAAGACGTTCAATCGCTTCCACGTCGCGGCGCTGTTCAGGCGCGACAAACGAGATTGCTTTTCCTCGCCGGCCTCCGCGCCCCGTGCGTCCGATGCGATGCACATAGTCTTCCGAGTTATCCGGCAAGTCGTAGTTGATGACAAGTTCGATTCCGGTCACGTCAATCCCGCGCGCTGCGATATCGGTTGCTACAAGGATGCGGTATTTGCCTTTTTTAAATCCCTCAAGCGCTTCTCGCCGCTGGTTCAGTGAACGGTTTGAATGCAGTTCCGCGGCAGTATGTCCGTTATTGCGGATGATGCGCGCGATTTTTTTCGCACCGTGTTTGGTGCGGCTGAATACCAGAACGGTTCCTTTGTATTCACCAAGCAAGTTGATAAGCAGGTCAACTTTTTTCTGCTTAGGAACCACAAATAATTCCTGATCCACGGTTTTTGCCGTGCTTCCGGCAGGCGCTACCTCCACGCGCAGCGGCTGCTGCATATAGGTGCGAGCGAGATTGCCGATTTTTGCAGGCATGGTGGCTGAAAAAAGCATGGTCTGGCGTTCTTTTGGAATGACAGCCAAAATCTTTCTGATCTGCGGTTCAAATCCCATATCAAGCATGCGGTCGGCTTCATCAAGCACAAGCACGCCTACATTTGAGAGGGAAATTTTTTTCTGCATCAAGTGGTCATTCAAGCGGCCCGGTGTGGCAATGATGACATGCGGCTTGGCCTTAATGGCGCGGATCTGTCTGTCCATAGAGGCGCCGCCAATAAGTACAGCGGTACGCAAGCCAAGCGTTTTGGCCAGTTTAGCCAGCTCTTCTTCCACCTGCAAAGCAAGTTCGCGCGTAGGGAGCAGCACAAGACCGATGCGTTTGGTTGCGGCAATACGCTGCAGCATGGGAATGGAAAACGCGAGCGTTTTGCCGGTTCCGGTTTGCGCGATACCGATCAAATCTTCTCCGGTAACGGCAATCGGGATGGCCTTTTGCTGAATAGGAGTTGGCTGTGAGAACGAAAGTTGTTCAAGCCGGCTCAGGAGACTTGGCGCAATGCCAAGTCCAAAAAAAGACGGCTTTTCTGATGTAACAGTTTTCATAAAATGACCTCATTCCTTATGCCAAATAATCCATCGACAGAGGCCTGAGAGCGGGAAAAAAATAATTGAGTTCCAATCATACCATGAAATATATTTGTTGTCAACCAAGGGCCGGTTACGGGGACAACTCTCAACCTGAAGCCGCAATGCATAACATCCGAAACGCAAAGACCCCGCCGGCGAACAATTGATGTTCATGGCGGGGTCTGCAAGTCATGCCGGTACAATAGCCCTCCTAGGCCGGCTTCTTCTTGATGAGACGCACCACGGTATTCCCGCGGCTCGTGGCTGCGAGCACCACTCTGCCGTCACGCACCAGCGCGTCGACATACTTCTTGAGCACCTTCACGTCAATTGCCAGATCCCGGCTGAGCCGTTCCACGGTGCGGCTCCCGTGCATCTCCAGATGCAGCATGAGCTCCTGGGTATTGAGCCCCTGGAGATCCACGGCCTTGTGCCCCTTCTTGGAGACGAGCTTCTCCTCCAGCTGCTGATCCGCGAGCGTCTGGAGAATCTGCTGCACATACGGATGTTCACCCGTATGGTCTGGGCAGTAAGGCTTGCCTTCTCGGGTGGTCTGAGCACAGCCCTCCTTCTCGCAGAAGCGCGACCCGTGGCGTCCGGCGCTGCTACTGGCGAATCGATCCAGGATACGGACATTGTGCGGTTTCTGTGGCATGCGATTCCTCCTTCTAGCATCATGTAAACCACATTTTGCCATTGTCGTCAAAGCTGTTGACGCAAGCATAAAATAACTGGACGGAGAGGACATCCATGCTATGATAGTTTCAATATGATGTCGATATTGCGAATCATTTTCACTTTGAGCTTCTTTTCTCTCGCATTTCTTCCGTCCGCGGCATTTGCGCAGGAATCACAATTTGAATCTCTTGAGGTAAACGGAGAAGAAGTACTGTCGATCACCCCCGCGGAAATCCGCAGCGAGTATTTCCGAGGGAAAGTTCTTCGTGTTCTTGAAGACGGTATGATCGAAATCGGCACGTTTCGACAGCCATATCAGAAAGTGGAAGTAGAAATTGTCAGCGGGCCGGATAAGGGGACAACCTTTGAGCATGAATACCAGATTACCGAATCAAATCAAGAGCAGCAGAAGCTCGAAGCAGGGGACATTGTCGTCGTGGCCAAAGTCATCGGCCAGCAGACGAGTTATTATGTGGCTGAGCCGTACCGCCTTCCGTCGGTTTTGATGTTTGTGTTCCTTTTCTTCCTGTTGGCGGTCGCGTTTGGAGGCAAGAAGGGGATTTCAGCTATTGTCGGCTTGGCATTTAGTTTGCTTATCATCGTAAAATTCATTGTTCCCGGCATTGCCGCTGGCAGAGACCCGCTGCTGGTCAGCCTTGTCGGATCATTTTTGATTCTGCTGTTTGCGCTCTATCTCGCGCATGGATTTCACAAACGGACAACGATTGCGCTTGGCGGAACATTCATCACGCTGGTACTTGCCGCGATTATCTCCTATGTGACGGTTTCTGTTAGCAAGCTTTTCGGACTTGGCTCGGAAGAAGCGCTCTCGCTTTTGCAGGGACAGTATAAATCCATCAATCTGCAGGGATTGTTGCTTGGAGGTATCATCATCGGTGCGCTTGGCGTGCTTGACGATGTTACCACGGCGCAATCAGCGACGGTTCAGGAAATCCATCGGGCAAATCCAAAGCTCGATGCGCGCGAATTGTATCGGCGAGGCATTTCGGTTGGGAAGGAACATATCGCTTCGCTGGTCAATACGCTGGCGCTGGCCTATGTCGGCGCCTCATTACCGCTCATGCTGATTTTTACCAAAGTTGATCTCCCGCTCTGGGTGAGTATGAACAGCGAATTCCTGGTAGAAGAAATTGTCCGCACACTGATTGGCAGCGCCTCGCTTATTCTCGCCGTGCCTATTACCACGTATCTGGCGGCCAAAGCCTTTGAACATGATCCTATTGTAGAGGGCGATCATGACGGGCATGTGCATGCGCATATCCACTAGTGTATGCATGATTCATTCAATGAAATCCTTCATGCGGCCGAGCTGAAGGCGACTCCGGCCAGACTTGAGCTGATGCGCATCCTGCAACAGAGCGGGGAGCCCTTAAGCGCGTCTGAGATTATCGAACGATTCAAGGCAAGGGGGGTGGATCAGGCAACCGTCTATCGAAACCTCAGCGCTTTGTCGGCAGCCGGGGTGATTCGCCAAATTGATTTGCGCCATTCGCACGCGCATTATGAACTCGCAAGCGATGATCATCATCATCTTGTCTGCCGCCGCTGCGGAACGGTTGAAGATTTTCATGGCTGCGATGCGCGTTCATTGATCACAAAAGCGCTCAGACAAAGCAGCCGCTTTGAACAGGTAGACGATCATGCAATCGAGTTGTACGGTATTTGCAAAAAGTGTCTTTGATTCAAACTCGCCAGACTAACGAGATTAGCCAGACGGAGTTATCTCTGAATACTGACATGCTGACACGCTGAACGCTTGAGCTGAGTGCTCTCTTTAAGGCCGCAGAACTCAGCCTCAGCATCAGCGCTCAGCAATCAGCGTTTAGCTTTCGAACTTGTTTTACCCGTCGCCGTATAGCTAAGATTCGTTTTCGTCTAGCCAATCTGGTGAAAATAGGTCATTGGGTGATTACAACGTCGGTTGACAATCCCCTTATTTTTCTGTAATTTTTAGACACCACAGGCTTAAGAAGAGAGGCCTTGTTTTTGTATCATCATTATTGAACCAATCGCCGCAAGTATTCAGATCCCAGGGCTCAAATCTCATGAACGCTGAAATCTGAACGCTGCGCCTGAACTATGAGAGATATCAACGTAACCGAACTGGCTCGCCGCCTGAAAATCCCCACTAAAGACCTTCTCGAACGTTTGCCCGAGATGGGGTTTAGCATTGGAAAGCGCGCCATCAAAATTAACGGAAAAATGGCGCAGGAAATTATTGAGAAATGGGATATTCTCAATAAGCTCTATGAAGGAAAACAGGCCAAAGAAAAAGAACAGGCAAAATCTCAGCGAGGGCCTGCAATGGCGATCAAAAAATCGATCAGCATTCCTGCATTTATTACGGTGCGGGAATTCTCCGAGCGGGCGGATCTGCCGGTTCCGCAGGTGATACAGGTGCTGATGAAGAACGGTATTTTCGCTTCGCTGAATGAACGCATCGATTTTGATACCGCGCAGGTTATTGGCGATGATCTTGGCATTGAAGTGCTTGCCGATCAAGCAGATGAGGCTGAATCGTCCGGCGCGAAAGGTGAACAGGTGGAGCGCGTGCTTGAAAGCGAGAATAAGAAGGACATGAAAAACCGAGCTCCGGTGGTGGTGATCATGGGACATGTCGATCATGGAAAAACCAAGCTGCTCGATACCATCCGCCAGACCAATGTTGTGGCCGGCGAAGCTGGTGGAATCACCCAGCATATCGGTGCGTATCAGGTTGAAAAGAAAGAGAAGAAGATCACCTTCATCGATACTCCCGGGCATGAAGCCTTCACCGCGATGCGTTCGCGCGGCGCGCGTATTGCCGATATCGCGATTCTGATTGTCGCGGCTGATGACAGCGTGAAGCCTCAAACGATTGAAGCCTTGCGCATCATTCAGCAGGCGGAATTGCCAATGATTGTGGCCATCAACAAGATCGACAAGCCGGATGCCAATATCGACCGCGTGAAATCCGACCTCGCGCAGCATAACTTGACTCCTGAAGAATGGGGAGGCTCCACCATGGTCGCGCAGGTTTCCGCCATGACAGGCCAGGGCATTGACGATTTGCTTGAAATGATTTTGTTCGTGGCAGAAGACAAGCAGGAAGACATCAAGGCAAATCCAAAAGGCCAGGTGGTGGGAACAGTTATTGAGTCGCATGTTGACCGCGGAGAGGGACCCGTCGCGACCATTCTGGTACAAAACGGATCGCTTGAACCGGGCGGGTATATCGGTATTGAGGGAACGCTCTATGGCCGTGTTCGCGCAATGAAAGACTGGAATGGCAAGAATTTGAAAAAGGCGGTTCCTTCAACCCCGGTAAAAATTCTCGGATTTAAAGTAGCGCCAAAAGTCGGAGATATTGTTCTTGTAACGGAAGATCAGCGCGAGCTGAAGAAGAAGATCGCGTATCAGGATTTGGTTAAAGACCGGACAGTCGCTGCGGCCAAAACAATTGTCACTGACGAAGAGGAAGACGCAGAAAAGAAGAAATTCAATTTGGTGGTCAAGGCCGACACGCTTGGGTCGCTTGAAGCTATTGTGGAGTCGCTTGAAAAAATCCATCATCCCGAAATCAGCTTGAAGGTCGCTCAAAAAGGACTTGGCAATATCACGGAAACCGACGTGGCCGCAGCGGAATCGTCAGGAGCATGGATTCTGGCTTTTCACGTGAAGCCCACAACCAACGCACAGTCATTGGCTCGTGACAAACAAGTAGCCATCCGTGAATACAAGGTGATCTACGATCTGATCAACGACGTGAAGAAAGAGCTGCAGGCTCTGCTTGGCGAAGAACGCATCGAAACGGAAATCGGCCGCGTGGAAGTACTGGCTATTTTCCGTGAAGATCAGGGATTGACGGTAGCCGGGGGCAAGGTGCTGAAAGGCAAGGTCGCCATCAATGGCAAGGTAAAGGTATTGCGGTCCGATATTGAAATCGGAGAAGGGGATATTACAAGCCTTCAGATCGGCCGCGAATCCGTAACGGACGTAGAAGCGGGCAATGAATGCGGATTTGGTTTCAAAGGCAAGGTAGGCCTTGAAAAAGGGGACATCTTGCAAATTTTCCATGTTGAGGTCAAGAAAAAACTTCTATGAGCCAGCGTACCGAACAAGTTGCTTCCGTAATCAAACAGAGGCTTGGAGAGCTTATCTCCCGCGAAGTCGAGCTGCCATTAGATCATTTGGCCACGATCACAAGGGTTGAGGTTACGCCTGATCTGAAAGAAGCGAATGTCTTTATCAGCGTCTTGCCATTTGATTCATCAGAAGAAATTCTTGGCCTGCTCAACGAACAAAGAGGCCGGCTGCAGAAAATGCTGCATGAAGATATGACCATGAAATTTTCTCCAAAACTGAATTTGCTGCAGGATACCCAGCCGGAACAGGCATCCGAAATTGAGCGGCTTATCGACGAAGAACTATCGATGTTTGGGTAGGATAGCTTTAGGCTTGACATCCCCGCATCCGCACGTTACTATAACCTGCTTATCGCAGGTTTTTATGTCTTTGACCCAGCTTGAATTCGAAGCGGCTTTTCAGCTGCTGCAAAGCGCGCAGCGTGTTTTGCTCGTGTCGCATCAAAAGCCGGATGGGGATACGGCAGGGTCCGCTTTGGCGCTCATGCATTGGATCCGCTCGCTTGGCAAAGAGGCTGAGCTTTTTTGCTTGCATCCTGTCCCTGATCAATATCATTATTTGCCAGGAGCGCATGAAGTCGTGACGGAACCAACGATTTTCACGCGCGAGTGGGATTTGTTGATCACCTGTGATTCTGGCGATCTGGCCTATGCGGGGGTTGCGGAATTCATGCAGCAGCTTCCAAAAAAGCCGGCCATTATCAATTTTGACCATCATGTCAGCAATACATTCTTTGGCGACGTGAATCTGGTTGATGTGCAGGCTTCGTCTACAGCCGAAGTTGTGTATGCCTTCTTTCGCCGCAACAATATTGAAATTTCAAAAGAAGTAGCCACCTGCCTGATGACCGGGGTTTTCACGGACACGGGTGGGTTCAGCAATGCTGCTACCAATGACCGTGCTTTGCAGATCGCGTCGGAGTTCGTGAAACGCGGGGCATCGGTCCGCCAGGTGCATGACGCAGTTATCGCCAATAAGCATTTGGCCGTTTTCAAGCTTTGGGGCAAGGTATTGAACCGGCTAAAACAAACCGGACGTGGAATTGCTTATACCTATGTTTTGCAAAAAGATCTGCTGGAGCATGGCCTTGATGACGAAGCGGTTGAAGGATTGTCGAATTATCTGAGCAATCTTAGAGATGTGAAAGCAGTCATGGTGCTGATCGAGCGCGAGCACGGAAAAGTGAAAGTCAGCATGCGCACTTATCGAAATGATGTGGACTTGGCACGCCTTGCCACGGCATTGGGAGGCGGGGGGCATAAAAAAGCGGCCGGGTTCACATTTGCCGGCCGGCTTTTAGAGCTTGATGGCGGTATCAAAGTCGCGGCATAAAGCTAAAAAGCTGAAAAACTGAGAATCTGAAAATGAATAAAGAGCCGGTTTTCAGTTTTTTAGTTTTTCAGATTTTCCGTTTTGCCGCCAAAAATCTCGTTCAACAGCGATCTCGCCAACCGGTCTCGCTCTTCCTGGTCGGTTTTTTTATCGTGAATAATAATTCTTACGGATGCGCCTTTTTCCGCGCCGTTTGGCAAGAGGTGTTTTGGCCAGCGCAGCTCCTGCCCGTCGTTCAATGCCAAAACCGCTTCGTTTTCAAGAAGCTCTTTAATCTTCGCGCTCTGCGCATGTGGATGGTTTAGTTCGGCCATAAAAGATCACTTACTATATGACGAAGCGGCTGCCATGTCAAGCAGGCAGGAAAAAGAAAAACCCCGGGACGGGGCTTTTTGCATGAGAGCGGGAAGAGGGATTAAGCTGATTTTACGGTAATCTTTCGCGAAGGAGTCGCTTTTGGCATGCGGATGGTTAAAATACCGTCTTTAAGAATCGCCTCGATTCGATCAGAAACAACGTCTACAGGCAGGACAATGGAACGGCTGAACTGGCCCCAGTGGCATTCCTGGTAAAGGAGATTTTTACTATGCACTTCTGAGCTTCGCTTGCGCTCTCCCTTGATCGTTAAAACATCGTCGTGAATGGAGATATCCAGGTCTTCCGGTCGCACGCCCGCAATTGGAGCTTCAATAATCAAATCAGCCGGAGTTTGATAGATATCCAAAGCAAGCTGGCCATGTTCGCGTTCCTGAGAAAGCAAAGCCAGCTGGGAATGATGTTCATCAAGATCATGGTCAACCGGAAGAGATGGCTTGATCTCGTCCTTCATCCGCTTCGCGATCTCTTTCCAGGATGCCTGATTGTCGACAAGGAAATAATTGGAGTCTGAAATTTGCATAGAACCTCTGCCAATAGTTTACCATATTTGCAGACGGGGGATCCATAAACGAAAAAGCCCCGTTTAGGGGCGGCTTTTTCAGGCTCTTTGCGGAGCGTACTGCTTTCCAAGATGCATATCTTCTTTGGCGAGCACCATAATCCATTGCGGATGCCTGCCGGTTCCGTCAATCCAGCGTTTATGAAATTCATCGAGCGTAAAGGAAAAGTTTTTCCCATTCCAAGGATCGTTGAGCGTGATCATTTCGTCTTTCAACCCGGAAACAACCGCATAGTGTCCGATTTCTTCATCCGGTTCGATGTAATTCACGATGACCGGTAATCCTTTGCCGAGAAAATGTTTGAGTTCATCAAAGCTGGATTCATTATTCACGTAACAATGAAATCCGGCTTTGGTGGCCGCCTCGATCATTCCCTGATTCGAGGTTCCGACAAAGGGTTTTGATTCAGCGATTTGAGCGATTTCTTCCTGCTCCTTGAAAATCGAAAAATAGGCAAAGACCATTTGCAGGCTTGCCGGTCCGCAGTAGTAATCATTTTTCTGCCAGCGAAGAGGAATTTTAAGATGCATAGGCGTGTGAAAATCGTTTGGGTAGTAAACCATGGTGGAGCAATCAAATCAAGAGAAATCTGAATGGAAACGAAGGAGGGTGGACTTTCATGGTATTTTATGTTATATTGCGATGCTACCCGTACGGGTGGAATCGGGGTTTTCCCGATGCGTGAAGTCTTCACACGCAAGACATGAAGGCATGTTCAAATCGGAGGTGCCGTATGGCGCTTCAGTCCGCTCTGGTTCATGCAACCTACAAGATCATCGGCGGGCCGAGCAAGATGGAACTTATGCTCGGGCTCTTCGACTCCACGAGGGCTTTCTCAAGACCCGTCTCCTTCACAGTCGAGACGGAGCCCATGGCCGGACCCATGCTCGCCGGCAGCAAGGGAGATGAGAACTTCCTGCAGCGCAACATGCAGATCTCCATCACATCGGTAGGAAAGGAGGACGGCTCCGGTGAGAGCTGGAACGTCGAGGGTATGGTCAAGCCTCTGGATCACACCAAAGGCGACTACGCTCGCGTGCGGATCTACTTCTCGACCCATCGGCGCAACGGCATCTTGAGTTTCATGCATTCCTAAGCACCGCACCCGTGTAAGCGGCAGAAGCGCACCCGCGCCATGCTGCTTCCGGGTGCGCTTCTGTTTAGAAAGAAAAAGAGAAGAGACAAGTTGATTGACAAAACCATCTCATTTTTCTATGATTATGTCGCGCCTCATCAGCAGGCCGTTTTCTTTTATGCCAATTTTGGCCCCATCGTCTAACGGTTAGGACGCCAGGTTTTCATCCTGGAAATCGGGGTTCGATTCCCCGTGGGGTCACCATCAAAAAGCCGTAGAAAGTTTATTCAATTCTGGATGAGCTCTCTACGGCTTTTTGAGATCCAGATCAAGATCTGGATATCTGGATTCAAGATCCGAAGGCAGGGAAGCCCTATGGAAGGCCCGCCAGGGCGAGTGAGATTCCCCGTGGTGTCACCACAAAAAGCACCAGTATTTCTGGTGCCTTTTGTATGGACCAAAGGAGAGACTAAAACCAAGTGTGCTATAATTGCCCAAGTTAATTGAATTCAATGCCTTCAAAAAGCTCCATTGGTAAATCTGATAAGTTATTTGCGTTTCCGAAAGATAAGTCGGCACTGGTTAAAATCCAGCGCTCCTTAGAGGAGTACGGAAAAGAACACTGTGATACAGAATCCTTACCCATTGACTTGAGTAAGGCTTACGATTTTTTGAAAGACAATGATGGCAAAAACAGGTTGTGGGCGGCATTGATTGATTTTTTGCTTGCATATCTCCATCTCTTCAGGTCCTTTATGCGTTTCTCAATCAACTGGTCTGATGAGGTGGTTGGTGGCCAAGATACCATACAAGATAGACTTGATCTTCACTATGATCTTTCAAGTTTCACTATTAGATATCGAGCTGTGTGGGATAAGTTTATGGGAGTGTACTTGCTCTTGTATGCTCCAAATAAGTACAAAGATTTTTGGAAGGCAAACTCAAAACGAAAATACTTCTTAAACTTTTTACGAGCTGATCTCGAGAAGCATGAGCTGGCCACTTACATGGAAAAGGTTTTTAATAAGTTCGAGAAAGAATTTAGAACTGGCGAGATTCATGGCTCAGGAAAGCTTAGATTGTGGAGCTTCCTCCCACCCAAAGAGATAGTTTCGAAAGGTAGTGATGATATGAAAGAGAATATGGTTTTTCATCTTGTAATGTATTACAACACCCTACTTCAATCTATCCATGTTTTAGGACATTGCTTATCAGGGGAAGATGATTGTTCATGCTATGGGCAAAAAAAGTCAGTCAAAGTGAAAGCCATATCAAAGAAAAAGCTTCAAACTGCAGAGATTAGTGAAGACGACATTGTTCGAGTAAAAAATTTCTTTGATTGAGTGAAACTACCTGAAATCAGATTTTAATTCTTATTCCCCAAGCTCACCACAAAAACCGCTCAGTGAGCGGTTTTTGTAATCTAGCGTCTAAATCTATATCTGTTACCAGATCTAAACGAAGTCATAATCTTCTCTGTGTTATAGAGAGAGATCCAGGCCTAGCAGGTAGATAGAGCTCTTGGTATCGCTTCGCGAGCTATATAATATGCGGGCCAGTATGGCCTAAAACGATTTATCAAAAATGGATACGTCTGTTCATTCTGCTGCGAAGAAAATCCATGTATCCTTATTCGAAAGTGAGTAGGTTTTGCGCTTTCGTCTCCCCATAAAAAAACCGCCCTTGCGGGCGGCTTTTTATCGGCCAAGCTTATTTCTCCCAAAAGCTCCTGATAAATCTCCAGCCGTATTTTGCCACAAAGAGGAGAATCAATCCGTAGAGCATGTACTGGACAAGCATGAGGAGCAGCGCGATCAAACCAATGCTGAGTCCCTGCAGAATTTCATTCACGCTTGAGACAAAATCACGCACCGCCTGCTTCCAGGAATCCTTGATATTCTCGATGTCAACGTATTTATTCTCAAGAACCTGTACGGTGAAGAACGTATACTGCAGGCGGTCAAGCTGCTGCGTTTTCATGCGTTCGATACGGTCAAGCTGCTCATTGATCGCGATGCGTTCCTGCGTAAGCTGTTCGATAATGCGGATTTTGCTTTCGATAATTTTGGCCAGCGTTTCAACGTCATTATTATCGGTAGCAAGCCCCGTGATCTGGTCGTAGGCAGCAATGGCATTTTCCAGCGTTTCATCAATAGAAGCTTTCTTGCGTTCGAGAATGTCGATTTCGCTTGTGAAGTCATCGACTTGCTGCTTGATCGTATAAACATTTTCCGAGAGATCTTTTGGATCAAGGCTGTTAAGCAGGACAAGGATATCATCAGCCTGAGCGTTTTCAACCTTGAAGGTGAAGTGGCAGCCGCGTTCATACTCATACGCGTTCTCAAAAATCACATCGGAGCGGGTTTTCAGGCCGCTGATTTTTGCGCAAACCGTTTCTTTGTCGCGGGTTTCAATGGTGGCATTGTATGATTTGACTTCAAACTCTTCCGCGTCATTGCCAACCGGGGAAGTCGGTACGGGCGCGATGCCTGGCTGTGAAACCTGGTACGTGTCTCTTGCTGCAAAGCTCGAGGCGCTGCCGTCAAACCCGCCCATGCCCATAGGGACAATGGAGTTTCGCTTGATGGCAAGTTCGCCAAAAGGTTTGCCAAATAAGGTTGAAATAAATGCCAGCAGCAGAATACCGAGGAGAACGGCGATCCCTGCTTTGAGCGCGGTCATCGGTTTGAGACCGAGCTTTTTAAAGATATCCATAAAAATGGGGATTAGATTGCCTGCATTATAGCATGCATAGCTTTAGTCTATGCTAAACTGTTCAAAAAGAATGATCGCATCATGCTGAGTCGTCTGTTTGTCCGTACGATAATCACTTTCTCTTTTACGCTTCTCTTACAGACGCTCTTTTTCATTTTGTACTATCAAGCATTGGGACTCGCGTTCAGCTTCAATGCGTTTATTTACATTTTGTTCGGATCGCTTATCTGTATCGGGGCGATGCTGCTGTTCAAGCGCTCAGCCGCTGCTATCGGATTAACGCTGTTTGTGGCGCTGTTGACGATCTACGCCTTGATCAACTTCGCTTTTTTCCGCGTCTTTCATACCTTCTGGCGCGCACAGCTAGACCGGGTGGCGGCATTGAATCGTTCAATGCTTGAGCTGCTCAGTGATTTTGTCTATCTGATCCCGGCCTGGCTTTGGGGCATGAGCTTTGCGGTGGTAGCGGGATCAGGCGTTGCCTTCTTTCTCTTTGCCAGCTTTTTACGGAAAAATTTGCATTGGCAGTCCTCGAAGATCAGACTCGGCGCGCCTGTCGCAGGGATCGCGCTTATCGCTTTTGCTTCCATATCGATGTATTTCTTTACTTCGCATCTTGTCCACCAACTCTCAAAACAGTCCTACGATCGCGAACGGATCTTAAGCGAACTAAGCCTCTACGGGTTTCTCCTGCAAAGCGGATTTTCGCAACCTTCTTCGGTATCAGCGGCGCAGGTTTCTGAAGCGCAACCGCAGCAGGAGGAAACGCTCGTCCACGACGAGCCAAGCGATTTTGCGATTTTGCGCGAGCGTATCGCGGGTTTATCACAAGCAAAACCAAGAGCGGCCGCCTTGCCGCAGATGCGCGGAACATTCCCGCATATCGTCATTTACCAAATGGAATCCGTCGCTTCCTGGGCGGCGGATATGCCGGGTGTCATGCCTTTTTTCACGCAGCTCAAACAGCATGGGATCACGGCCGATCGATTCTTTTCCAATAGCTGCATGACCATCAATGCGGAATTTTCCACGCTATGCAGTTTTCTGCCTGAATCTTACGGCCCCATGAGTGATCTTTATGCAAGCAATACCTATGCTTGTTTGCCAGAAATTCTCAGCAGTCAGTATCGATACTCTTCCACCATATATCATGCCAATGACCCGGAATTTTGGAACCGCACGCAGCTGGCGCCGGCATGGGGATTTAATGAGCTCAAATTTTCTCCTGATTATCAATACCGTCAGAATGACGCTTCGATTCTGCAGGATATTGTTGAAGATATCAAAGCCGCTGACGCACCAACCTTGCACTATCTTGTCGGCTTTACCTCGCATGCTCCGCATAATAAAGAGTTCCGCCAGGCACATAATGCGCAGGGCGGGCTTCAAATGCATCCTTTTCACGGGGATATTGATCCCTCAGTTAATGGCGTGGAGATTGATGAGCAGACAATCAGAGAGTATCTTGGCAATCTGCGCACCATTGATCAGGGTATTGAGCTCTTCTTTCAGCGGTTAAGCAAAGAAGGATTACTTGAGGACACCATTGTTATTATTTTTGGGGATCATCGCTACTACAATTTCAAAACGGAGAATAAGGTAAACGATTTTTTGCGATACAATGAGCTGCCATTCGTGATGGTAGTGCCAAAAGCCTATGGCGGAACCAATCCTTCCATCGCAAGCCAGATGGATATCGCGCCGACCATTTTACATTTGCTTGAAGGCTCCATGGTGCATTTGCCTGAGCAGTTTATCGGACATAGCCTGCTTGATCCGGCCCATCCGCAAAATGCCCTCAGCAAATGTCTGGGGGAAGTTTCTTATATCGATGAGCAACAAATCATCAAAGGAGACGCATCTTTGCAGATATACAATCAGCTTCTTGGTATTTCCAATGCGCAGGCGCAAGAACAAATCCGCTTGATTACGCAGACCACCGACGACCTTATCAGGCAAAACCGCTTGCAAGGGCAGGAGGGTCAAGCAGATTTCGTGCCTGAGCTAGTCTTTACGCAGGAAACGGATACGGACCAGGACGGCCTCTCTGATTTGCGGGAGAAGACAATCGCTACGAACAGGCTCAATAAGGATACGGACGGCGATGGGTTTCTTGACGGCGTTGAAGTAGCCAATGGCTATGATCCGCTCGGTCCGGGACGGCGCTGAGCGGCTTTGATGTCTGCTATACTGTAAACAACTTTATAGATTTCTATGTTCAAGCATGTACAGGCGGCGTGCGCGACATGCGCGCCATGGGGGTTTACCTTTTTAAGATTGATGGTTGGCGCCATTCTCATCAATCATGGGTTTCCAAAACTCTTTGGAGAAACAGCGCAGATGCTGGCATTCTTTGAATCAACGATCTTGCCATTTCCCGCGTTCATGCTTTGGCTTGCGGGCGTGCTGGAATTCTTTGGCGGTATCGCGCTTCTTCTTGGCGCGGCAACGAGGTTTATATCCACGATGCTCGTGCTGGAATTTCTCGTCATTGTTCTCTTCGTGAAACTCCGCGTCGGATTCTCCGCCATGGAATTTGACCTGCTGCTGCTTGCTTCTCTATACGCGCTTGCATCTGTTGGTGCGGGGAAGTGGAGCATCGACTGGCTTATTGCGAGACGAAAAAATCCTGAAGGAAAGGACGCTCAGAGCCAGCAGGCATCCAAACACGCAAGCCAGACACATTCATCCAAGTAACTATTGCGCGGTTTATGAAACTCACTTTTTTTGCCGGAGCAAAGACCGTGACAGGAGCTAACTATTTGCTTGAAATCGGTTCCAAAAAAGTCTTGATAGACTGCGGGATGCTGCAGGGTGTTGATTTTGTTGAAACGTTCAACTATCAGCCATTTCCATATGATCCCGCATCGATTGACTATGTCTTTTTAACGCATGCGCATATCGACCATGTGGGCCGCGTGCCAAAGCTTGTCAGAGAAGGGTTTAAAGGAAAAATTATCGCGACCGCGCCAACCGTGGAGCTGGCCAAGCTCGCTTTGCGCGACAGCGTGCACATTATCGAACAGGAATCGCGCGAGCTTGAAAAAGATCCGTATTACACCATGGATGACGTGCAGAAAACGGACAAATTCTGGGTCAAACATAATTATCATGAGGTGATTGACCTTGGCGAGGGACTATCCGTTCAGCTGCTCAGCGCGGGCCATGTGCTAGGTTCAACCATGTACCGGTTCGTCAACGAACAGACTTCCGTCACATTTACGGGCGATCTTGGCAATGATCCTTCACCCTTGATCGGTCCGGCGGAAGATATCAGCGAAACCGATTACCTGGTCATGGAAGCTGTGTACGGAGACCGCGACCATGATCCGGCCAAAATTGGATCCAAGCTGCTGAAAGAAATTATTGAGGAAACCATTGGCCGCGGAGGCACCTTGCTGATCCCGTCATTTGCTTTGGAGCGAACCCAGGTGTTGTTGTACTACCTGAACAATATGATTGAACAGGGGAAAATCCCACAAGTACCCGTATTTGTCGACAGCCCGCTGGCCATCAAAATGACTAATGTGTTCAGTAAGCAGATTCAGTATTTCCGCAAAGAGCTGGTTACGCAGGTCAACGGGGGAGACAAGATCTTTGAATTTCCAGGCCTGCGTTTTACGGAAACGGTAGAGGAATCAAAGGCGATCAATAATCACAAAGGGCCAAAAATCATTATCGCCGGAAACGGCATGAGCACGGCCGGACGTATTCTGCATCATGAAAAGTTTAATCTCAGCGATCCAAAGAATACCGTGCTGATTGTCGGCTACCAGGTAAAAAATTCGCTTGGGCGTCAATTGCTTGATGGCAAAAAGAAGGTGCGAATTCACCGCAAAGAAGTGGAGGTGCGAGCGGATGTCCATCAAATCACAGCGTTTAGCGCGCATGCGGATAAGCGCCAACTCATCGATTTTGTGACTCAAAAAGTACATAACAAGCCAAAGCGCATCTTCATCGTTCAGGGTGAAGAAAACGCGGCGGAGCATTTAGCTTTCGAGCTTGATCAGCGGGGGTATAATGCGTATGTACCCAACTATAAAGAGATATTTGAATTGAGTTAACGGGATTAAAAACATGTAATACGTTAACCCATGAACCCATTCACTCGTTAACGGTTGCGAAAGCATCATTCATTGCCTCATAGCGGCAAATCTGCTAAGCATAGTGCATGCGTATTCTTGGTATTGAAACATCCTGCGATGAAACGGCCGCGGCCGTACTCGACGTTGACGACAAACGCATCAGCGTTCTTTCTAATATCATCAGCTCGCAAATGGGTATTCATAAAGCCTTTGGAGGTGTCGTTCCTGAGGTCGCCGCGCGTCAGCACGCAAGCCATATCCATACCATCGTGCAAAAAGCACTTGAATCGACCCCGTCCGGCGATGGATCCGATATCGATCTTGTCGCCGTAACGCAAGGGCCGGGATTAAAAACTTCGTTGCTTGTTGGAACAAATGCGGCGCAGACCTTGGCCGCGGCATGGACTATTCCGGTCATCGGCGTGAATCATCTTGAGGGACATGTGCTTTCTCCCTTTATTGATCATGCCGAGTATCCGCCGCAGAAAGATTTTTTCCCCGTCATTGTGCTTACCGTTTCAGGCGGACATACGCAAATTATTCTCATGCGCGGCATCGGCCAGTACGAAGTGCTTGGCTCAACCATTGATGATGCTGCGGGAGAAGCATTTGATAAAGTTTCCAAGATGCTGGGGCTTGGATATCCCGGCGGGCCGGTTATTGATCGTTTAGCCAAAGAAGGAAATCCTAACGCCTTTGATTTTCCTCGTCCAATGGAACACACGGATAATTACGATTTCAGTTTCAGCGGATTAAAAACCGCCGTGAAGTATGCCATCCGCGATCTGGCAGGGGACCGTGAATTAACAGATCAGGAAAAGCATGACATTGCTGCTTCTTTTCAGCGGGCTGTTGTGTCTGTTCTTGTCAAAAAAACGATCAAAGCGGCCAAAACGTATTCAGCCAGGACGGTTTTTCTTGCCGGCGGCGTGGGAGCCAACTCCGAGCTGCGCGAGATGCTGGAATCAGCCGTGAAGCATGATCTTTCAGACGCAAAGTGTCTGCTCATCGACCGGCGTTATTCAGGCGACAATGCCGCGATGATCGCTTTGGCGGGGTATTTTACGTTTTTGAGGAATAAAACGAACCTACCTGAGATCAAGGTAGATCCAAAGTTGAGATTTTGAGGAGACTTTACAGATTCACAGAGTGGGCAGACTCACAGACATCAAAAAGCATGTCGGTAACCAAAAACTCACAGACGAAATTATTTCGTGTCTGTGCGTCTGATAAGTCTGTGATATCTGTGCGTCTTTACTCAAGCGATTTCGCCACTCTAAACACTTCCGACACTTTGGTCAGCCCGTCGGCGGCTTTTAAAATACCATCGCCAACCATGGAAACCATGCCCTGGCTCACGGCAGTTTCCTGAATCGCGTATTCAGAAACTTTGTCTGAAGAAATAAGCGCCTCTAGTTCCTTGCTCATGGCCATGATTTCGTAGATACCGATACGGCCTTTAAATCCAAGTCCATTGCAGGCCTCGCAGCCGCCGCCTTTTTTCCATTCGATCTCAGCCGCTTTTTTGCCCGCATGCCCTCCTTTTTCTTTATCCGGTATTTGCGCAAGGATCTTATCAAGTTCGGCCAGCATCTCTTGATCAAGTTCGTCTTTGGCCACGCATTCTGAACAGATACGGCGCACGAGGCGCTGGCCGATAATCGCGTTCAAGGCAGGGGAGAGCAAAAAGGGTTTTACTCCCATGGAGAGAAAACGCGGAATCGCGCCGGCCGCGCTGTTGGTGTGCAAAGTTGAAATAACCAAATGTCCGGTCAGTGAGGCATTGATGGCCGTATCAGCCGTTTCAAAGTCGCGGATTTCACCCACCATGATCACATCAGGGTCTTGCCGCAGAATCGAGCGGAGACCGCCTGCAAAATCATAGCCGCGTTTTTTATCGACCTGGCTTTGATTGATGCCGGGCAATTTATATTCAACCGGATCTTCAAGCGTGATGATTTTTGTTCCCTCCGTATTTAAGGTAAGCAGAATAGAGTACAATGTTGTTGTTTTACCTGAACCAGTCGGACCGGTCGTGATAATCATGCCATTAGGCTTGGTGATTTCTTCTTTAAGACGTTCATACGCGCCGCCCCGCAAACCAAGGTCGTCAAATTCCAACCCCGCAGAAGATGCTTTCAGCAAGCGCATCACAATGCTTTCTCCAAAGGTGGTCGGCAAAATAGAAACACGCACGTCGATTTTGTCTTTGGTCAAAAAGATGGTGAAACGGCCGTCCTGCGGTTCGCCTGATACGTTTAATTTCAGTTTGGAAAGCAGCTTTAGGCGGCTTGAGATGCGGGGAAAGACGGTTTTTGAAAGGGAAGCGGCATCATGCAGCACGCCGTCAATGCGGTAGCGGATTTTTACGTCGTATTCTTCGCTTTCAACGTGAATATCAGATGCGCGCACCTGCAAGCCAAGCGCGATGACGGCCGTGACAATATCGGACGTGTTCACGCCTTCGATGATCTTTTGCAAATCAGTGAGGGTAACGACTTCCTGAGAGAAGCGTTTAACATCGTCTTCAGAAATCTCCACACCCGAAACGACTTTGCGCAGCTTGGGAAGATTCTCGTACTGTTTATGCGCCAATGAAAAACTTCGCTCCGAGATCAGGTATAACTTCACCGGGCGATGCTCGCGCTCTTCAAGCGTTTTTTTCAGCTCAAGGATTTGCGGGGTGCCTGGTCGAACCGCTCCAAGCCGGATTTCCTGCGCGCTCTGAAAAAAAGGAACAGCCAATAATTCTTTGGACTGTTTCTGGTCCATGAGCTTGAGTGTTTCCGGACCGATCGGGAACTGTTCCAGGTTGATATACGGCAGGCCAAGCATAGATGCCTGGACTTTGGACATCCGCTCTTTCTGCTCAATCTGCATTTGCTCCATTTTTTGAGCAAAAGCCTGTTCCGCGCTTTTTGTCTGTGCCGGACTTGCTGGTTTTTGTGATCCAGGCTTTGCGCCTGAGAGGAGGGAGGAAATATTGTCCATAACCGATCCTGTTTTTTCTTCATGATACTGGGTTTTCAGCTGAAAGGAAAGGATTTCCTCGTTCGTTTTACAAAGGAGCTGCGTCCGCTGATGCGCAAATAGCGGAACTCCGCCAAATCTTGCGAAAAGGGGCTTTTTCTTTTATAGTGAACCCACTTTGACGAAAGGTTTTTCTTCATTCCTGAGTATAAGTTGAGTCGTCTTTAGACTCATTTTTTTCACGCTATGAACAGAGTTAGTAAAAATATCATCATTGCCGTGCTCGCGATTTTGATCATGTCTCTTGGATTCTATTTCATTCAGTTTGATCCGACCGAACCGGAACGTATCGGCGTGCAGACATTTATCTCCCAGGTCAAAGAGGGAAATGTGCAGAAAGTCGTGGTGGAGGGGTCTCAGGTAACAGTCACATTGCGCGACGAAAATGCGCGCCCGCAGGTGTTTCAAAAAGAGCCGCAGGATTCGCTTTCTGATCTCTTTGCGAATTACGGCGTGACTCCTGAGCAGATCGCGACGATTGACGACAGCTTTGTTGAGAAATCAACCAATGAATCGTTTTTCGTATCCGCCTTGCTGCCTATTCTGTTGCCGGTACTTTTGCTTGGCTTTATTTTCTGGATCATTTTCCGCCAGATGCAGGGAGCAAGCAACCGCACCATGTCCTTTGGCCAGAGCAGCGCACGCGAAGTAGATACGACCCGCAAGGACCGTATTACCTTTAAAGATGTTGCCGGCGCGCGCGAAGCAAAAGAAGAGCTCATGGAAGTGGTGGAATTTCTAAAGCATCCAAAAAAGTTTCACGCGCTTGGAGCGAAAATTCCCAAAGGCGTTCTGCTCATGGGCGCGCCGGGAACAGGGAAAACCCTTTTGGCCAAAGCCGTTGCCGGACAGGCGGGCGTGCCGTTCTTTTCCGCGTCCGGTTCAGAATTCGTGGAAATGTTCGTTGGTGTTGGCGCGTCCCGCGTGCGCGATCTCTTTAAGAAAGCGAAAAAGAATGCTCCATGCATTATCTTTGTTGATGAAATCGATGCCGTAGGCCGCCAGCGCGGTTCAGGGCTTGGCGGTTCTCATGATGAACGCGAACAGACGCTCAACCAGATTCTCGTGGAAATGGACGGCTTTGATACAGATACCAGCGTGATTGTGATTGCCGCTACCAACCGCCCTGATGTGCTCGACCCCGCGCTCTTGCGCCCTGGCCGCTTTGATCGTCAGGTGGTACTTGATAAGCCCGATGTCAAAGAACGAAAAGAAATTCTTGAAGTACATGCCAAAAACAAACCCATGGGCAGTGATGTGGATCTGGAAGAAGTGGCCAAGCGAACGCCTGGATTTGCCGGCGCGGATCTCTCCAATATCATCAATGAAGCGGCGATTCTTGCGGCCCGCCACGATAAAAAACAGATCGGCCAGGCGGAATTGCTGGAAAGCATTGAAAAGGTTTCCCTTGGCCCTGAGCGCAAGAGCCACCTGATGTCGCCAGAAGAAAAGAAACTCACCGCGTATCATGAAGGAGGGCATGCGATTGTGGCGCATATGCTTGAACATGCCGATCCGGTCCATAAAGTCTCCATCATTTCACGAGGACGGGCGGCCGGCTATACCATGACCATTCCGGTAGACGACAAGAAAATGCGCCGCAAGTCCATGTTCTTAGACGAGCTCGCCGTCATGCTTGGCGGCCATGCGGCGGAAAAGGAAATCTATGGAGAAGTCACCACCGGTCCGCACAGCGATATCAAGCGAGCGACTTCGTTGGCCCGCGATATGATCATGCAATACGGCATGGCCGACGCATTGCCTCCGCGCACCTATGGAGAACGCGGCGAGATGATTTTCCTTGGCCGGGAACTGCATGAACAGCGCGATTATTCAGAAAAGATCGCCGAGGCTATTGACGAAGAAGTCGGCAAATTTATCAATACCGCGCTTGACCGCGCGACCCAGCTTGTCCGCCAGCATCGCCCCAAGCTCGACAAGATTGTTGAGGTCCTCCTGGAAAAAGAAACCATTGAAAAAGATGAATTCGCCGCATTGATGGCATAAGAGACAACCTAATTCTACAATCATTAAATCATCAGATCGGTTGGTCTGGTGATTTTTTGATTTTCCTATTCTCATGCTCCGGTGATCTTGTGATATAATACATTCGTATGAAAAAACAAAAAGACTTGTTTAAACCTATTTTACTTGACGCGCTTCTTTTAACCTGGCGGCGAAAAACCTGGTGGATTTTTGGTTTCCTCGCTTTGTTTCTGAGCGGCACCATGGGTTACCAAATCGTGTTCCAGGGAATCCGCAGCCTTGTCCAGCCTGAGCAATGGTGGGTACGCTGGGAAACCTGGGCGCAAGGCCTTTCTCCTTTTGAACTCATTTCTGCGCAAGGGAAATTGCTACTGGCCGATCCAAAAGGCTGGTTCGCCATGCTTTTTGTCTGGGGCATTATCTTTCTTGTGCTCCTGCTATTGCTGGCTGTCTGCTCGTATGCGGCCATCGCGCTTATTTCCGTGGTAAAAATCCGTCAGATCGAACAGAGCGAGGATCATTTATTCCTTGCCCTGCGCGAAGCCTTTTTGCATGTAAAACCCGTGGTGGGAGCGGTTCTTCTCGTGCAGTTTCTCGCCAATTTGTTGATTATCCTGTTCAGCATTCCGGTGATCTGGATCGGCGTTGACGATTTGAATCTGGTGCAATCCGGCATGCTGCTTTTCTTTTTGGCGCTCTTCTTCTTCAGCGCATTTGTGCTTTCAAGCATGGCCATCTATACCATCCAGCATATTGTGTACCAGGATCTTTCTCTTTCCGACGCGATTGTGGCTTCCTGGAAACTCTTCTGGCGGCATTGGTTGCTGACGCTTGAAATGTTTCTTATCCAGCTCTTTATCGGGGTTCTCGCATTAGCGGGTGTCTTCCTTTTGATTTCACTCATTACGGTTCCTGTCACCATTGTCGGATTCATTCTGGTTTCAAACCAGCTGTTTGATATTACAACCTATCTGCCGCAAACGGTGTTCTATCTGATCATGCTTCTATCCGTGATTATGGGGGCGGTTTATACGGTATTTTATCTCTATAGCTGGACCATGCTGTTCAGCCGCTTTGACGAAGTCCGTCCGCATTCTCGCTTCGCACAATTTATTGAAATACATTTGCTGAGCTAAAAAAATAGCTTGACAATGCGTTAAGGACATTTTAAGGTTCCTGGCCGGCTTACGATGAGCCGGCCGTTTCATCCAGACGTCCTGGATGAGTTCGCTTGCCAGACCGGTACGCACTGCTCCTGGCAAGCATGTTTTTAGAAGGGAACCGACATGGATCGCTACCCCGACCAGGAACTGGCCCGCGTCGCCAAGTTCATGGGCATCCTGCGTAAAGCAGGTCTGCCTGATCAGTTCTACCAGCGTGTGATCGACGATGACGCGTATCGCACGTGGCTGGTAACTGAGACCACTGCTCGCATGCACCTGGTGGTCGAGGAAACCGAGGAACAGATCGAAGCCCGCAAGCTCCTGAAGCGGTTCTACCTCGGCCTGCCCGAGATTGAGCGCCACTTCGGTCGGCTCTCGCCATCGCAGAAGTCCTTCCTCGAGCTCATGCCGTTCTCGCCGGCGAGCCTTCGGGCTTCCCATGGCCAGCACGTGCTCTTCGCCGACACTGGCTTGAGCATTGCTGAACTGAGTGAGAAGTTCGCTCCGATCTTCTCTAAGGCGGAGCAGCAGCATGGGCATCAGGATTTTTGGCGCAAAAAGTCCGAATCATACTGGAGACTGGTCACACGCGGAGTGCGTGTTCAGTGTGGAACCTGGGAGGAGCAGGTGGGGAAGCTTAGGGCAAACGAGCGCTGCGTTACCGCGCGTGAGCTCTGCTACCTGCAAATCCTTCATCTCTGTGTCACCGGTGGGTGGCTGTACGATGGCGCACCCATTCGCACGGCCTCCCAGTTGCCTAACGGACAGAGGGTGGTGCTTTCCTTCAACACCCGTCGGCCCCTCCGCGTCACAGCCGCCGACTACTACAAGGATGATGACATCGTACCGAGAATGGTAGCGGCTAGCTCGCTCTTCGAGTAGAAGCCGTTTCATCGGCCCTCCGTCAACGCAGTTTCTCTGTGGACGGGGGGCCGCTTCGTTTATGAACAAAAAACCGCCCCGGAGGGCGGTTTTGTTGTCGCGTATTACGCGGCCTGCTTTTCTTCAACTTTTTCCGCTTTGGCAGGAGCGTTTTTCTGTTTCAGGCTGAGGCCCAAGCGATGCTGTTCTGATTCGATAGAGATGATCTTAAATTCCATCTCATCGCCAGGTTTGGCAATGGTTGTTGGATCTTCAACCGGTTTGTCGGAAAGCTCTGAAACGTGAGCGAGACCGTGGATCTCTTCATCCAGTTCCACAAAGAGTCCGAATGGATTAACCTTGAGCACTTTGCCTTTGACGATGTCGCCGACTTTGTAGCGCTCAGCGGCCTTCTTCCAAGGATCTTCCTGCAGTTTCTTGATAGAGAGGGAGATCTTTGATCCGTCTACCGCGATGATTTCCGCTTTGACTTTGTCGCCGATTTTCACGAGATCATGCGGATTCTCGATGCGCTGCCAAGCAAGCTCAGAAATGTGCACAAGTCCTTCAAGCCCCTCGTCGAATTCCACGAAAGCGCCGAAATCAACAACGCCGGTAACGGTTCCTTCAACAACGGTTCCAACCTTGTATTTCTCAAGAAGGTCCTTCTGGCGTTCTTCCCAGGCAGCTTTTTCAGAAACGATGAGTTTCTCATCTTCTTCTGAAACGTCAATCACTTTTACTTCAAGCGATTTATTAACGAGCTGATTGAGTTTTTCAAGGATCTTGTTCTTGTCGCCGCCTTCAACGCGCGGGTAGTGCTCGGTTGTCAGCTGTGAAACAGGGAGGAAGCCGACTACATGTCCGACACGGGCCATCAGACCGCCTTTGTTCGCGCTGATGATTTTGGCCGCGATAATCTTGCCGCTCTTCATCAAGCCTTCAAGATTGTCCCAGGCTTTCTGATGTCCGGCATGGCGGAATGACAATTCCACTTCGCCGTTTTCGTTTTCAAGTTCAACCACGGTCGCTTCAACGCTGTCGCCCGGCTTGATGTCGGAGTATTCTCCGCTTTCGTCTTCAAGTTCCGGACCGCGCACGACACCGGTTGCAACACCGCCCAAATCGAGGCGGACAAGGTTTTTTGCTGTGCTGATAACGGTTCCCTGAACAAGCTCGCCCGGTTTTGGAATCAGGGACTGCTGTTCTTCCATCAGCTTCTGCATGGCATCCAGCTGCTCGGTGTCTTCAAGCTGCTGGCCGATTTTTGATGATACTGGCATAAGAATCGGGAATTTAGGCATAAAAAAAGAGGATATGCCCAAAAACCCTCGTGTGAGTTAACCCCTCGAATCGAGGAGTCCTCTTGCAAAAACACGTTGTTTCTCGTGTTTTAAGAGGTTGGTTTATGAAGTGCGAGCAGTATATCCTAAAAGCCGGTTTTTGCCAAGTCTGCCCAGGATATTCGGGGCTTTTTCCGCTTGTTGGCGGTGGTTTTGTATGGTAAAATTCTTCATATACTAATGAGGATCCCGCGAGGAAAAAATAAGCTCATTCAGGCTTATTTTTCCTTGTCCAACCGCTATGCATATTACCTGGCATGGAATGAATTGCATCCGCATTCAAGGAAAAGACGTGACCATTGTTCTTGATCCGTACGCAGAAGGCGACGGTCCAAAGCTGCCGCGCTGGCAGGCGGACATCGTCACGGTTTCGTCTCCTGAGTCTGATGACACAAAGGGCGGGGCCGGGGCATTTATCATCAATACGCCCGGCGAATTCGAAGTAAAGGGAGCATTTGTGTACGGCGTTGAATGGAAACGCGAAAAGAAAGAAGACAAGAGCGTGCTGTATCGCATCAACTTGGAAGATATTTCCATCGCGCATGTCGGAGGTCTTGACCAGGTGCTTTCCAATCAAACGCTTGAACTGCTTGAGGGGGCGGATATTCTCTGCCTGCCGGTTGGAGACAAAGATCTTCTCAGCGTAAAAGATGCTGTTGAGGTCGTCGCTCGCATTGAGCCCCGCATCGTGATCCCTATGTCCTATGCGGCCAAGGGATTCAGGCAGCTTGCTCCGGTGCAGGATTTCTTCAAAGAATTGGGTGTCACGCCGCAAATCCAGGATAAGCTGAAAATCACGAGAAAAGATCTCCCGGAAGAAGACCGCCATGTTTACCAATTAGAACTTGCCTAGCACTCCGAATCTATGCCAAAGAAAAAAAGCGAAGAAAAGAACGCCGTGCCCATGGTCGGCAAGGTCGAACCACAGCCGCTGGTGGATGAACTGAAAACATCGTATCTGGATTATGCCATGTCGGTGATCGTCCAGCGCGCGCTGCCCGACGTCCGCGACGGGCAAAAGCCGGTGCATCGCCGCATTTTATACGCGATGTGGAAAATCGGTTTGCGTTCCGGAAGTAAATTCAGAAAGTCCGCAACCGTGGTCGGTGAAGTGCTTGGTAAATACCATCCGCATGGCGATCAGGCCGTTTATATGACTTTGGTACGCATGGCACAGGATTTTGCTATGCGCTATGAGCTTGTGCGAGGGCAGGGAAACTTCGGCTCTATCGACGGCGACAATCCAGCCGCTATGCGTTATACGGAGGTGAAAATGGCCGCCATTGCCGAAGAGCTTCTCTTTGATATTGAAAAAAACACGGTTGATTTTGCTCCAAACTACGACGGTTCGCATCAGGAACCAAAAGTTCTGCCGGCAAAACTTCCGGCTTTGCTGCTGAATGGAAGCGTTGGGATCGCCGTTGGTATGGCGACCAATATTCCTCCGCATAATCTTCGCGAGCTTTGCAGCGCCATTCAGCATTTGATCGATCATCCCGATGCCTCGGTCGATGATCTCATGGCTCATATCAAAGGTCCGGATTTCCCGACCGGCGGCATTATCTATGACATCAATGAAATCCGCCGCGCTTATGCGGAAGGGAAGGGCGCGATTGTCATGCGCGCGCGGGCCGAAATTGTGGAATCAAAGGGCGGACATGCGATTGTGGTGACCGAAATTCCGTATCAGGTGAATAAAGCTTCGGTGCTTGAAAAAATCGCGAGCCTCGTCAAAGACAAAAAGCTTGAAGGCATCAAAGATTTGCGCGACGAATCCGACAAAGACGGCATCCGCATGGTGATTGAACTCAAGCGCGATGCATATCCAAAGAAGATTCTCAACAGTCTCTTCAAGTATACGCAGCTGCAGGATACATTCCATTACAACTGTCTCGCGCTTGTCGACGGCATTCAGCCGCGCATGCTCACGCTCAAGATGGTGCTTGAAGAATATATCAAGCACCGTGAAACCGTCGTGACGCGCCGCGCGCAGTATGACTTGGCCAAAGCCGAAGACCGTGCGCATATTTTGGAAGGGTTGGTCCGCGCGCTTGAAGACATCGACAAAATCATCAATACCATCAAGAAATCCAAAGACAAAGAACAGGCCAAGGTAAATTTGATGAAGCAATTCAAATTCAGCGAACGTCAGACCATCGCGATTCTTGAAATGCGGCTGTCGCAACTTGCGAATTTGGAACGCCTTGAAGTGGAAAAGGAATTGAAGGAAAAGCAAAAGCTCATCAAAGAATTGAAAGACTTGCTCAAGAGCCGCAAGAAGATTTTAGGCGTGATCCATACCGAAGTCAGCGAAATTGCCGAAAAATACGGAGACGACCGCAAGACGGAAGTGGTTGCCAATGCCGTGGACAAAATTTCAACAACCGATCTGATTCCAAACGAATCAACGGTGATTATGTTCACCAAAGAGGGATACATCAAACGCCTTCCGCCGGATACCTTCAAGGTGCAGCGCCGCGGCGGCAAAGGGGTGATCGGTTTGACAACCAAGGAACAGGATTTTGTCGACCTGCTATTTACTACCATGACCCATTCGGATCTGCTGTTTTTCACAAGCCGCGGCCGCGTCTTCAAGCTAAAGGCTTACGAAGTACCGCAGGCTTCCAGAACAGCGAAAGGCCAGGCCATCGTCAACTTCCTGCAGCTTGCTCCAAGCGAAGAAGTCAAGGCGATTCTGCCGGTTGCTGACCTGCTCAAGTTCAAGAATTTGGTCATGACAACGCAGCAGGGCGTGATCAAGAAAACGGCCATCGAACAGTTTACCAATATTCGCAGCAATGGTTTGATCGCGATCAAGCTGAAAGGGGACGATGTCCTGCGCTGGATTGAACCTTCCACCGGCAAAGACGAGATTCTTATTGTCACAGCCAAAGGCCAGGCAATCCGATTCAAGGAAAAAGATGTCCGCGAAATGGGGCGAACGGCATCCGGCGTTCGGGCGATCAAGCTGAAATCAGGAGACCGTGTGGTAGGAATGGACGTGATCGGCTCAATGCAGAAGGCTTATGTGCTTGTTGTCATGCAGAATGGATTTGGAAAACGCACTCAATTGGGCCAGTACCGTTTGCAGAGCCGAGCCGGATCAGGCATCAAAACAGCTAAAATTACACCTAAAACAGGAGAAATCGTCTTTGCCAAGGTTTTGGATGAAGCCGAAGAAGAGGATCTCATGATTATCTCCAAGAAAGGCCAGGTTATCCGCCTGCCCATGAAAGGGGTAAACACGGTGGGCCGAGCAACGCAGGGAGTCCGCCTCATGCGCTTTAAGGAGCAAGGCGACCAGGTGGCTTCGACCACGGTTCTTGTGGGCGCGGAAGAGATCGACGAAGCCGAATAACTTGCGTAATTAGCGAATTCCTGATATAACTAGAAAGTAAAAGGACTGGTTGATCATTTGACAACCAGCCCTGAATGCGTCAGTCTAAGGGAACTTTTCGCTCACTTATAAAATCCTTAACTATGGCAAATCCAGTAAAACGCACCAGCAGAACGAAGAAAGGCATGCGCCGTTCTCATCACGCGCTCAAGCCGCAGCAAATCATGCACTGCAAGAAATGCGGAAATTCAGTTCTTCCTCATCATGCTTGCCAGATGTGCGGTACCTACAAAGGAAAGCAAGTCATTGCCGTTGAGTAAACTGGCCCTTTAAGCTGTCGCGATTATGTCCAATCGCCATTTGGCAAGAACCATTGCCATGCAGACATTGTACGAATGGGATTTCCATTCGGCAGACAAAAAAACCGCTCTTGCATATCTCAGCATGAATAAACAGGAATTCGCTCCTGCTTTTGATGATCATGGCTTCATGGAAAATCTCGTTCAGTCGGTCATCGAGAAACAACCGGAAGTTGATACGTACATTACAAAGTATGCTCCGGAATGGCCTCTGGATCAGATCACCATGGTTGACCGCAATATCCTGCGCGTCGGTGTGTACGAGCTCGTCTTTTCTCCGGATGTTCCTTCAAAAGTCGCCATCAATGAAGCCATCGAATTAGCAAAAACATTCGGAGGACAGGCTTCCGGCAAATTCGTGAATGGCGTGCTTGGGGCGATCTACAAGGATCTTTCAGAGAGCGGGGAACTGAAAGAGCAGAAACAAGGCTAACCCATACCTTATACTTAATGGTAGAGTATTGTCGCGAAATGTTCAGCAGAACCGTTGGCGACAGTTGTCTATCTGGGACCATGAATACCGAGAAAGACTTTCATGAGCTTGCCAAACAGCTCAATCTCAAGTTTTCAAATATTGATCTTTTAAAGCAGGCGCTCGTGCATCGCTCCTATCTGAACGAGCATCGTGATTTTCCGCTCGACCACAATGAACGGCTGGAATTTCTGGGAGACGCGGTGCTGGAGCTTGTCGTCACCGAATACCTGTACCTGAACTATCCAAATCCGGAAGGGGAGCTGACAAACTGGCGCGCGAGTCTGGTTAACTCAAATATGCTTTCAGAGCTGGCGCGCGAAGCAAGGCTTGAAGACTATCTCTTTTTAAGCAAAGGAGAATCCAAAGACAAAGGAAAGGCGCGTCAGTATATTCTTGCCAATGCGTTTGAAGCCGTGATTGGAGCCATTTACCTGGATCAGGGTTGGGAAGCCTCAAAGGTTTTTATCACCGATAATCTGCTTTCCCGCCTTGAATACATTCTTGAACACAAATTGTATTTGGATCCAAAGTCGAAATTTCAGGAAATGGCGCAGGAGCGGCTTGGCATTACGCCATCCTATCAGGTAATCAATGAAACCGGTCCTGACCATGAAAAGGAATTTGAAGTAGCCGCCTTGCTTAAAGACCAGGTGATCGCGACCGGAAAAGGGACAAGCAAGCAGGAAGCCCAGGTTCACGCGGCAGCCGCTGCGTTAAAAGCAAAAGGCTGGGATTAATCCCGCAGGGAAAACAAACATGAAAAAATCCATCGATGAACTGCTCCTAGCAGCAGCAAAGCTCGAAGCGTCCGATTTGCACCTTACGGTAGGGCATCCGCCGATTGTTCGTATCGACGGAGAATTGCGCGTGCTCAAGGGCACTGATGAGATCACGGAGCGCCAAACGCAGGAATACGTGACAGAGCTGCTCATCAAGCCGCAACAGGAACGATTTTATCTTGACAAAGAGCTCGACACTTCCTATCAAACGGAAGACGGCACGCGCTATCGTGTCAACTTTCATTGGACGCTAGGAACCATTGCGCTTGCGATCCGCGTCTTGAAACGCGATATTCCCTCCATGGAAGAAATCACCATGCCCCCGGTTTCCTATGACCTTTTGCAATCAAGAGCCGGGTTCATTCTGATTACAGGGCCAACCGGTTCAGGGAAAACGACCACCATGGCTTCCATGATCGAGCGCATCAATCAGGATCGCGGGCATCATATCGTCACGCTGGAGGATCCGATTGAGTATATTTTCACCTCCAAGAAGAGCGTGGTAAAACAGCGTGAATTCGGTGCAGACTTTCTGTCATTTCCTCAAGGGTTAAAACGCGTCTTGCGCCAGGATCCAAATGTCATCATGGTAGGAGAAATGCGCGACCTTGAAACAATTGGATTGGCAATCACTCTGGCGGAAACCGGCCATCTCGTTTTTGGAACATTACATACGTACAGCGGCCCGCAAACCATTGACCGTATTGTTGACAGCTTTCCTCCGTATCAGCAAAACCAGATTCGTTTGCAGCTTTCCATTACGCTTAAAGCCGTCATTTCCCAGCAATTGATCCCTCGTATTGACGGCGGCCGAGTCGCTGCCAGGGAGGTATTGATCAATACAAATGCAGTCAGCAACCTGATCAGGGAAAATAAAATCGCCCAATTGTATACGGTGATTGAAACCGGTGCCAAATACGGAATGATTCCGATGTCACGCGCGGTCAAGCAGTTGGCGGATAATGGTATCATCTCTGAAGAACGCGCGGCAATGGCAGACGATAAGCCGCGTGTTTACAGTAAATAGTCTGGGCATCCCGCCTGGTTGATTTTCGTTGATGTTTTTGCTATAGTTTCCACGAACAAGGGAACGCTTGCCTTGTTTTTTGTTCCTTTTCTTCGCTCACAATAAATGAAAGCAGAGATTTAAACCTGCAACGAAGAAAGACCACTGTTTATCAGATTGGATATTCAGCATAGTGCAAGACTGCCTGCCGCAGGCAGGGAAGCATGAGTAGCGCAAGGTAGGAAGTAACAAATGAAAGCAGAGATTTAGCACAGTGCGAGGAAATGCGAGTAGCGCAGCGAAGTGTACATAGATGTACATGCAGCGAGCAACGGAGCGCTGACAAAGCAATGTGCTGAAGATATGCTTTCATCGAGGGTCCGTAGCTCAGCTGGTAGAGCAGTTGCCTCTTAAGCAAACGGTCCTGGGTTCGAATCCCAGCGGGCCCACCATTTCTACGCACTCGTAGCTCAACTGGATAGAGCACCTGGCTTCGGACCAGGGGGTTGGGGGTTCGAATCCCTCCGAGTGCACCATATAAATCTGCTTCGCAGATCGCATTATGCGGCCTAACGATGACGGCGGGCATCTGCGTGAGGCGATGGGTATTATGCGCGGGCGCGTAGCTCAGCTGGTTAGAGTGCTACATTGACATTGTAGAGGTCAGAGGTTCGAGTCCTCTCGCGCCCACCATGATTTAATCAGGGTGAACAAACCGATCCTGCACAACCATGACCCCGCAAGGGGTTTTTCTATTACGCTTGAATATTCGTTGCCTCTGAAATAACATGAGAACACTATGAAACAACTCATTTCATTCGTGCTCGCAACAAGTCTGCTCCTTACCGGATGTATTTCAAAACTGGAAGAACCTGTTGCTTTCACGCAGGAAAATTCCGTGCAAGCCAATCCCGAGGGGAGAAATTTTCACGTGAGAATTCCTTCCGGCACCAAGTTGGTTTTGACGGAAGAGAATGAGGCAGCCAAGCTTTATCGCGTGTCAGACGCGTCGTCGGGGATGACCTATGCGTTTGTCGAGGAGACACCGATGTCGGTGGAGCAGGCAATCTCCTTGCTTGGAAATCTTGATGAGGTGACATTGCTGGACAAGCAGGCCGTTGAACTCAACGGCTATGACGGACAAAAAGTGTATGCCGAGCTGGACCACAAAAGAGGCCAACGCGTGCCGTATTACTTTCTTCATGCGGGAAATCGAACCTATGTCTTCAGCCTGGCTGGAGGGCAGCCCTGGGAATATTTCGATGCATTCGCGCAAAGCCTTGTTTTATCGAACGAGTGAACCGAGGACAGGGATATAGTGCTTGAGCTTTAGGGAAAGACTCAATTTTGGCTGCGAGAAAAGATTGTATTCTCTTTGCCGGATCGATTGTACGAGGTGGTGCTGCGTTTCAATAAGCGATGCAAAGGCGTGATGAAGCGAAGACGGCAAGTGCTTAATTTGTTTTGCGGCGGCCTGGGCTTCTTCTTCAATAAGCGCGAGATAGCGTTCCACAAGCTGCTGAAAACCTTCCGTGATGATCTGCACTTCAAAATCATGCTTGCTATAACCTATTTTTTTCATTTCTGAACGAGGCAATACGCATACAGTTCGTCGATAATCCTGCCCTGCATAGGTTAAAAGCAAAAGCAGCTCTCCATTTTTCATAAGGGTTTTGATCGCTCTGCGGCCATGCGCGTGTTTTACGTTCAGCAGGGGAGCAAGCAAATCCGTATAGGCCTGCGCAACGGCATGAACATGGCGCCGCAACTGAAGCGCATTGTCAAAATGAGGCTTTTTCTGCTGCGCGATCCGCAATTGTGCGATTTTTGTGACGCGTTTGGGTGGTAAATGGAAAATTTTGCAGGTATGAACCACCGCGTGCATATAGGCATTTGAACAATGATCGGTTTTCATTGCTTCTTCAAATATTGTTTTCCAGGAGCGCATGGCCGCAGCCTGCTCCTTTTTTGTCACGCCGTGTTTTGGGTTATGCAGCATCTCAAGAAGAATCCGGTCATAGGCAAAAATTCCATGCAGATGCGGTTGGATCTCCTTGGGCAGCAGATGAAGGGTATGATGCAATTTGGTGCCGTAGTGCCGGTTCAGCTGGCGGCATTCTTCAAAGCTTTGTGTTAAAGACATGTCAGTTGTTTTTCGTTTTTTTTCTGGAACGATCGTGAAAGGCCTTATGCACGTCACGCAATTGCTGGTTGGTGATATGCGTATAGATCTGCGTGGTGGTAATGCTTGAATGGCCAAGCATAGATTGTACGGATCGGATATCCGCTCCATTGAGCAGCAAGTCAGTGGCAAACGAGTGGCGGATCGTATGCGGGGTGACATGCTTGGTGATGCCTGCTTCGCGGGCATATTTCTCAACCATGCGCTGGACGCTGCGCGGGGTGAGCGGCATATATTCGGCCGACCGCTTGCTCGCGCGGTCATGGCGTACAAAGAGAAACAGGGCATCATCATTCCTTGCGTCAAAATATTCTTTCAGTGCGTAACGCGCCGCGTGCGAGAGAAAGGCTACGCGCAGCTTCCGTCCTTTTCCACGAACGGTGAACTCATCTTTTTTGAGATTCACTGAATCGCGCTTCAGGCTGACAAGCTCCGAGACGCGCAAGCCGGCGCTGAACAAAAGTTCCAAAATAGCTTTGTCCCGGAGTTTGAGGATTTTGGCCTGCTTCGATTTCAGCGGAGCTTCAAGAAACGCCTGCAAGTCGCTGCCGTCAAGAAAGTCCACCTGCCGTTCAGGGATTTTGCCAAGCTCAATTTTTTCGGGAGCCATGGTTTTTACGTCGCGCTTGGCAAGATATTTCAACCAGGAACGGAGCGCGACCAAATGGTAATTCTTCGTATTCGATTTTAATCCATCGCCTTGTTGATTTGTTTGTTCGTTCAGCCAGAGGCGATACCGTTTCACCAGATTTTGATCGATGTCCTTTGGATGTTTGGCACCCTTCGCTTTTGCAAAACCGACAAATCTGCGCAAATAGAAATCGTAGTTCTGAATGGTTTGCGGGCTCCGCTCTTTCTCAAGTTCCATGTATTCCAAGAAGTCGGTAACGGCGCGATCGAGCGGGGAAGAAGTTGTTTTTGTTTGCGTCGACATATGGAAACATTATACGACGCATCAGCGCGCGGAAGCAATCGGGATAACAGTTGATTTGAACAGTTCACCATGCTAACGTGGCCTCCAGCCTGGAGGCAAGACCATGCAGGATCCGACGAATCCGGTTTCTTTCGGTCGTTATCTGTCCAAGGGCGATGCCACTTCGACGGTCGTGGGCATCGTCATCCTGGTCATCGCGTTGGTGGCCGTTGCGATCTATAAGGGGAGTCAGCCTGTTTCGAATCCGAACCAGGAGCCCCCCGCGGCGACGACCAGTCCTCGGTAGAGACCGCGATGCCGCCGCTGTACAGGCGGCCGGCTCGTCAAACTGAAAAGGGGAAAGAAAATGGATACGGATATCAGGGATGCCTATCTACTCTGGCAGCATACCGGCACGCCTGGTGATGAGGCCGAATGGCTGCTTGAGTGTCTGCGTGCCGGACGCATTTGCAAACTTCGCTTGCAGGCGGCGGCCGAGCTTGGGCATCAGGCTTCGCGCATAGTGCTCAACCTCACGGATGACGGCAGCGAGAACGCTGAATGGCCGCGCGCGCTTGCCATGGTGGGGAGGGAAGCCTGTGTGATGGCTGGCGCGGTCGTCACGCGGGAGATCGCGCAATCGGTCTTTGGGGAGGACATACCTGAGCTCGTCGGCGAAATCGTCCGCCTCTCGTCTGAGTGGCTTGAAGCGGACAATGGACGAGACGAGCTTGAGCAGCAGGCCAGGCGATTGGCCCGGCACTGTTTTGACACCAGGCTTGAAGGGGATGAATACCTGGTCTTTGAGGCGGCAAGCATCCTGGGCTTGTTCATGTATGCTCCGCTCGAGCAGCCGGTAGACAGCCTTCTCAGCCTGATCCGTGAGCAGCGCATTCCTGTTTTTTCGACGATCCGCACCGCGGTGTCCCGGGAGCTTGTCTCATGGCTTGTGCATCGCCATGCTGAATAAGGCCGGTCCTTTCCCTTCGCGGGGAGGGGGCCGGTTCTTCTTTTTACGATGAGAAGGAAGGGGAAACGTACCACCCCAAAGAGTCCCTTTGCTGCTTATCTAGTCTCTGATATCTAGTTTCTAGAGATCTAGAAACCAGATGCTAGATCAGATAGGAGGAGATAAACAGATTAGGCTTCGTGCTAGATATGCTGATCCAGATCTGTCTGAGAATCTGGTATGTTTGGCAACGCCCGCCTGCCTGCGACTCTCGCCCGCTAACGCCTGATGCGTAGCTATGGCGAGCTGGGAGGGCAAGCGATGGCGGGCAGGTCTGATACGTCTGGCACCAACCACCCTTGCTCTCATCCTCGTTCCTCAAATATCAAGACCCCCGCTGGCGATGCGCCTGCCTTGCTTTGCAAGAAGAAACCTTCTGCGCGGGGGTGACGAAGGGGAGGCTGTTCGGGATGATGTGTTGCACTTACGTGTTGAACCCGTTGGCGGGGACTTTACAAACTTTGTGCTTTATAGTACATTACCGCCACTAAACAATAACTTTCCCTGTGGTTTGCGCCGCGTAGAATTCATAGAAATTCGGGCGTTTACTGCGGAGAACAGCCACTATGCTTGACCCAAAAGTCAAACAGAAGCTCATTAAAAAGTTCCGCACCCATGAATCAGATACGGGTTCAACCCAGATTCAGGTTGCGATTCTGACAGAAGAAATCAAACTTCTGACCGAGCATCTTAAAGACCACAAAAAGGATTTTTCTTCCCGACGCGGTCTGATCAAAAAAGTAAACGAGCGACGCAAGCTGTTGAATTATTTACGACGTACGGCTTACGATGAATACGTGGACCTTTCAAAGAAATTGAAGCTCAAGTACGCTGCTCCAAAAATCGACGCAGCGGCTGAAGAAGCCGACGCGGCAGCTGCTGCAGCACAGGCATAAATCTTGCCCCCCTCCTCTCCGGAGGGGGATTTTGTTACTATAGAGTTGTGGGTCACAAATGATGAGCGAGTGTTATGCGGAAGGTCGTTGTATTACGTCCTAACCCGCAACGCAAAACTCATGATCCAACTTTTTAAAAACTAATTTTTTTCTCCTCTCATTTTGTTTGAAGAGGATAGCAATATGTTTAAGCATGTAGAACAGCGCGTAGGTGTTTTTATCGATACGGCCAATATGTATCACTCGGCCAAAAACCTCTACAACGCGAACGTGAACTTTGGGGAAGTACTCAACGAGGTCGTAGCCGGACGCAAATTAATCCGAGCGATTGCCTACGTGATCAAATCATCATCAGATGAAGAGTCCACTTTTTTTGACGCGCTTGATAAGCAAGGCTTTGAAGTGAAGCAAAAAGAGTTGCAGGTCTTTGCCAGCGGCATGAAAAAAGCCGACTGGGATGTCGGGCTTGCGGTCGACACGATCAAAATGGCTGACCGGCTTGATTCCGTAATCATTGTTTCCGGCGACGGAGACTACACTCCATTAGTAATCTATCTTCAGGAGAATAAGGGGTGTCTCGTTGAAGTTGCGGCTTTTGGAGAAACCACTTCAAGCAAATTGCGCGAAGTCGCGGATGATTTCCTGAACCTGAGCGACAAGCTTGATCAATTTCTTATCCGCAAAGGGAAGCGCCCGATGCAGCGGAATATGGGAAGCACGGCACCGGCACCGCGCGCGGGTATGCTTGGCAAGCGTAAACGAAAAATTACGTTTTAAGCATGCAGAGGCAACAGCTCAATCAGGGAATCGCCGCATTGGCCCTGGCCGCAATGTTGCTGGCCGGAGGGTTTTACGCGGACAAGGTATATGAACCTCCTGAGGAACCGCCCACCGTTGTGCTTACCCAGAACGGGCCGGTCATTTTAGAAAAGGAAGCGCAGCCGGGGGATTTGCTTACGGCTCCGGATCTGAAAACGATCTATTATCTTAACGAGCAACGTGAGCGAATTGTTTTTCCCGATCCGCAAACATTTGAATCCTGGTATCCCGATTACAGCGGAGTAAAGCATATTGCCCGCGACTATTTGGAATCTTTTCCGCTTTCCGGCCGGAACGCGACCATTCGACCTGGTACCTGGCTTGTGACTATTCCTTCTTCAAGCCAGGTCTGGATGATCGGCCAGCCAAATCACTTGCATTGGCTCAGCGGAGGAGAACAGCAGGCGGTCGCATTGTTTGGAGAGCACTGGCTTGAACGTTTAGTTGATTTGCCTGAATACTATTTTGCCAATTACGTCGACGCCCAGCCTATAGATTCAACGGATACCTATCCCGTCGGCTTGCTGATTCACGTAAAGAGCAATAATCAGTACTATCTCGTGACCTCAAACGGGCAGCGCCTCGTCACGGAAGAAGGGATGCAAGCAAATCATTTGCAGAAACGTTTCGCCATTGAACGCGAAGAACCGGTCAGTTTCGCGCAATTCGGTCCGCCTCTTGATGCCTACGAGCCTCGCTGGGGATCGCCGGATGTGTTTGAGCAGCAGGCTGATCAGGGTCCGGATGATATTGACGTGGGGGATGCGGAGGTGGGACTGCAGTAGACTTACAGACGCACAGACGTTTAAGACGCACAGACAAAGGCTGTCTAGGTGTCTTTTCATTCTCCTTGAAAAATCATGGAAAACATGGTATCTTCGCCTCAGGAATAATCAGTAAATTAATCATGGCATTTGACCGGGAAACAGGTAGACTGTGATCATTTCTCATAGTCTAAAGTCTCTCGGGCAATGCCCGAAACTATGTTTGTACAACCAAACAATGCGTGGATTCAACCGCGCGAGTTTTCTTTGCAGTGGGGAGGACGCGAGCTCAAAATCAAAACAGGCACCGTGGCCCAGCAGGCGAACGGGTCCGCGCTTGTGCAGTACGGCGACACCGTCGTGCTTGTCACCGCGACCATGGCGCCTGAACAGCGCGGAGATATCGACTACTTCCCGTTGATGGTGGATTACGAAGAGCGTTTGTACGCCGCCGGTATCATCAAGGGTTCTCGATTCATCAAACGAGAAACCAAGCCTTCAGACGAAGCGGTACTGACCGCGCGTTTGATCGACCGTTCTATTCGTCCGCTATTTGACGATGCGACCCGCTTGGATGTTCAGGTCGTCGTAACCGTTCTTTCCGTTGATGGCGAGAACGACGCGGATCTTCCCGCGCTTATCGGTTCGGTGGCGGCCCTTATCACATCTGATATCCCATGGAGCGGACCGATTGCCGGTTCTCGCGTGGGGCGCGTGGATGGGGCATGGGTGCTGAATCCCACCTACGAACAGCTCGCGCAGAGTGAAATCGATTTGTTTGTTTCAGGCGACGGAGAAACCACCATCATGCTTGAAGCCGGGGCCAATGAAATTCCTGAAGCCGTCGTGCATGAGGGAATCCGTTTCGGTTTGAAGGAAATGAAACCGGTCATTGAGCTGCTTAAGCAGATTCAATCTGAAATGGGGCGTGAAAAACGCAATATCACCGTTGAATTGTCTGAAGAAGAACGCGCTGCAAAAGCGGAGGTTCAGCAATTGCGCGAACAGGTGAGCCAGGCGATTGCTCAGGAGCTTGAACAGTATTTCACTCCAGGCAAAAATCCTACCAAACAGCTGCGCAAACAGTCGCTTTCTGAGCTGAAGGCGAAAATGGACGGCATGCTTAAGGAGCAGCAGGTTGGCAAAGACAAGCGAAAGGAAGTGCTCAAAGTCTTCAAAGAACTTGTTGAAGAACATATCGGTGAAATGATTCTCAAAACCGGACGCCGTGTTGACGGCCGGGTGGTCACTGAAGTGCGTCCGCTGGACGTGACGGTGGGCGTATTGCCTCGCACGCATGGCAGCGGCCTGTTCACACGCGGAGAAACCCAGGTTCTTACCATCGCGACCTTGGCTGGTCCTGGTGCTGAACAGATTCTTGAAGGAATCGATGAAAAGGGAACCAAGCGCTACATGCACCACTACAATTTTCCTGGTTTTTCCGTGGGAGAAGTCAAACCGCTCCGAGGCCCTTCCCGCCGCGATATCGGCCACGGGGCATTGGCGGAAAAAGCGCTTTTGCCGGTTCTTCCAAAGAAGGAAGATTTCCCGTATACCATTCGTCTCGTGAGTGAAGTTCTTGGTTCAAACGGATCAAGTTCCATGGCTTCAGCTTGCGGTTCTTCGCTTGCTTTGATGGATGCGGGTGTGCCAATCAAGGCGCCTGTTGCCGGCGTAGCCATGGGATTGATCTCAAATGATAAGGGAGAATGGGTGGTTTTGACCGATTTGCAGGATCTTGAAGATGCCAAAGGCGGAATGGATTTCAAGATCACGGGTACAGAAAACGGCATTACCGCCATTCAGCTCGATACGAAAACAACGGGCCTGAGCGATGAAATTGTTGCGCAGACCTTGTCGCAGGCTCGAGACGGCCGCATGGTGATTCTGACTTCCATGAAATCCGTGATTGCCGCTCCTCGCGCCGAAATGTCCAAATACGCTCCTCGGGTAGAGAAGATGATGATCAATCCGGATAAGATCCGCGATGTCATTGGTCCTGGCGGAAAGATGATCAATAAGATTATTGAAGAAACCGGCGTGGAAATCGACATCGAGCAGGATGGAAGCGTCTTTATCTCTTCCGCGAATGCCGAAGGCATGGCAAAGGCAATGCAGTGGATTACCAATCTGACCAAAGAAGTGCAGGCCGGAGAGGTCTATACGGGCAAAGTGACCCGTCTGATGGACTTTGGCGCATTCGTTGAAATCCTGCCTGGACAAGAAGGACTCGTTCATATCTCTGAAATTGCTCATGAACGAACAAATGCGGTTTCTGATGCGTTGAAAGTCGGCCAGGAAGTGCAGGTAAAGGTGAAAGAGATCGATGATCTGGGCCGTATCAACCTATCGATGAAGGCGCTTATCGAACGTCCTGCGCATCTGGCGCAAGACGAAGCGCGCCCACCTCGCTCAAATGATAAAGGAGATCGAGGAAATCGTCGCTTCATGCGTGGAAAACGAAGCTAGTCTATGAAAAAATTGCTTGGGGGTTTATTGATAGCAGCTGTCTTTGCTGTGTCAGCACCGATGGTGCCGCCGGCCAACGCGCAATTGCTGCCCAATTTTGTCGTCGGGGCTGTTGCGGAAGTCTCCGCGTACAAAGATGTTCCGTTCGTGAAAGAGAATCGTCTGAAACAGGGGTCCGGAGTTTTTGTGGATCACCGTGGCTGCTTATATACGAATTCACATGTTGCTTTGGATCTGACGATTGATGAACCGGTTCCGCATATCGTGGTTAAGGTCACCAAAGACCGTTCCCGCCCGCCTGAATTTGCATTTGAGGGGGAAGTGATCTATGTAGATCAGGGGCTTGATCTTGCCTATGTCTGTCCCAAAGAGGAAACGGATCTGTTCACCCATTTCTTCTTGCGTCGGGATTCAGCCCAGTATGAGCAGGTTCCTTTCGGCAAGGAAGTCTGGGTCATGGGATATCCGGGAGCAGGAGAAGGGACCATTACGATTTCTCCCGGCCATGTTGTCGGTTTTATTGAGCAGCCGGATACCACTCAATGGGTCGGTGTTCCTGACCTTGATCCAAGCCGCTTAAGCCTGTACAAGGCTGACGCGCTTGCCGGTCCCGGGATTTCTGGCGGCTTGCTGGTGGATGAAGATCTGAATCTAATGGGCATCCCTTTTGCGGGATCGCTTGTGCCTGGAGCGTTTATCTTCGTCTTATCAGAAAAAGTATACATGCAGTTTGAGCGCCAGATCCGCCAGCACCTGCATGAAGAAGGCATGGTTCCTTCCGACTGCGTTTATGACGAACAGACGAAGTATTACTATCGCGCGGGAGAAGCCTATTACGATGATCTATGCGAATATTCCTTTGACGCGGATATGGAAACCGAGGTTCGCAACGCATACATGGCTTTTTGCAAGGAAACAATCCCGCAAAGCAGGCTCGTGCCGGCAATCGCGCGCAGCAAGGAACTTGGTTCATTGGCAAAGTGGTCAGCCAGTCTGTCAGAAATGTGCCCGCTGGGTGAAGAACAGGATGCGCATATGCCCGACACCCAGGTCAGTTTGCAGCCGGGCACCTTTGCGTATGGAAAGGCACGCCTTTCATTGCAGCAGGAGCAGGCTATGGCAAAAGAGCTGAAAAATATCATTGATGAACGATTTCCCGGCGTTGAGATTGATGCCAAACACTGGCCAACCATCGTGAACGCATATGTCTACGGCGGCTATCCGCCAAAAGCCATTATCCGCGCTGTTGAACTGGGCGGATATACCGTTCATCCAACCATTCCATTTGAGCAATGGCAGAAGAGCAGGGATTATTTGGAGCGGATATAGCACAGACGAGTGATCCTGCAGATAACAAAATAGCCATCTTTTCACGAGAAGCCTCCTTATGGAGGCTTCTTTGCTGATCCTGTGGATAAACCACCCCTTGCAATCTCCCTCAAACCAAGTACAATGTAATTGTAAGCGCCGTCGCAAATATTGAGACGGCGCTATTTTTGTTCTATTATCAACTCACTATGAATGTAAATTCAGTCACATTGATCGGACACCTTACGCAGGATCCGGTTTCAAAAGCCTACGGAGATAACCAGGCTTTAACGAAGTTCAATCTGGCCACCAATGGCCGGACAAGAGGCAAGCAACATGACGCGGCGGAGTTCCATACAGTTATCACTTTTGGCAAGCTGGCGGAAATCTGCAAGGAATATCTCAGGAAAGGCAGACTGGTCTATGTCAACGGACGTTTAAAAACATCTCGCTGGAAGGATGACAAAGAGGTCCTTCACACCAAAACCGAAATCATCGCCAATGAGATGCTGCTCCTTGATAAGAAACATGCTTTGGCAAGCGCTGCTTCCGAGGAGGCGGTTGCCGCTGAGGCGCACAGCTGATCGACTGCGCAGCTGCATTCTTTGAGGAGCGACGGCGTGCGACTCAAAGAAGGAGATCAGCCTTGGAGAAATTTCCGCGTTGATTATTGTGTCCATAGGAGCCATAATCCAAAAAACGATCATGGCGGACCAGGTCGACGGTAAATTTCTCCATCCCTCTCGCGGTTATGCTTGATAACGGGGTGTGGGCAGAAACCGTTTATCATTATCCTTCATGACCGCGGGAGAGATGCGTTAACTTTCATCATATGCATAAACATGTTCTGATCACGATGTTCTTTTTTGGGGCTGTACTAACGTTAAGCGGTTGCCAGTTAATCCGCCAGAGCTCTGAGGCAGACGAGCTGGTTCAGTCTGAACAGCAGGCAAGCCATCCTGAATTGTCTGGCGAGATGCTGCTTGATGGCCAGCACTATCAGTTGGTTCTTACAAAACAGCCGGCTGGAGCAAGCTTCTTTCTATCAGGCAGAGAACTCTGCTTTGAACAAAATCCAACCCAGAGCGAATTGGCAGAGTTAGAGTTCATTGTTCTGAAAAAACAATCAGGTGGTACCCGCGAAGTAAACGGAACGCTGCTTTCTGGCGCATTTGCCGAGAAAGGCTGTCTGCTCTTTGAGAAGATTGTTTCTTCACAACAGATCATCTTTTCCCTGAGAACGGGAGATGGTCTTGCGAGCACAAAAGAGTATTTCAGCCTGGCCGGGACACAATCGGAATCGTTGTACCTGGTACGCAGCTGGGAAACCATGGATGACGAAGGCGTTGTTGAGTATACGGCCTGGGTTGTCGCAAACAGATACTTTCTACAGGCAAAGGCAGGAAAAGACGGCGGATCGGTTTTCAGGGGAGCAAATCCAAGCATTTCATCCGGCCATTTTATGCTTGAGCCGGAGGGGGAGGTCGTTTTGCAAACAAATCAGCCGCTTGAGTTTAACGCACTTGATGAACGCAATATCAACGGATATAAAAACGGTTTGACCTTTAAGCATGCCGGACAGGATATCACGCTAGGGTGGGAGTAGGTTTCTGCTCTCCGAACCGGCCTGCCCCGGCTCGGAGTACGCCTGTACTCTCATCGGAGAAATCTGATGCGTCCTTTTAACATCGAGGAGATGCATCATGCCGCGAGCCATCTTGGCTTTGCTCCTGCTTGGATCCTTGCCAGGCACCTGCCTGGCCCAGGCCGAGCGATGCGCGTTTTATGCGCAGAACCCTTCCCTCATTCAGGTGGGGCAAGGGCAAGTCATCGAGCGCGAGGTGGAAATCGTCTACACCAATACGGGGACATCCACCTGGCAGAGGACGGGAGGTGTTTCTAATCTCTCGTACATCGAGCTGCGCGCGGTCAATCAGCAAGGAGCCGTCATCGACGGCCCGCTCTACCATCCTACCTGGATCAACCGCCAGCGCGTGGGGTCGTATCTCAGCATTCAGGGCGGGGTTGCTCCTTCGCAGCGCGCCAGATTCGTGTTCAAGGTTCTCGTGGATGGTTCAATACTCGCGCCCGGATCGCATGATTTCTACTTCCGCCCATATCATGCGAGCGGAGGATATATCAGCGACTGGGGCGGCTGCCATATCACCGTGACGGTGACACAGGGCGGGGCTACGCAGCCTCAGGTTCCTGCCGCGACCATCCTCTCCATCACGCCCAATCCGGCCGCAAGCGGTCAAGCGGTTTCGATCTCCGGTTCAGCAACGAATCAGCCGATCGAGTATCGATGGGAAAGCCAGGGGCAACTCCTGTCTGATCAAGCGTCCTTTTCGCGCGTATTCGCTTCCGGCGTGCATCAGATTGGTTTTCGCGCCAGAAACGCGCAAGGCTGGGGTACTTGGCAATACGCCACGCTCACGGTCAACAGCCCGTCGCCAACTTCCCAGCAATCCTACATCGACCAGGTGCTCGTGCCTCAGGTCGAGTACGCGGGGCCGGGGACGGTCGGACAGCCGGTCAACCTGGTTACGTCCGCCGCCGAGGTGCGCAAGTACCATGAGCTGCAGCTGGCTGGTCACGGGGTTCCGTCTTCAACAGGGCACGAATGGTTCGTGCGCCAGAACGGCCAGATCAAGCCGGTTGCTACTCAGGCTGCTGCTATCGTGAACACGGCTGACTTCTTTGACGGACAGCAGGAGCTGCTCTACCGGACGCGCGGCGCGAACGGAGTCTGGAGCAGCTACGCGGTCCTGCCGATCAATGTCAGTCCCTGGCCGAAGCTGATCCCGCCGGTGCATGGTTCCTGGGCGCGAAGCGGCAACGATTACGGGGAGGGGGATCATACTCGGTCCGGCTCATACGACCATCTCCACGCGCAGGATTACAACCAGGCGAATGGAGAACCGGCCAATGCGGATTTCGGGCGTGAAATCATCGCGCCGCTTTCCGGCAAGGTGACTGCTCTTGGCGCATCGGCCAACGGAGGCCGGTATGTGACCATTGAGTCATCCGACTCCGGTGTTCTGTACCGCGCATCGTTTTACCATCTCATGACGATAGCCGTCGAACAGAATGAGGTGGTTGCGCAGGGGCAGCCTATCGGTCTTTGCGGTAATACGGGACAGGCTTCCACCGGATCGCATCTGCATTATGTGCTGCATCGCCAGCAAGGCGGGGCATGGGTTTCGGTTGCGCCCGAGCCGGTCTGGGTGGAACCCGCCCGGCTTGAGCAAAGCATCCCGCATGACTGGCAGCGCGATATTCGCGCAAACAGCCGAGTCTTGCCAAGCAGCTTGCTGATCCTTCAGGAGCAGGTCAGCGGTGGGGTGACGGATATGCACGGCTGGGGGCATGTGATGAAATACGCGCCAACGGTTTCCGGCCAGCCCACGGCGAGCCAGATCCTGCAGTGCGTTATCCCCGTTGCCGGGCGATGGAAGCTCTTTGCGCATAACCCAAGCGGTTTTACCAATAGCAATGCTGGATCGCCCGCTCACAATACGAGCGGAAAGGCAGTATTTGAGGTGACCAGATCCTCGCAGCCAGGTCCTGCTACGCATGAAGTAGACCAGCACAATGGGGAAAAGGGAGCGCTGGTGTTCATCTGCGAAATCGATGCGCAGCAAGGAGAAACCCTGATGATCCGGCAGCACAATGCAACCGGGGAACAGGGTAAGGAAGTTGCTTTTGACGAGCTCATCCTCAAGCTCGTGCATGCTTCTGGAGCAGGAGGAGGAGGTTCTGGAGGCGGATCCTCAAGCGGGGGATCTTCTTCCGGCGGGGGTTCAGGTGGAACATCTCCCTCAAACCCGCCTTCTCCACCGCCACCGCCCCCACCTTCATCTTCTTCGTCTTCTCCATCTCAAGGAGGTGCCGCAACGACTCCATCAGCAGGCGGGGGAGGCGGCGGTGGTGGCGGATGCAGCATGAGCAGCTCGGGCGGTCCGTCGTCTGCCTCGCTCTCGCTGCTCATCTGCAGCCTGTTTCTCGTTTTCGTCTTCAGGAGAGTCATCTCCTAAAGACAGGGAGGGTAAGTCTTCTGAACTTGCCCTCCTTTTCACATTCTGCGGATATAGATCGAGCTGCTCCTCTTCAGACGGATGGATGGGCAAGCAGGTACCTGATACCTCAAGCGTTACAGCTGGATTCGAGATTCATCCGCGCCGTTAGTGCTCCAGCGTAGTGGAAAAAGCTTTCTTCTCAACGAATATAGTTAAATGCCTCTAAATCGTTGATTTTTTCGATATTCATTGCCAGCCCGGTTTCAAGGAGGTATAGTGATTCTGCGCCGTCGTTAATATCGAGGTGGCTTTATGAATATCCTGGCAATAATTCCCACAAGCAAACAGGAGGCCGTTGAATGGGTCGAGCAATTACCTGAGTTGAAGCTGTTTACTCAGGTGAAAGCCATGACCATTCCCTGGCATCAAACAGGCATTGGCACGACACAGGACTGGATTGAGCTTGTCCGGGCTGTTGCTGCGCATGCGGATGCAGATGGTTTTATTGTCTGGGCTCCTGATCAATCATTGCTTGAAACGGCGGGGCTCTTGCAATTATCATTGCGGACTCCAGGGAAGCCGGTTATTGTTTTTTCCGCGCCCGCTCCGGAAAAATTGAACGGGAAAAAATTTGAAAAACTCGGATTAAAAGCCACGCTCGTGCGCGCGGCATTTCTTGCGCAGTCGGATCTTGGCGAGGTGGTTATTTTAAACGGCGAACAAGTTTTGCGTCCGTCTCAGTGCGCTGCTTTGCTTGAGCATGGGATACGTCTTCATGAAGAACAGCCGCTGGCGTCTGTCAGCTTCAAGTTGGAATTTCATCAAGCGTATGTAAAACGAAGTCAAACTCCGATGATTGCCGACCTTCCAGCAACCTTGGTTGAAGAAGCCAGGCCGATTGAATGGTCGCCAGCGCTTCCATTCAAGGGACAGGAAACACCGGCTATTCCGCTTATTCGTTTTCAGCCAAGCCATTGGCATGTGCAGCCGCTTCAAACGCTTCGCAGGGAATTGCTTGAAAAACGAAAGGCAATCGTTTGGCATACGGACCAGCCCTTTGCCCCCGGTGAGCTGGATGCTCGGGAGCGGGTTTTAGACAACCGGGCGAACTGGTGGGCGGCATTGACTTGGCAGTATGCCTATTCGTTGAATCCGGAAAACCCATTAGCGGTTCTGGATGCATTGAATCAACAAGTATGAACATCTCTCTTTTAGAAACAGCCTGGATTCATGATGAAAATGGTACCGGACTTGAAGGAATGCTCAAGTCGCTTGGGGCGCGCGTGCATGATGCCCGGGAAATGGAAGCCGGCATGGAGCGGATTGATGCCCTTGTCATCGGTTCGGCAGCAGACGCAAAGGCAAAATATTTAGTCGCCTTGGCAAGCTCGCAGAAGAAACCTGTTTTATGGATCGTGCGTGACAAACGAGAAGAGCAAGGAATAAAAAAAACGTTTTCAACAGTTTCAGATCTCGTTGTGGTTCGGTTTGATCCACAAACCCTCAGCGAAGCGTGTAAACGATTTTTCGCGCAGCATGCTACTATTGAGGAGAAGCCGACGATAAAGTTTACCTTGCGCATTACCCCCGCAATGGATAAATACCTGCAGTGGAAAAGCAAGCAAACCGGTTTATCCAAAGCCGATTTCTTGCGTGAAACAATCCAGTCGCAGATTATCGATCAGGATCAAGCCTATACAAACGAGTAATTATGGCCGTGGAGGCGCCGGAAAGAATCAAAAGCAATTTAGACGACGCTCGCAATCGAGCGGCGCGGCCTTCGCCGTCAAATCAGCAGGCGGACCGGCCGGGCAATCTGTCGCCTTCTCTTGAAGGAGGACTCGGAACGCCATTGCCGTCTTTTCCTGCGGCCTCATCACAAAATCCGCAAACACAGCCGCAAGATGCTCAGCAGGAGGGCGCGCAGAGGATGAGGGCAACTCTGGAAGGTGTCCGCAATCAGGCTCGGGCAAAACAAAACGGAGAAACCAAAGAAGAACAGAAGAAAACAAAAACTTCGCAGGCTGCATCGATTGATCTGAAGGATTTTTTCCGCCGTTCGATTGGGTTTGCTTTGCTGGGTTTGGCTTACGACCTGCTCATGGCCGCCCTGGATTTTCTTTTGGGACTGGGCTCTATTGTCAGCATTCCCGGTAATTTTGTCATGTGGGGAATTTACTGGTTCCGAGTCTGGAGATTTATGCCTAAATCCCTGAGAGGAAACGGGATGCTCGAATTCAGTAAAGCGCGTAAACATTTTGCGTTGAACATGATTATTGAAACCATTCCAATCGTTGGCCAAATCTGGCTGGGATGGTTTGGCATCGGGCTAGATGCTTATATCATGGTTTCGCGCGAGAAAAAGAAGCAGGATCTTGCGCAAGGCGGAGCTAATGGGGAGAAAAAAGCAGGCAACGGCAAAGGGCAGCCGCAAGCCGCTAAATCATGAGCAGGCGGATAAAGACCTCGGCGTTGATTTTGACATCCTCAAGCGCACGATGCGCTTTTGAATAGTCGATGCCAAACTCGCCGGCCAGCGTTCCTAAACGATGCGACCCCAGATGGGGCATTTTTTGTCTGGAGAGATCCAGTGTGTCAATCAGCGAGTTTTCAACGGGAGCAAGACCGAGCTGGAGCAGGTGGCGGTTAAGAAATTTCATGTCAAAATCGCGAATATTATGGCCCACAAGCGTGGTGTCGGAAATAAACTCAATGAATTCCGGAATCACCTGATTAAGCGGCTGCCCATGTTTGGCGATAAATTGGTCGGTGAGCCCATGAATTTTGATCGTTTCCGGATGAGAGGGGATGCCTGTGTGGATAAATCGCTGGAACTCGGCAAGATGATTACCTTGTTTGTCGATGCGCAGAGCGGCAATTTCAATAATCGCGTCACCTAAATGCGGGTAAAGACCTGTTGTTTCGGTATCAAAGACAATAAATTGTTCCATACGTAAGTTGGTATTGGTTGAACTATTATGAACCACATCATGCGCGCAGACAAGCTCTTGGTTCAGCTTAGGAAAACATGGTATAATTGCACTCGAAAAGGACATTTTTTCCGTGCATGAATAAAAAGAAAAAAATAGGTTTTTTGCTTTTGTTAGCTGCGTTGTTTGTCACGGGCAGTCTTTTTGCTCATGTTGAACCTGCACATGCAATCATTCCTACCCTGGAAGATGCTGCAAAAGCTTCTGTAGCGCCTTTTCTGGTACTCATAGCCAGTATTCTTTACTTTATATTGCGCGCCGTCACATGGCTTGGCTCCTTTGCGGTGGATGCGTTGCGCATCGTAACTTCGTACAACCAGTTTAACATTGAAGAGGTACAGATTGGATGGAGGATCGTGCGCGATATCATCAATAGTTTCTATATTGTAGTTCTGATTGCGATCGCGATATCCACGATTATCCGCTTCCAAAAATTCGATTTTCGTCAGACGCTTCCAAGACTTCTGATTTCGGCAGTTTTAGTGAATTTCAGCTTTTCCATTTGCCTCTTGGCGATCAATTTCACTAGCTCGGTAATGTTCACCTTTGTTCGTGGTATTGACCAGTCGTGGCCTGGTTTGCTTATTGGATTGCGCGCTCCTCAGATTACGGCATTGGGGGCAGGCACGCTTGGACCCTTGAGTGTTGAAGGTTTGGAAAACGCAGCGAGAGAACCATTAGGATACTTAAATGCCATTGTCGCGGTGCTGTTCGGGATTGTTATTATGGGCATCGCAATCTTTGCGATGCTTACATATCTTCTCATTCTCGTCGTTCGCATTGTGGTGCTATGGCTTCTCATCATTCTCTCTCCATTGGCCTTCTTTTTATGGGGGACGCCAGGGAGAGCGCAAAATTATTGGGGGGATTGGCTGGGTGAATTCATCAAGGCACTTATTACAGGGCCGGTACTTATGTTCTTTTTATATCTTAACATTATGTTTTTTGTTGAGAATGCAGCCGATCCTGCTCCCTACGGTTTTAATATCGCAGCTAGCCAGCTTTCAAGCCAGGGCACTGTAACCGCAATAGGGAGCGTGGGAGCGCTCTTCCCGTTCATAGTAGGTATCACATTGATGTTCGCCGGTCTTGAAATTGCCAATAGTCTCGGCGCCCGCGGAACGGCTTTTGCTCAGAATGCCTCTAAGAAACTATTGAGCGCGCCGCTGAAATATGCGGGGCGGAAGCTTCAAGAATACGATTCCAAACGATATAAGGATGATAAGTTCAGTGTACAGTCTGTCATGCAAGGACTTGCGACTCTCAGTGGAGCAAGCGATGCAAAAATCAAAGCGAATATCGCAGAAGGGCAGCGCAAACGGCAGGAGCTCGCTGGGAAGCTCCCTGCGGGTGTTGGGCAGTATGTTAAGGGGCTTACCGGCGGAAGTGTTGACCTTACAAAAGATGTAAATGCTTTATTTGGTGAAGATAGTCTTTTAAAGCGAACGGGAAAAAGCATTGTTGGTATAGGGGATAAAAATTGGAAAAATCTGGATGCTTTGACGGATGAACGGAGCAAGCTGCAAAGCAGACAGCTCTCAAGAAAATTATTGGCAAATGCGGAGCCCGGGGATTTAGTTAAAACCAGGGCCGATCTTGAAAACGAAATCGGTCAAAGGAATGGTTCAATCCAATTACATCAAAATCAGCTCTCGGAAATTCGTCGTTTAGAGGAGCTTAATGACAAATATTACAATCAGCGGATCCCGCTTAGCGATCAGGAGAAAATGGAATATAAGCAGCTTGAATCCAGTCTGGATGTAAATGGAGCAGAGAAAGAAGACATGCAGCGCCTTGCTGCCGAAGCTGCGGAACACGAACAAACTATTGAAGAACTCGAAGCCAAAAATAGAGAACAAAATGAATTGGCTACCACACTTAAAGCGGCAGGTATTTCAGACGAACAAACTGCGGGGCAATTCAAACAGGAAGTTGATTCGGCTTATATCTCGGATGATGCTCGTGAGAAGGAACTCCAAAAGGTTATCAGAGGTCGCCGCCAGCAGCTGCAGGCTATTAGATCAACCCAACGGCATAATGATCGCAAAGCGGAAAAAGAATATCGCGATGTCGCTTATGAAACCAATGAGCGATATCCTGAAGAGTATATCTTTGCGCAGGCTCTTAGTAATGCCACGAATAAAAATCAAATTGAATTTGGAGCTGATCTTGTCAAGGCGGCGGACCAAGGCATGTTTGATAACATTGTGCTCAAAATCATGAAAGAGCAGATGGATATCGACAATCCGGTGCTGGATGAACAAGGTATGAAAACATTTGTAGATAAATATATGGTTGAAAAAGTAGGAATGAGAAAACAGCAGGCGCTCGATGTCATTACACGTGTCAGTGGCAGAAATCAGGCCGATTTTCACCCAACGCAATCGTTCTTTACCAAAATGGACGATTCGGGAGATTATCGCTTGTCTTCCAAAACTGAACGCAGTGAAATGATTCAAAAAACAATTGAGAAAAAGCTCAAAGCCGTTCTCACAAAAGGCGGAGCAGATGGTATTACCATTCGTGATAAGACTGGCAAGAAAGTGATCCACCCTGCTGTTCGCAAGGCGTTTAAAGAGCAATCAGGAACGCTTAAACAAGTTTTACAGGATCAGCGTTTCTACACGGATCTCGAACGAGAAGTGGCTGTCATGTTGCGCCAGGAGGCTAATGCCTCTGGTATACCGGACAGTGAGATCAAAGGCTTCGTGGATTCATTGACCTCAACTTCTTAATATGGCCGAACAAAGTCTCAAACAAAGAATTCAAAATGCTTTGACGGGGTTCAAGCCTCACGAGGCTTTTGAGCTTGTTCGAGAAGTTGAAGCATTGATCGCGCAAACAGATCCTGGCAATCTCAGGCTTGCTGAGAATCTTGAGAATGTAAGAGCACAGTTGATTATGGTTGCGATGCGCTATTACAAGGAAAAAGATCTGGAGCGTGTCTTTGAAAACAGGGTCGCCGGTATCCTGAACTTGCCAGAGGATGTCGATCTCGTCGAATTGTTCAAAAACCGGCTTGCTTCAGAAAGCCTTTTAGACGATAAAAATAGCTTAAAAAAAACCATCAAGGGTGCTATTGAACGGAGCGTTCAACGTCTTGGTTCATCAGACATCAGTCTAGGAACGGAGATCGTTAAGCCAACTGTGCAGAATTGGGTAAAAGTCTATACATCAGAAGTGGGCAGCAACAGAGCTGGAGCAGTCGAAATTGCGAGATTCTTCTCCAAAAATCCTGATGTTCAAAAACTGTCATCCTTAGATGCATCACGGCTTCGCAGATTGCTTCGCTTCTACGAATATTTGAAAATCGATGCGGATGAAATTGAGGGGTATGATCAGGTGTACCTTCTCGATGACCCGAACATTGGATTGGTTGCGCTTGATGATACCGGGGCCACACCTATTTTTACGGAAACAGTCTTGCGAGAATTGGAAAATCAGGCTCGCAACGGTGAATTGTCTGCCGTAGACTTATCACAATTGCAGGTTCAATTTCCAGAACGATTCGATCGATATAAACCGAAGCGGCTTCCTGGTGACGAGTTTACAGATGATACTTTGCAACAGCTCACGGAAACATACTTTCAAACAATGAAAGAACGTTACACAAATAGCAGTACGATCAAGGCAAAAAGCAAATATAGTCCATTGCTTTCCAGCTTAGCCGTCACCCAGATGAATCCTGCGATTGAACATATTATTGAGCTTTTATCAAAGCATCTCTCAGATCGTTCATCGCTTTCAACCTTGTTGAATAACCCAGAGGTAAAGATCGCAGTTCTGAAGAGATTAGGGGCGAAAGACCAACAACTCATCAACCAGCAGCCGTTTCATCCCGTTGCATTGCAGGAATTTTTGCGAGCCCTCTTTGAAGGTGAATTAGGCTTAACGGAAGAAGAGAGTCTCTGGCGTTCTTACTTATTGCTCTCAAGGTTGCCGCTTACCCTCAAAGACTTCAAAACCATCGTTTCCTACGATGTTGCACAAAACCAGCTTGTCTGGCGGCATCAAACCTGAGTTTGTTACAATCAACTATATGGATCACGGACCAAAACACCAGCATTCATCAGATGACATTATCATCAGGGATCAGGACGGCACTTACAAAATCCTGAAGGATGGGAAATTCGTGCCGCTTGATGAAGCTGCCGCGCAACATGTTGCCGACGAACAACCGGATGGTCCCAAGCGTGGCGTTGAGGAAAAGAAAAAGCCTCTGCCGGATTTTGCCAGAATGAACAAAGAACGCATGCAACAGAAAGCGGCAAATGAGCAGCCAGTCCAAAAACCGGAACCTAAAGCTGCGTCTGAACAGCAAAAAGCAGAAGCTATTCTTGCGCAAAGCAAGGTGACATTCGCCAGCACGCAAATCCGTCAGCGCGTGCTCAATGCGTTGGTGGCGCATATGAAAGGAGTACGCAAACCGTTTGAAACCCGCCAGCAGCTGGCAAAATCCGTTGCTGAAGGCGGCGCGGGCCTTGAAGCCGCAGAAGTAGAACGCATCATGACCGCAGCCGGAGGCGGCAGGGTGGAGGAGCGCCCGGAAATGGATATCAGCAGAACCAAGCAGCCGGTTAATGAAGTCATGCCTGCCAAACGGCCGCCTGTCGCTCAGGATATTTTTGCTCCCACGGCGGTAAAGCCCATGCAGGAAGAGCCGGTTTATCAGATCCCTTCAAAGCCGGCACCTGCTGTTTCAGCACCGGCTGTGGCTCCAAAACCGCGTGTGGCGGACGTGCAAAAACCTGCCCGGGCCGTGGTAGGGCTTTCCGGCCAGCTTTCCTACAGCCTTGCCGACTGGAGGCGCGTGGCGGTGCAGCCAAAAGACCGGGTAAAAAAGATTGAAACTCAGCTTGATGTTCTTGAGCAGGAAGGATTGCCCGAGCGGCTTCGGGGTCTGCAGGCTTGGCGCTCAAGCGAAGTGATGCGCATGTATTTGGAATCAGGCAAAGAAAGTCTTGAACAGGGCACGCCTTTGCAGCAAATGCTTGGCGCCGGAAAGCCGGACGCGCTTTCCTGGGATGAATGGACGGCCATTGCTGAACTTAATGAGCGATTAAAATACTGATATGCAGTATACCGTTCCGCAATTTATTGATCAGGAGGACAAAATCATCGCCTTCATTACCGTGCGGCAATTTTTGATCATGATTGTGGCGGCTATTTTCATGGCAATCTGTTACGCTTTGCTCCGATTCGCGTACTTTGTTGCCGCCTCCGTTGTCATCGCTCTCATCACGGGAGTGGTGGCTTTCCTGAAAGTGAACGGACGGCCCTTTCATTTCTTCCTGATCAGCTATATCGAGCGCATGAAGAAGCCGAATGTGCGTGTCTGGAATAAAGAGCTCACGGATTCAGAATTGCGCGTTTACATTCAGCGGAAGAAAGAGGAAAAATCGGAAGAAGTCGTCGCGCGCCCTCGTTTTTCCAGCTCTCAACTTTCACAGCTCGCGCTTGTGGTGGACACGGGGGGGGCCTACACAGGGGAAGATATTCTTGAACCATTGAATCCTCAGCCTCCAAAAGACGCTAAGAAACGGAACGCATAATATGAGATCAAAGAAACTAGCTGGAAACAAACCGGCATCCTCAACCCAGCGGCACATTGACATTGCTCAGATTCAGGATGATGTGGTTGTGCTTAAAGACGGATCCATGCGGGCCGTGATCTTAACGGCATCGCTGAACTTTGCGTTGAAATCGGAACAGGAACAGACCGCGACGGTTTCGTCCTATGTGCAGTTTCTAAACTCCTTGAAATTCCCGATTCAGATCGTGATCCAATCCCGCAAGCTGAATATTGACAAATACCTTGGAGAGCTTGATCAGAAGCACCGCGAACAAACCAACGATCTGCTTAAACTGCAAATTGCTGATTACCGCAATTTCGTGTCAGAGTTGATTGAACTTGGAGAGATCATGAGCAAGCGCTTTTACGTGGTCGTTCCTTATTCACCGGTTTCAGACGGCCGGCGCGGGTTCTTCGACCGGCTGCAAACATTATTTATCCCGGCAACGAAAGTCACGCTGCAGCGCAAGAAGTTTCTGGATCGAAGGGAAGAACTCATGCAGCGCGTTGGCCTTGTGCTTTCAGGCTTGAATGGGATGGGCTTGAATGGCGTTGTGCTGAAAACGCAAAATCTTATTGAACTCTATTACGAATCATACAATCCTGAAATTTCCGACCATCAGAAAATCGCTGATGTCAACAAGATGGATGTGGAACGCACAGCCGGGAATATTTAAAGAATGAATATGGCGGAGAAAACCAATCTACAACAGACGCGAATTTCAAGCGAAGAACCTCAGCAGAAGCTGGCCGGCCGCCAGCTGAAAGAGGCTGAAAAGAAAAAGCAGGCGAGAGAAAGGGAATTGCTTGAAGAAGAGCGCATTTACAGACAAGGGACAGTAACAGTCCGCGATCTTATTGCTCCGTCTTCCATGGAAGTGAAGCATCACTTCATGCGCCTGGGCGACCAGTTTGTCAGAACGATTTTTATCACGGATTACCCCCGCGTGGTTTCCGTAGGCTGGTTTGCTCCGATTCTTAACCTCAGTGTGACGCTTGATGTGGCCATGTTTTTCTATCCCATTGATGCGGCGATCATTCTTAAGCAGCTCAAAAAGAAAGTCGGTATTATTCAGGCGGATATCACGGCAGATGCAGAACGAGGCGCGCCTCGTGATCCGCAGAAAGAAACCGCTTTGCAGGATATCGAAGGGCTGCGAAACAGCCTGACGCAAGGAACCGAGCGCTTCTTTCAATACGGTTTATATGTCACCATCTACGAAAAAAACGAGGAAGAGCTTGATAAACTCACCGAACGCATCGAATTGATGCTTGGCGGCCAGCTTGTCACGTCGCGCCGTGCCTTCTACCAGACCGAGCAAGGATTTAATTCCACGCTTCCGCTTGGCAATGATGAAATCATGATCGGTTTTAACATGAATTCGTCTCCGGCGGCGGCCAGCTTTCCGTTCATGTCGTCTGATCTCACGTCTGATTCAGGTGTTTTATTCGGCATCAATCGCCATAATAATAGCCTGGTCATCTTTGACCGGTTCTCTCTGCAGAATGCCAATTATACGGTTTTTGCAACATCCGGTGCGGGCAAGAGTTACGCGGTGAAACTTGAAGTGTTGCGTTCCATGATGATGGGAGCGGATGTGATTATTATCGACCCGGAAATGGAATACAAGCATCTTTCAGACGCGGTTGGCGGAACCTATATCAATGTTTCGCTTGCGTCTGAAGCAAAAATCAACCCGTTTGATCTCCCTCGCCCCGTGGGAGAGCAGATCTCAACGGCCGATATTCTTCGCTCGGCGGTTATTACCATGAAGGGACTTGTCCGCATCATGCTCAGCGATCCGAATAATCCGGGCGGCAAGCTCACGCCTGCAGAAGACGCGTTGATTGACCGTGCCTTGCTTGAAACATATGCCAAAAAGGATATCACGCCAGATGTGGATCTTTCATCCGTAGAAGCGCCGCTGATGATGGATTTTCAGCAGGTGCTTGAAGGGCTTGAAGGCGGAGATGATCTTGCGCAGCGATTATCAAAATACACAACCGGGACATTTGGCGGCTTGCTCAACCAGCCAACCAATGTGGACATGAAAAATCAGCTGGTTGTATTCAGCGTGCGAGATCTTGAAGATGAATTGCGTCCATTGGCCGTTTACATGATCATCAACTATATTTGGAACGTCGTCCGTTCAAGCCTTAAGCGGCGTATCCTTGTCATTGATGAAGCCTGGTGGCTTATGCAGCATGAAGATTCCGCGAAATTCATCTTCGCGCTTGTGAAGCGCGCCCGCAAATACTATCTTGGCGTGACAACGATTACGCAGGATGTAAATGACTTTTTAAATTCACAATACGGCAAAGCAATTTTGAATAACTCGGCTTTACGCTTGCTGCTTAAGCAATCGCCGGCCGCAATCGATGTTGTGGCAAATACATTCATTCTCACGGAAGGGGAGAAATACCTGCTGCTTGAATCTGCCGTGGGAGAAGGGATTTTCTTTGCCGGAAACAAACACGCGGCCATTAAGATTGTCGCTTCCTATACGGAAGACCAGCTGATTACATCTGATCCGCGCCAATTGCTTGAAATTGAAGACGCGAAACGGGAATTCCAGCAGAGCCAGGCCGGCGCGGGAGCGACGACGGATCAGGTCGCCGAATCTGGAGGTGATTTTGATGCCTTGCCGGACTTTTAATTGAATGCCTATGAGTACAGGAACCAAAATTCTGATTGTCTTTGGGGGCGTTTCCGTCCTTCTTATCCTGATTGCGTTTATTGCCTATCCAATCTTTCGCTCCGAACCGGAAACGCCTTCTGTGACGCAAACGCAGAATCCGCAGCCGGTTGAACTTACGCCTCTCCCTTCCGATCAGGAACGGGCGATTCAAACCACGGACAGCTTCGCAGTGGCTCCGGATAATATCGTGGTTTCTGAAGCCAGCCAGCGGGCCGAAGTAGAGCGCATCAGCCGCTACTTTGTTGAGCGCTTTGGCAGTTATTCAAACTTCAGCGGCTTTGAAAATATCCGTAGTCTTGACGGCTTCATGACCGATACCATGAAACAATACGCGGAATCTGTGATAGAAGCCTCTGAGCAGCAGACGGCTGGCTATTACGGAGTGACCACCAGAATCGTGGGGTTGCAACTTGCTGAATTTGTCAGCAATACGCGCGCGCGGGTTACGATTGTTGTTCAGCAGGAAATCCAGGACGGATTGAATGCGGATATTGTGACACAGCCTAAAGACGGCTACCTTGAATTGATTTATTCAAATGGCGCGTGGCTTGTAAACGGCTTGTATTACCGATAAAAAGTTTCTGCCCACACCCCCATCATTGAATATGGGGAAAAGCATTGCATCTCGAATTCTAGATTGGTTCTTTCCTCAGCGATGTCTTGGCTGCGGTGCGCCCGATATCCTCATCTGCGCGTTTTGCCGGCAAACGATCCGCTGTCATCCAAAGCAAGATCAGGTTGATGAATTCTTGCAGGTTTTTACACTCTACGATTACCAGGAAAATCCTTTATTTGCGAGACTGGTGAAGCAGTGGAAATATACCGGAGACCAGAGCATCCTTTCATATCTCTGGCCGGCATCGATAAAGCTTCCACAAACGAACTTTATTGTGCCGGTTCCTTTGCATCCCCGCCGTCTTGCTGAGCGTGGATTTAATCAATCAGAACAGATTGCAAAACGTTGCGCGAAGGCAACAGGCGGGCCGGTCAGCCATTTGCTCAAAAGGAAACGCTATACAAAGCAGCAGGCGAAAAATTCTCTTGCCCAGCGTCGCGACAACCTCGCGAATGCCTTTGCGCTTCGTGATGACAAGATGAATTTGCAAGGGAAGAGCATTTTGCTGGTCGATGATGTTTTCACCACGGGTGAAACGATCAAAAATGCCGCACGCGTTTTGCAAAACGGGGCGGAGCGAGTGGAGGCATTTTGTTTATTTCGAAGCGGAGATTAAAGTTTGAGCAATCGCGCAAGCGTATCAGAGGTCAGTTCATCTTCGCGCTCAAGATTTTCCGGCAAGTAGTTCAGTAAAATCGAACGGACTTCAAGCGGATTCGTGTCTTCAAGGGGGATACCCAAGGTAGGCTGCAAGGCAGAATGAAATTCAAAGTAGATACGTTTTACTTTTGGCGGGTCGTATGCGATCCAGAATTCTTTGACGGCTTTCATGGGAACGTTTTTGGCGCCGATCTTGATTCCTGATGGAGAAACGGAAAAACGCAACCGGTTCGGGCGGCTCCAGTTCTGTAAAAAAAGGATCAGCGAGGATAAAACAATGATCACGGCAAAGAGATAGTTGTCGGTAAACAAGGCAATGCCAATAAGCAGCGCGGCGAGAATGCCAAACCACACGAACCAGCCATTGCTCCGCGCGTATTCTTCAAACTCGGAAAATTCCCAGCTGATGAGCGCATCTGAAAATGTGTTTTGCGGTAGTTGTTCGTCCATACATTCATAGTATACTCTTTTTTCACGGCCTCGTGAATAAACATGCTCCCAAATGCAAAAATCCCATGTCTCTGCACTTTTGTGGCGCAAAGATATGGGATTTTTGCTGGTGCACTCGGCAGGACTTGAACCTGCGACCTTCAGCTCCGCAAGCTGACGCTCTATCCAGTTGAGCTACGAGTGCCTGGCGGAGAGAGAGGGATTCGAACCCTCGATACGGGCTAAATACCCGTATAGCGGTTTAGCAAACCGCCGCTTTCAGCCACTCAGCCACCTCTCCTTGGTTTCCTGTTTCTTGTTTGTATTTCCTATATCTGTACACGGCGGAGGGGGAGGGATTCGAACCCTCGGTTGGAGGTCGTCCAACTCCGGTTTTCAAGACCGGTGCATTCAACCGCTCTGCCACCCCTCCGCCGTGAACGGAATAAGATTTTATGGAAGTTTACCGGAGGTTACATGCTCCTTAATCCATCGCCTTCCAAAGCCGGATTTTAAAAAGAGCTCGCGTTTCCTCGCTTCAGTGTAACTTGTATAACTTTCCTGGTGTATCAATTGCCAAGGACGGCCTGATTTTGTGGATCGTGTCTTTCCAGCATTATGCGACTGCAGGCGGTTGAATGAGGTATCTTCTCTGCTGGAGCCGGCTTTTGAGTTCCTTTGCTGTAGAGAATGTAGATGCAGGCCATAAATATATTCAGACGGTTTTTCCGCCAGAGGCGGATCCGCCTCTGGCGGGTAAGACCGGTGCATTCAACCGCGGCGCCTGCCCCGCAAACCGCAGGTTATGCGGGGCCACCCTCCTCGCGTTTTCATGTCGGCTCTATAAAAAAAGCATACAGCGCGAGGCTTGTATACGGCCCCTGCATGGTACCCCAAATACCTGTCCGTGTCAAAGAAAAACGAGGGTACCGGCAGGCCGCGCCTAAGCTTTTTTCCCGTTAAAAGCACAAGAAAAAGAGGGGGAACCCTCTTTTTCTTGATACAAAGGGATTTATGCCGCAAAGCGTTTATTTACTTCCTGCCAGTCAACGGCCTTCATGAAGGAGGCGATATAGTCCGCTTTTTTCAGACCATAATCGACCATAAAGGCATGCTCAAAGACATCCATGATCAGCAGGGGAGATGTTCCAGCCAGGTATCCCATGTCATGTTCATTGATCCATGTATTCATTACCCGGTCGGCCTGTTTGTCGTATGTGCAGACAACCCAGCCGATGCCGCGCATGGCACCGGTTGCCTTGAAATCCTCAAGCCAGGCTTCTACGCTGCCATATTCCTTTTCTAAGCGGGCGGAAAGTTCAGGGGTAAAATCCATGCCTGACGATGATTTGGCCATATTGCCGAAATAGTATTCATGCAAGCGCATGCCATTGAATTCCCAACCGAATCTGCGCTTGATTTCGCCAAATTCATAAGCGCCCGCTCCATGCTTCTTCATGAGATCCAGGCAGGCATTGGTGTTTTTCACGTATCCTTGATAGAGCGTGAAATGGTTATTGAGCAATTCGTCGCTGAATCCTTCCGTGCCAAGAAGGTGCGAGTAGTCTTTTGCTTCGTACATAAAAGACAGTTAACGGATTAACGTATGAGCGGGTTAACGGGTTATGGTTTAGCTCGTTAACACATGAACACGTTAACTCATTAACGCAGCTTTTCATTTTGAAGGTGCCTCTGGCTGTCTCTCCGCGTTTTTTTCTCCAGGTTCTGTTCAAATGCTTTTGAAAGATCCACACCGGTTTGGTTTGCCAGGCAAATCAGCACGAAGAGCACGTCTGCCATTTCATCCGCCAGCTCGCCTTTTTCAGAGCCAGGCTTGTAGCTTTGCTCTCCATAGGTTCGTGAAATGATACGGGCGAGCTCGCCCACTTCTTCCGTCAATTGCGCAAGATTGCCTAATTCGCTGAAATACCGGACACCTTTTTCCTTGATCCAGGCATCAACCATTGCCTGCGCTTGCGAAATAGTGATCGGTTCAGACATAGTTGATCATGGTAAAAGAGGGGAGTAAGATGGCCTTACTATGATGGAATTAGGCACACCGGTGGATGAATTAACCAATGTCGGCAAAACGACGGCTTCGAGGCTTCGGCGGTTGGGGATTTATCATGCGCGTGATTTGCTTTTTCATTTCCCGCACCGCTACGAAGATTGGTCAAAGAAAACACCCATCAAAGAAATTCGTCCTTATCAGGATATCAGCATACAAGGGATTATCAAAAGCATCAAGACATATAAAAGCCCTAGAAAGCGCATGAAGCTGGTTGAGGCTCTTGTAGAAGACGAAACAGGAAGTGTGAAAGTCCTCTGGTTTAACCAGGCCTTTTTAGTAAAAACACTGCCGCCCGGCACCCCTGTTTCCCTTTCCGGAAAAGCTGACCTCAGCGGGCGGGAAGTTATTCTGAAATCTCCCAAATACGAAGTGCTTGATGAACAGGGCGCCACGACCTTCACTGGCAGAATTCTGCCTATGTACCCGCTCTCGCTCAATCTCACGCAAAAGCAGATGCAATTCTTAACGCATCTTGTTCTGCCTTTGGCTGTTGATATCCAAGATCCTTTGCCAGAGGAAATCCGCCAAGCGCGTGAATTGCCCCATCTATCTACAGCATTGCGCTGGATTCATGAGCCCCAAACCATGGAGCAGGTTCAGGCGGCGCAGAAGCGGCTGGCTTTTGAGGAAGTCTTCTATTTGCACCTGCGGTCCGCAATCTTGAGGGAATCTAATGACAAACTTGCGGCGATGCCCCAGCGCTTCCACGAGGAAGAGATAAAGGCATTCGTGCAATCATTGCCGTTTCCGCTGACAGGCGACCAGAAAAAGGCCGCCTGGAAGATTTTTTTAGACTTGCAGGAAACAAAACCAATGAACAGGCTCTTGCAGGGCGATGTCGGTTCCGGCAAAACCATTGTTGCCGCACTGGCCATGCTTAATACATCCCTGAACGGGCAGCAGTCGGCGCTGATGGCGCCAACCGAAGTGCTGGCCATGCAGCATTTCGACAATCTGGCCTCGTTTTTCTCCAAAACCGATCAGAGTATTGCGATTCTTACGCGCACGCGGCATGCCATCATCCAGGGTTCAGAGATGAAGTATCTTTCAAAGCAGAAAGTCATCAGCTTGATTGCTGAGGGAGGGGTGCAAATCATCGTGGGAACGCATGCGCTCTTGCATCCGGATGTGCGCTTTCATAACCTGGGACTGGCTGTTATTGATGAGCAGCATCGTTTCGGCGTTGAGCAGAGAAAAATTTTGCGCGAACACAGTGGAAATGCTGATGCAACACCGCATCTTTTAAGCATGACGGCAACGCCGATTCCACGCACGCTCAGCCTGATGTTCTACGGGGATTTGGCTGTGTCCTCGCTGCGCGAAATGCCGCAAAACCGTTTGCCGATTCAAACCAAACTTGTTCGCTCCGCAGGCAGGCAGAAAGCGTGTCAATTCGTTTTGCAGGAGATCGCGCGCGGCGGGCAGGTATTCGTGATCTGTCCACTGATTGAAGAATCAGACAAACTTGGCGTGACGTCGGTTCAGCAGGAATATGAAACACTCTCTGCGGTTTTTCCAAATCTGCGCATTGCCGCTTTGCATGGAAAAATGAAAACGGATGAAAAGGAGGCAATCATCAGCGCATTTAAAGAGCAAAAAACCGACATGCTTGTCTCTACCACCGTGATTGAGGTGGGGATCGACATTCCAAATGCCACGGTGATGCTTATTGAAGCGGCGGAACGATTCGGGCTTTCCCAGCTGCATCAAATCCGCGGGCGCGTGGGAAGAGGGGAGAAGCAGTCCTATTGTTTTTTATTCCCAAGCGACGAAACAGCCGCGTCAATCGGCCGGCTGCAGAGATTCGCTCAATGCAAAAACGGCTTTGAAGTAGCCGAGCTTGACTTGCATATCCGCGGAGCCGGTGAATTGCTTGGGACAAGACAATCTGGAGAACTTGAGCTGCGTTTTACAGAAATCACGGATACGGCGTTTATTGAAAGCGTCAATGATGAAGCGAAAACCTTTCTGAAAAATCACCATCTGGAAGATTTTCCCTTATTGGCCGCGCATGTTAAAAGAATGAATGAAGGCGTTCACCTGGAGTAGCTTAAAAGGCGGCTGCTTCCAATTCAGAAATACTTGCAAGCTCGGTTTTTTGCAGAGTGCTTTTCACTTTTTGCACCGGCACAAAAGCGTTTTTATAGCCGAGCTTGGCACCTTCTTTCAGCCTGTCTTCAAGGTTGCGGACCGGCCTGATTTCACCGGCTAATCCCATTTCTCCCACAAGCAACGTCTGCGCGGGCAAGGCCGCTTCTTTTGCCGCGCTCATGATAGCCGCGCTTACGGCCAGATCCGTAGATGGATCTTTAATCTTCATTCCACCGACCACGTTCACATGCACATCGAGCTGGTGGAAAGAAAGCTCGGTTCGTTTTTCAAGCACGGCAAGCAAAAGTTGCAATCGGTTCAAATCATACCCAGACGCGCGTCGCTGCGGAGAAGGGTAGGGGCTTTTGGTGACAAGAGCCTGGATTTCGATCAGAAACGGCCTTGATCCTTCAAAGATGCAGGTAATGGCCGAGCCGGGCAGTTGCTCGGTTGAACTGACAAATAGCGATGAAGGATTTTCAACCGGCGCAAGTCCTAGCGAAGTCATTTCAAATACCCCGACTTCATTCGTCGCGCCGAAGCGGTTTTTTACCGTGCGCAGCAGGCGGAAGCGATGATAGCGGTCGCCTTCAAGATACAGCACGGTATCAACAAGATGCTCAAGGGTTTTTGGGCCGGCTACCGCGCCTTCTTTGGTTACATGTCCGATCAGCAGAATCGGGACATTGCTTGTTTTTGCGGCTGAGAGAAGTTTGACCGTGCAGGCTCTGACCTGCGCGATATTTCCCGGTTCAGAAGGAACTTCTTCCGAGTAGATCGTCTGTATGGAGTCAACAATCACCAAAGGCGGCTTGCTGGCGGCGATTTCAGCCGCAATCCCTTCTACCGATGTTTCAGCGGAAAAAAGGATATTATCCGTTTGAATGGAAAGCCGTTCTGCGCGCAGATGGATCTGCTGGCCGGATTCTTCGCCGGAAATATAGAGCGGCTTGCCATGTGCGGCCAGCTTTTCCATGATTTGCAAGGCCAGAGTCGATTTACCGATACCGGGCTCACCCCCTAAAAGAGTGAGTGATCCGGCGACAATACCTCCTCCAAGGACATTGTCGATTTCACCGATTCCGGTTTTGATGCGCGGCTTTTTCTCTTTGGCGATTTCTGAGAGGGGAATGGGAGTTTGTCCCGTTCGTTTCTTTTTTCCAGTACCGGCGCTTTGTTCTTCAACAATGGTCCCCCAGGCCTGGCATTGCAAACAACGCCCAGACCATTTGGGGGACTGGGCATCGCAATTTGTGCATGTGTAAATCATTTGTTTCATCATGGGGAAGAAGGATTCACACCTGGTTTAAGTGTGCACCAGCAAAGAAGATACCCGGATTTAGAAGGATGAGACGTGGTCCTTTGATATGTACAAAGATTATTCACCTCTTCACAGTAGTCTTCACAATCTTCATCATCTGTCTCAAAAACATCTCCTATCATTTCGATGCTCTTTTGAGACAGGCAAGCACGGACTTTGGACTGATGCTCGGTAATTGCTGCACTTTGATTTTGAGCTTGTCCATCACCCGAACAGGAGCAAGTGAAACCATTATTTTTGGGTGTTGTGATGTAACCAGAACATCCTTCGCAAATACCTTCGCAAGCAACATCAGCCGATGATTTGTCACTTGTATTAACAAACTCACTAACCTGAGCGCAAGCTTTCTTTTCATTTTTTGTCTCTTGTATTTTTTTTTGAACTTCTTCATCAGCGCATTGTAAACCTGGAAAGAAAGTTTGCCCTGTGTTACTGCAGCTGCTTTTTATTGGAGGATCTTTGCGATCAGAAGTAAAATCTTTGCAGGATCCACCGCTCACGCATGCGCCAGGAACATCAATTGGCGGAAGCACGGCCTTTTTCAAATTGACGAATTCTGGATTGATGAATCCAAGTATGACGTATGCCGCCATCAGCAAAATGATGCCGATAATGGAATTAATGATATACTCACGCGCCTTTGAAATGCGGTTTTGGTCTCCAGCGGATGTAATCCAAATCACGCCGCCAATCATGATCAAGACGGTTGCGACAAGCGCTGCAGCCGGTATGGAGAACTGGTAGAAGGTCGCGATATAAACGCGGAAATCCTGTAAACCGCCCTTTTCGCCAGGAAACAATTCGAATTCGGCTGCTCTCGTGACAACCGGGGCCAAGCCTAGAATCATGAGGCTTGCCATTGAAAATGAGTTCTTCATTGCTTTTCTCATACAGGAGTTTCCTATGGAAACAAAATTTGCGTAAACAAGGTATTCAGCTCGCTTGGAGAAATCCCTTCTTCGTATGCTTGATCATTGATAATCAAGTAGGGGGTGGAACTTACGCCGGTTTCGCGTGCGAATTGATCATGAGCGCTGACAATATCTTCGGATTCGGATGATTCAAAGCAGGTAAGAAACTGCGTGACATCAAGATTCAATTGTGCGGCGAGTTCGCGATAAAGAAGGGGAGAGAGGTTGTTTTGCTCTTTAAACAGCATATCATGAAATTCCCAGAACGCGCCCTGTTTTTGAGCACAATAACTTGCCCTGGCGGCATAAGCTGAATGTTCATGATTATTATTGATGACATGTATCCATACGTGGCGGACACGGTCTGGATACTCTTCGACAAATTCGGCGATCGTCGGCGCAATGGTTCGGCAGTATTCGCATTGGAAATCGCCAAACTCAACAATCGTCAGATCCGGTGTTTGCGTGGTGCCGCGGACAGGGGCGGAGGCAAGCACTTTTTGCGCGAGCTGCTCCTGGCGCTGCCGCTCTTGAAAGGGGTCTGGCTTTTCAGGGTCGTACGCGAAGTAAGCAAGCATTCCGGCGATAAGGAAAATACCAAGCCAGAGCATGAAAGAAGCAGCTTTTTGTGAAGCAGGTTTGATCATAGCTGCGGAACAAGGTTCAATGCTTTGACTTGGTTGGTGAAGCCGTCATGGATATAAATGACATCCTCTTCTTCGCTCACCACAAGCTGATTCACATGAATATTCTCAAGCGGGATCGCGATTCTTGAAACGGAGCCTGTTTGAAGATCAACGCGGTAAATTTCATCTTCAATGTCGTCTGCAACAGCTGGGATGATTCCGGCTCCGCGGGGGAGTTCAACCGGTACGCCGCAATACACAGTTGTTGCATTGGCAAAGGCGCATTTATGGGTCCAGGTTTCAAGCGGAACGCTGCGTCGATTCTGTCCCATTGATTGTCCTGAACCATCAACCAGCCAGAGCCGCGGTTTGAAGTCATTATCCTGGTGGCTGGCGCTATAAAGGAGCTGGTTGCCCTGCGGTGTCCAGGTGGCTTCCACATTTAAACCATGAATATTGCTGAGCGGGAAATTTTCCTGATTGAAGCCGACAAAATACAGTTCGGATTGCGTCAGGCCATTTGGCCGCCAATACGTTGCGACCACCTGGTTATTCGGCGACCAGTTCACATCAACAATATCTTCATTATCGCCCAGGAAGGCTATTTGGCGGGATTGGTTTCCGTCTTTCTCAGAAATAGCCAGCCAGTTTTGGTTCGGATCAAGCGGGAGGCTTTTAAAGGCGATGGATTCACTATTGGGCGCGAAATCGAAATCCTGCCAATGGGAAGGGAGCGTTACTTGTTCTTCTGTTTCAAAATTGTAAAGGATATTTGATCCGTCAGGGAATTCGACAATGGAATCGTTCGCGTTTGGCGCATAGGTTACATTTTCAACTTCAGCAAAGATCCGCGATGAAACGTGCACCACATCGCCGTTCGAGTCGATGCGCATAAAACGACGCTGCTGCGGATCGTAAAAATTCAATCCGCGATTTGCAGGGCCCGATCCGACGAATGAGACAGGTTGGGTCGTGACAGCTTGAAGAAAGGTAATATCCCCCCGCGCAAAAAGATCAACCGGTTCGGTTATATTTCTTCCCTGAAGTGCGGAAAGAGGCACATCTTCAATGGGAGAGCGCGGGAATGTCGGCGTGCCGGCAATGGGAGCGGGTAAAGAGCCCAGAGGCGGTTCCTGATCGGACGGAGGCGGAGCCGGGGTGAAGACCTGTGGTTGAAGCAGGGCATAGACCAATACCGAGGTGAGCAGCAATAGCAAAAAAATGCCAATGATCAGGACCCAGTGCGTCCAGCGCCATTCGCGAAAAGGCGTCATAATGTTTCTCTTTATCTTTGTTCAAAAGCGATCTTGCCGTCTTTATACGCAAGCTTGAGTGCGGTTCCCGTCTCAAAGGAAGACAATTGGCCGGTAAGCGGGATTTCTATCTGGTCTTTTATTGCCATCAGCAAAGAACGGGCTCCTTGTTCTTCTCTATAGTGCGATAAAAGTGCGTCCACGGCGGAAGGATGCAGTTGCAAGGTAAGACCAGGTTTAAGCCGGTCATTGAGCTCCTGAATCCGCTTCTTTATTATAGCTTTTCTTTCGGCATTTCCCAAAGCGGAGAAATAAACGACCTCATCAAGGCGGTTCATGAGCTCAGGGCGGAGGAATTTGCGAACGGCAGCTCCCATGGCTTCTTTGATTCGCGCTTGATCATTTCCGGCAGGCGCTTCAAATCCAAGCGGGTTATTCAGCTCATCAAGTCCGAGGTTTGATGTCAGCAGGATAAGCGTCTGGCGAAAATCCGTTACCATCCCGCTATTGTCGGTGAGTTTGCCTTCGTCAAGGATTTGCAAAAGCAGATTGAAGATATCTGGATGCGCTTTCTCTATTTCATCAAAAAGGACAATGCTGAGCGGACGTTTTTGCACCGCATTGGTTAACATGCCGCTATCCTGGTATCCCACATAGCCGGCAGGCGCGCCAATAAGTTTGGAAATACTATGGCGTTCTCCAAATTCAGACATATCCAAACGGATCAGCGACTGTTCGCTGCCGAATAATTCGCGGGCGAGTACCTTCGCTGTTTGTGTTTTTCCAACTCCGGAAGGACCGCTGAGCAGAAATGCGCCAAGCGGTTTATGCGGATCCTTCAAAGGAGAATAACCGCGCTGGAGGGTTGAGGTCAGGCGGCGAAGCGCTTCATCTTGGCCCACAATTTCGCGGGAGAGAGCGGCCTGCAGATGTTCAGAAAGCGAGGAAGCAGATTTGTCCAGACGGTCGGTAGAGATCCCCGTTCGGCGCGCCACGGCCTCGTGCACATGCTTTGTAAGCAGCCGTTGTTTCTTCTGAGGTTTTTTGATCAGCTTCTCCAGTTGCGCATTCAGATTCGTGAGCTGCTGGTGGATTTCAATCGCTTTTGCGTATTGATCCATTCCCAAATGGCGGCTTTTTTCTTTTTGCAATTTCTGCATTTTGCTCTTCAGCCGTTTTTTCTTTTGTGCCAATGGATCTTGCTTCATCTTTAGCCGCAAATGCGCGGAGGCATCATCAAGCAGGTCAATCGCTTTGTCCGGCCAGGCGGTATGCGTGAGATATCGTTCTGAAAGCTCCAGGGCCGTGTCTAATGATTCGTCTTGAATCGTCACGGCGTGGTGCCGTTCAAATTCTTTGCTGATCCCCTCAAGAATTTTGCGCGTCTGCTCTTTATTCGGTTCATCGACAAAAACAACCTGGAAGCGTCTTGCCAAAGCCTGGTCTTTGGCAAGATGTTTTTGAAATTCGTCCCAGGTGGTCGCGCCAATGCAGCGGATATCTCCGCGAGCGAGCGCGGGCTTGAGGATATTGGCGGCATCAAGCGCCTGGCCGGTAGAACCCGCACCCACCAGGGTATGGATTTCGTCGATAAATAGAAGCGTGTCGGGATGCTCGCGCAGCTCGTCAACCAGCATTTTCATGCGTTGTTCAAATTCGCCGCGATACATGGTTCCGGCCACGAGATTGCCAAGTTCAAGAGAAAATAAGCGCTTATCGGTCAATGCGGGAGCGCTTGTGCCTTGTAGAATTGCTTTTGCCAAGCCCTCCACCAAAGCCGTTTTTCCAACGCCGGGTTTTCCAACAAGCAAAGGATTGTTTTTAAATCGCCGCACAAGAATCTGCTGCATTTGTTCGAGTTCTTTTTCGCGCCCGATCAGAGGTGAAAGATGCTTGGCCGTTGAAGGATCCGTCAGTTCCTTGGCAAGCGTTTCAAGGACAGGGAATTCAGCTGACACATCTTCAAGCGATTCCTCATGCGATGATTGAAGTTCGCGCAATGTGTCTGCGAGGTCCGGAAACTTGGACGTGCTTTTAAGAACGACAAGCAATTGGCGCTGCAATTCTCCTGAATCCACATGCCAGATGTTAAACAGTTGCTTGAGCTCTTCATCCATGAGATTGATCAGGCAGGCGAGCACATGCTCGGTACCGACATACGGATGTTCGTGCAGCTGCGCTGTTCGGATGGATTTCGTCAAAATGGTCACGACCTGTTCATGCATTTCCGGTTCGAAATTCCGATCCGGCAGAAACGGCGTATAATGCTGTCTGACAAGTTCCTGTTTGAGCAAGTCCACGGGAAAATCAGCTTTGGTCAGCAGCTCGGAGCTTAGACTGCCTTTTTCCGCGGCCAGTCCGTAAAGCAAATGCGCGGAAGTGACCCGTTCATGGCCGAATTCAGCCGCAAAGGAGAAGGCTGTTCGCAATGCGCTTTGAAGATGGGCGGTGAAGAGTTGGAGAAGAGAAAGATGTTTCATAGAGATAGATTCGCTCCTTTGCGCAAAGCCGCAATGCGTTCTTCAATAGGAGGATGCGTGCTGAACAATTTTTGCATTAAGCTGGTTTTTTCAGGCGGGAAGATAAATAGATGAGAAATCGCCTGGTGATGGCCGCGCAAGGCCGGAGCCTGTCTGATCTTTTCAAGCGCGGAGATCATCGCTTCTGGGTAGCGGGTAAGCATGACGGAACCCGCATCGGCAAGATACTCGCGGCGGCGTGAGATCGCAAGCTTGATGAGCTGTGCGGCGATAGGCGCGCCAATAAAGGCGAGCAGCAGTGCGGGGATGATCAAAATATTGCCTTTTTTTGAATCGCTGTTTGATCCAAGCGCGATCCGCCAGAGCATCTCCGCAAGGAACAGGATCATGCCCACCAGTACGGCGGCAAGCAGCATGAGCCGGATATCGTAATTGATGATATGGCTCAGCTCATGTCCCATCACGGCTTCAAGCTCGCTGCGAGTCAGCGTCTGGCGCAGCCCGGAGGTAATCGCCACGGAGGCGTGTTTGGGATCGCGGCCGGTGGCAAATGCATTGAGGCCGGCATCAGGGATCAAATAGACGCGAGGCATGGGAATGCCGGCAGTAATCGCGAGGTTCTCAACAATATTGAAGAGCTCCGGGTCGTCTTGCTTTGCGATCTCCTTGGCACCGACGGATGCCAGAACAAGTTTGTCTCCGGCAAAGTATGAGGTGAGAACGCTGAACGCGCCAAAAACCATCGCAACCACAAATAAACTCAGAGGATCTTGAGTGAATTGGGCGATTGTCCATCCAAGTATCGTGATTACGACAAGAAAGAGGAGGACAAGAATCCATGAACGGCGTTTATTTTGAGCGATCATTTGTCTCATAGGAACAGAGAACGAGCCAGATGTCCCGGCTCGTTCTATTTGCTTGTTCGTTGGTATTAAGCGAACGAAACCTTGACGTTTTCACGCTGCGATGCGTCTTCCATTTCAAAGAATACTTCGGATTTGAAATTGAGCAGCCCGCCAATGACATTGGTCGGGAAGACTTCTAGCTTATTGTTATAGGCAAGCACCTGGCTATTGTAGAATCTTCGCGCCGCCTGGATTTTATTTTCCGTGTCGGAAAGCTCCGCTTGAAGCTGCTGGAAATTTTCTGAAGCCTTGAGTTCAGGATAATTCTCGGCGACCGCGAATAGATTGCCGATCATTGAAGTCAATTTTGCTTCAGCCATGGCATGCTCTGCCGTATCGGATGCCTTCATTGCTTCCGCGCGGGCCCGGGTGACTTCTTCAAATGTCTGGCGCTCATGGCCGGCATATCCTTTCACCGTTTCAACAAGATTTGGAATGAGGTCGTATCTGCGTTTCAGCTGCACATCGATATCAGACCAGGATTCTTTCACATGGTTGCGGGCGCGGATCAGGCTATTGTAGAGCAGGACCAGCAAAACGCCGGCTACGGCAAGGACAATCAAAACGATGGTAAGAGGTTCCATAAATTCGAGGCTAAAAATGTTCTAAACGGTACATTTACTGTAAAGAAAAATCGCTCGTTTGTCAATGAAATCCACCGAATCATTTTGTTTTTGGAATAAGGTGCAATATGGTTAATTGCGCTCGCACTGATCCTTCTCCTTCATCTCGTCTTTATCCATCCTTATCCTCTCATCCTCTTTCTCTCACCATCTCCATCTTCCAAATCACCAGCCGGGTATCAGGCGCATCATTGATTCCAACCGGTTCCCATCCCGAGCATCAAAACAGCTGTGCATAAAGCATTGTGAGAGAGCGGTGAATAATGGTATAATTTGCGCGTAGAATTTTTTTCAAACACAAGGACTCCGGAAAGAGGTCTTGGAGCGTATGAGTTTCATGTCATCCGAATCGAACTTTTTAGGCGTAGACCTTGGCGCAGGCACCGTCAAGCTGGTTGAGCTTCGCAATGAGCAGGGGCGGCCCCGTCTTGTGACCTATGGTTCGTACGAATTGCCGTTGAGTCAAAGTATTGGCAATGACTGGTCTTCGCGCGAGCAGCAAGCGGTTGAGGTGCTTAAATTGCTGCTGGAACAAACAAAAGCAAGTTCGCGGCTTGTGATCTCAGCGCTGCCGACCTTTGAGGTTTTTTCAAGCATGATTTCCATCCCGGCAGTGGAAAAGAAGGAATTCGTGAATGCGATACGGTTGGAAGCGAAGAAAGTGGTGCCGCGCCCTCTGGACGAAATGATTCTTGACTGGAAAGAGATTGGAGCGGCCGCCGCTTCACAGGAATCCGTCAGTGATGACAATGAAGACCAGGCAATTGGAAAAATCACCGGATCAAAACAGCTGCAGCAGAAGAAAGTTCTCATAACAGCCGCTCCAAAGGATCTTGTTGATGGATACCTCCGCATTTTCCGTGATGCCGGTTTAAAACTTGTCGGTCTTGAAACGGAGGCAATCGCCTTGAGCCGCTCGCTGATCGGGCGTGATCCGTCGGTTGTGATGATCGCCGATATGGGAGCGAAAACAACGAATCTTTCCGTTGTTGAAGAAGGGATCGCGGTCGTGAACAGGGGAGTGCAATTCGGCGGCAAAGACATTTCAGAAAAGATGGCTTCCCGCATGGCTATTGACGCGCGCCTGTCTGAACAGTGGAAACGTGATATCGGGCTTCATACAGAAGAAAAACAGCTTTCTCCTGCATTGAAAACAATCATGGATGATTTGTTGCATGAAATTGAATACATGTTTCACTTGTACCGCAGCCAGTTCCGCATGAGCACGACGAATAAAGGAGGTATTGAAAAGATTGTTCTGGCTGGAGGAAGCTCCTATGTTCCAGGACTTGCGCAGTATCTCGCGACTCAGTTGAATGTGCCGGTGCATCTTGGAGATCCTTGGGCGCGGATCGTCTATCCGGAAGACCTTTCTCCTATCCTGCGAGAACTCGGGCCATCCATGTCGGTTGCCGTCGGACTCGCGATGCGGGAAATCGTAAGCAAATAAGTTATGGCACAAGAACAAAAATTCAATTTGCTCCCGGACGACGAAAGACGCAAAGCCGAAGAAGAGCTGAAAAGGAAACGAGGCGCCTCTCCTGAGGTGAGGCTTGTTGTGCCTGAAATAGAGGGAGCGATACCCGGTGCAAAGAAAGGCAAGGAATCCTGGTGGGCGCGTCGAAAACGCCGCCAAGCAGAGAAAAAAGCTGAAAAGATGAGGAGAAAAGGGGAGACAGGATCCGTAAAAGAACCAGTTAAAAAGGATGCATCATCCAAGCCGGCATCAGCTTCCATAAAGCCGGAGCTGTTCAGCGATGTCATGAAAAAGGAACCGAACGAACACTGGTGGGAGCGCAAACAGCAGACTTTGCCGCCTAAAACCGAGCCGGAAAAAGAAAAAAAGACGAGCATGGAAACACAGCTTACTGCATCCAAACCGATGCAACAAAGCAAGCCGGACGATCGCCCAAAACCTCATCCCGTGGAACAGAAACAGGAAAAAGCAAAAAAAGGGAGCATGCATGAGCCGGCTTCTTCCATGGCTTTCAGCGGCCCATCCATCAATCTTGTTCCGGAAGGATTGCAGTCTGCTCAGCGGGCATCTCATGTCTGGCCTCTGGCATTGGCTATTGTCATCTTTACGGTAGCGTTTTGGGTGATTACTAGCGGACTCACCTATGCGCGTGTCAGCCGGGCACGCACAGAGGACCAGCAGCTCCGCGCGCAAATCGCACAGCTTGATAAAGTCATCAGCGATGCACAGGCTTCGCGCCAGGCGGCAAAGCAGCTGCAGACACAGTACGAAGCCGTAGGACAGCTGATCAATAACCATATTTACTGGTCGGTTTTTTTACAAAAACTTGAAGAACTCACCATTCCTGACGTCTATTACGTTTCCCTTGACGGCGACCTCGCTTCAAACCGGGTAACGCTTCGATTGATTGCCAAGGATTACGCGGCAGCCGCCCGTCAGATCCGTTCCTTTGAGCGTTCTGGCGGACTGATAGCTTCTGTGCGCGTGGGAGAAGCGCGCATTGAGAATCAACCGGATGTCCGCTTGCCCGTACCTATTGTCGCCGTTGATCTTGAGCTCACGTTGATAGAAGGGGTGCTCAAAGTCTTACCTGAAACGACTTCCAACTAGTATGGCTATCTCCATCGAAAAAGTTGAATCAAAGCAAAAGCCGGAGAGAACAGAACGAAAGCCGTTCAAGCTTTCGCCTGGTTTTGTGATCGCGATTGCCATTGTCGGATCACTTCTCTTAAGTGCGCTTGTCTTGTTTCTGTATGTCTGGCCGCAATGGAACCGAGTTGGACTAGGCAAGGAATTTGACAACGAAGCACTTTTGCGGGATTTGCGCAGCAAGGAGCAGGTTCATCAGCAGCTGAAAGCGCTTCGTGCAAATCTCGAAAGTATTCCCGAAGAACAACTTGAAACCATTGGGGTGATTCTTCCTCAGCAGCAATTAGTTCCAGAGCTGATGAATCAGCTTGAAACGGTTGCCCGCACCAGCGGAGTGAATCTGGCATCCGTCAATATCACGGAGGTGCAGGAAGCTGATACCCGTTCTGCTCGCCAGCGATTGCAGCAGCCAAACGCAGCTTCTGCCAATTCAGGCGTAAAAACATTGCGTATCCAAATCGACATTACCGCGTTTCGATATCAGAATTTCGAACGGTTCATCGAAAATCTGCAGGCCAATGCCCGTATCATGGATATCCAGCGCTTAACATTCCGATCGGATTCAGAAACGCATACTGTATTTCTGCATACCTATTATCTCCCTGAATAAGCTATGAAGAAGAAAAAAAGCACATCCAAATTTCTGCTCATTCTCATAGGGGGAGCGCTTCTCATTGCCGCTGGTTTGCTTTTTATTACCTTCTTCACCGGTCCTGACGTATCCGTAGAAACACAAGGAGTTGTGACGCAGGGAAGTTTGATCCGCACGGATTTTAAAACAGAGATTTTTGAAGACCAGCGGATGAAAGGATTGCGCCAGTATGGACCGGCGGAAATCCAGGTTACGCAACGAGGGACCAAAACTGATCCATTTCAAGCGTTCTAGGTATGGTGAAAGATCCATTATTACAAATTCTCGCCAATGAGAAGAAAATGACGTCTGAACAGGCGGAGCAGATGCAAAAAGAGGCTTTGCAATCGCAAATGTCGGTTGAGGATTATCTCATGGCGAATAAACTTGTCGCCATTGAAGATCTGACGCAGGCAAGAGGGAAGCTCTACAATATTCCCTATATTGATTTGACGGGGAAACGCATGGAGCAGGACGTGCTCCGGCTGATACCTGAAGAAACCGCGCAGCATTATCAAGTCATTGCGTTTCAACGCTCCGAAAATGAAGTGAATGTGGGGATTGTGGATCCGCGAAATTTCAAAGCGCTTGAGGCTGTTGAATTTTTGATGAAAGAGCAGAATCTGCAGCCGTTTTATTACATTGTGTCCTCCGTGAATTTCGCCAATGTCATGAAAAACTATACAGGGCTTGGCGAACAGGTCGGTGAAGTGCTCAATTTGGCAAAAGAGAAGCTCGCGGGAGCGGCAGAGGAAGATGAAAGCGAACTTGATCTTGAAGGAGAAAATATCCAGGAGGTGATCAAGAAAGCGCCGGTATCAAAAATCGTCTCCATTATCATCAAGCATGCTGTTGATTCCCGCGCATCCGATATTCATATCGAACCGGATCGCACGGTTTCGCGTGTCCGATTCCGTATCGACGGCATTATGCAGGAATCCTTGCAATTGCCTGCCTATCTGCACGCGTCGTTTGTGACCCGCATCAAAGTACTTGCTGACCTGAAACTGGATGAAACGCGCAAACCGCAGGACGGACGCATCCGCCTTAAATTCGGCAAGCAGGAAATCAATTTGCGCGTTTCAACACTGCCGCTTGTGGATCATGAGAAGGTGGTGATGCGCGTACTGGATACCTCGGGCGTGGTGCCAAAGCTGAAAGATCTCGGCTATACGGATCGCAATATCAATATGATTGAAAGCAGCATGCGCCGTTCGCATGGGATGGTGCTTGTAACCGGTCCGACCGGATCGGGTAAATCAACGACTCTGTACAGCGTTCTCAACATTCTCAACAGCGATTCCGTCAATATCGTGACTTTGGAAGATCCGGCTGAATTCTACATTCCGGGGGTAAACCAATCCCAGGTGAATCCTGAGGTGGGATTCACGTTCGCGTCCGGTCTGCGCGCGATGCTTCGCCAGGATCCGGATATTATCATGGTCGGTGAAGTCCGCGATAAAGAAACGGCTGAGCTCGCCGTCAATGCCGCTTTGACCGGGCATTTGATGTTTTCAACGCTGCATACCAGCGATGCGCTTGGCGCCATGCCTCGTCTGATTGACATGGGGCTTGAACCGTATTTATTGTCCGCGACCCTGGCTGCAACTGTTGCGCAGCGCCTTGTGCGAAAAATCTGCGAACATTGCAAGGTTGATATCACCCTGCCCCCTGAACTGGAAGAAAAGGTTAGAGAAACATTGCTCAAACTGCCAGTGAAGCTTCAGCCTGAGCAGATCAAATCCAAAAAACCGCTGGTTTTTTACAAAGGCAACGGATGTGTGCGCTGCAATGATACCGGTTATCGCGGCCGAACATCCATCGCCGAAGTGATTCCGGTCACGGATAAAATCAAACATGTGATCGCGGAAGGCGCGGATGCGGAAGCTTTGGAGAAAACGGCGATTGAGGAGGAAGTAATCTTTATGCAGCAGGACGGATTTATCCGCGCTTTGGATGGCATCACCACCGTTGAAGAGGTGTTGCGCGTAATGCAGGAATAATCTATGCCGCAGTATACCTTTCGTGCCATTAACCAGGAGGGAGATGTTATTACCGGAGCGGTGGAAGCCGAATCCGAGGCAGCGGCATTGGTGTTGGTGCGCGACGAAGGATATGAACCGATCAGTATCACTGCGCAGCGGCGGAATCTGCTTTCTTCTGATTTGGAGTTTTTGCAGCGGATTACGCCAAAAGACATTGTTATTATGTCTCGCCAGCTGGCCGTGATGGTGGACGCCTCATTGCCCTTGGTGGAAGCGCTTCGCATTCTTGTGAAGCAAACAGCAAATCCGAAGTTGAAGAAGATCATCACATCTATTGCCGACGAAGTAGAGGGAGGAGCCAGGCTTTCTATTGCTCTGCAGCAATACCCTAAACACTTCAGCAATTTTTATATCAGTATTGTCCGCTCGGGAGAAACATCCGGCCAGCTCGCCGATGTACTCAACTATCTGGCGGACCAGCTTGAAAAAGATTACGATTTGCGGTCAAAAATACGCGGGGCCATGATCTATCCGGCCTTTATCATGAGCGGCTTGCTGGTGGTTGGTTTCCTGATGATGATTTACGTGGTGCCGCGCATGACCGAGATTTTGAAAGAAACAGGCGCGGAACTGCCTATTTCAACCAGAATATTGATCTTTGTCAGCGATTGGCTGCAGGTATACTGGTGGCTGGCGATTATTCTGCTCATCGCTGCGGTGGTCGGATTCCGGCTGGCACTGCGCAATGAACAGTTCCGCTACGCATTTGATTGGTTCAAGCTGCGCGTACCGATTTTCGGCCGCTTAAGCCAGCGCATCTATGTTGTCCGATTCACCCAGAGCTTGTCTACGCTCAGTGTTGGAAAGGTGCCGCTTGCAGATTCATTGGTGATCGTGCGCGACATCGTTGGCAATAAAGTCTATGAGGAATTACTAAGCCAGACGATTGACGAGGTAAAAGACGGAAATTCCATCGCCACGGTCTTTTTAAAGAGCAAAGATGTGCCCGACATGCTTTCGCAAATGCTTGTGGTGGGAGAAGAAACCGGACGTATCGACGATGTGCTGAATCGCTTAACCGGTTTTTACACGCGAGAAATTGACAATCTTGTTTCCAACTTGGTAACGTTGATTGAGCCGATTGTGATGATTATGATGGGACTCGCGGTAGGTGTCATGGTTGCTGCCGTCATTTTGCCTATTTATACGTTGTCAACAGCAATCTGATCCGTTTTGTGCTATACTAAGATCATCTTATTCAATTGTCTTTAACCCTTCGATGCTGGATTAACCAGCCATCAATCGAATGACTTTATGAAACAGAAACAACAAAAAGGTTTCACCCTCGTGGAATTGCTGGTGGTGATTGCCATCATCGGTTTGCTGTCAACCCTGGCGGTTGTCGCTTTGGGATCTGCACGAGCCAAAGCCCGCGACGCACGCCGTATCTCTGATATCAAACAAATTCAAACCGCGCTTGAACTCTATAATGCTGATCAGGGTGTTTATCCAGACGGAACAGGCGGCGTAACACTTGGTGCCGGTACCGCGCTTGTCTTGTGTGACGCTGGATTTGTCGCAGACGAATCATCTTGTGGAACCGTCTATATGGGGCAAATCCCTGCGAACTTTGACCAGCCTTCAACAATTGATGATTACGTCTACACGACGGCTTCCGCTTCCGCAACAACCTACACCATCACCTTTGAATTGGAAGGCGATACAGCTGGTCTGACCGGAGGTGACGGAAATACGCTTGAAGCGACTCCTTCCGGTTTGCGAAACCAGTAATCTCGCTCTCTTCAAAGAAGGTCCCCCAACGGGGGATCTTTTTTATTGCTCGTGGTATAGTTAAAGCACTATGGACATTGTCTTTTTTCCTTTTCTTGGTTTCTTAGGTGCTTGCATGGGCAGTTTTCTCAATGCCGTTTCTTTGCGATTGGCAGGAAAGCAGCCATTTGTAAATGCGCGTTCCGTCTGCGTGAAATGCGGCCATCAATTATCCTGGACCGACCTCATTCCGGTTTTCTCCTTTCTTGTGCTGAAGGGACAATGCCGGTACTGCAAAGGTGCTTTGTCAAAAACCTATCTCATCGTGGAATTGGCTCTGCTGGCCTTATTTATCGTACAGGGATGGATTTGGTCGCACTCAGGCCAGGGGATTTGGCACCTTATGCTCAACCTGACGGCCATTTCCGTTTTTGCCTTCCTCTTCCTGCACGACTTGCGTTATTATCTTCTGCCGGATTTAGTAACGATTCCCGCAACGGTTTTCTTTTTTGTAATGAATCTTGTTCTGGGGATTTCTATTAAACACCTCTTATACGGTATCATTATTGGAGGGGGATTTTTTCTTGCGCAATACCTTCTTTCAAAAGGCAAGTGGATTGGAGACGGGGATATTCGCATGGGCGCGATGCTTGGAGCCCTTTTCGGCTGGCCGCTTGTGCTTGTCTGTCTGATGCTTTCTTATATCGCCGGCACCTTGGTTGCGATTCCCTTGCTGGTGAGCGGGAAGAAGGGGCCGGGGGAAAAGCTCCCTTTTGGAACCTTTCTCGCACTGGGAGGACTGATCACTCTCTGGTGGGGAGACCGCATTCTCTCATGGTATCTCTCTCTTTTATGAAACGAGGATTCACGCTTGTAGAGCTTTTGGTGGCAATTGGGATTTTCACCATGATCTCGGCCGCTGTGGTGGCTAATCTGCGCAGCGGATCGCGCGGCGGCGAACTTCGTTTGCAAGCCAGTAATCTCGCATCGTTTTTGCGGCAGGCGCAGGTGATGAGTCTTGCTGGCGAGCAGCATAACGGCGTAACGCCGACAGGGGGATTTGGCGTGCAGATAAGCGCCTGCACGGCAACGCCTTGCCAGGTGATTCTCTTTGCGGATGAAAACAGCAATTTCATCTATGATGCGCCAGGAGAGCTTGTCCAGACGATCGAGCTTGGACAAGCGCAGATTCAGTCTGTTTTGCCTGTTACGCCTTTGCATATCAACTTCAAGCCGCCCAGGCCGTATATCTGTTTTGAAGGCATCTGTTCCGGAGCGGGCGAGGCGGATATCACTTTGGGATTGAATGAAGGCAATCTGGAGCAGCATGTCCGTGTGAACCAGATTTCCGGTCAAATTACTTCCGGCAATTAATATGAAGTCATTCTTGCGACAATCAGGACAGGGCTTGATTGAAACAACCGTGGCAATCGGCATTGTGATTACGGCGATTGTCGGTACCGTTACGTTGGTCAACTACACCCTGCGCAGCACGACTTCAACGGCGAATCGTTTGGTGGCAACCCAGCTCGCTCTTGAGGGGATTGAGGTCATTGTGCATTTGCGCGATTCAAATTACCTTTCGGGCAATCCATTTGATACGGGGCTTGTCAGCGGTTCCGATACCACGGCTATTGTAACGTTTGATCCGCTGGCAAATACCTGGGCGGTGGATTTTAGTCCTAACACCATTGATGAAAGCGCGGCGCGCATCTATCGTGAAGGAGGGATTTACCGCCAAGATAGTATCCAGCCGACCGGCAGTCCGACCATTTACGCGCGCTTGGTTGAAATTGATGCCTCCGCGCCGGATCAGTTGACCGTCACGTCGCGCGTGCAGTGGCAAGAAAATAATAATACGCTCGATACGGAAGTCAGCCGCATTCTTTATGATTGGAGATAAACGCAAAACAAAGAGAAGAGGATTCAGTCTTGTCGAAATGGTGGTCGCCGTAGGGATTTTTTCCATTGTCTCCGTTGTGATCGCGCAGTTGTTTACCACATTTACGCGGACGCAGCAGCGCGCCGGCATCAATCAAAAAATTCAAAGCGACGCGCGCGTCATGATGGCTCAGATTTCCGATCGTATCCGATCCGCTGAAATCAACTACGATGCCTATGGCGGCCAGATTCCCGTACCAACAGACGACCTTTGGATCATTGATGAAAACGGTCTTGAAGTCGTGATCAGGCGCAGCGACGTTGATTTTGCCAATACAACCTGCCCGTCAGCTGCGAGTACCCCGTGCCTAGAAATCAGCGAAGATGGAGGAGTGACATTTTATCCCATGACGACGGAAAACTACACCGTTGACAGTGCGCAGTTTTTTATCTCGCCTGAAACGGATCCGTCTTCGGGCGGTCTTGATATCCAACCTCGCGTGACCTTTTCTCTTGGAATCCGCAATGCATCTCCCGATGCTGTCTTGCAGGCGCCAACCTATGTGCAATCAACCGTATCCGCGCGTGTCTATCCTGGATCGGCAGGGATTACGATTCCCGCCGCGCCGGTAACTTCGATCTGCGGCAATGGCGTGATTGAAGGATCTGAGCAATGTGATGACGGGAATACAACCGGCGGTGACGGTTGCAGTGCTGTCTGCCAGAACGAATTGATTGCTGTTTGCGGCGATGGCAACCAGCAAGGGGCAGAGCAGTGCGATGATGGGAATACGTCTAACGGAGATGGCTGCTCATCCACCTGCTTTATCGAGACAGTTGCTTGCGGCAATGGTTTTGTAGAATCCGGTGAAGCCTGCGATGACGGTAACACAACCGATGCTGGTGTATGCAATGCAACTTGCACGGCGTTTACATTCTGCGGAGATAATGTGGTTCAATCTCCGAACGGAGACGGCACGAATGAAATCTGTGATGACGGCAATGATGTAAACGGAGATGGATGCGATAATTGCTTGAATGCTTGTACTCCGATTGATGGAGGATGGAGTAGTTGGTCTGGCTGGAGTACTTGTTCTGAAATTTGCGGCGGAGGCACCCAAACTCGTTCTCGCGTTTGCAATAATCCAAGCCCCAATGCTTGCGGTGCCGCATGTCCGGGATCGACTCAGGAATCGCAGGCATGCAATACGCAGCCATGTTGTACAGAAGTGAACTATGCCGGTCAGCCTGTTTTGAGTGGTGGTAATAATTGGTTCTGGAGCGATGCCTCTAGTGCGTATTTCTATCGTGTGGTTATCCCGAACAATCCTCCTCCTGGTCGGTCGTATCAGTATGCCAAAGTCGTGATCCCATTCCAGACAACCTGCAGCGGATCCTGGTGCAATTTTTGGCAGGATCTTGGAGGAGGACAAGGCACTAGTGGTAGTGGTCCGCAAACCGGGACGGGGTATTCTTATTCAACGACCACGAATCCATTAACGATATACAGCACAGCAAGATGGAATCGATGGGAGCCATCTGGAGTTCCGACAAACGCTTCAATTACGTACACGCAAGGCACGGTTCGTTTCTGCTACAACTACTTTTGATGAATGATATGAATCGTTCAATTGTGAGGAAAATCTACTCTGGGAGCATTGGTCAGTCAGGGGTACTCATGTTACTTGCTGTGGTCATGACAAGCGTATTGCTTATTGCTGGGATTATTATTGCCACGCTGGCGATTCGTGAAGCGCGGTTAGCCAGCTCCAGTGATCGCGCATTGATTTCGTATTACGGTGCAGAAACTGCTCTGGAAGAATCCGTCTATCGCATCATGAAAGCGGGAGAAGATCCACTGTCACTTGACGGCGCTCAAGGGAATTTTGCGGACGATGGAGAATGGGAGCTGACAGCCTATGACACATCAAATGAATTCGTTGTTGATTATCTCCCGGCGGGGGCGAGCGAGGAGCTGGATCTCTATAATCGCGACAATCCAGCCTCGTCTGCTGGAGTGTCATCGCTCTTATTTGAGTGGACGAGCGGTTCGCAGCTTCAAGTGGATGTGTATGCCTGGGACGGGGTAGCTCTAAACCCGGCGAGCCAGATCACGCATTCCTGCGGAGGTACCGGCTGCACGGCTTCGCAGGCGCTTAATCCTTCTCTTGCCTACGCGATTACGCTAAGCGCGACAGGAACGGCGATAACTGATCTGGTGATCACGGCGGTTGGCGCGAGCGTGCAAACCCCGATAACCGTTATTGCCAATAGCGAATACCGTGGAGCTAGGCAGTCTCTGCGTATGATTTTGCCTGAACCTGCTCCTTGGGAGGGCGGCGGGCCGTCCAGCACTTGCGGGAATGGATCCGTGGAGGGTTCAGAAACCTGTGATGATGCCAATACCGTAAGCGGAGATGGATGTTCTGCTGTTTGCCAGATGGAAACGGTCTGCGGTAATAATGCGATTGAAGCAGGGGAGCAATGTGATGATGGCAATACCGTGAGTGGAGACGGCTGCTCTGCTTCGTGCACGTCGGAAAGTGCTACGTGCGGCAATGGACTGGTGGAATTCGGCGAAACATGCGATGACAGTGATTCAACAAATGCGGGATCATGCAATGCAACCTGCACCGCGTTTACTTTTTGCGGGGATGGCACCATTCAGGATCCAAACGGAGATAATATCAGCGAGGCCTGTGATGATGGCAATGCCGTAAGCGGAGACGGGTGTTCGTCTGCCTGTGTCTCAGAGACAGGTGTTTGCGGCAACGGAGTGATTGAATTTGGTGAAACTTGTGATGACGGCGCTGGGAACTCCGACAGCGCGCCCGATGCTTGCCGCACGAATTGTCAAATCGCCTTTTGCGGAGATAATGTGATTGATACGGGGGAACAATGCGACGGAACAAGCTTCTCAGTTGGTGCTGGGTACAGCAGTTTTGTTACTGATGCGTGTTCATCATCCTGCACTTATAATATCTGCTTCACTGCCAACTTTCATCCAACTACGGCTTTTATGAATGTTTCATCCGCATACTACCCGCAGAGCTGGTCTTGGTATGTACAAACATTCTTACCCGTTGTGAACGGGGTCACCTATTCGAATGTCACCACGATTTCTCCGATTACCGGTATTTGTTACAACCATTGCAGCAACGTGACGATACACTCGTCTGATGCGGTTGTGGTGAGTAATAGGTGGCGTGCATCTCTTATTGCAACCTGGCCCGCTCCGATTAATGTGAGTCCTACGCCGGTAATCGGCTACAGCGGTGTTCTTCGATTCTGTGCGCCCTAACCAGGTTGATTATGACAAAAACTGAAGCGAAAGCACGCATCGAGAAGCTGCGTAAAGAAATCAACTATCATCGCTATCTCTATCATGTTGAAGATAGGCAGGAAATTTCCGAAGCTGCATTGGATTCTCTTAAACATGAACTCAAGCAGCTTGAGGATCAATACCCTGATCTTATTACACCGGATTCTCCCACGCAGCGCGTGGCCGGCAAGCCATTGGACAAATTCCGCAAAGTAACGCATGAAGTACGGCAGTGGTCATTTAATGACGCGTTTACGCCGGAAGAAATGCGCGAATGGGATGCTCGGCTTAAGCGCATGCTTATTGAATCCGGTGAAAAAGTTGAGCATATTGATTACTCCGCCGAGCTGAAAATCGACGGACTGCATATTGTTCTTACGTATGACAACGGCCGGCTTGCTGTGGGGGCCACGCGCGGAGATGGTCGAATCGGTGAAGATGTCACACAAAATGTCCGGACCATTGAAAGCATTCCGCTCGTTTTAAACAAGAAAGATTCTATCGTTGTGGAAGGAGAAGTGTACTTGTCAAAGAGCCAGTTTGAGAAGGTGAATGAAAAACTTAGAATGGAGGGTAAGGAACCCTACGCCAATCCGCGAAATACTGCCGCCGGTACTATCCGCCAGCTTGATGCGTCCATTGTGGCTGAGCGCAAGCTGGATTGCTTTCTCTATGATATCTCCAAAGGAGACATTCTTGATGAAGTAACAACACAGGAAGAGGAACTAAAGCAGTTGAAAGCATACGGCTTTAAAGTAAATCCGCATCATAAACATTGCAAAACGATTGAAGAAGTGATCACGTACTGGGAGAATTGGCATGATCAGGCAAGGCGCGATAAAGAAAATTACTATTTTGACGGCATCGTGGTGAAGGTCAATCGTCGGAACTGGCAGGAAAAGCTTGGGTTTACCGGCAAAGCGCCGCGCTGGGCGATCGCGTTTAAGTTTGCTGCCGAGCAAACAACAACGGTCGTTGAAGATATCGGCATCCAGGTGGGTCGCACGGGCGCGCTTACGCCGGTGGCGCATTTGCGTCCTGTTTTTTTGGCAGGCAGTACGGTGAAACGGGCGAGCCTGCATAACCTTGATCAAATCAAGCGCCTTGACGTACGCAAAGGAGATACGGTGATTATTCAAAAAGCAGGGGATATCATTCCTGAAGTCGTGGAGGTGCTCAAGAATCTTCGCCCAAAAGGCGCGAAGCCTTTTGGCATGCCAAAAACCTGTCCGATCTGCGGATCAGACATTGTGCGTCCGCAAGGCGAAGTTGCCCATTACTGCAAAAATCCCCGCTGCTACGCGCAGCGCCGGCGCGGCGTGGAACATTTCGTGGCCAAATCCGCCATGAATATCGACGGCCTTGGTCCAAAAATCATCGATAAACTTTTTACCGCCGATCTCATTGAAGATGCCGCCGATCTCTTTCTGCTTGAGAAAGAGGAATTGCTCGGCCTTGAAGGATTTAAAGAACGCTCCGCGCAAAAACTGCTTGATGCGATTTATAACCGCCGATCCGTTTCATTATCCAGATTTATCACCGGACTTGGCATTCGTCTGGTGGGAGAAGGCGTAGCCGAGGTATTAACAAACAATCTGCGCGATCAATTCTGGAGCCAGAAGAGCACCCTCTCCGTCAAAGAATTCATTGAGGTATTTGAGAAACGAACGGAAGAGCAGCTCGCGGAGATTGACGGCATCGGCGGGGAAATCGCCAAATCGATCATGGCATTCATGCGCGATGACCAAAACAAAAAGCTGCTAGGCAAGTTTGCTGAAATCGGTTTGCAGCTTGCATTGCCTTCCGTGTCTGTCAAAAAATCGAAGGTTGCGGGGAAAACATTTGTCCTTACCGGAACGCTTGAAACACTTTCGCGTGACGAGGCTTCAGCACTGATCAAACAGGCGGGGGGAAAAGTCGCATCCAGCGTGAGCAGCAAAACAGATTATGTCGTGGCGGGCGAGCAGGCCGGATCAAAGCTTGCCAAAGCCGAGGAGCTTGGGGTGCAAGTGATCGATGAAAAGGAGTTTTTCAAGCTGCTTGGCTAGCATTGAATAAAAGCTGATTTTTTGTTAGAGTTTCAGCACTTTAGCAGATTTTATGCCACAAATTTCAAAAGAAGAAGTAGAAAAAGTCGCGCGTCTTGCCAGAATCGAGCTTACGGAAGAAGAAATCAGCCGTTTTCAAGAGCAGCTTTCCGCCGTGCTTGGCTATGTTGAGCATCTGCAAAAAGTGAATACCGACGGCGTGGAAATGACCGCGCAGGTAACCGGCCTTGAGAATGTCACGCGGGCAGACGCTGTCATGCCTTTTGATGAGGCCGGCAGACAGCAGGCTTTGGAGCAGGCGCCCGAAGTTGTCGCAAATCTCGTGAAAGTGAAGTCCGTGTTTTAATCCGCAATGATTGTATGGATGCACATAAATTGAATTTTTCTCAAACGATTGAGGCACTGCAAAAAAAAGAAGTAAGCGCGCAAGATCTGGCAACCGCTTACCTTGATCATATCGAAAAAACCGACGGTGATCTCAATACATTGATCACGTTCACCAAAGAAGAAGCGCTCAGCCAGGCAAAAGAGGTGGATGCTAAACGCGCCGCGGGCGAGGAGCTGGGGCCGCTTGCCGGTATTCCGCTCACCGTTAAGGATGTTCTTTCTACAAAGGGGATCCGCACCACTGCCTGCAGCAAAATCCTAGATCAGTACGTGCCCGCGCATGACGCGACCGCTTATAAACGGCTGCGCGATGCGGGAATGATTTTGCTTGGAAAATCAAACTGCGATGAATTCGCGCATGGGGCGTCAACCGAGAATTCCGCGTATGGCGTCAGTCATAATCCATGGGATCTCACGCGCGTTCCGGGCGGGTCTTCTGGCGGTTCTGCTGCAAATGTGGCGGCCAAGCAAGCTCTTGCTTCTATCGGCACAGACACGGGAGGATCGATCCGCCAGCCAGCCGGCTTTTGCGGAATCAGCGCGCTCAAACCCACCTATGGCCGCATCTCCCGATACGGACTGATCGCGATGACCTCAAGCACGGATGTGGTTGCGCCCATGTCGCATGACGTAACGGGACTGGCGCATCTTATGGAAGCCATGTCAGGCAAAGATCCGCTTGACGCAACATCGCTTGATAAGCCCGTACCGCGCTATGCGCAGGAACTTTCGAAAGCGAATCTAAAAGGAAAAGTCATCGGCTTGCCAAAAGAATACTTCACGGATGATATTCTCCCGCAGGTGCGCCAGCGCGTCGATGAAGCGATTGACGTATTCAAATCAATGGGAGCAGAGGTGAAGGAGATTTCCTTGCCGCATTCTTCCATGGCGGTGGCCGTGTACTATATCGTGACGCCAAGCGAAGTCAGTTCAAACCTGGCCCGCTTTGACGGCATCCGCTATGGCTATAGCGTGTCTACTGATGCCGCGCATGCGCAGGAGATCAAGTCGCTGACGGACGTGTACACAAAATCAAGGCGATACGGGCTTGGAGATGAAGCCAAACGCCGCATCATGCTTGGCACCTATGCGCTGTCATCCGGGTATTACGACGCGTATTATAAGAAGGCATCGAAAGTCCGCACCTTGATCAGAAGAGATTTTGACGAAGCATTCACCGGAGTGGACCTTATCCTGACCCCGGTTTCGCCCAAAGTGGCCTTTAAGATCGGTGAGCAGAAGAACAATCCTCTGCAAATGTATCTTGAAGATGTCTTTGTCGCTCCCGCAAGCCTTGCGGGGCTGCCGGCATTGGCCGTGCCTTGCGGTTTTGCACAAGCGGATGATGAT
>CAZDCG010000004.1:0-106311 GCA_964503955.1 uncultured Gammaproteobacteria bacterium
AAGTCGTCGAACATGTCGTTGGGCACCGCGCCCTCGGACTCGACGGACGGCTCGGGCTGCTCGCCCTCGTCGGCGTTCTCGGTGATCTCCACCTTGTCGTCGTCGGACGGGACGGCACCGGGGTGCTCGTCCTTGTTCCTTGAGGGTTGGAACTCGCTCATGTAGCTGTCGAGCAGATTTTCCGGTTCCAGCGACTTGATGAAGTCGCGGATCCGCGCCTTCTGCTTGTCGTCGACCTTGGGGAGATCCTTCTCACGGAGCGGGGTCTCGGACCGGATCTTCTCGATCAGGCCGTGATACCCCGTCGTCTGGGAGAGGATCACCCGCAGATCGGTCGCGCTGACATCCTTGCGATCGGCAAGCTTCAGCAGCTTGCCGTAGCCCTCGGCGAGGAAGGCAGACAGGATGTTCTCCCGCCCGGCGAAGTCCTGGTCATCCACGAAGTCGGGAGACAGGAGCATCATGCCGAACGCGATCTTGTGAAGCGGGATGTCCTTGATCTGCGGCGGGATGCCGAGGTTCTCGGGATCCCGGTTCACGCTGTCGTCGATGTTGGCGGTGTCGAGCTTCTCGTCACCCACCTCGTCGTTGTGGTTCATGATCTCGTCACGGACGACCTTCGGATCGATCTCATCTCCGGTCCTGCCGGAGATGCTGTGCTCGCCCGAGACGTCCTCGGGGTTCTCCCCTTCGGGCTCGCCGGGCGATTCCGGCTGGCTGGGCGGACTCATGTCTCACCTTCTCCTTCTATCTATTGGTTCAGTTGTTAAGTTGCGTGGAAGATTGCGCCATTCGCTCTCCTCCAAGGAATAGGGCTGAATGTCAGCCGCATTCCTTGCAAGAGGGCGTGTGCAGGCCGGGCGCTTATTCGCACTCCGGCCGCACCACCTCCATCACCTCCAGACGATGAGGACCAAAACTACCAGGATCAGCACGGCGATGAGGATCAGCAGGCCGTTGCGCTGGTTGGTCAGCCGGTAATTGGCCGTACCAAGTTCGCGCGCCCGATCCAGCAAACCGGTGTCCTTGTCCCGAAGCTGCAGGATCTCATTCTGCAGCTTTGCCACCTCCTCATGAGCTGCGTAGAGCCGCCGCTCGGTTCGGTCAGATTGCTCGATGAGCTTGGTTTCGCGCAGCACGCTCTTGTTGAAGCCGTCTCGCATCTCGTCTGCTTCGGCGCGGCTTCTGGAGAGATCCTCCTTGAGCCGCTCGATCTGCTCATTGAGCGCGGTTTCTAGAAGAATGCGCTCTTGCAGGTTATCAGCGGCTTTGCCGAGTTCATGGTGCAGGCGATCAAGCTCCTCAGGTGCAGCCGTCATGGGCTTTGAAGGAGATGTCCTCGTCTCTCCGCCGCGCTCGAGCTGGTCGATCCGCTCTTTGAGCAAATCTCGCTCCTCTTGCGAGGTCTTGAGGGCCTGTTCAGCGTCACGGTGCATGCTCCTGAGCTGGCTGATCTCCTGCTCGAAAGCATCCCGCCTCTGCTCGCTGGCCGAGAGCTTGTCTCGGACTTCGATCAGTTCGGAATTCCGTTGCTCGAGGTTAGTCCGGAGCGGGTCCAGGGATTCCTTGGCGACATGAAGTGCGTCCTTGAGCCCCGCGATCTCAGCTTCCAGATCAGCACGCCTCTGGTCAGCGGCCGTCAGCTTCTGAAGCTGATCGTCGCGCTCGGTTCGAAGCAACTCCAACTGCTCAGTGGCGGATGCATGCTCCCGCTGGATGGTCTCCAGCTCAGCTTGCGTCTGCCCGAGCGTCTCCTCGGAAGTAGCGAGCTTCTTCTCGAGGCGCGCTTGCTCCTTGTTCAGCTGCTTGATCTCCGCGTCTCGAGCCCTGAGTTCGTTTGCGGAATTCCGCACCTGCTCGTTCAGCTCGTTGATTTGCTCCTTGGCCTCGCGCAGCTCGTTACCGAGTCGCTCAATGGCCTGGGGGGCATCGATGGGCTGCTCGAGCACCTCGACGTTCCTCTGCAGACGGCGAGCTGTTTTCAGCAGTTCTGCTTGGTCTTCCTTGATGCTGGCGAGCATGGATTCCCGCTCCTCTTCCGTCGCGGGAGGGGGTTCGAGAACAGCCTTCTTACGGCTCCTGCGCCCGGAAGCCGAGGGGGCCTCCTCACCGGCAGACCCGGTCTTCTTCTTGGCCATGATTGCCTCCGGTTTCTGGTTGTTTTGGGTTTCCCCGTTTTTAAACCGCTTTTCAGCGATACAAAGACCGGGATTTGAAGGCCAGTGAAAGGATCAGCTGTCTTCAAAAGATCAAGCAATGTATCATAAAGAGGCATTCATGTCAACAAAATAGAGACAGGAGAGTCATTGCTTTGTGATAACAAAAAAATGGCTAAATTTAGCCAATTTAATTTATTCAGCGTGCTGGTTTGGATCAAAAAATGGTCCAGTTGTCAGTTTCGAATAAAAGGCTTCCACATGGAAGCGGTCAAGGCAACGGCCAGGGCATCGGCTGCGTCATCGGGCTTTGGAATCTCGGCTAGACCTAAAAGCAGCTTTGTCATTTGCTGGATTTGCTGCTTGTCAGCGCGCCCATGGCCGGTCAGCGCCTGCTTGATTTCAGCCGGCTTGAATTCCCGCGCCTTCATGCCGGCATTGGCGGCCGCAAGGAGAATAACTCCGCGGGCATGGGCAACCTTCATGGCAGTGGTGGTGTTCTTTGCAAAAAACAATTCTTCAACTCCCATTACTTCGGGTTCGTGGAGGGCAAAAATGGAAGTCAATTCATCAGAGAGCAATTTCAGGCGGTCAGAAAAATCCATGCCGGCGGGAGTCTCGATACAACCGTAGGCAATTAAAACGGATTTATTGCGCTCATGTTCAATAATTCCGTAACCGCATCTTCCATATCCAGGATCGATGCCGGCAATACGCATATCAATTGATGGCCAGATTATGAAAAACGTTCTCAACATCGTCCTGGTCTTCCGCCATTTCGATAAAGGCTTCCACTTGCGCCTGCTGTTCAGGCGAGAGCGTCATTGTTTCATTTGGCAGCATGACAAGTTCCGCGCTCTGCGGTTCAATTCCTTTTGACTGAAGCCACTCGCGCGCGGCCTGCAATTTCGTCGGCTCGGTCAGCAGGATAAGCGTATCGTCTTCCGTTTGCACGTCTTCCACTCCATGTTCCAAGCTTTCCAGAACAAATTCTTCGTCATTGGCTTTTGCCGCTTGTCCGTCAACCGTGATCGCCCCGCGCGAAGTGAATTGCCATGAAACGGATCCGCCAAGATTTCCTCCGTGTTTTGAAAAGAGATGCTTGAGCTCGGAAACGGTTCGGTTCGAATTATCCGTCAACGCGTCAACGATAAACGCGACACCATGGGGGCCATATCCTTCATAGCGCTTGTTTTCAATGATTTCTCCTTCGATTTCGCCGGTACCTTTCTTTATTGCTCGGTCGATATTGTCTTTTGGAACATTGGCCGCCTTGGCCTTGTCGATAGCCAGACGAAGGGAAAAGTTGAAGGTTGGATCGCCGCCGTTTCGCGCGGCAACGGTAATAGCGCGCGCCAGCTGCGTGAATGCCTTGGCGCGTTTCGCGTCTTTGATTCCTTTCTTATGTTTGATGGAATGCCATTTGGAATGACCGGACATAGAATAGACGTATCAGACATTACAGACTTGTAAGACCTACAGACAACAGGAGGAGACGTACCAGATGTTACCAGACGTTGCTAAACTTTTCCAAACCGATCAACTTGCGGTACCGTTCTTGCCGCCCGCAACTCGTAGCTTGTACTCGCCTGAAAAGACAAAACGCCCCCTCGAGAGGGAAGCGCTTTGTCAGTACTGACAAGGTAACAGGCGGCAAAAAGATTTGCAAACAGTTTATCCACAACCTGCCGCCAGCGGGGGGGAGGCAGGCTCCCCTCAGTTGGTTGGTCCCTCTCTTTGTTTGTTCCTGTCCCCCTTGGCAGGGGGAAGGAAGGTTCTTTGGGTTCGCTTCCGCATTCCCCAATTCCTAACGCCTAATTCCTCTCCTTAATCCTTAACGTTTTAAAAGCCTAGAGATAGTTAAGGAATTAGGAATTAAGACTTAGGAAGTAGGAATTAGGTAAGGAAGAGCTTCGTCGGGCGTGGGGCTCTGTCCCCGCCCGGAGAAGCGGTCGAGCAATTACGTATGGAGATTGTGGATCGGCTATCGTCACCGACCCTTGTTTGTCACGGGCGGAGATAGAACCTCCGCCCGACAGAGCTCAGGCGGATCTTATGTCCACTTGCCATCCTGTGGCTAAGGATCCAAGGGGCTTAGAGCGTGTTAAGGAATTAAGAATTAGGAAGTAGGAATTAGTGGGCATCCTTCATGTTCGTGCCATCTCATGATTTAATGAAGCCATGCGGGCAATTGTTATTCCTACCTATAATGAAGCAAAGAATATTGAACGGCTTTTGCGAGAAATCCGTTCTGTTTTTGATGGCCTGATTATCATTGTTGATGATCAAAGTCCCGATGGAACAGCAACGCTGGTGCGGTCCATGGCCGACGAACGCATTCACTTGATTGAACGTTCTTCAAAGCTTGGAATCGGGAGCGCGTATATTGAAGGCTTTGCCATTGCCTTATCCTTAGGCGCGGAAATGATCGGGCAGATGGATGCGGATTTTTCCCATAAGCCGACAGATATTCCCCGTCTGCTTGCATTGATGAATCAGGCTGATCTTGTGCTTGGATCAAGATATGTGCAAGGCGGAACCATTATCGGCTGGGGACCATGGAGGCATATATGCAGCCGGGGAGCGACTTTTGTTGCGCGCAAAGCCTTGCGTTTGACGCAGCATGACATCACAACCGGCTTTCGATTTTGGAAGGCCGATCTTTTGGCAAAGGTGCTGAATCTTCCTTTGCATAGCAGCGGTTATGCTTTTCAGGAAGAAATGCTTTTTCATGCAGCCAGGCTTGAAGCAAACATTGTCGAGGTGCCGGTTGCTTTTCATGATCGAAAAGCAGGGCATTCAAAACTTGGCATCAAAGACATTGTCGAATTTTTTCTTGTGATGAAACAATTACGAAAAGACGCTTTATGAAACGTACGCATTGGATCTGGTTATTTGCCATCATCACGCTTTTTCTCGCTACGAGAATACTCGTCCTCTTTCAGGCGGGATCATTCTGGTTTGATGAAGCCTTTTCCGTTCATTTCGCGTCTAAGCCGCTTTCTGAGCTGTGGGCGTTTTTGCGCTTTGAGCATAATCCGCTCGCGCATTTCGTTTTGCTGCATGCGTGGATGAAGATGTTTGGAGAAACAGAATTGGCGGCTCGTGCGCTTTCACTGGTTGCGGGGTTCTTTTCTCTGATCACCGTATTCCTGCTTGGCAAAAACATGTTTGGCATACGAGCAGGATTATGGTCTGCCTTCTTTTTCACGCTTTCAACGTTCTTTCTGTACCATCAAACCGAAGCGAGAATGTACAGTCTGCTTTTTTTGTTCGCCTCCCTGGCATTGCTTGCCTTCTGGAAGTGGTTTGCGGGTGGCAATCGACGCATGCTTTGGATGATTGTCTTTACCGCCTCCTTGATGCTGACTATGCACACGCATCTCACGGCCGCGGTCTTGCCTGTCTGTTTGCTCGCTTTTGTTTTGTTTGAAGGAGACAAAAGAAAACAGCTCTATCCGTTTCTTTGTTCCTTAGCCTTTGCATCAGGCACATTTTTGCTCTGGCTTATTCCTGTCATGCGCAATAAATTTCTGGCCGGAAACGTATCGCAAGGCTGGTTCTTTTTTCAACAAGACGGCGGATTATTTTTCCCCCACCTTGCAAACCTGCTGCTCACAGGAGAATCGTCATTGCTGTTACGAAGCATTAGCACCCTTTTGGTTGTTATCCTGCTCGTAATGGCCCTGTTGACCTTTGAACGGCCAGGCTGGTGGCAGCGCATCAAGTCGCTTGTGCAGCAGGACCGCTGGCCGTTTACCGTGGCGCTTGAGTTGCCCCAACAATCCCGATTGCTTTTGCTTCTCCTCTTGCTTCCACTTGGTTTCGGATTGGTTTTTCAAATCACGATTACAAAATATTTGCTCGTCATCTCGCTTCCGGTTTTCTTATTCATGGGAAAAGGAATGAGCCGGCTTGGAAATAAAATGATTGTCTCGCTTGCCACGCTTTGTTTTCTGCTGCTTGCCACGCCAATGCATATCAGGCTGATGTTCAATCAACGTCATCATTGGCAGGAGGCCGCGCGGACCGTGGAAGAACTCCTGCGGCAAAGCGATGCATTGGTGATTGCGCATAGTTTTGTCTGGGCTTTGCCGCTGAGCCGCTATACACCGGTTGAGATTGTCCCTTTTTACCCGCTTGCGGATACGCTCACGTTTGAAGAGCGTATTGTGCGCTACAATTGGCAGGCACTTGTGAATCCGCAAAATGTTGAGCAGCTTGGTGCGGTTGTGAACGATCGCGAAAGAATTATTCTCGTCAGTTCAACGCCGGGGGAGGATCAGGGCGACCCGGTCAAAGCCTGGTTCTGGCAAAATGGCTATCGTCTTGACCAGCGATACGGCTGGAATGGATATGGCGACCCGGAAGTGCTAGTGTTTGTGAAATGATCTATCTTGCTTTTCTCATTTGTTTCTTTGTTCTCTTCACCCTGCTTGCCTGGAGGGATTTTTCACTTGCGCTCAGGCTGCTCGTATTCCTGCTTCCCGCGTACCTGATTCGTTTTCATATCGGTCCGCTTCCTTCAACCGCGCTTGAAGGGATGCTGTTGATTCTTTTTCTTATCTGGGGGATTAAGTTGCTTCGCGAGCGGCGCGCGGCTGAAGCGCTTTTGCAGGTCCGGACATCGCTTTTTTTCTGGCCGGGGCTTTTGCTCGTAGCGGCAGCCGGCCTTTCCGTGATCTGGGCGGTGGATACGCGCGCGGCGCTTGGTATTTTTAAAGCGTACGTTCTTGAACCATTCATCTTCTATGCTTTGCTGATCACGACGAGACAAGATGAAGATGAATGGAAGCAGCTGCTTCTCTGGATGGGGGGCACGGTTATAGCGTTGACGGTGATGGCCATTGTCCAGAGAATCACCGGCTGGTGGTCTCCTGAATGGGAATGGACCGTGCCTGGTCAGCGACGCGTTACGGGATTGTTTACATCGCCCAATGCGCTTGGGCTGTATGTGGTGCCAATTGCCATGTCGTTTTTTGCCTGGTTTTTGTCGGAGCAGGACCGCCGCGCGCGCGCGTATCGACTGGCAGTTCTGTTGTCCGCGCCGCTCGCGGTTTTGTTGGCGGTTTCACGCGGCGCGCTGGCCGCCATGACGGCAACCGCCTGGCTGCTGGTTGCGAGGTTTCGTTCCTTCAAATTGGCCTTCATTCTCTTGGCGATTGCTGCCGCGTCGGTTCTGGCGATGCCGTCTACCAGAAGTACCATCATTGATTTAGCCACATTCCAAGTAGCTTCCGGTCAAAGCAGGCTCGAGCTGTATAAAGGAACCGTGCATCTGCTTATGCAGGAGCCGTTCACCGGACTTGGATTGGCCAGCTTCGCGGACCGCTTTGAAACCGTGCGCAGCGAAGTTTTTAGCGAACGCCTTATTTACCCGCATTCGTTTTTTCTTAACTTCTGGTCTGAAACCGGTTTGCTTGGTTTGATTGCGGTTATCTGGATGATCGTTCTTATCCTGCGATCATTCTGGCGCAACGAAATAACCGCGTTCAGCTGGATTTTTGCTGCCGGACTCTTGCCAATCTTGCTGCACGGTCTGATCGATGTTTCGTACTTCAAAAATGATTTGGCTGTATTAACGTGGTTTCTGCTGGCGGGTTTTGCGGCTTCGGTACAGATTGCCGCTGAATACTGAACGCTGACACGTTGATTGCTTGAGCTGAGTGCTTTTGTGGATCAGCACCCAGCTTCAGTTTCAGTATTCAGTAATCAGCATTCGGCGTTGCTGGATGATTGAAATCTTTGCGGCGAGAATTTCATGATTCTGCTGCAGGATTTCCCTATTTTTTGTTCGGAATATGCTATACTCACCCTATATGAAAAAGAAGTCGATTCATCCTCCTGTCAGAAAAGCCGTGATTGCCGTTGCCGGACTTGGCACGCGTTTTTTGCCTGCGACCAAAGCGATTCCAAAGGAAATGCTGCCTGTCGTCGACAAACCGGTTGTGCAATATATTGTGGAGGAAGCGGTCCAAGCCGGTATTGAAGAGATTATTTTCATCACGAGCCTTGGCAAACAGGCGCTTGAAGATCATTTTGATTACAATTTCGAACTTGTTTACAAACTCAAAGAAAAAGGGAAAACGGATTTGCTTGTCGAAGTAAAAAAAATCTCCAAGCTCGCGTCATTCGCCTATGTCCGCCAGCCGCTGCAGAAAGGAGACGGCCATGCCGTGCTTATGGCACGCCACCTGATTCAGGACGAACCGATTGCGGTGCTTTTTGGCGATGATCTCACCTATAATCCAAAGAAATCGGCTCTCAAGCAGCTGATTGAAACCTATGATCGCTACGGCGACCCGGTGATCGCAACCTATACGGTGCCAAAAGCGGAAACCAAAAATTACGGTATCGTGAAAGGCACGGCCGTGGAAAAAAATATCCTTGAAGTAAACGGATTTGTAGAAAAACCTGATCCAGCCAAAGCTCCTTCGCGCGAGGCCGCGATCGGCAAATACATCATCACGCCGGCATTGCTGAAAGAACTTGAACAAACCAAACCGGGCAAAGACGGGGAGATCAGACTGGCCGGAGCGCTTGAGACCTACGTAAAGAAATTCCCGGTTTACGCGCGATCCATTGAAGGGGAACGGTACGATTGCGGTTCCAAACTCGGCTGGATGCAGGCCAATGTCGCTTTCGCGCTGAAGCGAAAGGAATATCAAAAAGAATTCAAACGATTTCTCAAATCAATTGCCTAGCTTCATTATGAAAAAAACAAAACTGCGATTCGCCACCAGCATTCTTCTTCTGGCCTCTCTTTTGCTTGGGGGAGTGAGCTGCCGCCGCGGCGGAGACCTGGCCGCGCAGCGCGCGTATCGCCAGATCAATCTTGAATACTGGACGGTTTTTCATTCGCCGGAAGATTTCCAGCAAATTATTGCCGATTATCGAGCAATTCATCCTAATATCCGCGTCGAAGTCAAAAAATTCCGCTTTGAAGAATATGAAAACCAGTTGCTAAACGCGCTGGCCGAGGATCGTGGGCCGGATATTTTCTCTTTGCACAATACCTGGATTCCTGAATACCGCACCAAGCTTTTGCCGCTGCCTGCGCAGACAACCTTGGCGTATCAGGTCGCGACAGGCACGGTAAAAAAAGAGCTGATCACCGAATTGCGCACGACAAACAGTTTGAACGTGGCTGGATTGCAGCGGCAATTTTTAGCACAGGTCTATGAAGATGTTTACCTCCCGGAGCTGACGATTTCAGGCGGACAGGTTCAGATCGGAGAAAACAAAATTTACGGCTTGCCGCTTGCATTTGATACCATGGTTCTCTATTACAATCGCGACCTGCTCGACAATGCGGGGGTTGCCGAACCGGCAAGAACCTGGCAGGAATTCCAGCAGCATGTTACGAGCCTGGCACGCTTTGATTCGCAGGGAAGAATTCTTACTGCGGGGGCAGCGCTTGGAACGGCGGAGAATACCACGCGCCCAACCGACATTCTTTCCCTGCTTATGATGCAAAACGGCGCGCAGATGTTTGATAAAGACGGACGCCGCGTTAATTTCCACACCATCCCGGATAATCTGAGAGGAGTACGCAATACCATTCCGGGCGAAGATGCGCTTCGTTTCTATACGAGCTTTGCCAATCCGAATAATCAGAACTATACCTGGAACGAACAGCAAAGCGACGCGTTTGAAAGCTTTTTGCAGGGCCGCGTCGCATACTTTTTCGGCTACGCGTATCATCAGGAACAAATCCGCGGCCTTGCGCCAAGGCTGAATTTTGGCGTAAGTACCATGCCGCAAATCCAGAATAATCCGGAAATGTATTTTGCCAATTACTGGGTGGAAACGGTATCGCGAAAAACAGAAAATGCTGATGCCGCCTGGGATTTTCTCCAGTTCATTACAAGCTCGCAGGAATCGCAGAAATTCCTTGCGTCCGCCAAACTTCCAACCGCCCGAAGAGACCTGGTTAATGCGCAGCTCGAAGATCCTGAGCTCTATGTCTTTGCCAATCAACTGCTTCGCTCCAGTTCATGGTACAATGGCCAGGATGCGGCCGCTATGGAAGCTATCATGAAAGAGCTGGTTAAAGATGCGCTCGCCGGCACGCAGGATTTGGACGATCTCTTAAAGCTGGCCGCGGAGCGCGTACAGCAGACGTATCGTATCGAGTAGCGTATGAAATTAACAAGGTTTATCTTTTTGGTGGTGATAGCAGCTGGTTTTCTTTTTCCCTCATGGACATACGCTCAGGATCAGGGCACTCCATCAAATCCAACACCGCAGAAAACAGAAGAGAAGGAGATGCCGGTGGTTTCAGCTGAAGACGCAGGAATCTTCGCCGGCGTGACGGAAGCCTGCTGGGAAAGCGGCCAATGCACGCTTTGCGATTTACTGGCCGTGTTTATCACCGTGGCCAATATCATCCTCCGTGTTTTCGCGGTGCTGGCAACCGTCTTCTTTATTTATGGAGCCGGCTATCTCATGCTCTCATCCGGAAACGAAGAATGGGTGTCAAAAGGCAAAAGCGTGATGCGCGCCACTATTGTCGGATCGCTGATTGTTTTGCTTGCCTGGCAGATCATGAACTTTGTGATCATTTTATTCGCCAATCAGAGCATTTTTATCAAGGACCCCGAGCAGAAATCGGTGCCGCTTTCGCCTCTTGGCTGGTATCAGGTTGCTGAACAATGTAAGCAGCAGTAAATATGAAGAAATATTTCTCTCTATTCATCCTCGCGGTTTTTTTGCCGGTTCAGGTTTTTGCCGCGGCTGAGCGAACTTTGCAGAATCCGCTAAGCGGGGAGGGCAGCCTTACATTGTCGCAGCTGGTATTGCGATTCAATACCTGGTTTACGTCTATTCTGGCGATTGCCTCGCTCATCTTTGTGATTATCGGTGGTCTTGAAATGGCTTTGTCCGGTGGGAGCGAGGATAAAATTGCTTCGGGGAAAAAGACGGTATTTTATGCCGTGATCGGACTGATTATCGCTTTTGCCGGCTATCTCGTTATTCCCATTATTCTTCAGCCGTTTACGCCGAATTCCTGATATGAAGAATCGCATCATTCCAGTACTTTGTCTTCTTGCCTTCTTTGGCGTCTTTCATCAAATGATGCCCATCGCATGGGCTCAGACGCCAACCCCGCAACAGAATGCCGAACAAGCACCCGCAAATCAGGCGGCTGCTGACGAAGTAGCTCCCCCCATCACGCTTACCAACCCGCTTGGATTTGAACCTACCACGGAAGGGGTGACCAAGCGTCTTGTCGGACTTTCCGTTACCATGCTTCAAGCGCTTATCGTGCTTTCGATTCTGCCTATCCTCTTTGGGAGTTTTCTCTGGATTACATCACGAGGCTCATCCGACCGGGTTGAGAAAGGCAAGAAGATTTTTTATTGGGGGACAGTCGGTCTGATTCTCGGGCTTTTAGCCACGGCAATTATCAACCAGATCTTTGAAGCTGTCGGCGTTTAGGTTTTTCCCTATGGCGGTCTATGCTACAATAAAGAAGGAATTGCGGAAAAAGTCAGCGATTTTTGCAATCGGCTTTTTGCCTGCCGCCAACGCGCAAGGTTTGACCCTTGAAACATCTTCAATCCCTGCGGATTACCAGACAATGGCGCTCATCGCCTTGCGGTACATTCTTGTTATCGCGCTGATGATTGTGGGACTGAAAGCAGCAAAGGCCGGGTACGACTGGTATTATTGGGAAGGAAGTGCCGCCAAGGCGGTTGAAAGCAAGGAGAAGTTTTCAAAACTGCTTGTCTATATTTGCGTATTGTTTTTTCTGCTCGCTCTGTACCGCGCATTTGTTCCTGAGTTGGGGCTTTTAACGGTTTAACGAATCATAAAGAGACTTCTCTTGTTGATTCCTTAAATCATTAACCCTTCCTTTGAAAGGAGGTGAATCTATGAAAAAATCACTTCTGCTAGCAAGCATCATGAGCATCGCTTTGTTCGTTCTTCCTGTAGCGGTCGGCGCACAAACGGATGTTTTTGGTCTGCAATACGGAGCCGCCACCGGTCTTGGCGAACAGGATCCTCGTGAAACAGCGGCCAATATTATCCGCGCCGGTCTCGGTGTTCTGGGTATTATCGCTGTTGTTATCGTTTTGTGGGGAGGCGTGCTTTGGATGACTGCCGGAGGATCTGATGACAAAGTTGGAACCGCCAAGAAGATTCTCTTCTCAGGTTTGGTTGGTTTGATCATCATTCTTTCCGCGTACGCGCTCACGCAATTCGTCGTCAATCAGCTCATTGAAGCAACCGGAACCCAGATCTAAGTTCCGCCCGAATCCACAGATTCGGGGCCGGGCGCGGAAAACACATTCCGTCTCCGGCTCCCAATATGTCGAAATTGCTTCCAATTCTCAAACGAATGATCTTGCCGGCATTATGCTGCCTTGTGTTTTTTGCAGCCGGGTCAGACGTTGTTTTTGCCGGCCGATTCGACCCGCAGGCCGAATTCAAAGAAGCATATCGAGGCACATTCGAAGTTGACTTAGATGCAGCCCAGGTTACAGGCAGGCTGATCCGCACGGTTTTGACCTATGTGGGTGTCTTGATCCTGCTTGTCATTATCTATGCGGGATTTTTGTGGGTTATGGCGCGAGGCAATGAACAGGAAGTGGATAAAGCGAAAAAAATTCTTACGGGCGCGGTGATCGGACTCATTATCATATTCGCTTCTTCCGCTTTAGTCAGCTTCGTGCTTACTCGTTTACAGTCGGGGCTGGGCAGCCCGGGACAATAATATCGCGTCTATGAAGCATCGACTATTCTGGCTACTTACATTCCTGCTGGTGCCGACCCAGGCTTTTGCCGCAGACAGCGGAATCAAGAACGCTATTGATAAATTGAGAAGCGCATCAGAACAAGGCGGTCTAGGATCACCCAGCGACCAAGGTACTGAAATCACCAACCTAATCTCAAATCTGATCAATCTCACAGTGGGTGTGCTGGGAGTTGTTGCCGTTCTGCTCATGATTTATGCGGGCGGGCTCTGGCTGACGGCGGCCGGCAATGACGACAAAGTAGGGCAGGCCAAGCAGATAATGAAGACAACCCTGGTGGGTATCATCATCGTCGGACTTGCATACGCCATTACGACGTTTATTTTGCAACTTGTCGTTGGGGATTCAGCATTGTAAATCCCGCAGCTTTCTATGCTCAAAAAAAGCGTTAAATTTCGAATAGACGTTGTTGCTCTTGCCCTCTTTTTAGCGCTGTCTACAGTGTTTGTTGCTACAGAGCATACAAAGGCTCAAATGATTGACCTCAATCCTCCAGAATTACAACTTGATGCGGGGGAACCAACCCGTGGCACTGGAGCAGTTGAATCATTTGGGGTGAATACGGAATTGTACGATATACTTGGCGGTGTTGCCGGCGGTACTTATAATATCGACGCAAAAGGGGGAGCCCCTATTTTTCGAGCAATAAATGCTATTATTAACATCGTTTTTGGCATACTCGGTGTGGCCGCCGTTATTCTGATCATCTATGCCGGTTTTCTCTGGCTGACAGCTGGCGGAAATGAGGATAATATCAGCAAGGCCAAATCGATTCTCAAACAAGTTGTTGGCGGATTTATCATATTGACCCTCGTCTACGCGATAACACGGTTTGTCATTGGGCTGGTTACCGCTCAGCCGGAAGAACCTGTAAAGCAAGGCCAGCAACAGCAGCAACAAAACCCAACGCCGACGAAAGTTGAATAATTATCACTCTATGAAACGTCTCTTTTCCGGTATTATCCTTTCACTTTGTTTATGTTTTGCTTTCCTGGCAGGCCATTCAGTATCAGCGGTCACGAACACAGATAAAAGCATCATTGAGAATCTAAAAACGGCTGCCAAACAGCCATTTGGTGGGGCTGAACCAGGATCAGTTTCTGCAGGAAGTTTTGTTGGCAGCATTATCAATGTCCTTTTTGGCTTTGTGGGAACAATTGCCTTCATCTTCTTTCTATACGGCGGGTTTCTCTGGCTGACAGCCGGCGGAAATGATGACCAGGTAAGCCAGGCTAAAGCGTATCTGCGCAATGCAACCATTGGGCTTATCGTCATCATCCTGGCCTATACCGCGACGGTATACATCACGGATCTCATCTTTCAGGCTACGCAGCAATAGTATGCATGCACGACGCGCGCGAATTTTCTCCTTCATCCTTCTCTTTTGCGCCGCACTTGGCTCCTTTGCGGGTTTTTATACGGCCAGAGCTTCGGCCGCGACGCCCGTAAAAAGCAATCCTTTAACCGAGCTGAAAAAGGCCGGACAGAGCGGAGGGGAAGCTACCGCTGCCGCAGATCTCCCTTTTCCCATTATCGTGATGCGCGGCGCTCGACTGGCTCTTTCTCTGGTCAGCATGATTCTTGTTATCATCATTCTCTATGCGGGCTTTCTCTGGTGGTCGGCAGGAGGTAATGAGGACCAGGTTTCCAAGGCAAAAACCGTTTTGCGCAATGCCTTTATCGGTCTGCTGGTGATTATGTTGACCAGAACCATTATTGCTTTCGTTGTTGAAAGCCTGGTGGCGGCGGAAGATCCAAGTTTGCAGTCAGTCGTAGAAGAAAAACTTAAAGAGAAATAATGTATGAAATTATTTCTTCCGCTTTTGATGCTGGTTTCCCTGCTTCTTCCCGTATCTGCCGCGCAGGCAATCGATTTCAATCCGAAAACGAGAACGGAACGCGAGTTCTTTTTTGATGGCGACCAGTCTTCATCAACGGAACCGAACGTTAATCCATTTGCCAAAGATCTTGTTACGGGCGGCAAAGACTCGCTCGGTCCTGAAATCACGGGAATCGCGCAGATGAGTCCGGTGCTGATCGTTGCGAATATTGTCCGCATCGCGCTTAGTTTTATCGGCATTGGAACCATTATTCTGCTTGTGTACGCGGGCTTTCTCTGGATGACTTCAGGTGGAGAAGATTCGCAGATTTCAAAAGCGAAAAGCCTCATCAAAAATGGGATCATCGGCCTGATTATCATTACCATGGCCTATTCGATCACTTCGTATGTGATCCGCCGTCTTTACAGCGTTACCGCGCGCGAGGGGTATATTTATCTGCAAATATAGTTTGCAGGCGTTTTGCCGCGGCAGACAAGGAAACCTGCTCCTGAATAAATGCTTGTCCCTGCTCTTTGTAATGCTGCCGCCACTCAGGGTGATTGTATAAATTCAGAATATGCTGCGAGAGCATATGCGCATTGCCCGGTTCAAAGAGCAGGCCGTTTTGTCCGTTCTGGATTAATTCCCTTTGAATGCCGATCTGGGAAGCGATCACCGGAACACCGTTGATCCACGCGGCGATCAAATCATCATTCCAGATAGACGGCTGTTCATCAGCCAGAACCAGCGCGTCAAAATGCGGGATAAACCGCCTGTACTGTTCGCCTGTTGAAACAAATTGCACCTGCTTGTTTAAGTGCAGATGAGAAACCAGCCATTGCAATCTGCCCTTTTCTGAGCCTTCTCCCACAAGAACGAGCCGCAGCTGGGGCAAAAATTCTCTGACCGAATACAATGCGCGGATAACTGTTTCAATGCCGCGATTTTTTTCAAATGGACTGACGCAGCCAAGAATGAACGTTGTTTGTTCTCCCATGCGTTTTTCAACCGGCTGCATGTCAGCGGCAGGATAAACGACCGCGGCCGGTGTTTCCCCATCCAGAAACTCGGCCAGCTGCGCCTGATGCGTGCGTGACAACAAGATTAAACGATCCGAACGTTTTGCAAGCTGCCTGGCAAAGATTTTGGCCTGCGCGGGCGCAAGTGCGTCAACAAGCAGATGAATGACACCAGGAAAGTCGCGTACGGATTTTTGCGCGAAAAAAACCTGCGGCGAAAGGCAGACAAGCATATCTTCAGGCTTTGCCTCCTGTTTGATGGCTGCCAGATCCGGATGCGGCTGGCTGAACAGGCCGAAGCGTTTTGCGGGCGAGGTGGAGCTCATGCGCGGCAATAATTGCTCTTTGAGCGGTTTGCCGTCCCGCCAGATGACGATCTGCCCCGGGAAGGCAAGCTCAAAAGCCTTGATATGCATGCGCGTATAAGGCGAAAGCTCTTCTGAATCAAGCGTAAACAAATGAATGTTCATGTGGCTTGTTCGTGTTTTTTAAACGTGAGTAGTTCTGAGATAAACGCTTTTGACACGGTTCCGCTCAGCAGCAATGCGGCTCCGTACAAGCCGGCCGCGGCAATGATCCGCAGACCGTAATGCCATTCAGGCGTCATCATCAGAAAAATCGACATCAGCGCGCAGCCGAATATGGCTCCTCCCCAGCGCCTGAAGGACGGCACAATCTTACTGAATTTCACGAAATAGTAAAAGATCATCAATGAGACAAGACCCTCGGTCACGACGGTCATGGCGGCCGCGCCCACGGGACCATAGAGCGGGATGAAAACAAAGTAGCCGACAAGCCCCACGATTGCTGTGATCGCGTAGGCCACGATAGTCGAACGCTGACGGTTCAGCGCCACGATCGCGTGGGCAAAGACGGCGTTAAAGAAAATAATACCGCTTGCCCAAATCAGCAGCTGCAACAGAATACCTGATGAGCGAAAATCTTCTCCGGCGATCAGCGCCATCACGTCGCCGCCCACAAAGAGTGTTCCCACCATAATGGGCCAGGCAAGCAAGCTCATGGTGTCAAAACCCTGCTGAACAAGCAACCGGAAGCGGTTTTTTTCGCCGGTCTGCCAATAGCGCGTCAGCAAAGGAAGCAGCAAGCCGGCAAATAAAACCGGAAAGGTGGTCAGCACTTCAACGACCTTATACGCCGCGCCGTATAACCCCACTTCTTCTGGCGGGCGGACAACCGACAAAACAATGACATCGGTTTTCAAGTATAAAAGATTCAGCGCGATGCTTACGGCAATGGGCCAGGTTCTGCTCCAGATATCACGCCAGATCGGCAAATCAATGTGCAGGCTGATTCGTCCAAACTTTTTTGCCGGCACGGCGAGCATACCGAATTGAACGATATTGCTTAAAATGACGCTGATCAGAATGCCGGTTAATCCCCATCCAAGGTAAATGGCAAGCAAAGTCGCAATCAATAAAAAAATACGGTTGCCAACTTCCGCGAGTGACACGTATTGCAAGGAGAGATGTTTTTGGTAAAACCCGAGAAAAATCTGATTGATGCTCATGAAAAAGAACGAAAGCGTCGTAATGGCAATGCCCGCTTTGACAAAGAACGGATACGGAAAAAAGATAACCAGCAGGGGAGCCAAACCAAGAAAGACAGCTGCTGAAATAGCTCGCAGAGAGAGGATATTTGCAAAAAGCAGGTCTTCATCCCACTTGCTATGTCCAAGCATTTGCGATGTTGTGAGGCTGAGACCGAAATCCACCAGGATACCGAAGAATTGTAAGAATCCCATGATGGTGGTGTAATACCCAAAACCCTCTTGGCCAAGCGAGCGGGTAATAAAACCGATTGTGATCAATCCTAAAACCGTCCCGATACTCTTTCCGGTATATTGAATGATGGTGTGATGTGCGATGCGGCGGGCAAGCGACATGTTGACAAAGGGGAAGAATTCTGGCGGTGAACATGATACAATCATTGTACACCAAAACACATATGAAAAGCGTGTTACGGATGAACCAGGCTTCTGAACAAGCGGCTCTTCATTGGCATTCGCCGGTGAGCGCTTTGTTTGGTCTTCTCGCGAAAGGCGCGATCTATTTTACAGCCCTTCTGGCTGTTTTTTTGCTGCCATCTCTTGTCTCCGCTCAGGCGGCAAATACGCATAAAGGGCAGGAAACCGTGCGCAGCCATGGTGTCATCAATCTCAAGCCCGGAGCGGCAATTACCTTTGAAATCCATTTCAAGAATACGGGAACCGCTGCCTGGAAAAACAGCGGAGCGAATTTTGTTGCTGTGGCAACAGTGGATCCGGAAAAACGGGACAGTGTGTTTGAACATAAATTCTGGGATGCTTCGTTCCGCCCCGCTTATTTGAAAGAAGCTATTGTCCGTCCGGGAGAAATCGGCACATTCCGTTTCCCGCTGCAGGCGCCAGACAAAACCGGTTCCTATGAAGAAACTTTTCAGGCGGTAGCTAAGAATCTCGCCTGGATTGGAGGAACAAAATTCACAATCCCGATCAATGTGGTGGAAACAATCGAATTGCCTGCTCCAATACCGCAAACCGAGGTTCAGACAAATAATGGTTTTGCCATCGCGGTGGATTATCCCGTGCAGGATGCTTCCTATTCCGCACAATGGGTGCAAGGCCAGAAATTATCACTTGCCGCCGAACCGGGCCAGCAAATTTTACAAACCATTGAAGTAAAGAATACCGGAACTGCAACCTGGAAGAATGCGGGCACGCGCTTTGTCTCCTTCTATACGGTTCGTCCAAACTATCATGCTTCTCCCTTTCATTCCAATGGCCCCGGGTGGATGAGCAAATCGCAAATCCGCCTTGCTTCAGACACGGTAAAACCCGGGGAAACAGGAACCATGGTCGTGCTGCTGCAAGCGCCGTCCGCACCGGGCACGCATAAGGACCGTCTGCGCCTGGCAGCCGAAAACCATACGTGGATGCAGGGCGGAGAGCTTGAAATCGAAATCCAGGTGAATGGCCCGGCTGAGCAGGAATCTGAAACGCCAGGGGAAACCGGCGCGCAGCAATCAAATTTGTATCGAGATCAGTCTTACGAAGCCATGATGCTGATCAGTTCGCATCGCAATCTCACGCTTGCGCCCGGCCAGACAATCACTTTTCAGGTTGGATTTAAGAATGTTGGCGCAAAAGCCTGGAAGAAGTCTGGCAATCGATTCATAAGCATGTATACGATTTCTCCCAATTACCGGGCTTCGCGATTTGCCACTCGCACTGCGGCGGTGAATCCTGGCTGGATAACGCCAAGCCAGATCGCCATGTCGGAGGAAACCGTAGAGCCGGGGCAGATCGGATATTTCCGTTTTGATTTGACCGCGCCGTCAACGCCGGGATCTTATACGGAACAGTTCCGCCTCGCCGCCGAGGATCATTCCTGGATTAAAGGAGGCGAGTTCACGCTGCCGATTACCGTATTGCAAAGCGGCTCATTGCCCGTGATTGACCAGCCTTCAACGGGGCCAACAGATCTCGGTCCGATCATGCGCGTAGGACTCTTTGCATCTGATCAGCCGCTGAGCATTACCGCGGACAGTCCGTTTCAGGTGCGCTCAGGCTCAGGACAAGTATTGGCGGAAGTGCCGGCAAGAACGGAAGTGCAATTGGCGTACAACCGCAGCAATGGCATGTATGAGCTGCACTATGCCGCCGCGCATCTGACGACCTCCGACTATCTTGTCGCGCATGCTTTGGATAATCAGACCATCATGGAAATTTTGTCGTATGAACGGCGGCTGCCATGGAATCCGGCCGTGAATGAAAATCTTTTCCGTGGCTCAATTGAGATCCGTTACAGCCAGGCGACCAACCAGGTCTGGGCAATCAACATTCTGCCTATGGAGCATTACCTGCGCGGAATTGCTGAAACCAGCAGTGAATCTCCCGTGGAATTTCTTAAAGTCATGACGGTGGCCGCCCGCACATACGCCACCTACCACTATGAACGGCAGACAAAGCACGCGGACAAGTATTTCTATGTTGACTCCGAATACGATCAGGTTTATCGTGGCTATGCTCTGGAGAAACGGCATCCAAGCCTTGTCCAAGCCGTGAACCTGACGACAGGACAGGTCGTTACCTGGACGGATCCGCAAACAGGCGAAACCAAGATCGCAATCACTCCGTATTTTTCCAATAGCGACGGCCGCACGCGCGACTGGTCCGAAGTCTGGGGCGGGGAAGTGCCTTGGGCAAAATCTGTGCCTGTTCCGCAGGATATCGGCAAAACCTTGCTTGGCCATGGCGTTGGAATGTCCGCCCGCGGAGGCCTCCTCATGGTGGTCAATGACGGCAAGACTTATGACCAGGTGCTGCATTATTTCTTCCAGGGCATCCAGATTCAGGATCGGTACTAACGCGTCTTTTATAAAGTTTGTCTAGACGAACGAGATTAAACGTGTTTACTAGAACTTCTGCTTTCCTGCTTGAGTTTGAACGTCGATTATGCGTTTCCAATTGGAGCAAAGCTCGTAAATGTTCAAATTCAAGTTCAAGCGGAAAGCAAAAGTTCGTGTTTGGCCAATTTCGCACGTCTAGTTAGACTACATAAAAAAGTTGATTATGATCTTGTTTCTCCACGGAGGCGATACGTATCGTTCCCGCCAAAAATTGAAGGAAATCAGAGAGAAATTTCAAAAAGAGGTTGATCCAAACGGATATAACCTCCTTGTTTTAGATGGAAATACGATCAAATCAGAACACCTTGCGCAGGCAATCAGCGCGAGCCCCTTTCTTGCGCCAAAGCGCATGGTGATTGTTGAACAACTCAGCAAACTTTCTCTGTCAGAAGAGGAAGAAGAAAGCCTGGTTGGAGTGATCAAGCGCGTCATGGACGAAGAGAATATTCTTGTTGTCTGGGAGGAGGAGCTGAAAAAAAAGGAACTTTCTGCGCCGGTATTCAAGGCGGTGCAAAAGACGCAGTTCAATTTCGCTTTTGAACCCTGGAACCATCAGCAAGTAGCCGGCTGGGTTAGGCAGCGGCTCTCCGAACAAGGCATTGATATCGCGCCTGCCGCCCTGCAGCATCTCTCGCTTTCCGTGGAGGACAATTTATGGCTGGCCGCGCTTGAAACGGACAAGCTGATCCACTACGCGCAGGCAAATGAATTGAAACGCCTAGATGATTCGCATGTGAAAAACCTGGTAGCCGGAGGAGCGCAGGACAATGTTTTTGCTTTGGTAGACGCGGTAAGCGCGAATGATTTGAAAAAAGGTCTTTACCTGCTGCAGGATCAGATGAAAGCGGGCAGCCATGAACTTGAAATTCTTTCCCTGCTTTTTCGCCAGTACCGCTTGCTTGCGCAGGCAAAAGACGCGCAAAAAAAGGGGATGCCGGCAGCAGAAACAGCCAAAGCGTATCAAATGCATCCCTATGTCGCCGGCAAAATGCTTTCGCAGACGCAGCGGTTTTCAGAAGCTCAGCTGGCCGATACCTACAAGCAGCTCCTGCGCGCGGATAAGCTGATGAAAAGCTCAGGTTTACCAATGGACATACTGCTGACCAAAGCGGTTGCGCAAATCACGGCAACGTAAAAAGCCCCCGCAGGGGCTTTTTTGGTGGAATCTGTTATTTCATGAGCTGCTTCATCTGCTTGATCAAACGCGACTTGCGGCGCGCGCCGGTATTCTTTTTCACGATGCCTTTCTGGACGGCTTTATCAATGGCCTTGATCGCTGATGTGAGGGAAGCTTCCGCTTTGCTGTTTTTCGCGGTAGCAAACTTTTTTGTCTGCTTTACCAAAAATTTGATATTGTCGCGAACACTTTGATTGTGAGCCTGTCGTTTGAAGGACTGTCTCAACGCCTTTCGAGCGTTTTTCATCTGTGGCATAAAAACCTATGGAGGAATTAGAAACGGATTATGGGTGGGACTGAGTGATCCTCATTTAACGATAGATTCGCCTTTTTGTCAATTCCCGTTATCTATTTGCTTCTCCTTATCCTTATCCCCCTCCTTCCTTAGGACTGGGGAGGGAACTCTGTTTCCAGCTGGTGCAAAAGCACTCGCTGCATTTGCAGGTCGCGCTCCAGAAAGGTGATTTCCTGCTGGGATTGGCGTGTTTGCGCGGAGAGAACCTGGGATTCAAATTCCCAGGCATCGATCTCTTCCAATGTTTCGGCCCGTGAGCAGAGACGCTCAACAAGGCGGTATTTCAACTGAAGTTCTTCATGGTACCGTTCTTCGCGCCCAAGGCGTTCTTCAAGTTCGAAAATGGTATGGCGCAATTGTTCATTAAGCCGCTGAGCGATTTCAGGAGCGAGAGATTTCATACAAGGAATCGGTTAGTGATGGATTGAAGAAGCGGCCGCAAGGCCTGGAACACATATTTTTTACCGGCAAAAGCGGCGGCCGCTGAACCGATCAACCAGGGAATGGTTGCGGGAGCAGATTCGCTCTGGCCGGTATCAAGGTCGGGAGCGACGGTTGTCACTGCTTCAAGAACATATGCATCCCCAACGATATCGTGTGCTGAGCGGGGGATGATCTGCAGGCCGCTTCCGTCTCGATCAAGCAAACCGGAAACAGTGATCGCGCTTTCTTCCTTGAATTGAGCCAGAGAAAGCTTTGCCTTTTTTAGATCAACAGACATTTCCTCGCCAAATACCTCGAGCAAAAGCTGGTCTTTGGCTTGTTCAATGAGGAGGCCGTTCACGAGGATCAGGGTTCCATTGGGCAGATCAGAGATTTCTTTAAGCGAAGCGGGTTCATAGGAAAAATGCTGGAGCTGGTCCAGAAAAACGATGTCGTCAGCCGAACGAATCAGAAGCCGCTCCGTTGTTTGCGTGACGGATTTTTCTCCGCTTACGCGGATGATGCTTCCCGGTTCAAGCTCCGGCCAGAGCGCTTTGTGAAAATATAATTCCACGTTCATGAATGTGTCGGTTGATTGTATGCGCGCGGACCGGGCGGCAAATGTGCCTGGCGCAACCGTAATAACTCCCTCAATCGTGACGGCTGTTTTTGGATCAATAGAGGGCCAGTCGTTCATGGAAATAGAGGCGATTGCGGATGCCCCTGCCTTGACTGCGAAGGATTTTCCTTCGTCCGTGGAATGTGTGGTAAGCGCCGCCGCGGCCTGGGCATTCGGTTCGCCGGGTGTAGGGACCGCTTCAAACCAGATACCATCAGCAGACGTTGACCAGCTCAATCCTTCGTTTGATTCCTCATATTCAACTTGATCCAACACCTCTTGTTCATACGATAAAGTCAGCGTATCAGCATCATTGTTCAGAGAAATCTTGGTATCGCTGCGATGAAGCAGGAGAAATGCGCCTGGTTCAAGGGAGCCGCTCGGCAGCGCATAGCTTGTTTTTTCATCCGCGATCGTGACTCCTTTCAGAGCAAGTATTTCTTGGCTTGTATTCAGCAATTCAATCCATTCCTGCGTATCGCTGCCAACGGGATTGGGCAAAAGCTCATTGATGATTAAGCCGAGGGGCGGAACGGTTGTTTCTTCGGCTTGCTCGATTTCAGAGGGAATTATTTCCGGGCTTTCCTCTTCTGCCGCAGCTTCCTTCTCCTCTTCTTCCTCGGCTGATTCTTGCTGATTATCATCAAAGTCAGGTGCCGGCCTCTGCGAGTTAATAGTTCCCCCGGTTGGCGCCGCCTCATACCAGCCTGCATCATCTCTGTTCAGGCTTAGGCCTTCTGTTGATTTTTCATACGATACCTCATCGATCACCGTATCAAAGGGATCAATAAGCCGTACTTGTTCATTCGTATTGTTTAACGCAATACCGGTTTGCGTACGAGGCAAAACAAGATGCGCATTAGCAGGAATAATCGTATCTTTGAGAGTGTATGTTTTGCTTGCATCAGCAAGCTTCCACATGTGCAAACTCACGGGCTTTGAAGTCGGATTAAACAATTCAATGAATTCCTGGCCGGCTTCGTCCCCCGCCGGATTGGCAAAAAGCTCATTGATCAGCAGCATGGCCGTTTCTATGACCGGTTCGGGTGCGGGGGATGCTTGAGGAGGAAGAGAAGGGGGTATTTCGTCTTCAACCGGGCATGCGAGAGGAGCCGGGATCAGGAACAAGTTGGCCCGGCCCGGCGTGGGAGAATCGGTTTTGACAAAACCATGTTCCGATAGGGCAAATGTGTTTCCTTCCATTGAAAATTGTATTTGATCAACGTTGTTACCAAGCGGATCGCGCAAGATCACATGAGAGGTTTGCGTCGAAATCTCTTTCCAAGCGATGACAAGGTATTGCTCAGGAGAGATGACGAAATCCAAAAGCAAACCGTCTCCGGTATTGCTGATGATTGACCAGCCAGCCAGATCAACGCGTTTGTCACCGTTGAACGTAAGTTCAATCCAGCCTGTATCCCCGTCGTATGCGGGCAGGGAAATTTCGCTGAATCGCACGGCAGCATGATCAACCTGCTCTTCCGTCTGGGCAGAGGCGGAAGGAACAGGGATGGTAAAAAGAAGGAACAAAAAAACAAGAGCCCATCGCATCATAAGAATGCGTTAAGAATAAAAAAGCCCGCTATCGGGTAGATAACGGGTGTGGGCTTGTTAAAGACATGATAGCACATTTCTGCAAACCCGGAAAGAGGGGGGCCTCGCAACCCTAATTCTTAATTCCTAATTCCCAACCCTAATTCCTCCCGTCGAAACAGGAAGTATTAGGAATGAGGGGAAAACAAAAGCCCCTCGATATGAGGGGCTAGGATATTGGTTTATGCAGTCGGTTCAATGGACTTCAGCAGTTTTCGGAACGGAGCTTTGGCCACTTTGGTATACAGTTCAGTCGTCTCTGCCGCAATCTGATCCCAGTCATAATGACGCTGCACATGGGAGCGGCCCAGTCGGCGCAATGCATCGGTTTCTTCCGGCTTTTCAAGCAGCTCAATGAGCTTGTCTTTCAGATCTGCCACGTCGCCTGATCGGAAGAACATGCCGACACCTTCAGCGACTTCGCGGTTTTCAGGAATATCGCTTGCAAGCACTGCCTGACTGTAGCTGAATGCTTCAAGCAGAGCGATAGACAATCCTTCTGAAAGCGAAGGGTGCACAAAGCAGTACGCATGCGCGAACAGGGAAGCAAGAGCCTCGCCTGACTGTTTATCGGTAAAGATAATGCGGTCGTCGTTTGCGGCAAGCGCATGCAATTCCTGCACATAGTCATCGGTATATTCCGTACCACCGACAATGACCAGCTTTTTGTCAGTTTCCATTTGCTTGAATGCTTCAATCAGGAAGTGAATGCCTTTATGGCGGACAAGGCGGCTGATGCTGACGATATATCCCCCCGGAGCAAGGCCCCACTGCGCGAGCGGTTCGGGGGAAACAGATTCCGGGGCAACAGGAACGCCATTGGGGATATAATGCGCGGCAACCTGATACGCAGCCTGGACATGGTATTTCAACTCCTTTGACACGGTAATGGCCGCGTCTGAAAATTTCGCGGCAATGCGTTCGCCAAGACGAAGGCTCAATCGGGCAAAGTATCCCCATTTCTGATGGTTGTAGTCGGCGCAATGGATGGTGGCCACAATACGCGTGCGCGGTTTGATCAACCGGATGAGCGGAATCAGCAGAGACGGGCCAATGGCATGTACATGCACGATATCCGCCTTGCGGGTGGCCAGGTGAAGGATGGAAAAAAACGTATGCGTAATCGCTTCCAGATGCTTGGTATAAATGGCGGGCGTATAAATGAGATGAACGCCATTTACGATGTCTGCGTCAGAACCTGTATAATGCTTTCTCGCATAGGCAAAAACCTCATGTCCATTGGCCGCGATTCGTGACGCAAGCTCCTCGACATGACGTTCTACACCACCGCCTTTGGCGGGCAAACCTTTTTGTCCGAGAAAGTAAATTTTCATACAATTCAACATCTTTGCGGAATTCCGCAATTTAACACAATCCAGGAAAAATGTCAACACTTCAGACCCATCTTGTCAGCGGTGCTGATGATAGCAAGTTATTGGCTAAAATTAGCCAATAACAATGTAATCTCTGCTGAGAAAACGTGGTTTTATCTCTGCCAAAGTCTGATATACTGGGTATAACCGTATGCAATTAGAAATGAAAAAAAGCCCGTTTCTCAGCCAGATGGCGAGAGAGCGCAGACTGATAAGGCTTTGTATCCTGCTTATTTGCGGGGTCGGCCTGATCGGTCTGATTCTGTATTATGTCACAGTCGGGGCATTTATCCAGTATGTTCATCCTCTCCTGCGCAATGAGACGGAATTTTATCTATCGGTAGAAACCGGCTCGCTGCAATTGCCGATCGCAAAAGAATTGCTGGCTTCTCTGCTTGGCGAGGATTCCGTTCAGGAGCTTGAAGAAATGCAAACGGTATTTTCGCACACGTCGTTTGAAGGCTACGGAATTCTTCAGGAAGCAGGGGAGCGATACTGGTTTGTGAAGAATCCGCAAGAAGACATTGTTGTTCCCGAATCTCTGATGCTTACGGATAAAACGATCAATCATCAGCGATATCTTATTTTTGGCAGCAAGCCCTGGGAACAAGATCAAGCGGCCTTTTCACTTCGGGATTTCAAAAAACAGCTTAATTACGTCAATAAACAAGGCAAATCTATTTCCCTGCTTTTATTCAGCCGGATGAACGGAGCAGCTCTTTACGGTGTCGCGTATCGAGAAAACGGAGGGCTGCGCATGGAGATGGGGAAATCAACAAAAGAGTTCTTTCAAGTTCTTGAGCAGCGTGAACAAAGAGCGGGCGTATTCTCTCTTTTCTCTGAAACAACCCCGGTTATCTTCCCACTCGCTCGTGAAACAGCAGCTCCCCAGCTGGCCTTTGAAGACGCGCTCTGGCCTGGAGAATGGACGCTCTTAGAGGGCACGCCGGATAATGTATTGCGCAATCCCTATGATGCAGAGTCGCAGTGGTTCTGGTCCGGCCAAGATGAAGATCGGCTGCGCGAAGCCATCCTTTCGGATTTAGCCTTCTTATATCCGGCGAGCGAACCGCACGAATTGCCGGACGGCTCAATTGTCTTTGAAGTGAGGCGCAGCAGCCCTGAAACCTTTGAACAGAGCGGCCCCGCGGGCGAGCAATTGCCGATTACCTTTCCCGGCGGACAGGTATTTGTCAGTGAAGGCAAGGTTTCCCGCGGAAGCGAAGACCCCGGAAAGCGAATAAATACCTGCGTATTGCCTTTGGCATCAAGCTACGGATATCTTCGCTCGGATGCCCTGTGGACAGACTGGCAATTCAGTTTCCGCGACGGGCATTTTATTGCCTGCTTATAGATTGAATACGGAAATTGTCCGGATTCCCACAGAAGGTTTTCTTCCTGTGGAAAATCCGCAACAATTGCTAATATTAGCTATTGATACCAGTGGATAAGTTTGCGGGACTTGCGTCTGCTTGCGGGAAAATAGTATAATTTGCTCAGAAACAAAAATAAAAGCGAAGACGGATCATTTCCGTCATGTGAATCCTTCCATTTTTATTGCTCTTTCCCGTAAAAAAGCTGAGACTTTGCTTCTGAACCCTACGCGCGCTCAGAGCCGATCCCATGATCTGGCCTGAGGATGAGTCGGAACCGGATTTCTCGGCTGTTCTGCGAAATAAGGGATTGCCTCAACCAATCCTCCTCAAATAAAAAGAAAAGCGAAAAAATATCGTACTCCTTACCCGGAGAAAGGGTCTTTTGGGGGACAAAAGGCCGAGAAGCGATATCTCATTAGCCGGGGTTTGCGCGAACATCGAATGCGTCGATCAGCGCCGGACTGCCGCTGTTATGGGAAAACGCTTAGCCGTCTCTTTAGAAGACGGCACCGCTCAAAGTTGAGACGAGCTGTATCGAAATGTTCCTTCGTCTTACGCGAGAAAGTCTGTGATTTTCATTGATTTTCTTGCGTAAGGCGAGGAACCCGATCAAAGCGGGCTGCGCCTATTTCAGGGCTGTATGCCCGCTTTTCATTTTTCTCTGTCTGCGGTATAGTGTATTTCGACCTGATGGAGAAATCGGGTTTCTCGTCTATCCTTAACAAAAAAGATATGGATCAGAACATACTGAATCAGATCAAAACAAGCCTTGAAGATCGTAAAGCCGAGCTGGAAAAAGAGCTCTCTACATTAAGAGAATCCAATGGAGAAGTCCGTTACGATGATATCGGCGATGAAGAGGACGCAAATGCACAGGAAGTCACCCAATACAGTGACCGCCTTTCCATTGTGACTGAGCTTGAAAAGCACCTGCAGGATGTGAATAAATCGCTGTCCATGATTGAAGAAGGTACCTACGGCATCTGCAAATATTGCAAAAAAGAAATCAATCCGCAGCGTCTGCTTGCACGCCCCGCGTCAAGCTCATGCGTGGAATGCAAAGCGACCCTGCAAGGGGAACGCTAATATGACCACCGTGCTTGCGAAGCACAGTACTGGAGTGATCGCGCTGTTTTTGCTCGATCAACTCTCCAAACAATGGCTGCGTCTGCATCAAACAGACGCTCTTTTGTTTCAACATGATGTTATTTCCCTCTCTATCAGGGCCAGCCTGAATCATGAGCTGGCCTTTAGCATACCGGCCCCTCAATGGCTGATTTATGCGATCGTCATGCCATTGCTTGCTATTGTGGGCGCACTTTGGGTTTCACAGGCCAAGGCAATGAAGCCTGGTGCCGTATGGCTCACGCTTATTCTGGCGGGCGCGCTCGGCAATTTATTCGACCGGCTGGTGCTTGGAGGAGTTGTGGATTTTGTGGAGCTGGCGATTTCGCAATTCAGCTGGTCAAGCTTTAATCTGGCAGACCTTTTTATTGTGATCGGAATTCTTGGCTGGATTTATTCTGAGTCTTTTCCTTCCCGCTCTCTTGAAAACAACTGAACGTTTTTTTTCGGAGTCATTGCTGTCAAGTGATAAATCTGCTATACTTGACCTATCAAGCCCACACCCCGTTGCCATCAGGCAACGGATTTTTTTATGGCCGCAGCAAAAACACTATCAGCCTGCCTTGTGGGGGTGCAGGCTCAGCTCATAGAAGTGGAGGCGGATCAGCGCTCGGGATTTGTCGCCACCCATATCGTCGGCTTGCCGGACAAGGCCTGCGCGGAAGCAAAGGAGCGGGTAAAAAGCGCCGTTCGCAATACAGGAAATAAATTGCCGCTGGGGCAGTTTACGTTCAACCTGGCGCCTGCCGACCTGCCGAAAAGCGGAGCGGGATTTGATCTGGCGATGGCCATTGCCATGCTTGTGCGCACCAAGGTGCTTGATCAGCGGCAGGTGGAGGACGTTCTCTTTCTTGGCGAGCTGGCGCTTGACGGACAATTGCGCTCCGTTCCCGGCGTACTCGCCGCCGTCCAGCTTGCCGCGCAGAAAAACATGCGAGCATGCGTGGTTCCAAAAGCTAATCAGGTGGAGGCCGGCTTTGTAAAAGGCATGAAGGTATATGCTGCCGAACAATTGAAGGAAGTTATTCTTCATTTAAAAGGCGGACCTGCTTTGCCGCTGGTCCCTGAACAAACACACCTGAAAACGGAGTCCGCCTACCCGGTTGATCTCAAAGACATTGTCGGGCAGGCATTTTGCAAACGTGCGCTTGAGATTGCCGCTGTTGCCGGCCACAATGTCCTGCTTTCAGGTCCTCCAGGATCTGGCAAATCCATGCTTGCAAAAGCGCTTATCTCTTTGCTGCCTCCCATTAAGATAGAAGAGGCTATCGACATTACTCGTATCTACAGCGCCGCCGGCCTGCTGACAAAACAATCTGAATGCATAAGCCGACGCCCTTTCCGCAGCCCTCATCATAGCGCCTCGGCCGTCGCGTTGATTGGCGGCGGTTCCGTTCCAAAGCCGGGAGAGATCAGCCTCGCACATCGCGGCGTTTTGTTTCTTGACGAGCTGCTTGAATTTCCACGCCCTGTACTTGAAACGCTCCGCCAGCCGCTTGAAGACAAGGTGGTGAGCATATCGCGCGCGAGACAAAGCGTGCAATTTCCGGCTGATGTTCTGCTTGTCGGGGCGATGAATCCCTGCCCATGCGGTTATGCCAGCGATCCGGAACGGCAATGCGTCTGTTCAAGCGTGAGCCTGCGTTCCTATAGGCGCCGGCTTTCAGGGCCATTGCTTGACCGTATCGATCTCTTTTTAGAAGTGCCTCGTCTGCCTTGGAAGGATTTGGTCGATGCCGGCCAAGAAGAATCGTCGCAAGCCGTGCGCCAGAGAGTTTGTGCCGCAGGAGACGTGCTCGCCTCGGTCAAACAGGCGCTCGACTTAAAAGAATTAAAACGTTTGTTGCAGCCAGAAGCAGCCCGGCTCTTGTCACAAGCTCACGAACATTACCAGCTCTCTAATCGTGCCATTGTCCGCCTGCTTCGCGTGGCATTAAGCATTGCCGCATTGGAAGGAAAGGATTTGATCAGCACGGATTATCTGGCCGAAGCGCTGCAGTATCGTTTGCCGGCAACGGATTGACAAAGTCAGGCCTATCCTCCAGGGTAAAGGACGGGGGAGGAGGTTTTGGCATGCTCAAGCCGAGGAAGATGACTTCGCTGATGAACTCCACGCTGAGGATCACGTTTCTCAAGCGCGCGATCGAGATCTTTAGGCTGTATCGCTTCGGGGGAGACGCCCCCAAAACATCAATGGCTCCGCGTTCCGTAAAAGGGAGGCGGAGCCTGTGTCTTTTCAGGCCTGAAATCTCTTGACAATATTCCTCTTTTACGCTACGATACGACGTTCCTTAAATACACTCTATGCTCCTTATGATCCTCTTGCTGCTGGCAATGGCTGTATTGGCTCTTGTCTCGTGGCTTGCAAAAGGCGTGGAGGGTCAAACGCTCAGAGCTGAGATGCAGCGCATGGAAATGGAACTCGCCGAATTTGAACGTCTGATTAAAGCGTCTCACCGGCAATAAAAAAATTCCCTCTTTTGGAGGGATTTTTTTATCTGACGTAGAGGAGAGGATTCTGCCGTACGCCGTTGAGATAAATTTCGAAATGCAAATGCGTTCCGGTTGAGAATCCCGTGGTTCCAACCATGGCAAGCACTTCGCCTTTTTCTACGCGTTGGCCCACATTTACAAAAATTTTGCTGGCATGTGCATAGCGCGTTTTAAATCCATTCTCGTGATTTACAACAATCTGCAGACCATAGCCTGTGCCCCAGCCGGATACTTCAACCACACCGGCATCAGACGCGTAAATCGGTGAATCATAATGGCCGTCAATATCAAGACCGGTATGCGTCCATCCCCAGTATTGCGTGATCACTCTGCCCGAAGTCGGCCAGACCATACCGGAACCTTCTTCCTGAGAAGGTGAGGGTTTGGTAAAGACGGATTGAATTTCGTCGATGGTGGGTGCCGTTCGAACAATGCGCACAGGAGTCGGCGCCATGCGAGGGGGGCGTCCGCCCGGAACGATAAGTTCTTGTCCCGGCGTAATGGTGTCTTCTTCGTCGAGCTTGTTATACGCGCGGATTTCCGCTTCGCTGACATCGTAATTATTCGCAAGCTTGCTGAGCGTGTCGCCAGACTTTACCGTATGCTGAACACCGTCGGTAGGGAGAATCGTCAATTCCTGCCCCGGGCGGATATAATCTCTTGCGCCAAGATCATTGGCCCAAAGAATGGTGCTGCTTGCCAGGCCAAAAAGCGAAGCAATGGTGCTGATGGTGTCTCCGCTTTTGACAATGTAGACTTCGGTTTTTGTGCGGATTTTTCTTGGACGTTCAACTCCGTTGTCGGCAATACCCGTGGACGGGCTGATGGCAGAAATAGCGCTGCCTCCGGTAACAAGGAGAGCCTGCTGTTCGGCAACAGGAATAATCTGATCGGAAGCATAAGCAAAAGATGGATTTACTCCATATGCCTGTCCCAAATAGGAAGAGGTGCTTGCGAGACTGGTCTGAGCTGCGGTTTCTTCAATCAGCTCTAGATCATCTCCTCCGATTGCCTGAAAGAGAAGGCTGCCCTGCCCGCCGCTATTTGGAAGAGTGCGGGCTTGGAGGTGTACGGTGGTGAATCCAAAAATCAGCAGCACCATCGCGATATGAATGGCGGGCTTGGCGATCAGCGGGTAGAAGTATTTGTTCTTTGCCGGTCCAAGGGATTTTTCAACGCGCTTTTTGGAGCGGAGTCCAAAGGTGTAAACAGGTACAACCAGATGGCGGTAGCATTTTTTTACCAACCAAAAAACCGGCCTGAAAACAAACCGGAAAAATACCCTCGCTGCAGTGCCGAGGTATTGGATTGCACGTAGGATTGTTAGTAATACGCGAAAGAAAAGGCGTTTTACAGGGCGGGGGATAGAGCAAGTCTTTCCCGATTAACCCGAAGGCTCCCACTTTGTCAACAAGATCTCAATGCCGGAAGCTGCCAGAATGCCGGGAGTTGCTAAGGATTAATTTAACGTAAGAAAAAACAGGAGAGTCGACATCGGCCCTCACTGTTTTGATACACGAATATTAGCGTTTTCTGGCAGAGTTGTCAACCATTTTCCAGATTTCTTAACTAATGTTAGCACAAAAATGATTAGCATCGAGTATGGCTGGCTTTCCTCTGGCATCTGGTTTCAAGATCCATTTCTAAATCTAACCCACCCGATACGATCTGACGTTCCAGGTACAAATAAGATGTAAAGGATAAGACATAGATGAGATGGTTCTCTCTCGAGAGAAGCTTCCCCCCTCTTGAAAAGAGGGGTAAGGATAAACCAAGAGCAAAGATAGATGGTCTTGGGGGATTTCTTTATAAAGCAATCAACAACGAAAAAGCCCCTCAATAAAGAGGAGCTTTCTTAGCATCCAAAAAGAATGTGCAGAAATAACAGGCGGCGTCATCGTACAGTCACAGAATAAATAGTTGTCTAACTCGTTATGCCGCACTTGCGGATCGCAAGCATTGGATCCGCTGATAACCTGTTGTTTTTTCGTACCCCGACAAAGGCCGCGCACTGGCTGCGCAATCTTTGTCGAGGGATGAGATGGTTGCGTACTATCCTTTCCGCCACGTTCATCAGCGATAAACGCAATGGGTAGGTGCCAGGCGGCCGCGCGGGTATGCGCAGCCGCCTGGCGGGGAGCCGGGATCGTGCTCTAGCTGTAGTAGCCCTCCCAGAACTGGCGGTTGGCCCGGCGCATGTGCTCGTGCGCCGTGATCAGGGTGGCGTACTTCTCAGCCAGCTTGGCGATGCGGTGCTGCTCGTTGTTCAACATGTTAAGGGCCCTCCTTCTTACTTGGCCCCCGCAATCGATCAAGATATCGTCTGTGAATCTGAGAAGTCTTCAGAGTCTGTAATATCTTGCTCAATTATGGGGGCGCGTCGTTCGTGCATCCAATCCTTGGTGGGGACGGGACGACGAACGACTCGCTTGTGCTGCCCCGGGAGGGGCTAGCGGAGGAAGAACTCGATCTTGCTCTCCTCCTCGTCGAGGCCGATGGCGTCGTTGCTCAGCTCGAGCGAGATGAGCAGGCGCTCGTCCTGCGGGATGCGAGCGAGAAGGCGGTTGACCCCGCGCTCGTCGCCGTCCTGCACGGCCTTCTTGAACGCATCGCCGAGCCGGGGCTCGACCATCGAGAGAGCGTTCTGGATCTTCTTGAAGTTGTGCGTGATGGCCCAGTTCATGGACCTGACCTTTCTCCCTCCAAGGAGGGCGTTGAGAGTTGATCCTTCTTCTTCGGGATAATCCCGCAGCTGGCATCCATCAAATGGATGGCAATTGCGGGGGGACAAGAGTTCCTGGGGTGGTTCTCTCGTCCCGAGGGGGAGCGAGCTCGATCTCGCGAGAGGCAGTCTGCCTCATCTGCAAGAGAGCTCGCTCCCCGGTCGGGTCGCCGGCGGCGAGGTGCTAGCGGCGGATGCCGCGCTGGTTCGCCCAGTTCCTGACGAACCGGGCGCTGTCGCTCACGTAGTACGGCTTGCGGTCCTCGGCCTGCTTCTCCGTGGAGGTGGCGGGGGTGAGCGCGTCGTTCTTCGTGTTGGGGTTCGTCATGACGGTTTTCCTTCTTCTCCCAGGCGAACTGCCTGGTCCGGGTTTCCGGACGAGAAGCACAACCTTGTTCTGCTTCTTGTTCGGCCCGGTACAACTTGCTTGCGCTGTGTACCGGGTCCCCGGGGGAGCTTCGCGCTCGTCGACTGAGTCGCGCGAAGCTGCCACCCCGGGTTGTCGTGTCGCCCTAGCCGACGTTGCGGATCAGCTTGTGCCGGTCCGAGCAGCGGCGCGGGCGGGGCGAGGCGCCGATGGAGGGCGAGCTCGTCACCGTGGTGACGGTCGTCCAGAGGCGCGACTCGTCCGCGATCTTGCCGGCCGCCTCGTAGAGGGCGGCGCGGGCGCGGCGGCTCTTGGGGTTCTTGTCGCTGAGCTCCTGGGCCTTGTCGCGCAGCTCGCTCAGCTCCTTGCCCGTCGCGGTCTGGAGCTTGGTCTCGATCTCATCGAGCTGCTCGTCGAGCAGGCACTCGGCCTTGGTCTTGTCGTAGTAGGCACGGTTCTCGGCCCACCTGTTCTTCTCGGCACTGCGGCGCTTGGCCTGCTCGAGCTTCTTGGTGTGCTCGCGCTTGCGGAGCTTGCGCGCGCGGCGGGTCTCGCCCGTGCCGGACCTGGCGAACTTGCCGCCGGTGTGGCAGACGGGCGAGGGCGCGATGCTCTCGGCGTCCGGGACGGAGCCGAGCAGCTTGAGGAGCGTACCGACGCGGTTCTTCACGGTCTTCACGTATTTCCTTCCTTCTTCTACCGGTTCATCCGGCCAGAGAACATCAAAGGTGATGCGTTCTGGTCGGTCCCGGAGCCCCACGCGGTTCGCGCGAAGCTCCGGAAGCGTTGCCGCAGCCGACCGCTAGGCGGTCTGCAGCTGGGGCGAGATGACGCGCGCGGTCGCCTGTTCGACGAGCTGGCGCATCCGCTCGCTGAGCCCGAGCGGAGTGATCTTCTCCGCCACGATCTCGATGAGCTCGTCCACGGACTTGACCTTGTCGAGCTCGTCCCTCAGCCAGCGGACGATCTGGTTGTCGTCCATGCCGACCTGGCTCGCGGGGATCTCCTCGCCGGTCTCGTGATCGACACAGTCCGGGACGAAGCCGTTCAGATTGCGGAGTTTCCATTCGACGAGAATCATGAGTCTCCTTTGACTCTTGGGGTGGAAGCAGGGCACATGCCCGATTGGAAGGGGAAGGTATGTGAAAGAGCGGCAGGCATGCGGCCCTTTTTCCACCACAAGAGAAAATGAAAACCCGCCGATGCCAAGATTTTTTCGCTTCCGCCCAAGGCGGATCCGCCTCTGGGGGAAAAGCTACGAAATCTCAAGAGGTTTTGGCGGGCAGGCCGACTCGCATGAGAAGAGCATATCCTCGTCCCTCCTAAGAGAGCCTTGGGTGATGCGAACGATTTACCCAGAACGTAGCCGGAGCCACCTTCTTGGGATAAATTGGACGCGGGACGGGCGTTTGAGCCTTTATGGGGCCTGGGCGCCACGCCGGTCTCTCCTCATGCGAATCGGCGGTGTCGAGCTTTCAAAGATCAGTCCATCAGCTTGACAAAACACTATATCATATGGTCTAAAATTTGTCAAGACTGGTGAAACAGCTTAGCAAGAATTTGCTAAAATTAGCGATAAATTCGTGTTAAGATTGTTCAACATCATAAAATAGGACGGACGGGATCTTAGCTTATCTGTACATTTTTGACAAGAGCAAACATGGGGAAAAAGATCGTTTCATATAAAAAAGCCCTTGTTTTTGTCAGGGATCAAACATGGTGATAGGATTCAATCACGAGAAGAAATGGTCACTGGACGAGTATTTACCCGTCTAGTGATCTTCATATAAGAGAATTTATGGCCTACGACCACAGAGAAATCGAAGCTAAAATGCAGGCGTACTGGAAAGAAATCGACGCGTTCAAAACACATGATGCTTCTGGAAAGCCAAAAGCGTATATCCTTGATATGTTTCCCTATCCTTCAGGAGCCGGTTTGCATGTCGGCCATGTTGAGGGGTATACCGCAACCGATATTCTCGCCCGCTATAAACGGATGAACGGGTTTGAGGTGCTTCATCCCATGGGCTGGGACGCTTTTGGTTTGCCGGCCGAAAACTACGCCATCAAAGTCAACCGCCATCCGCGCCTGACAACCGACGAGAATATTCAAAACTTCAAGCGCCAGATCAATGCCATGGGAAAAAGCGTTGACTGGAGCAGGGAAATCGACACCAGTTCTGAACAGTACTATCGCTGGACGCAATGGTTTTTCCTCTTTTTGTATAAAAACGATTTGGCTTATCGCAAAGAAGCCCCGGTGAATTGGTGTGAACATGACCAGACCGTTTTAGCCAATGAACAGGTTGTCGACGGCAAATGCGAACGCTGCAAAAACGAAGTGGTGCAAAAAAATCTGCCCCAATGGTTCTTCAAGGTGACGTCCTATGCTGACCGCCTGCTCAAAGATTTGGACGCGCTTGATTGGCCTGAGGCGCTCAAAGAAATGCAGCGCAACTGGATTGGCCGTTCTGAGGGGGCGCGCCTGACTTTCAAAGTTGCAAATGCATCGGCTGAACATACCGGCGAATCCATCGAGGTTTTTACAACACGGCCGGATACCTTGTTTGGAGCCACGTATCTTGTCTTGGCGCCTGAGCATCCTTTGGTTGAACAGCTCACGACAAAAGAGCAGCTTTTGGCCGTGCAGGCGTATCAGGATGAAGCTTCACGGCGGTCTGAACTGGAGCGCGTGGGAACGGATCAGAAGAAAACCGGTGTCTTTACCGGTTCGTATGCTGTACACCCGTTCACCGGAGACCTCCTGCCGATCTGGATTGCAGACTATGTGCTGATGGGATATGGCACTGGCGCCATCATGGCTGTACCCGCGCATGATGAGCGCGATTACGCCTTCGCGTCAGCATATGATCTTCCCGTCAAAACGGTCATCGAGCCGGCTGACAAAGAACATACGCAGCATGAGCTGCCATTTACGGGCGAAGGGATTCTGATTCATTCCGACGAATTCAGCGGGCTTGAAAGCCATGAAGCAAAAGGCAAGGTCGCGCTTAAAGCAGGCGGTGAAATTGCCGTGAACTATAAAATCCGTGACTGGCTTTTATCTCGTCAGCGATTTTGGGGCGCACCAATCCCGATCATCTACTGTGATGCTTGCGGTGTTGTCCCTGTTCCGGAAGATCAGCTGCCGGTTGTCTTGCCAAAAGAAGCGGATTTCAAATTGCAGGGTGATGGCAAATCGCCGCTGGCGCGCGTTGACGAGTTCGTGAACACCACTTGTCCGAAATGTGACGCCCCAGCGAAGAGAGAAACCGACACCATGGATGGTTTCGTCGATAACTCATGGTACTTCTTCCGTTATCTTGATCCAAACAATGATCAGGCATTTGCGTCTGCCGAAACGATCAAGCGCTGGATGCCCGTTGATGTCTATGTCGGTGGCGCGGAGCACGCTGTCGGTCATTTAATCTATTCTCGTTTCTTTACCAAGGTCTTGTTCGATCATGGGTATATCGATTTTGAAGAGCCGTTCCTGAAACTTGTAAACCAGGGAATCATCCTGGCGGAAGATGGGCAGAAGATGTCGAAGTCTTTAGGGAATGTGATTAATCCAGATGACGTAATCGCCGAATACGGAGCCGACACATTGCGTCTCTTCGAGATGTTTCTTGGTCCCTTGCAAGACGCAAAACCATGGGACACAAAGGGGATTGTTGGCATGAAGCGCTTCTTAGAGCGTGTGCATCGCTTCTTTACCGAAAATCATGTGCGTTCAGATGCCGCTGCAGATCAGCAGGTAACAGCGCAGCTGCACCGCACCATCAAAAAGGTGACCCATGATATCGAGGCACTTCGTTTCAATACGGCTATCGCTTCGATGATGGAAATGCTTAATGCGATGAACAAAAAAGGCGAGCTACCAATGGTTGAGGGTGTGGTTTTCCTCAAGCTGCTTTCTCCGTTCGCGCCGCATCTGGCGGAGTACCTCTACAACGAGATGGGGAATGAAAATTCGCTTGGGATGACTGACTGGCCCGCCTATGACGAGAACCTTGTGAAAGAAGAACAGGCGGTGCTCGCCGTTCAGATCAATGGCAAGGTTCGTGATAAAATCGTTGTGACAAGCGACGCGGACGAAGCAGCTGCAAAGGCCGCCGCGCTCGCGTCTGAAAAAGTCGCTCGTCATCTTGAAGGACAGGAAATCAAGAAGGTGATTTATGTGCAGGGAAGAATTATCAGTTTCTTGACGGAGTAATCTTGCCCTCCCACTGAGCGCTGACACGCTGATTGCTTGAGCTGAATTCTGCTCGAGAGCAGCACCCGGCGTCAGTTTCAGCATTCAGCAATCAGCGTTCAGCAAACCAACCACAGTGCTCGTAACCTGTTAAGTCGTGAACCAGCAAACCCGATAACAACAAAAGATGCTCAAACACTGGCAGGAACATGAATCAACGCAATGGAATGACATCATCGCCCGTCTCGCCAAAGACGGCGGGCTTTTGCAGTCATGGGAATGGGGGCGCTTTCAGGAATCGCTTGGCAATGCCGTTTACAATCTTTCTCATGAAGAAAAGTGGTACGCGCAATGCATTCAACTCAAAGCCGGCAATCAGTGGATTCTCTCCATCCCTCGCGGTCCTGTAACCCCGGTTGCTCATGAGAAGGAATCATTCAAAAACTTTCTTTTTGACCTTAAAGCATTCGCCAAAGATCGCGGTTGCTTTTTGGTTCGATTCGACCCAGCGTTTGAACTCCCCCTTGCAAAAGAGCTCTCGCTTAAAAAATCCGCTCGCGAGCGCAATCCGGTGCATACGCTTATCATGAACACGTCCTATGCAGAAGAAGAGCTGCTTGAGCAAATGAAACCGAAGTGGCGCTACAATATCCGCCTCGCGCAGAAACGGGGAGTCGCCATCCGCCGTTCATGCAATCCGCAGGATGCCACAATGTTTGCATCGCTCATGCAGAAAACAACCGAGCGCCAATCCTTTGCCACCTATGATGAGGAGTACTTCACAACCTTCATGAAGGTTTTTGGGAAAAATCAGCAGGCTGAATTTTTCTTTGCGGAATATGAAGGGAAAACCATTGCCGCAATTTTAGTCGCCTACTTTGGCAAGCGCGCGTATTATCTTCACGGGGGATCGGACAATGCGTACCGCCAGGTGATGGCGCCGCATTTGCTGCAATGGGAAGCTATTAAAGAAGCTAGAAAGCGAAGCCTGGAATATGACTTCTGGGGTATTGCTGCCGAACCACCGGCCAATAAACAGGAAGCGCAATGGGCGGGGGTGACGCGTTTTAAGAAAGGATTTGCTCCGCAAACGGAAGCGACGGAATATATGGGAACGTATGAACTGCCGGTGAGCAAGCTGCTTTTCGTCCTCTACCGTCTAAGACAGCGGTTAACGGGTTAAAGTGTTCATGAGTTAACGCGTTAACCCATTAACCCGTTAACTCGTTAACATAAAGTTTACGACAATGAACGCACAAGAAGTTAAGAATATCCTTGCGAGATTAAACATTCGTCCAGCCAGGCAACGCGGACAGAACTTTCTTATTGACGAAGCGTATCTTGACGACATGCTGAACGCGGCGAACGTCTCAAAAGATGATCTGATTCTTGAAGTCGGTCCGGGTTTGGGCGTGCTGACCCGCAAGCTGGCCGCGGCAGCGCGCAAGGTGGTTTGCGTCGAATTGGATAAGAAGCTGATCGAGTATGTAAAAACGGACTTGCTTCCCGCGCATCAAAATCTCTCGCTCTTAGAAGGAGATGCTTTGTCGTCCAACGTCTTTCATCAATTCGCCGCCCTGCTCGCGCGCGACAAAATGCCAGAAATCCATATTGACCGGGAAGATGAAAGTTATCGCGATATTCTTGAATCGCTTGATAAATCATACAAAGTGGTTGCCAATCTGCCGTATCAGATTACGTCGCGCGCGCTGAGAACCTTTTTCACCGCGCTGCCGCGGCCGTCCCATGTCGTGGTTATGGTGCAGAAGGAAGTGGCTGAGCGCATGACAGCAAAAGCAGGGGAGATGAGCTTGCTTGCCTTGGCGACGCAAACAGCTTCTTCAGCCAATATTGTTTCTGTTGTTCCCAAAGTTGCGTATTTACCTGTGCCAAAAGTCGATTCCGCCATTGTGGCTTGTGATCTGACAAAGCCGAATGCATCGTTTGACGCGCTTACGCCTGAGGAACAAAGGCTGTTCTGGAAACTCGCGCGCGCGGGCTTTGCGGCCAAACGCAAATTGCTCAAGAAAAATCTTTCATCATTGCGGGGTATCGGCGAGGTTGACTGGGAAGCGCAGCTTGCTGCCCTTGGCCTTTCGCCAACTGTGCGCGCGCAGGAATTGACCGTGGAGCAATGGGCGGGGCTGGTTAATCGGTTGACGAGTTAATATACCCTGTTCTGAACTCTGAATCCTGAACTCTGCCTGTGGTTCTGAGCCGTCTTAGATCAAGAATTCCGATCCGGAATTCAGAACTCAGATTTGCAATCGTTCAAGTGGGGAGACTTCTGCAGGCAGATGTCTTGTTGCTACATCACAAGACATGTTATAATTTCGACAACTGTTGTGAAAAACACATGCAGGAATTTCCTGAAGATGTTGAGCGTGTTGCTCAGCAAAGCGATGAACAAAGCTTTGCCTATCCCCGCTCGGTTGTTGTCGGGGTCTTTGTCTTATGCGGTCTCGCTTTGGTTTTGCTCAAAGTGCAACTTGGCGATCGATTGAGTCTTGAAGTGCCAAAGTTCGGACAAGCGGAACTCTCAGGAGATATTTCAAAAAGTCTGCTTGAAGCGGAAGATGAGCAGCTTAAACGCCAGGATTCCGATGAAGACGGTCTCACGGATTATCAGGAATTGCGCATTTACGGCACAAGCCCGTTTATTGCTGATTCCGATTCAGACGGAGAAACAGACGCAGCCGAGATTGCTGCGGGTACTGATCCGAATTGTCCTGAAGGACAGAATTGTTTTCAGCCGCAAACGGCTTTTACGGGGGGCACGCTGCAGGAAGTGCTTGCCAATCAGCAGGATCGCCTTCAGGGAGTGCTTGACTCTCCATCAGAAATCCGCCGTCTGCTCATAGAACAAGGTGCCAGTCCGGCATTGCTGGCCAATATCGATGACCAGTCTCTGCAAATCCTTGCCAATGAAGCCTATCAGGAATATTCCAAGCCGAAAGCGGAAACCATTGATCTTCTCGCAGGTCTGAATGCTGACCAGCTTCGCGCCCTGCTGGTATCGGCAGGATTAAGCGAGGCGCAAGTGCAAGGCCTGACAGACAATGAGCTTACGGATCTTGTGCAATCGGTTTTGACTCAACAAAGAGGACAGATTCAACCCGCGCAATAGTCTATGCAAACAAGGAAAACAAAAATACTGGTGGGATTCATGGCGATCGGTCTTTTCATCACGTCTTTTCTTCCAAAGCCGGTTCATGCCGGCCTTCCGGTTTCCGATATCGGATCAATGGTTCAAAGCGCGGGACAATTTATTAAAAACACGTTTGACAAGATTCAAGAGACATTGTTGGACGAATTGGCAGTTGTTTTTTTCAATAATATCGTTCAGACCTTTGTCAATAATCTGGCGGCGGAAACCGCCCAATGGATTGCCAGCGGAGACGAAGGGCAAAAGCCTTTGCTGTTTACCTCCGACTGGCAGGATTATCTTGAGAAAGCCGGTGAAGACGCGATCGCCTTTGCCGCAATCGGGTTTGCGGACGCGGTTGGCTTAGGAAATATCTGTATTGCTCCGGAAATTGCGATTGACATTATCCTGCCGCAAATCGAGCAGCCGGGAACAACCAAGCCGCGTTGTAGTCTCGATGATTTAAAGAAAACCTGGGATGTCACAAGCCCGGATTTCTTGCAGAATTTCACCCTTTCTTTTCAAACCGATCAGAACGACATAGGAATTGCCATTAGCTTCCTTGCGAATCTTGAAAAGGAGAAAACCGAAAAAAAGGAGGCAGCCGAAAATGAACGCGATCAAAGCCCTTTTAAAGCCGTGAAAGATGCGATCAGCGGATTAACGGAAACGCCGGCACCTCTGGTTCAGAAGCAGGTGGAAAAAGTTGAAGATGGCACAACGGTAACTACCTATACATATACCAATCCTATCGGCGTATTGACCGGAGCTATCCAGGTTTTCGCCGGCACCCTCATGGGGCAGTATCTGAATAAACTGCAAAGCGGATTTTTCTCCTTGGCTGATGCCGTCCCCGCGGAAGAAGACGTTGCGTCGCTTGTGCGAGGCTCGCTTTCCGATCCTCTTTCCACCGGACCAACCGGATCGCAAACAGCACAGCTGAAATTCACCGATGTGTTCAAGCCGAATTTGCGCCAGGCAAATGATTTCAATATTTTGGCTGAACTGGCTGCCTGTCCTTCTGAAGTTCGATACGCCAGTATTTACAATTGTGTGATTGATTCAGGGTTCATGCAGGCGCTGTCAGGAGGGCGGAATGGATTTTTAACGGTCCGCGAGGCAGTGCAGCAAAATCTGCTGCATGGAAACTGGGTATTTGGATATGTTAATCCCGGTTCAGGAGCCGAGCCAAGCTATTTGAACGGGTACGCGTATAGCAATATGAAAAAGCTGCGCCGGCTCAGAATTGTTCCTGTCGGCTGGGAAATGGCTGCATTGCGCGCACGTTCGCTTGGACAGAGCGTCACCTTGCTTGATGTGATCAATTCGTATAACGATCAGGGCTCTCCTTTTTATAAATTGGTTGATCCGGAATGGGTGCTGAAAGTGCCAACCATGCGCTGTGCGGCAAAAGCACCTGGGCAGATTCTTCAATCAGGAGGAACCGATCGCGTCGCCGAATGCGTTGATATTCAGGACTGTATTGCCTTTGGCGATGATGGCGAATGCCGAGCGTGGGCGTATTGTACGGCCGACCAGCGCGAATGGCGATTCCCTGCCGAGCAATGCCCGGAACATTATGCGACCTGCGAACAATTCTATTCTTCCGGCGAAGATACGACACAAAATCTCTGGCTTTCTTCCACATTGGAATACGAAGGCTGCAATGCACAGACTGCAGGATGCACATGGTACTCAACGGTTAAAAACTCCGCCGGCGAATGGCAGGAAACAAATCGTGTCCATTTAACGTCTGCTGTACAGGCCTGTGATCCAAACGATGCGGGATGTCATCTTTATATTCGCATGGGCAATGGTTCCAACCTGATCCGTAACGGCAGTTTTGAAGATGATGCGGGGCATAATTATGTGCTCGGACTGGGTGATACGGTTGCGGAAAACAGCATTCCCGACGGCTGGTCAGCGCGGCAGGCGCTCATCTCACTCAACGATGATGCCCAGCATGGAGAAGCATCCGTCCGCATCCAGCCGCAGCCAGGCGGAGAATGCCGCCCTGGATTGCAATATGAAGCACCGCTTGGACATTTCGAGATCGGTCAGCAATATACGCTCAGCGGACGCGTCCGAACGGAAAATGTCACTCCGGCAGATTTGCAGCTGTTCTTTCAGGGAATCACCTTCACCGTTGAAGATGTTAATAATGTTTGGAAATCATTCGCCTTTACCTTTGTCATGCCGTCAACAACACGTTCGTACACCTTTGTGCTGGCAGGCAATAACGGGGATTGCGCGAATCTGAATCCAGGCGGAGCGGTTTTCTACGATGCCATCCAGCTTGAACGCAATACCTTGCCGACCTCCTATAAAGAGTATGGCTCTGTAAACCAGGTCAGCTTGAAGAATGCGCCTGCCTGTACATTTGAAGATGTCGGCTGCCAGCGCTATCTTCCTGTGGATCGAAAGAACGCGGCAACGGTCACGGGGGTTGCGACAGGACAGGATCTCTGTCCGGCTGAATGTGTCGGGTATGCCACCTACGAACAGCAGGAAACTGATCTTGAGCCTGAGCGTATTGTGAATTTTATTCCATCTTCCGCAGATGTTTGTTCCGCTCAGGAAGTCGGTTGTGAGCAGTTCACCAATTTGGACGTAGTCGCGCGGGGAGGAGAAGGGCTTGAATACTATTCGCAAATCCGCCACTGTGAAAAACCACAGCCGCAATGCCAGACATACTTCGCCTGGGAAGGAAGTGATGTAACCGGCTTCCAGCTTGTCAATTTCAGCCTGCTTGCCATCAATGAAGATGGTACGGGCGTGCCGCAAACAACCGATGGCAGCGTCACCTGTGATCCAAATGACGCGGATTGCCGCGAGCTGATCGGCGAAGATGGATCACGGTCATTCCGCAATTTGAGCAAAACCATCACCTGTTCGGAAGCCTGCGTGCCGCTGCGCGCTCGTCCAGGTCTTGTGAATGAACAGGAATGTATCGCACGGCTTGGCGAATGGGATGCGCTCACGCAGCGCTGTGTTTTCCAGGCGATCGCGTCAGAAAGCCGTGTCTGCCGCGCCGAAGCGCTTGGCTGCCGCGAGTATCTTGGAACAACCGGCCATAATGTGGCGGTTGTGCTGGCTGAAAACTTTGAGAATGGGACAATCGGCGACTGGATCAATGCTTCACTTAGCACAGAGTCTGTCAAAGTCGGCGGCCATTCCATGAAGCTTGGCAATCAGCAGGGAACCATCAATGCGGAAACCCGAACGGTTGTAGAAGATATCGCCGCCGACACTGCGTATACGCTCGAGCTGAACGCCCGTGCTTCCGTCAGCGATTTCCTCACGGTTACGGCTTATCTTGGCAATGCGCCGGTCGAAGCAAACCGCATCGGTAGTTTTGTTACCGGGACCCTGTCATGGAATAAGTACCGTCTCGGGCCGATCACGACTCCTACGGAGCTTTCAGGCGTTCAGCAGCTGATTCTCGTGGTAGAAGGAGCCTCTAATAAGCCGGATATTATCAGCCTATTTGCGGACGATATCACCTTGCGCCGCATCAATAGCAGTTTGTATCTCGCAAAAGATTCTTGGGAAACACCAAATACATGTGAAACAAATCCTCCGCTGGCCGGCGGTTCAGCTTCGCGTTCTATGGTGGGATGCCAGGCATACCGGATTGAGGGAGACACTTCAAATCAGACGCAGTTTCTCAAATCATTTACACGGCTTTGTTCAGAAGACAAGATCGGATGTGAAGCCCTGATTGACACGCATAATTCTGTTGCGCCATACCGCGAAGTGTATCAGCCCGGCAATCTCGCCGAAGTTGTTGTGCCTGAAGATAGTGTTACCTATCTGGTTAATAGAAAAGAGTATCGATGCCAGGCGGAACAAGTGGGCTGCATGGAACTTGGCAAGCCGGTTTTTGACCAGAACAATCAGATTACTTCATTCAACTCCGTCTATCTCAAAAATAATCCGGACCAGTACGCAAGTATTCTCTGTCCGCAGGAATCACTGCGATGCGAAGCATTTACCAATAGCCGCAATGAAGTCGTATACGCCAAGAATCCGGGTCTGCAGCAATGTGAATACCGCGAAGTGCCAAATTCCTTCCCGGTGCGCTACGCATGGTTCAAGGTCGGTGGAACCGAAGAAAATCCTGTCGACTGTTTGCAGGCAAAGGATAATAGCTATGTGAACCGATGTGTTCCTTCAGCCGTGAGCTGTACGCAGTTTTATGAACCGATTACGCAGCAGTCATATTATTACAAGAAGAGCACCTTGCCGGGGACAGCGGCTTCTGAATGCAATGGCGTGGTGGACTGGAAGAAAGGCTGCGTCTTGTTTGATGATCAGAGCGTACGCAGCAAGTATTTCAAATCCGGTGACGATATTGATATCGTCGGCGCGGCGCAGGGCTGCCAGACAGGCGATGTCGGCTGCAATACAAATACCTTGCTTCGCGTTCAGCTTGACCGTGTCTGCAGCCAGTGGCTGACCGGTGTCAGCTCAGGTTATTCCTGGGATCAGAATCTGCAGACCTACAAATCATTTAATTACGATATTGGACGTTGTCTGGAATATGATCCACTCAATCCTGCGGTTTGTCTGCAATGGGATAATGCGGATGACAAGCCGTTGCTCACAGAAGAATTCTACAAAAACCGCGATACATCATGGGTGGGCGATGATTATACCGGATACTCCATTCCATTTGCTTATCCTGTTGAAACGCTCAAGCAATACAGTCTGAATATCACTGAAGACGGCACTCCGTCCGAGTATCGTCTGGCATATCTTGAAGTTCCTCCGAATCAGCAAAGCTGTCTTACCTCTGCCGATTGTCCGCAGGGAGGCGGCATTGAGCAGGTTTGCCGTTTGGAATTGAATCCGGACAGCGGAGATTTCCAAGGATCATGTTTCATCAACCGCGGAATCTCACGTGGAGGAACAGCATCTGAGGGAGAATGCCGCGCGTATCCGGAAAACGATTCTCCATTCCCTCCATCGGTTGCCACCTTCTATCCTGATACAGATGCCGAAAATCCGGGAGGCATCAGCTCAGTCAATCCGCTCTTTGCCAATGCCAATATCGGTACGGCCGGAGAGAATGTCGAATGTAATTACGTCAAAGCCTACTATGCGGGTGATCGCCGCTATTACTCGCTTGATACGATTATTCCATCAACCATTACCGTGCGAGGCGAGCCGCAAAAATTCGACAAAAAAGAAGTCTATTACGGCTGGGAAGGCTATTGTCTGGAACGAGACAATTCCCGCATCATTAATGGAGACCGTTCACAAACTGCTTGCTTGACCTGGTATCCGGTTGATCTCATCCAGGGCGCGAGAGACTTGAACAATACCGATATCAATGCGGGATACTACGCGGATCATGAACAGACCATGTACTGCGCGCAGGCGGTCTTTGCCGAATATCTCACTCCAAGGGAATCCTGCGGGGCATGTCCTTCACCACACTATGAAACCATCGTTCAGCGCAGCGGCACCTGTACGCATCCGTTTAAGGCTCCCGACTTGCTTGAATCAACCGGCACAAGATTCTTGAATCTCAATGAGACAGATCAAACGATTATTTTCGGCCTTGTTTCATTCTTCAGCTTTGGCGCGGGAGCAAGCATATTCCAGGCCCTGGCAGCCTTTGGCGTGCTGGATCTGGCAAGCGATCTGCTTGGAACGGATGAATATCCTGAAGTGACCTGTATTCCGCGTTACGGCGAAGGGTGGTATCCAAAAGTCTATCCAAATCCTCCGTTTGATCCGGAAAATCCGAACAATGCCCTTATGTGCAGCGTGGTGGCGCGTATCCAAAGCCCAGCTGGCGTGAACAAAGCCTATACAGACCGCATCCATGATACTGAATATATCGTGCCGGAGCTTGGCTGGACATACATCCAGCAAAACGTTCCGTTTGGCAGCGTTCGTGCGGGAACAGAAAAGCTTGAAGAACTTGTTGAACCATTATTGCTGAAGCCGGCAACGCAGTTTGTAGAATGCAATGACTGCCGCGTTCCAGGTGAAGATCCTGAAAATCCGGATCCATTGAAATTCGGTGTTTGCCAGGATCGTGATCCAAATAAGAAAGGACGTCCATGTCCGCTCTTCCCGAATGCCGGTTCGCCGTACAGTCTGCTCTCGCTTTATCCGCAATGGGCCAATAATGATTGGGTCCGCGTGCGAGCCGATAATCAGGTCTGGACAGATCAGGCCATCAATCAGCCATATACGCGAACCGAACAGTTGGAAGACGGCACAAGACGGCTGCAGGAACTCTTTGCTAAATCCTACGGGGTCTGGTATTGGCAGCTCGGATTTGAAGCGGTTTGCGTCGGAACATGCCAGGGAGGACCAAGAGAAGGTGAATTCTGCAAATCAGTCAACGAATGCGGTGATACGGATTCATCTATTGCCTATACATGCCAGCAGGCCAACCAGGAAACCGGCCTCTGTGTCGGCGGAGTAAAACACACATATTCATGCACAAGCGATCTGGATTGTTCCGGACCAGCCATTGAGGATCTCCAGACCGACTTTGTTGATATTCCCGGCTTCAACTGTGTTGAAGCGCCTGATGACGCGAATAGCGTGTTCATCTGTGAAGGAGGTCCATGGAAAGGCAATGCGTGCCAAACCGATGCCGACTGCGCTCCGCCGGTTCTTGACGGTAAATGCGATTTCACGCAGAACCGCTGTGTCGGCCAGGTCAATGGCCAGACAATCTGGTCCGCGAATTCCGGACAGATCTGCAATAACTCAGCTGAGTGCAATGCGGTTGCCACCTGCCGCGTGGATCGATGTTCCACCGAGATTGGTAAACCAAATACCGGGCTCTGCGACGGCTTGCAGGCCGGACAAGCATGCGGTGATTCTTCCGGACGAAATCAGTATGTTCAGGATGATGCCATTGGCTGGGACCTGATCCGTGACAATCCATCCGTTGCCGAGCCGCCTGTGATTCAGCCGACCATTCCAGATTCCACCAGTCCAAACGGCTATGCGGAAGGATTCATTGCGAATGATGGCGGATTCTCCGTCAATGGAAGGGTAAACGGCACAATCACGAGCACGGAAGGGCGCGCGCCGGTAACCGTCAGCTTCTATGCCTATAACAGCAATGGAGAACAAATGCCATTGCGTGTGATCATGGTTGATTGGGGCGACAATACTGACCTGTCTACCTCGGTTGGTTCCTTCAAGAATCATAAACATGTCTGCCGGCGCTCCTGCAGCTATAATGTCCTGATCTCCTGTGATGCGGACAGAGATTGCCAGAACCAGCAATTCCCTGACGCGACCTGTAATCCGGAAAATTTCGGCGACAGCCTTGATGCATGCGTAGAAGACACGGAAAATGAATTCGGTTTCTTCTCCTTCTCTCATACCTATACGTGTGAAGGCGCAACCGACTGTGTTTACACGCCTCGCGTACTGGTACGTGATAACTGGGGAGCCGTCACGCGCGTGACATGGCCTGGACAAATCGTGGTCTCTCCAAGACAGTAATAATTGACAAAGAAACAACCTAATCGTACAGTACAAAACGTGCCAGCCAGGCACGTTTTTGTTTCCCTTTGCCGGGGTGGTGGAACCCGCCGTCCATCGGTCGTCGAACTCCCTTAGGACTGGCGGGCAGGTTGGCAGACACAATTTATATGCCGGGGTGGTGGAATTGGTAGACACGCGTGGCTTAGGACCACGTGGGGTAAAACCTGTGCAGGTTCGAGTCCTGTCCCCGGTACCAGCAAAGCTCCCGCATGATTGTATGCGGGGGCTTTGCTTTTATTCAGAGGACTCGAACCTTGGGAAAGGGGCGTGGGGAAAACGGAAGTTTTCACCACTGGGCGGTTTTTGAGGAAGGGGTACAGCGAAGCGCCATAGGGGAAACGCCGTTTCCCCTTGGAGAGCGAAGCGACGGTTTGATGTCCTGTCCCCGGTACCACAAAAAAACGCACTCTGTGCGTTTTTTTGCTCTAGTGTCTGATTTCTCTGTCTACATCTATATCTAAACATCGTCATAATCTCTTGTGTCTCTTAGATAGAGAAGTAGACCTGGAAAATAGAGGTAGATCACGGTGTCGCTTCGCGAGCTTTTCAATGCAGCAGCAGAAAAACGCTTGTGTTTGTCTGCAGATCTCAGGAGCCTGTTATGTCTTTAAAGTCTGCCCAACGCTCACCCACCTTGCTTCAATCTCCCACATCTGTTGAAATATCACATCCCGAGGATTCCAACAGGAGGAGAAATGTTTTACGTGGGACGACTCATCTGGCTCTTGTCGTTTGCCATGTTCAGTCTTACCGTTTACGTCCAGGTTGCCCACTCGGACTGGTCGCCTCCGGATCTTCTGCTGATCCAGATCAGGCAGGGGTTGTTCATGATCGCACTCTTTGGGGTGGGGATCATGAGCATGGATCGGAACCGTGAGCGGGACGAGCGGCAACGCCCTCAGCGGTAGGGCATTTAGGACGGCACAGCGATGCAGATTGCTCGTGCCGTTCGCCCTTTATAAGCTGAATTTCAGGCGGTAGATTGCTGTTTATAGCCCGCTGCAGATTCTTTTACCTGCAACCAAAACCTCCAAACGAACAGCTATCCACCGGCTATCCCCAAAAGACTTGACGTGTTTTTCCTTCTTTGCTACAATCTGTCTACCAATGAAATGTCCGATTTCTTAGAAATGCGGACCTCTTTCTGGGAATTATCTTATGCAAAATCTCCAAAGTGAACAGAATACTGTTTTCTAGGCAAGTCGCATAATGATTTCTGGAAAGGAAATCCTTGCGGCTGGCTTACGGGCCAGTTTTTTCGTCCCTCAAATTTCACCCCCGAGACTGGATGATCCGGTCATTCGATCCCGGTTGTGAAGACTGCATTTTGACAATTGAATATAACGCAATACAAACCAGTAATGTCACATGCATCTTTGTGAAGATACATGCGACGCAAATGCAATTTACAATGCAGTGTCTTAAATGACACTGCTGCTACAAATGCTTATTGTGGCCATTCAAGTTCATTGAATGGTTACCTCAATAAGGGCAAATGTGTGAATGCCTAGACATCTGGAGACGATGAAGGACGTGGCAGCCTGCGAAAAGCTTCGGTGAGGTGGCAAGCAACCTGTGACCCGGAGATGTCCCAATGGGGAAACCCGGCCGTGTAAAGCACGGTCATCACATGACTGAATACATAGGTCAGTGAAGACAACCTAGGGAACTGAAACATCTTAGTACCTAGAGGAAAAGAAAACAGCAAGACCCTTTATAAATCTGCAGACATCACTTCGGTGCTGACTGTCAGATTTATAAAGGACGTGATTCCCTTAGTAGCGGCGAGCGAACGGGGAAAAGCCTAAACCCTATCGGTGGGCCTTTCTGTAAGATGTGGGATTTATCTTATATCAAGCAGTCAGGTTAAAGGATTGTGCCGTTGCCGATTCGGTGTTGTGAGGCGAGTCGTTAGGAATCACAATATTCCTAGATAGTTGGAGTTCATATAGAAGAAGTTCCTGGAATCGGAACGCCAAAGAAGGTGATAGCCCTGTAATCGAAATATGCTTCTCCACCTATGGACTATGTCCTCAAGTACAGCGGGACTCGTGAAATCCTGTTGGAATCAGGGGTGACTATGCTCCAAGGCTAAATACTACCAGATGATCGATAGTGAACTAGTACCGTGAGGGAAAGGTGAAAAGCACCCCGGTGAGGGGTCGTGAAATAGACCTGAAACCATTTGCCTACAAGGAGTCGAAGGTCCTTCGGGACTGACGGCGTGCCTATTGAAGAATGAGCCAACGAGTTTGTTCTATGTTGCTTGTTTAATCTCTATATAGAGAGAAGGCATAGTGAAAGCGAGGCTTAACCGCCGAACTGAGAGGAATAATTCCCGTCTCGGGTCATTGACCCGTCCGGGGATTTATTCCTCTCTTCTGCAGCATAGACAAGACCCGAAGCCGGGTGATCTATCCATGGCCAGGTTGAATCTCATCGAAAGATGAGAGGAGGACCGAACCCACGCGCCGTGCAACACGCGGGGATGAGTTGTGGATAGCGGAGAAATTCCAATCGAACTCGGCTATAGCTGGTTCTCCCCGAAACAGTTTTTGGACTGGCCTGCGATCGTCCCCTCTGGGGGTAGAGCACTGTTTGAGGTTCGGGCCTTCGGGTACCGTCCACAGACAAACTCCGAATACCGGAGGATTATAATCGCAGAGTTACACTATGGGGGCTAAGCTCCATTAGTGAAAAGGGAAACAGCCCAGATCGCCAAATAAGGTCCTTAAATCTTCGTTAAGTGTGAAAGGTGGTGAGGCGGCTTATACAACGAGGAGGTTGGCTTAGAAGCAGCCATCCTTTAAAGAAAGCGTAATAGCTCACTCGTCCAGCTGCCTTGCGCCGAAAATGTAACGGGGCTAAACGAAGTACCGAATTTGCGGGTCTATACCTTTCGAGGTATGGGCGGTAGGGGAGCGTTCTTATCTGCGTTGAAGCCCAAACGTGAGAATGGGTGGAGTGATAAGAAGTGAGAATGTTGGCATAAGTAGCAGAAATGCGGGTGAGAACCCCGCACACCGAAAACCCAAGGTTTCCTGGGCCATGAAAATCAGCTCAGGGTTAGTCGGTCCTAAGGCGAGGCTGAAAAGCGTAGTCGATGGACAGCAGGTTAATATTCCTGCACCACGGTGTTGACTGATGGAGTGACGCTTGATCAAAGTCTCCGCGTAGTTTGGTTATCTACGTTGGGGCAGGCAACTGGCGCTATTGGCAAATCCGTAGCGCAATACAGAAGCCTGCATCTGAAGAGGAAGCCCTCGGGTGGAATCGACGGAGGCGGAGGTTGAGCCAAGAAAAACTTCTAGGGTTAATCAGCATCGTGTCCGTACCGTAAACCGACACAGGTGGGTGAGGCGAGAAGCCTCAGGTGAACGAGAGAAACATGGTTAAGGAACTCGGCAAAACAGCGGTCGTACCTTCGGTATAAGGCCTGCCTACGCCCTTCGGGGTTGTAGGTCGCAGCGAAAGACTCCAAGCGACTGTTTACCAAAAACACAGGTCCCTGCTAAAGCGCAAGCTGATGTATAGGGGCTGATGCCTGGCCAGTGTCCGAACGTTAAGAGGAGAGGTGATCCAATTTATTGGCGTAGCCTTGAATCCAAGCGCGGATGAACGCCGGCGATAACTATAATCGTCCTAAGGTGAATTTGTTGCCTTAGTGGGGTGAAAGCCCCCTCTTCCGAACTGCCTATGCCGGGCAGATGTAGGAGAAAAATCTGGCTATATGCTGGAATATCTGGAGAATTCTGTGCTCCTAGGGTATACTGTCACCATAGTATGCCTAGGAAAAACGCCACAGATGTAGCTTTGGTTGAAGATTTACCAAAGTTGCCAGACAATCAGCAGGAAAGACCAGAAATGATTGGTTGGATTGTAGGATTTACTGACGGTGAAGGTTGCTTCTCTGTTAGTCTTATCCGTAACAAAACAACCTCTACTGGGTGGCAGGTGTTTCCTGAGTTTGTTATCACGCAAGGAGAGAAAAGCAGATCAGCGCTTGAATTACTTCAAAAACATTTCAAATGCGGACAGCTAATCCTCAATAAGCGCTATGACAATCATCGCGAACATCTAATAAAATACTGCGTCAGGTCTCGTAGAGACTTGAAAGAAAAAATTATTCCCTTCTTCAAAAAAGCTCAGCTTTTGACGGCGAAGAGAAATGATTTTGAAATCTTTTGTAAGATCATCGTTCTTATGGAAGAACGAAAGCATCTGCATCTTTCAGGATTGAAAACAATCGCGAAACTGATCGAACAGATGAACCGCAGAAAACCCTCCTCATTTCTGGAATCCTCAGAGACTACACGCCGGAACGATACATAATCGTAAGATATAGTCCGACCCCTATGGCGACATAGGGAGAATGGCAGAAATGACCATTCCTCTACATGTGGTAGAAGTAACAAATTGAGCGAAATTCCTTGTCGGGTAAGTTCCGACCTGCACGAATGGCATAACGACTTGGAGACTGTCTCAACCATGTACTCGGTGAAATTGCATGACGAGTAAAGATGCTCGTTACGCGTAGCAGGACGAAAAGACCCCGTGAAGCTTTACTACAGCTTGATATTGTCTTATTGCTTCAACTGTTCAGCATAGGTGGGAGCCTTCGGGCGCCAGTGAGATACCACCCTGTTGTCGTGGTAAGGCTAACCTTGCGCCGTCTATCCGGTGCGGGGACAGTATCTGGCGGGTAGTTTGACTGGGGCGGTCGCCTCCTAAAAAGTAACGGAGGCGTTTACAAAGGTTGGCTAGCTCCGGATGGAAATCGGAGCGATAGTGTAAAGGCACAAGCCAGCTTTACTGCAAGACAGACACGTCGCGCAGTTACGAAAGTAGAACTTAGTGATCCGACGATCCAATATAGGATGGTCGAAGCTCATCGGATAAAAGTTACTCCGGGGATAACAGGCTGATCGCGCCCAAGCGTCCACAGCGACGGCGCGGTTTGGCACCTCGATGTCGGCTCGTCGCATCCTGGGGCTGGAGAAGGTCCCAAGGGTTTGGCTGTTCGCCAATTAAAGCGGCACGCGAGCTGGGTTCAGAACGTCGTGAGACAGTTCGGTCTCCTATCCGCTATGCGCGTTAAGATTTGAGAACCTCCTTCTCTAGTACGAGAGGACCGAGAAGGACGAACCTCTAGTGTACCAGTTGTCCCACCAGGGGCACCGCTGGGTAGCTATGTTCGGGTCGGATAAGTGCTGAAGGCATCTAAGCACGAAGCCGTGTTCAAGATTAGATCTTTATTCCTCCTGGGAGACGACCAGGTTGATAGGCTGCAGGTGTAAGCCCCGTGAGGGGTTCAGCCGAGCAGTACTAATGGATTGAGGTAACCTTTCAGTGAATTTCTCTGCGTCATATTTCGCGCGCTTCTTTGTTGAGAGCTCCGGTGCTCGACGCCGTACATCAGTACGGTTTACTCCGCACCTCGCTCTCGCCTCGAATCGCACTGAAATCTGAACGAGATTAAAGCCGCTGAAAAGATAGCATAAATACGTTTGCGATCACATGCGACTCGCAAAGGTGCAGTTGATATTATTGGAAGTATTGCGTTCAGAGAAATGGAATGGAAAGAGACGACTAATCATCTAGTCTGCTCCTTCTGGTGCCATTTCCAGAGGGGTCACACCTGTTCCCATCCCGAACACAGCAGTTAAGCCCTCCAGGGCCGATGGTAGTGCACAGCGCGAGAGTAGGTCGGTGCCAGGTTATGAAAAGAGACGCGTTAATACGCGTCTTTTTTCTTTAGGCTCGTGATTTTACCGTACTTCTTTGTCAGCGGATGCGGTCCGCACTCGACGTACATTTCAGTACGCCTCGTTTGCGATCCTCCCGCTTCCTCGAATCACGGTAAACTTACGAGCCTTTTAAGAGAAGGTGTAGACTAGCGAGCATTGTTTGGATATAGAATGGGCATCCTTACTTTGGACGCATCATTGTATTCCAGTACGCTTCACTCCGGTACTCGGTTTTCCTTGAATCTCATCGAAAGCTGAGATCTTATGGAAAAATCCTCCATCTTCCTCAAGCCCCTCGGAGCCTGCATGCCTCTTGCATATTGGATTGCTTGCGTAAAAACCTTTGCCGCCTGTGATGTCTCCAGCGTCTGACAAGTCTGTAATGTCTCCGCCCTCGGGGCGGAAATTGTCGTCACTTTTTGCAAATGTTTTGATTGGCTCAGGTAACTTTGTTATGATACGGTTGTCTGCATATGGCTATTGGCTTTCTTACCTCAAGTGAAAAAAAATTCCGCGAGGCGCAGGCGATCATTCCATCGCTTGAACAAATACAGATCGATCTGGATGAGATTCAGCATGAAGATCCGAAATTCGTGATCAAGAAGAAGCTGGAACAGGCAAAAGCCTATGCAAGAGGGGAATTTATCGTAGAGGATTCCGGTTTGTATCTGGAATGCCTGAATGGCTGGCCCGGGCCTTTTACCCGATGGTTTCTGTCAAAAGTTGAACACGCGCGCTTGTACGATATTGCCGCATGTTTTAGCAATCATTACGCGGAAGCCAAAACCGTGATCGGGTATTTGGACGATCAGGGGCGTGATCATTACTTTGAAGGTTCGGTGCGAGGATTGATCGTTCAACCAAGAGGTGAATTCGGGTTTGGGTGGGATCCTATTTTTCTTCCTGAAAATGCCACAAAAACATTCGCGGAAATGTCTTTTGAAGAGAAGAATCAACTGAGTATGCGCCGCCGCGCTCTTTCTGAATTCAGAGACTTCCTCGCCAAGAAAAAATAATTATGCGATCCATCGTTGATCTCTCAATGAAGGGCAAAATCGCCCTTCTTCGTTTAAATCTGAACGTTCCGTTAAAAGACGGGATGATCGTTGACGATTTTCGCATCAAAACAATCTTGCAAACGGTTGCTTATGCGGCAGGCCGCGCCAAGAAAACCGTGATCATCGCGCATCTGGGACGGCCGCAGCGGCGTGATCCGCAATGTTCGCTGATGCCGGTCGCCAGAAGAATGCAGGAGTTGCTTGGGCAGGAAGTCCGATTTCTATCTGATTGCGTCGGGCGGGAAGTGGAACACCATATTGAAGATGCGCCAGACGGAACAATTTTTCTTCTGGAAAATCTCCGGTTTCACGAAGGAGAACGAAAAAACGACAAGGACTTCGGATGCCAGTTGGCACGGCTTGGCCATGTTTTTGTTAATGACGCTTTTGCCGACAGCTATGAATCCTATGCCTCGGTTATCTGGCCGCCAAAACTCATGCCGGCTGCCGCAGGGTTTCGCCTGCAACAAGAGTTGGGGCATCTGAATTCGCTTCGAGACGAGCCGGAGCAGCCATTTGTCATTCTCGTCGGCGGCGCCAAAATAAAAGAAAAAATGGGGGCTTTGCGCGTGCTTGGAGAAAAAGCCGATACTCTTCTTATGGGGGGGGCAATCGCGAATACATTGTTTGCCGCTCAGGGGTATAAGATCGGCGCGTCCTTAGTCCAGCCCGAAGAACTTGATCTGGCTAAGCAACTTATGGAGGAGTTTTCTGGGAAGATTATTCTGCCCTCTGACGTGGCGGTCGCCGAGAAGAAGGAAGGAGAGATTGTGATCAAAACACTGAAACATTTTCAGATGCGTCATCTTGAAGAGCAGGAAGCCATTCTTGATATCGGTCCTGCGAGCGTGGCTGCTTATAAAGGGATCGTGCAAAAAGCTAAAACGATTTTTTGGGCCGGCCCCATGGGCTATATCGAAGAGGAGCAAACACGGCAGGGCTCTTATGCACTGATCGAAACTCTGTCTGTTCATTCAGGGATGGTTTTAATCGGAGGGGGGGAAACAGGTGCATTGATTGCCGATCTCGGGATGCTGGATGAGTTTGATTTCATCTCAACAGGTGGCAGTGCCGCGTTGAAGTTTTTGTCAGGGGAATCATTGCCTGGTATCGAAGCTTTAGGATGATTGTAGAAAATATTCTTCAAAAATCTCCATTTTTTGGACCTGATCTTAGCAAAAATCAGGTTTTTTATTTTATTTTGCAGATAAAAAGTTGACAGGATATATGGATAGGCTATGATGAGCTGAGTATGGTCACGCCTGAATTATTTCTCCATGGTTTGGGGCTTTCTCCCAAAGAAGTGTCCGTCTATCTGGCCTTGCTGCGCAGGGGGCCCAGTTCAGTTCGCCAATTGTCCGAAGTTTCCGGGGTCAACCGCGGAACGACCTACGACATTCTCAAATCGCTGCAGGAACGAGGCGTTGTTTCCTTCTACGATGAATCAAAGAAAACATACTTTGTGGCAGAAGATCCTGGATCGCTCGCGCAAATGATTGATGACCGCCGCCAGGAAATTCTTCAGCTGCAGCAGCAATTGCAGGACGTTTTGCCTCAGCTTTCATCGATCGCCAAACAGGCGGCAAAATCAAAACCGGTTGCACGGTATTACCATGGAGCAAAGGCTATTCGTTCTATTCTCCTTGAGGTGCTCAGTGATGTATCGCAATTACCGAAGAAGGAATATTTCGTCTATTCTTCTTCCGTCATTGCGCAGCATCTTTACGACGCGATCCCCGATTTCACAAAACGGCGGACACAAGCGGGCATTTTCGTCTCGGTGATCGCCCTTGGACCGGGGGGATCGAATCATGAGCAGCTTGCCCAGCGACGCTGGCTGAGCAAAGAAGCCAGAGCTATGACCTACACCATTATTTTTGGAAGTAAAACAGCGTTCATTTCGCTTGATGACCAGGAGCAGCCGCACGGGGTGATCCTTGAAGACAGCAATGTCGCGCAGACCCAGGTTCTGCTATTTCAATCAATGTGGGAGACGCTTAATGAACATGTATGAAAGTCCTCATTCTTGCTGCCGGAAAAGGAACGCGCATGAAATCTGAAATGCCAAAAGTGCTCACGCCGCTTGCCGGTAAATCGCTGATTGAGCATGTGCTTGGCGCGGTGAAATCGAGCGGCCTTGATCCCAAGCCAACGATCATTGTTGGCCATGGAGCGGATCAGGTAAAAGCCCATTTGAAGGATCATGATGTTCATTTTGTGGAACAGCATCAGCAGCTTGGGACCGGACATGCGGTTGCCGTTTGCGAGCACGCGGTTGATCCTAATGAAGATGTCATCATTGTCTACGGAGATCATCCCGCAGTCAGGCCTTCTACCTTGAAGCGACTGGCGGAAATGCTGCAATACAGCCGCGGTCCGATTGCCATGGTTACCTATCGTATTCCGCATTTTGGCATCCATGAAGGCCAATTCAGCCGCTATGGCCGCATTCTGCGCGACGAGGACGAGAATATCTGCGCGATCCGCGAAGCCAAAGACGCGTCGGATACGGAGCTTGACGTGAAAGAAATCAATCCGGGCTACTACGCGTTTCACGGGCCTTGGCTTTGGCAGAATATCAAGCGCCTTTCAAAGGCAAACGCTCAGGGCGAATATTATCTGACGGAATTAATTGAGCTTGCGATTAAGCAGGGAGAAATTCTTGATACCATGATCGGCGATGACCTCGTCGAAGCGATGGGGGTCAATACTCCTGAACAGCTGGCCATGGTCGAAAAGCTTCTTAAACGGAATTCTCCATAATTTCTCATCTCGTCTAAGCTTTATGCGAATTATTCTCGACTTTGATCATACCCTCTTTGACATGCAGCGCATGCATCAGGAGCTTATTAGCGCGCTGGAGCGGATCGGCATCCCTGAAAAGATGTACAAAGAGGCCTATAGCCTTGAAACGCACTGGAAAGTGTTTACCGTGCAGGGATTTGCGAATCGACTGGCTTCTAAATCAGGCATCGCTCAGGAAATCATTGAAAAAACGTTGTGGGATGTTGCCAAATCGAGCGGTCACTGCCTCTACCCGGATGTGATGGAGGTCTGCAGGGAACTCAAATCAGTCGGTCATACGCTCATTCTTTTATCCTGGGGCGATGAAGATTGGCAGGGAGCAAAAATCGAGCAATCAGGCGTCCGTTCTTTTTTTGATGAAATTGTCACGATTACGGATTTGAAAGCGGATTACCTAAAAGGGCGAGGCAATGGCAGGCCGGTTGTCCTGGTGGATGACAAGCCGGCTGAACTGAAATCCGTTCAGGAGGCAAGACCCGATATTCAGCTTGTCCGTATGCGAAGGCCCAATGCCAAATATTCTGATACGCCAACGCCGGACGGCATGACGGAAGTAACTTCCATGAGGGAATTGCAAGCTCATCTTCGAAATTCATCTTCATAGCGTATGTGTGGGATTATCGCCTATAAAGGGAATCGCAATGCGGTTCCTATGCTTCTTGAGGGATTGCAGCATCTTGAATACCGAGGGTATGACTCCTGGGGGATCGCGGTATCTTCAAGTCCCGTGCGCGTGATCAAGCGCGTGGGAAAAGTGGGCGATATTTCCTTAGAGCAGGTTTTGTCGCTTGGCGAACATGCGCTGGGCATTGGCCATTCCCGCTGGGCCACGACTGGATCCGTAACGGAAGAGAATGCGCATCCGCATCTCAGCAATAATGGGCGGTACGCGCTTGTGCACAATGGCATCGTAGAGAATTTTCAGGAATTGAAAGAAGAATTGTTGGGAGAACAATATTCGTTTACTTCAGAAACAGACTCCGAAGTGATCGCAAACTTGATTCAGCGATACGCTTCTGAAATGGAATTTTTACCCGCGGTGCAAAAAGCCTTTTTACGGCTTGAAGGAAGAAACGCGATTGTTGTGATTGATAAGGATCTACACCGTTTAGTTGGCGTGCGATTCGGATCTCCATTGATTGTGGGAATCGGAAATGATGAATGCTTCATTGCGTCAGATGTTCCGGCCTTCCTTGCGCATACAAGAGAGGTGAATTATCTCGATGATTATCAAATGGTAGTGGTGGATGACGCCCCTCGTTACTATGATGTGAGAACGCTGCTGCCGGTTGAGCGCCGAACCGTGACCATTGATTGGAACGCGGAGCAAGCGGAGAAAGGCGATTATCCTCATTTCATGATCAAAGAAATTCATGAGCAGCGTGAGACAATCCGGCGCGCAATCGAACAGGATGAGGAAGAGATCATGAAGGCGGTGCAAATGATCAAAGATTCCCGCGGAGCATTTCTTTCTGGTTGCGGCACGGCGGGCAAGGTATGCCATATTGGCGAATACTTTTTTAACGCCATCGCGCGCCGGCATACCAATTTTGTGATCGCGTCGGAATTCAGCAACTACACCCCATTTTTGAACGAAAAAAGTTTATTGATGGTCGTTTCTCAAAGCGGCGAAACCGCAGACGTTCTCGAGGCCATCGAACAGGCAAAGGCAAAGGGAGTGAATATTCTTTCGCTGGTGAATGTGCGAGGCTCATCCATTATGCGCGCCTCCGACCTGTCTCTTTTAGTTAATGCGGGACCTGAGCAGGCGGTTGCGTCTACAAAGGCAACGACGGCCCAGATGTCGCTGCTCGCCTTGCTGGCATACGCGGTGAATGGACGACTGAAGGAAGGCAAGCTGCGTCTTACCGAGCTGGTTGGTCAGATCAACGAATGGTTGAACCCGCGCTATGAAGAGCATATTCAGAAACTGGCTGAACGGTTGCAAAACGAAACCGATATGTATTTTATCGGTCGTGGCGTGAACTATCCGCTGGCTTTGGAGTGCGCGATCAAGGTGCAGGAAGTCAGCTATATTCACGGCGAAGGTTTTGCGGGCGGTGAACTGAAGCATGGCCCTTTGGCGCTGATTAAAGAAGGAACACCGGTTGTTGCTTTAGTCGCTGATGATGGCAACAAGGCAGCGATTCTTTCAAATGCGCAGGAAGTAAAATCCCGCGGAGGGTATATCATTGGTGTTTCACCGACCAATGAGCCGGTCTTTGATTACTGGTTGCGCGTGCCCAATGAAGACGTGCTTTCACCGATTGTGAATATCATCCCCGTGCAAATGCTGGCCTATCATCTGGGCGTTCTGCGGGGTAATAATCCTGATAAACCTAGAAACTTGGCAAAGAGTGTGACGGTGAAGTAGATGAGATTAATTATCGCCCACCCCTCGCCCCTCCTAAGCACGGAGGGGTGATTTGTAAGGATAAAACCTTCCCTTCCATTTAGGAGAGGCGAGGGGTGGTATTTTGAGAAATCAATAATGTTGATCATCATGAGCATCTTTACGACTCACCATCTCACGAGAGAAGATCCCTGGGCTGGCGCTCGGGCTTACGAGGATGGGGCCGGGGATGTAGACGCGACCTAAAATCGCGGCATCCTCGGCGAACATCAATCTTTCAAACCACCCGTTCGGGTGTTTTTTGACTTGCCGGTTATCTTGACAAATATCCCTTTTTATGTCAGGGTGATTCTAAATCCAAATCAGGAGAACTTCAATGGATGCAGGATTGCGTGACCTCGAGCGTGATGCGCTGAGCAACGGCGATCCTCATGCCGAGGCTCGCCTGCTAAGGGAAAAAATTCGTTCCGGAGAGCTCAACCCTCACCTCGTGATGGCTGTTGCCTCCCTCGAGCATCCGGCCGCTTGCCTGGTCTATCCTGATCAGGCTCTGGGAGCTCACCCCTTCTCGGTGTCGCTGGTTGAAGCGGGGCGGCTGCATGTGGTGCGCGTCTTGTTCGCTGTTACCATTAAGCTGCAGACGCAAGATGAACAGGAACGAGCTCTGATTAACGCTGTCTCTCATTGGCTTGCCTGTCCTTGTCGTGAGCACAAGCATGCCGTTGCCATGGCAAACCTTACGACGCCTAAGCACCCGGCGGGCGGATACTTCGTTCATTCGCTGGGTAGCTCAGTGACAAGGCTTCGCGACAAGCGTCTCAGAGCTGCTATCGCTTCCCACTGCTTCGTTTACGCTGGACTCAGCATGCCTCAAGGTCTTGTCCGGCAGACAGCATTGGATGCGATCCTGACAACCTAACAAGCCCGGTAGAGTCGATGAGGGATACAACCGGGTGTAGATCCCTCCGCTGTTCACCAAGTGGGAACCGTGATGAGCAGCGAGTCGAGTGTTCCTGTACCCTTCGGGGTTCTATCATAGCCTGGCATTCTTTCGCTTTCGGGCGAAGGTCAACCGCGGGCACTTCTGCTTGACCTCACAGGTACAGTTTCAGGGCGCGGGTCGTGAGACCTTCGCCCATCGAGCCACTTCTTTCGGGAGGTGGCTCGTTCTTTTTAACAAGTTTTTTATTGTTGGCGATGATAACCCATTCCTGCTAAACTGATCTTCCTATGGAACAGAAAAAGATCGTTTTTTTAGGCGGAGGGGGAGGAGCAACCAATATCCTTCCCGGTTTGCGCGATGACTTTGATGTCACTGCCATTGTAACCACTTTTGATGACGGGGGAAGTTATGGATATCTTCGCCGCGATTATAAATCGCCATTAAGCGGAGATATCCGACGGGCTTTGGCGGCGCTCTCAACCAATGATCTTAAAGCAAGCGCAGAATTCCGTTTTCCTGAAGGCGGGTTGAAAGGGCATACCCTTGGCAATCTGCTCTTAGCATCCGAGTGGATACGGCATGAAGATGCTGAGGTGGCGATGGAATCGCTGCACCGGATTTTTGCCGTTAAAGGAAATGTGCTTGGCGTGTCCTATCAGCTGGCTGAATTGACGGCTGAGTTGATGGATCGAACCATTATCCGTGGCGAGGGAAAAATCGACGAACCGCATGCAAAATCGCATATCCGCATTCAGCGCGTTTGGCTTGATCCGGATCCAAAACCCGCGCGAGGAGTGCTTGAAGCGATCGCGCAGGCCGATCTGATTATCATGGGGCCGGGCGATATTTATACAAGCATTATTCCTTGTCTGCTTGTTGAAGGCATTGCGCAAGCTATTCAGGCAAGCAAGGCAAAAACCATTTATTTTTGTAATCGCTTTACCAAGCATGGTCAGACAAATGGCTTTACAGCCGGCGATCATTTGCTCGCGATCGAACAATATCTGCAAAAACGGCTCGATCTGGTTGTTCTTGAAATCTCGGAATTGCCAGAAGAGCTGATTGCTTTTCATGAAACACAACTGGAAAAGCCTGTTTTATACGACATTGAACGGCTTCAGGCCGCGGGTTATGATATCAGGGAGGCGAAGCTGTTGGACGGCATAATCCATGAAAAAGCTGATTCAGACCCGTTGAAAAGAAGCAAGATACGATATAAACCGGAGCTGGTAAGAGATGTGGTAGATCAGATTTCTGAACGCTGAATACTGAATGCCGACACGCTGCCGCTGAGCGCTCAGTAATCAGCGGCCAGCCATGAAATTTCGTCTGTGTTCTGAGAAGTCTATGATGTCTGTGTGTCTATGTATTTAACCGAGGGCGAAGGAAAAACCTTATTCAAGGAGGCTGGTATACCCGTACCAGACTTTTTCTTTCATGAGAAAGGCGCAACGCTTCCTTCTCATGTCGCGTATCCGGCAATGCTCAAAGCGCAGACGTTGAGCGGGTCGAGGGGGAAAGCTGGGCTCATTAAAGAAGCTGCCGACGCGCATGAAGCAGAAGCGATCCTTACAAAAATGTGGAAACAGCAAAGCCCGCGGCGATATTTTGAATCAATCCTGATTGAACCTCGTCTTCAGGCAAAAAGAGAATTCTATCTTAGTGTCACCTATGACACACTGTTGCGAAAGCCCATGCTAATGCTCAGCAAATTCGGAGGGATGGATATTGAGCTGGTGGCTAAACGGCAGCCAGATGCGGTTGTACAGATGGAACTCAGTTTGCTCCATCCGATCTCGCAACAGGAACTGGAACAAACATTTGTAAAAGCCGAGGTCCGCCCGGAACTGTTTCCATCGCTGTCAGAGATTGTTCACCATTTGTACCGGCTCTTTTTGCAATATGACTGCGAGCTGGCTGAAATCAATCCGTTGATAGAAACTGAGAATGGCTTTATGGCGGTCGACGCAAAGATCATTTTGGATGATACTGCTCTTTATCGGCACGAGCTCCCGTTTCCAAGACGAATGGGCGGTCGTCCACTTACGACAATGGAAGAACAAGCCCGAGCCATCGATGGACGTTCACACCGCGGTGTAGTTGGAAGAACCTTTATCGAGCTTGATGGTAATATTGCCGTTCTTTCTTCCGGCGGGGGAGCCAGCGTTACTTGTCTGGATGCCTTAATCCATTACGGAGGCCGCCCCGCCAACTTTGCGGAGTATAGCGGGAATCCTGAGCGCGAAGATGTGCGCGATCTCACCAAACTCTTGCTTTCCAAAGAGGGGCTGGCCGGATTATGGGTGGTTGGTCCCACTGCCAATTTCACCGATGTACACGAAACAATTGGCGGGATTATCGATGCGCTCAAAGAAGTGAAGCCGAGCTTCCCGGTTGTCATCCGCCGCGCCGGCCCTAATGACGAAAAAGCCCGCGAACTGGTTGAGCATGTCAAAAAGGAAACCGGGCTTGATATCACTTTTTATGGTGAAGAAATTCCGATGACCGAGACCGCGAAGATTCTGTTGGAAAAATGCGATCCCAACCGAAGTGCCAGCGGAGCGGAGGCAGAGCATTTGTCGTAACTCGGTTTTATCTTAGGATGAGATCCATCCTGTCGGCGCTTGGGATGACGAAACTACTATGTACAAAGCAGTCATTTTCGATTTCCTTGGAACGCTTTTCTTTGAAACTTCCTCGCTTGCTCCCGGCGCGGAGGATCTTTTACAATTCTGCAGGGAAAAAGGCTTAATGCTGGCCGCGGTTACAGCCGGGCAGTATGATACAACCGAACTCAGCCGCCTTAAGCTTGATCAATATATTCCTCTGATCCGCATGGTTCAGACCTATGAAAGCAAGACACCAGAACTCTTTTCTGAGGTAATCAGCCAGCTTGGCGTAGAACCTAAGGAAGTGATCGGTGTGGGAGATTTGCTCCATAGAGAAATCAAATCGCTGAATCAGCTTGGAGCAACAACCATCAGCGTACACACGGAGCGGGCAGCAAGGGATGGATATGAGGAACCGCATTATAGGGCGAGGGATTTGTATGCTGTGAAGAAAATCATCCATTCTTTAATGTCTGAAAACTGAATCCTGATTTCTCGCTCTGGATTTGAGCCGCTTCAGAATCAGAAACGCAGGTCCAGTATTCAGAGATCAGATCTATCTTGATCAGACTATATATGTCCATCTTCATCAATCAAGAAACACAATTCATTATCCAAGGCATCACCGGCAAGGAAGGACAACGCGCTGCTGCCTTCATGCAGGCGGCCGGATCGCATGTGGTCGGCGGAGTGCGTCCCGGCAAAGCGGGAGAGGTGGTGGAGGGCGTGCCAGTTTTTGATACGGTGCGGGATGCTGTGGATGCATCAGGCACGCCAAACCTTACGGCCGCGGATTTACCCTATGCGTTAGCGTCTGTTATTGTCGTGCCGCCGGCCGTGGTCAAGGCCGCCGTGGAGGAAGCGATTCTTGCGGGTGTGAAATTTGTTATCCCAATCGCGGAAGGGGTACCGGTCAGAGATATGTCGTATCTTTATGAGCTTGCTCAGCAGCACGATGCGCGTATTTTAGGACCGAATACCGTTGGCATGATTATTCCGGGAATGTGCAAAGCAGGAGTGATCGGCGGAGCGGATAACCGCGCTTTTATGCCCGGCCCTGTCGGCATCATTTCAAAAAGCGGAGGCATGACCAGCGAAACGGCCCGGCTGCTCACGGCTGCCGGGTTCGGGCAATCAGCCTGCGTGAACATCGGCGGAGATAAGCTCATTGGTACCGATTTCGTTGATTGTTTAAGAGCATTTGCGGATGATGAACAGACAAAGGTTGTGGTTCTGTTTGGAGAGATTGGAGGGCGCTATGAAGAAGAGGCAGCGCGGTTTATCAAAGAATCAAACTATGCAAAACCGGTGATTGCGTTTATTTCAGGAGCGTCGGCCGAGCGTTTTAAAGGGATGACATTAGGGCATGCCGGCGCGATCATTCATGGACAGCAGGGGACAAGGACCAGCAAGGTCCGCGCTTTGCAGGATGCGGGCGTGATGGTTGTTGACGTGCATCATGAGATCCTGGGGGAGGTGCGAAAAGCTCTGGATCTCTAAACTCTGGAGATCTAGAATCTGGATCTCTAGATCAAAGAGATCAAGAGTAACTGAAAACACCAGGTCCCCCTAGGCCTGGTGCTCTTTGTCTTCACGCAGCAGGGCGCAAAGATGCATAAGAAATTGTCCCTCCAAATCCGTGTGGAGTTCGCCGAACGAATGCTGTGCGAAACGCATTGAATAGTAGAGCGTTTCAGCCCGAGCCCCTTTCAGAAGCTCGATGAGCTCGTGGCGGTCGCGCCGCTTCCAAATGAGTCTTGCAAATTGCAGGATCTCGTCCACGACGCCGGCGGGGTACGGATTGCCGATAACGAAGTTGACCCAGAATCTGAGAAACCGCTTCTGCCGCTCGTATGGCAGGATTCTAAGCAGGGCAATGCTGGTATCAATGAGACGGATCAGATTATGCCGGTCTCGGCATTGCCACATGTCCACAAGGACCCGATACGATTGCTTCTCCTTGTCGCAACTTGACACGCCCCCTCCTTGGTGGAAAGCTTGATGAGATAAACCTATTGTTCACAAAGCTATACGATTTGTCAAAACTATGGAACAACCAACCATTCGTGAAAAGCTGATCGAGGACATCCTCTCTGAAATGAGCTTTGCGCAAGCCCTTTATTTCACCTGGACCGGCCGAAAGCCAAATACGGCACAGAACGAGCTTCTGGAAGCGATCTTTATTGTATTGCTTGATCATGGCTCGGAGGCGCTTTCCACAAAAACAGCCCGCCTGGCCGCCTCCGGAGGGGCAGCATTTCACGCAGCACTTGCGGCCGGTCTGATAGCGGCGGGCAAGCATCATGGTTCAATTCCTTTGCAAGAGGCAATGCGGCTTTTTCAAACAGCGGTCAGAGAAAAAACACCGGCGGATCAACTGGTTGCAGACGTTTTGTCGGCAGGCAAGCGGTTCCCGGGCTATGGGCATCGAGTGTATGAAACCGATCCTCGCACCATGCTTTTATTAAAGAAAGCAGAAGCACTGGGCATGTGGGATAACCATGTTGAATTTGCGTTGTCCGTGGAACAGGAACTTGAAAAGCAAAAAGGCAAAAAACTTTGTTTAAATGTCGACGGCATGGTTGGAGCATTGCTCCCAGGTCTTGGGCTGTCTGCAGAGATTGCGCCTGCTGTCTTTTTGGTCGCTCGTTCTATTGGCATGGCCATGCATATCGCCAATGAGCAAAAAGAAAAGCCCGCGTCTTTGCGCGAAGCCTGAAAGGTAACCGTAAAGGGCAAGCCTCCGGTCTCTAGGAGATCGAAGGCCTTATCTGCCCGCGTATGCGTCTTGACGGTTTCTTCGAGGCTTTGTCATGTTCCGATGAAACGTTCTCTTTGACAAGACCGGTCATGGCCTGGATCAGAGCAACGAATATCAGAACGATGATCTTGATGATCATGAAGACAATAGCCAGAACGATAACAACGCACAGCAGCAGATACTGGATGGCCGTACCGATATGGCCGGACATGCCGCCCTCCTTTCTGCCGGCATTATCACAAGAATATCCTGAATTGGCAAATGCAATTTCGGCCTAAAAAGAAGCGAGCCCAGTCGCACTATGCGACCGGGCTCTCAACGAATCTCCCCCAAACGGACAACCGCTCCGATGACGTAGAACACCCCCGCGGGACAGGACATCATCAGGATCGATTGCACCGGGGCATTGCGGAAGTCCGCCAGCATCCAAGCGAAAAACCCGAAGGCGCTTGAAATGACCAGCCGCAGTCCCACCTCGACCCAGTCGATCCCATCGTCGCCGGTATCCTCGTCTGCCGTCTGCTCGTTTTGCATGCTCCCTCCTTGCTGGGCTCAGCTTGCCTTATGAGCAGGGGATATGTCAAACAACTGGATTTGCGGCAACTTCATTCTTTGCTTATGATAGAAACATATGTATGAAATTTCTTCTTTGATCGTGACATTTCTCAAAGAGCATCTCGGCCAGATTGCCGGCATCATCTTACTTTTTCTGTTCGGCAAACTGCTTCTGAAGAGGCTGGTGCGAAAGATCGCCAGGCTGATCGGCAATCATGGAAGTACTCCCACCAAACAAAAAAGAAAAGAGCAGCAGATGCGCACATTCGCCCAGGTGGTGATCACCACGGGCAATGTGATGATTTACAGCGTGATCGTATTCATGATTCTTGATTTGTTCAATGTCAATCTCGGGCCTGTGTTAACCGGAGCAGGAATCATCGGCCTTGCGGTGGGTTTTGGTTCTCAAACATTGGTGAAAGACTTCGTTTCCGGGTTGTTTATTATCATGGAACAGCAATACGGTATTGGCGATGAAGTGAAAATCGGTGACGCGGAAGGCGAGGTGATAAAGATGACCATGCGTTCGACTGTGCTCAAAGACAAAGAAGGAAACCGCATTTTTTTAACGAATGGAACGATTACCAAGGTGATCAATCGTTCTCAGGGAATGGAAAAAGCCGGAAAATAAGGTTATCTCCGAAGATAGCTCAGCCAAGGTTGATTTTGTTCCTGTTCTGTGATCAAATATGACGTGGGCGGAAGGAGCTTACCATGCTTGAGCTCATTGGCTTCACGGTTGCGGCAAGTGTCGCGCTGGGGGTTGTCTACGTCTATGACAAACCTCAGGAGACCAAGCGGCCTCCGTGGTGGCGGTCGGATGTCTGGCACCAGATGGAAAGCAAACGCAATCCATTCCATCCGAAGTATCCGCACTGACAGGAGGTGCACACATGAGGAGGTTAGAAGAACCTCCATAGCGCATCGCTTCCCCGAGCAAGGGTAGTCGATGCGCTTCGCTTTCCAGGCAAGAATTGACGTGTTAGGATAGCCCCAAAAGGGGCATTTTTTGATGGGGACGAATCGCGAATCTGTACAAATGTACGGATAATCCAGTATCTCCGTCTACATGTCTTGGCTAAATGAGATCATTGTGCCGAACAGGAGAAGGAATTGATCAGCAGTTTATGAATGTAAACAACATTTTCCCTCATGCGTCTGAATCCACGAAAGAAGTGCTCGCAAATCTGCCCGCTCTTTCCTGGGCTGATATTTTCCAGCGCCACGCATCATTTAAACAAGAGGGGAAATGCCATTCCACAAGCATTATCTCTGACCGGGTTGGTATCGGCATGGGGACGGAAATCGGCCCTTTCGTGGTTATTGAAGACAATGTGCTTATCGGAAAAAATTGCGTTATTCGCGCCGGCGCGCTTATTCGTTCCAATACGATTATCGGCGATGATTGCGTGATTGGGCATGGCGCAGAGATCAAACACGCATTCATTTTTGATCAGGCAAAAATCCAGGGCAATGTTTTCGTGGGGGATTCCATTATCGGCAAAGGCGCGCGCCTTGGAACAGGCGTGGTGATCGGAAATCGCCGTTTTGATCAGCAGGAAATTTCCTGGCAAACCGAAGATGGTCTGGTGGCTTCCGGTTCAGACAAAGTCGGCGCATTGATCGGTGATTACGCGCGTTTGGGGGCCAATGTCACCACGAATCCCGGAACGGTCATCGGGGCATTTACCTGGATCATAGGTGGACAGGCAATTGGAGGGTTCATTCCGGCCAGGACGTTCGTGAAAGGGAAGGGAGAGCTGGTGGAGAATCTTCATGCAAAAGAGCTATCGGCCGTTGACAAGAATGGACAATATTAAACACGTCCACGTGTTCGCACATACATCTGTAAACACCTTTACGATGATTACCGACCTCCACATTCATTCTAAATATGCCCGTGCCTGCTCCAAACTTCTGGATCTGGAGCATATTTTTTTCTGGTGCCAAATCAAGGGCATTGATCTGGTTGCTTGCGGCGACTTTACGCATCCTGCCTGGTTTAAGGAAATCGAAAACAAGCTGGAGCCTGAAGGAAACGGTTTTTTTCAATTACGTTCAGAGGAGACAATCGCCGTGAGCCGGTCAATCGGCTTTGCGCCGCCCTCGCCTAAACCAGTTCGTTTCCTGCTTGGGACCGAGATATCCTCAATTTATTCACAAGGAGGCAAAGCGCGCCGCATTCATCTGCTGATTCTGTTTCCTGAATTGGCGCACGTAAAGCGATTCAATCAGGAATTAATCAGGCGGGGTGCGAATTTGCACGCAGACGGGCGTCCGATTCTTGGCCTGTCAGCCCAGGAAATTGCATCAATTTGCCTGGACATTTCAGATCGGGCTCTGCTTATCCCCGCGCATGCCTGGACCCCCTGGTACGCGATATTCGGATCCAAATCCGGCTTTGATTCCGTTGAAGAATGCTTTGGCGAATACGCTCAATTCATTTATGCCTTTGAAACCGGATTGTCTTCCGATCCAAAAATGAATTGGATGCTTTCTCAAAATGACCGCTATGCCGTTGTATCAAATTCCGATGCGCATAGCCTGGACAATTTAGGACGGGAAGCCAATGTTTTTTCGTTTCCTGAAATGACTTATGACCAACTTGTTTCCGCTATCAAGGACAAGGATCCCCAGCGGTTTTTATTTACGATCGAGTTTTACCCCGAAGAAGGGAAATACCACTTGGACGGGCATCGAATATGTGGCTTTTCCTGCATGCCCGAGGAAACAAAAAAACTCAATGGACGCTGTCCAAAATGCGGCAGGCTGCTGACGGTTGGCGTGCATCATCGCATCTCCGAATTGGCGGACCATCCATTCGGCCGCGAGCCCAAACAAAAGATTCCGTATAAAAGCATTGTTCCTTTGCAGGAAATGATTGCAGATATGCTTGCCGTGGGAAAGAAAACCAAGAAAGTTCAGCAGTTGTACCAAAAAGCGATCACCCGGCTCGGAAATGAATTTCACATTTTGCTTGAAAACGAGATGGAAGAGATTGCACAAGTTGATTCTTTGCTTGCCGAAGGTGTTCGTCGCATGAGATCAGGAGAAGTGCATATAAAACCGGGATATGACGGTGAATATGGAACGATGAAAATTTTTGATGAAAAAGAGCCTGCTCAAGAGAAGCAGGGGAGTTTGATTTGAGTCCGAAGAAGAAAAGCTCGCGAAACGCCCCCATGATGCAATATCTAAATTCTACGTCTACATCTATATCTAAGCCACAATTGGCAGTCAGATCGGCAGATCCAGAAGGAGATGTAGACAGTAGATGGTTATAAAACCGCCATATTTTGATGAAATGCGAGGAGATGACGAGAAACGCAAGTGAAGCGTACGTGAGTGTACGCTGAATGCGTATCGGGGTCATTGACGAAGCAGATCGCGAAATATGGCGGTTTTACAATCAAAAAACCCCCACAAGCATGCAGGGATTTTTTGTATTTTTCCGACCGGAAAAAGGTCGTTAGAAGTGTTTACTTCTTGCGCTTCGCAGCTTTACGCTTTGCTGGCTTTTTAGCCGCTTTGCGCTTTGCTGGCTTACGCTTTGCAGCCTTACGCTTCGCTGGCTTCTTCGCCATCTTGCGCTTTGCTGGTTTACGCTTCGCAGCTTTTTTCTTTGGAGCTGCTTTTCGTTTCTTTGCTGGCATGTATATCACCTCCCTTCTTTGTCGAGTGACAAGAACTTTTTCAAAAAATGTTTTTAAAGAAGTTCTTGTCACGCTTTGTTTTTATTTTTCAACGAGTGACATAGATATTATATGACGACTTCTTTGATCATACAACAAAAATTTGTCAAGGGAGTCAACAAAATATTGTGACAAAATTTGTTTGAGCGCCACGCAAGTTCCCTATACGAAAAAAGAATAATCGGCTATGATGAGCGCGTTATGAAGAAACAGAAAACATTTATCATCATCGACGGCAACGCGATTCTGCATCGCGCATGGCATGCATTACCGCCAACGCTCATGACCAAAGACGGATTGATCGTGAATGCAGTCTTTGGTTTTACATCGATTCTACTCAAGGTTTTCAGCGATCTTAAGCCCGATTTTATTGCGGTTGCGTGGGATACGGCGGCCAAGACCGTACGCGCGGAAAAGTATGTTGACTACAAAGCAACACGCGAAAAAAAGGAGCAGGAGCTCTACGATCAAATCGAATTGATCCAGGAAATCGTGGCGGCATTTGCCATTCCAAATCTCATGAAAGACGGGTATGAAGCAGATGATATGATCGCGACATTGGCAAAGCGGGCGAAAAAAGAGGGGCTTTCAACCATCATCGTGACTGGGGATATGGATTTGCTTCAGCTTGTGGATGAATCAACGTTTGTGTACGCATTAAAGAAAGGAATTTCGCAAACGATTCTGTTTGATCGGGCCGCCGTAAAAGAACGTTATGGATTGTCGCCATTGCAAATCATCGATTATAAGGCGCTCAAAGGCGATCCATCTGACAATATCAAAGGAGTAAAAGGAATCGGCGAAAAGAGCGCGATCGAACTGCTGCAGCAATTTGAAACGGTGGAAGGCATTTATGAAGCGATTGAGTCGGGCAAAACAGCATCCATCAAGCCGGCTCAGCTCAAGAAATTGGTTGATGGGAAAAAAGATGCCCTGCTTTCAAAAGAAATTGTCACATTATATTCGGATGTACCATGCAAATTTACCTTTGAAGAGGCGGCATTTGGCCGATATAACTTGAATGACGTATTTGAATTGTTCCAACGTTACGAATTCAGGTCTTTGTTAAGCCGCGTCCCCAAACCTCAGCAGGCGCTTGATTTCGACTCGTCCGCGCCTAAAACTGCCGGATATGTTTACGTGACCACGCCGGATGAATGCGACAAGGTTGCGGCTTTGCTCAAACAAGCAAAGGCATTCGCCTTTGATACGGAAACAACAGGCTATCGTCCGCTCTATGATGAAATGCTTGGATTAAGCGTAAGTTTTGAGGAGGAAAAAGCATTTTACATCCATGCAAAAGCCGTCACCGATGCATTAAAGGGGGTGTTTGCTGATTCACAGATCAAGAAAATCGCGCATCAGGCAAGATTTGACCTGGAGGTGCTCATGAAGGCCGGATTTGAAATCAATAATCTTGTCTTTGATACGAAAATCGCGGCCTATCTGCTTAATCCGGGCAGCACATCAACCGGCTTGAAAGATTTGGCCTTTGAAGAATTCGGCGTGCAGATGACCAAGCTTGAGGATTTGCTTGGAAAAGGGAAGAACGCGTTGACGATGCCTCAGCTGGCTGAACAAAAATCTGAGCAGCTGGCAGAGTATGCTGCAGCCGACGCCGATTTTACCTTCCGGCTCTGGCCGATTCTTGCGAAACGGCTAAAAGAAGAAGGCTTGGAAACAGTTTTTGCCGAGATAGAAATCCCGCTGATCAGGGTACTGGTCGATATTGAACAAAACGGTGTCGTGCTTGATAAAAGCGTTCTTGCAAAACTTGCCAAGACATTCCGCAAGCGCATGGACACCATGGAGGAAGAAATTTATACATTGAGCAAAGGTGAATTTAATATCAACTCGCCCCGTCAATTAGCCGAAGTCTTGTTTGATCGTTTAGGTTTGCCAACGGAGGGCATCAAAAAAACGAAAAGCGGCTATTCAACCGCGGCCTCTGAACTGGACAAACTCGCCCCCTTGCATCCGCTGATCAGTTTGATCGGGGATTACCGTGAATTGGCGAAGCTGAAAAGCACCTATATCGATTCACTGCCTGAATTGATTCACCCCAAAACCGGGCGTGTCCATGGCAGCTTCCATCAGACCGTAGCGGCGACCGGCCGTCTTTCGTCCTCTGATCCGAATCTGCAGAATATTCCGATTCGAACCGAAGAAGGCAAAAAAATCCGCGAAGCATTTATTGCTCCAAAAGGATACTATCTGCTCAGCTGCGATTATTCGCAATTTGAACTTCGCATTGTCGCTTCGCTCGCGCAAGATCCTGAAATGATTGATGCCTTCAAAAAAGGAGAAGACATCCACCGCCGCACAGCTGCGCTGATTAACGAAATCAAGCCTGAGCAAGTGACGGATGCCATGCGCTATGCCGCCAAAGCAGTGAATTTCGGGATTATTTATGGGCAGGGGCCATGGGGATTATCGCAAACCGCAAAAATCCCTCTGAATGAAGCGAAAATGTTCATTGAGAAGTACTTTAAAAAGCATGCGGCCATTGAGCGGTATCTGGACAAGGCAAAAGCGGACGCGAAGAAGAAAGGGTATGCGCAGACCATGTTCGGACGAAAACGCTATTTGCCTGAAATCAATTCATCCGTGCCGGCTGTCAGAGCGGCTGCAGAGCGCATGGCCATCAATATGCCGATTCAAGGCAGCCAGGCGGATATCCTCAAAATGGCCATGATCCAGCTGCATGAAGCACTGAAATCACGCTTTTCCCGCGACGAAGTCCGCATGATTTTAACCGTGCATGACGAGCTGGTTTTTGAAGTAAAAAAAGAACGGCTCAAGGAAGCCGCTCAGTTTATTCGTGAAGCTATGGAGCATCCAAAAGGTGTCAAGTTGAAGGTACCAATGAAAGTGGATGCGGAATTCGGTGAAAACTGGGGAGAAATGCAGCCGGTTGCATTTTAGGCTTGCGTATCGTGTTGCACGTGATAGGTACGGTATTCGTAGGCGATACGGTTGACTTCGCGCGAAATCATTTCCGGCTGGGGAATTTGCTGGAACTGGAAGAGATTTTTCGCGGCGGCGGATTGTACCAGCACATTGCCGTAATTCAGAATGGTTGGAAAAAATCCTTTCACGGTCGCAGACACATCCTGTACCTGGGAGAGATTCTGCTCAGAGACACGGATATTGAATAATCCTTTCTGCTCTCGATCAACAATGCGGTGGGAGGTGACAATCCATAAATCAAGGTAATAATCGATAAAAACCGTAAACGCGATCACCCAGAGGAAAAGGTAGTACAGGCTGGCCAGCAGCGTAAGGATCGCCCGGGTCGATTCTGTTTGAAAAAGGGAAGGGAATGAGTCGTCGAAGAAGAAATAGAGCACGACGGGGATGACGGCAAACATCAAGAGAAAGAGGTATTTCCCGACGATGACAAACCAATGGCGTCTAAGAAAATAGAGAATACGTTCATCGCCGATGCGCTTTTGATTCGGGAGCCATCTCTCCCAGAGCTGTTGCTGGCTCATAATGAGAAGTCATTAAAGGAAGCGGGTGATTGAAAGCTTCCGGATCCGGAAAAAACACTCAAGGAATCACTCCAGTTCACTTGCAGCAGGAAGGTTGATGACGCAAAGAGGATGAACAAAAATCCGGCCAGGAAAATGCCGGTGGCAAAGTAGCTGAGCCTGTCGAAATGTCCGAAGCGAAACATGTGGTACAGGTTGAAGAGGGCATAGATAACCGCGAGTCCGCAAAGGACAAGGTAAACTGTCAGGAAAAAAGAAAGAGGAATGCCCATACGCTAGGGTTGTTTTAAGCCAAGATGTTTGTAAGCAAGCGATGTGACGAGTCTTCCCCGCGGGGTGCGCTCAATCAGGCCGGCTTGAAGCAAAAAGGGTTCGCAGACTTCTTCGACCGTGCCGACTTCCTGATCAGTTGCCGCGGCTATGGTGGTTAAACCGACCGGTCCGCCGGAGAATTTATTGATAATGGTGGTAAGGATCAGGCGGTCAACTTTATCAAGGCCGAGCAAATCAACTTCAAGCAAATCCAGTGCTTCAGACGCGATTTTTGGAGTGAGGTTCCCGCCATGTTTGACCTGGCTGTAATCACGGACGCGCTTGAGAAGGCGATTGGCAATGCGCGGCGTTTTCCGTGCGCGGGCGGCAATAGACAGAGCGGTTTCCTGTTCAATTGGAACGGAGAGCATATGCGCATTGCGTTTGAGAATGGACGCGATTTCTTCGTCTTCGTAGAACGAAAGGTGGAGCAGATTGCCAAAGCGGTCGCGAAGCGGGGAAGAGAGCAGGCTCATGCGCGTTGTCGCGCCGATAAGTGTGAATTTAGGCAAATCAAGGCGGATCGTTCGCGCGGAAGGGCCTTTTCCAATAACGAGATCCAGTGCGTAATCTTCCATGGCGGGATACAGCATTTCTTCAACCGTGCGGTTGAGACGGTGGATTTCATCAATGAATAGAATATCTCCCGGCTGCAAATTTGTGAGCAGCGCGGCCAGGTCGCCCGTGCGTTCAAGGGCAGGACCGGACGTAATCACAATCTGCGCACCCATTTCCTTGGCGATGATATGCGCCAGGGTTGTTTTCCCAAGTCCGGGAGAGCCGTACAGGAGCACATGATCAAGCGATTCTTTGCGCTGCTTTGCGGCTTCAATTGCGATCAGCAAATTCGCCTTGATCTTTTCCTGGCCGACATACTCATCGAGATTTTTCGGGCGCAAAGATTGCTGAAACTGCTGTTCTTCAGCCAATTCGACGCGCTGGGTGGTTTCACTGACAAAATCTTGCATATACGCAATTATAACGGAAAAATGAGTTGATTTCTACCGCCAAGGCCTACCCTGTAATTCCTCGATTTACATCCAGTCTTCCCTCTCTACTTACGTTTAAATCCAAACAGAGAAGTAGCCATGAGTCCGTTTAGATAGATAAACAAAGACGGTCCAGCTTGTGGACCGTCTTTGAATAACACGTATCGTCTTTGCGGCTCCGAAAGGAGCCTGCTCTCATCGTGGAGGTGCATCCGCTTTGCGGATGTTGTTTGTTTAATGGTTATCGCCCCCTAGGCTTTTTGGGACGATATACCCGGCTATTGGAACAATTTTCCAAAAACGTCGACTGTGGCATATCGCTCCAGGTGAAAAGGTATGATACACAGATGCAAGTTCTGTATGAATTCCGTTTCACGAAGACCTTACTGGATACCATCCAAGAAACCCAGATTCGGGAGAGATGGGGCATTGCTTCCTCCTCTGGTGGCTTTCTTGATCGAGACGCTTAGAGCTACCGAAGTGACAGGTCTTTCTATTGAACGACCAACGGCTCCGGAGACGAGATGAGGAGGAAGCGTCTCTCCCGTACGTCTCGGCGTCAAGAAAGCCCAGAGGGGAAAACAATGTTGTTAAAAGGGCAGAGTGATTCGAGACTATCTTAACATGGGGGAGCTGGTCTGCAAGTTGTGCTAATATTAGATAAAAAATGGGGCATTGTGGACACGGTGTGAACAACTCAGGGATAAATGGATAACCGCGCAGCATCAATAATTTATACAATTTCCCTAAGGAAAACTTACGCAGAATACACCGCATTAAGCGGATGGATTCTGCGCGCCGGCTTTGAGCGCGTCTTTTAGCGCTTTTCCGGCTTTAAATTTTGGAATGGTAACGGCCGGAATTTGGATGCGTTCTTCGGGCTTCTGCGGATTCACACCCATGCGCGCTGAACGAAATTTTGCGGAGAAGGTGCCAAAGCCGGTTAATGTGACTTCATTCCCTTTTGTCAGGGAATCCGTAATGACATCCAGCATGGTGCGGATAATTTGTTCAACATCTTTTTTGGGAAGGCCGGTTCGCGCAACAATCGCGTCTGCCAGTTCAAATTTATTCATAGAGGAGGCGATTAAGTGGTTGAAATAGGTTGAATCATTATAAAAGGTTTGGTCAAGGAATGGTAGTGGAAATCCTTGCGCATGCAAAGCTCAGACGGCTATTTCCGTTTGCAGCTGGGTGAAGTTGACGGCTTTGTAGTCTTCGCCGGTTTCAAGCAGCACGGCATTGATCATGCAGACGCCTTCTTCCGCATAGCGAAAGCCGATCTTTTCTCCGGTCACAAATCGTTTAACAATCACGTCTTTGTCTACGCCGATCACCGAATCTTTTGGGCCAACCATACCTACATCGGATATATACGCTGTACCATCGGGCAATATTCTGGCATCTGCGGTTGGAACATGCGTATGGCTGCCGACAACGCACGAAACGCGTCCGTCCAGATGCCATCCTAAAGCGACTTTTTCAGAGGTGGTTTCCGCGTGGAAATCCACAAAAATGGCGGCGTATTTATGTGGAGGATAGCTTGCCAGAATATGATTTGCGGCAAGAAACGGATTGTCGACTTCTTCTTTCATGAAGACCTGTCCCTGCAGATTGATGATGAGCACTTTTTTCCCGCCAATTTCAAGCTCGGCAATGCCTTTGCCTGAGCGGCGGCTGCCATAATTTTCCGGACGGATCACAACCGGCTTTGATTCCTGCAGGAGTTCCTCACCATTGGGTTTATCCCAGACATGGTTTCCGGACGTGAAGAATTGCACGCCCGCCTGCTGCAATTCATGAACAGTTTTTGGCGTGATACCTGCTCCATGAGCCACATTTTCCGCATTGGCGATAATCAGGTCGGGTTGATATTCCTTGATCCATTGCGGGAGTATTGCCCGCACGCCAGCCCGTCCAACCTTGCCAACCACATCGCCGAAGTAGAGGATTTTCATATCAGGAGACGAACAGACACACAGACTTTTCAGACGCACAGACCTACTCGCACTGTATCTTGGTCTGTGAGTCTGGCGTTCTGTGATGTCTGTGAGTCTATTATCGAGCGTATTCCACGAAACGCTTTTCACGAATCAAATTCACTTTGATTTCACCTGGGTAATTGAGCTCGGTCTGGATATCGTTGGCGATATCGCGGCAAAGCTTCATGGCCGCCCAGTCATCGACCTTGTCAGAAGCAACAAAGACACGGATTTCTCGTCCTGCCTGAATCGCGTAGGCTTTCTCAACAGAATCGCGGCGGGTTGCGACATTTTCAAGTTCGGTCAGGCGCTGGATATACAGCTCATGCGTGTCTCTGCGCGCGCCTGGCCGCCCGCCTGAGATCATATCGGCAACTTTCACGATGAGCGCTTCAAGGGTCGGAGGAACATCGTCATGATGATTGGCAATCGGGTAGATAATTTCCTCGGGCAAACCGAATTTGCGCCCAAGCACGGCGCCGATTTCCGGATGCGTTCCCTGTACTTCGTGATCAACCGCTTTTCCGATGTCATGCAGCAGACCTCCTTTGCGGGCAACTCCAACGTCCGCGCCAAGCTCTTCGGCCAGCAGAGCCGCAAGGTGCGCCACTTCAATCGAATGAAGCAAGACGTTCTGGCCATAACTTGTGCGGTATTTGAGGCGGCCCAGGATGGCGATGATATTTTTATCAAGTCCCGCAACGCCGGCTTTATAGGCTGCTTCTTCTCCGGCGCGCTTAAGATCAAGCGCCATTTCCTTTTTGGCGGTTTCAACCACTTCTTCAATGCGCGCCGGCTGGATGCGTCCGTCGGCAAGCATTTTTTCAAGCGCGCGCTTTGCCAAATGGCGTCGGATGGGGCTGAACGAAGAAATGGTGATGACCTGAGGGGTATCGTCCACGATCAGCTCAACACCGGTAAGGCGCTCAAGCGTTTTGATATTGCGGCCTTCTTTGCCGATAATACGGCCCTTCATTTCATCGGAAGGCAAATCCACGATGGTGGTAGTGACTTCCGCAATATGCGATTGCGCCACGCGCTGGATGACATTAGCCAAGACTTTTTTGGCCTTGATTTCCATTTCTTCCGCAGTCTCGTCTTGCAACTTTCTGACGCGCTGTAAAATTTCAGGCCCCCATTCTTTCTCAACAGACTGCATCAGAACATTCTTTGCGTCTTCACGGCTCAGCGCTGCCACGCGTTCAAGCTTGGCCAGCTGCTCTTCCTTGATTTTGCGGATTTCTTCCTTGTTTTTTTCGATATCCTGAGCCTTTTCTTGCAAAGCTTCCTGTTTATCCTGCAATTCCAAAATCTTCTTATCAAAGGCCTCTTCGCGCTGCTCAATGCGCTTCTGCTGCTGGGCGATTTCCTGGCGGCGCTGCTGCTCTTGCTGGCGCGCTTCATCAAGCGCTCGTTGCGCTTCTTTTTTCGCATTCAGGACCAGGTCTTCGGCCTGGCTCTTTGCTTTCTTTAAAAGATCCTGCGCTTTTTCTTCCGCGTTCTCGGTCGTCTTTTTGGCAAGCGACTGTCTGAGAACATAGCCCGCGCCGGCTCCAACCAGGAGACCGATCACGATATAAACGAGTTGCATAAGGGGGATGCCCCTTCAAATACTGCGATGGATGTCTAAAAACGAAAAGCACGCTGCCTTAGCAGAGCAGCGTCTTAGGATACGGAGTAGTGGTGTAATCCGTTCGAGTTGTGTTCGCGTTGTGGCGGTCTGATACCGTCATAATTGTGCGAATGTTAGCTGTATACACCAGAGTTTCTGAGGCAATTCCACCGGATCTGAAAGGACGGTTTAATAACAGATGAACAAGCAAACGATAACAGGTTTTTCTCTTCTGGTCAATCGTGTTAAATAGGCGTGGAATATCTTTGTTTTTAGACCGTCCTTGTATCCTTATCTTCCTTCATCCTTCTTCTTAATACATGTCACAATCAAAAACACCCTTGGATGAGCAAGGGTGTTCTCGTAGACGAGGGCGGATTTACTTCTTCTCGATAATCTTATCAACCAGTCCGTACTTCTGGGCTTCAGGAGCTCCCATGAAATAATCGCGGTCCGCGTCTTTTTCAATCGTCTTCATGTCCTGGCCGGTATGCTTTGAGAGGATTTCGTTCAGCTTATTTTTGATTTTGAGGATATGCTCGGCATGAATCTGAATGTCGGAAGCTTGTCCCTGTGCGCCCCCCATGACCTGATGGATCATGATTTCCGCATTTGGCAAGGCAAAGCGTTTCCCGGCTGCCCCTGAAGCGAGCAGGACTGCGCCCATGCTGGCCGCCATTCCCACGCAAATGGTGGACACATCCGGCTTGATATGCTGCATGGTGTCGTAAATAGCCAGGCCGGCGCTGACGGATCCTCCCGGAGAATTGATATAAAACTTGATGTCTTTGTCTTTGTCCTGGCTTTCTAAAAAGAGCATCTGGGCAATGATGGAGTTGGCGACCATATCGTCGACAGCCGTGCCAAGGAAAATGATGCGGTCTTTGAGCAGTCGGGAATAGATATCGTAAGCCCGCTCGCCATAGGTGGTCTTTTCAATCACGGTTGGAATGAGATTCATAACGGTAGGGGCGCAGGAGATTGCGCCTGATAGACAAGAATAATGGTAAATAAAGGGTATCAAAGTGTTAGCAGTCGGTCAATAAGAGTGCTAATTCTCGCCAGGGGCGGCAGACCAGCCAGGAATTTCAGATTCACAGACCGCTTTGAACACGAGCTTGAGCTTGAACTTTCTCATTGGCGCAGTGTACCAATTTGCGCGCCGAGTCATACAATAATCTTCAGCAACAAAAAACACCCTCACGAAGAGGGGTTTTTTGTTCCCCGCTTCGCGACAAGCGCTAGGCGGGGGGAAAGAGGTGTGGAGGATATCTTTCCCGCACCATTTGCATGGTGCGGAATTCGATCCAGGAAACGCGTTCCTGTGGTGCGTATTTGTTTTCATCGATCTATCCTGCAGTCAAGAAGATATATCCGAGGAATATCCGAGCCGGAGCCAAGATGATCCTTGGAACATATCTCCATGCTTGTCGTGACTGCAGAAGACACCGATCAAAACATTGAGATAAAAGAAAGCCGAGGGCTCCCTCAGCCCGGCTAGCATATCATACCTGTGGATAACTGTCAAGAAGAACCGACGAGCGCTTTGGGGAAAGGGTGTGGAAAGAACAGGGCGCCCAGTGTTTTTTCGCTGAAATAAGGCAAAAAGATATCTACTGAGCTTTTTTTCTCGTCTCGTCAGTTCCTGCTGACAAACTACTATACGAGAAAAAACAAGGGTTTCTTTCAGAAATGCAAGGTAAAAGGAGTATAATGAAGTTGAACACTAAAACAAACAATCATCAATGTATGAAACAGAAAGTTTTTGTGACAAGAGAGCTTCCCGGCAAAGGCATTGAGCGCCTGAAAAAAGCCGGCTTTGAGGTGGAAGTTTACGAAAAAGATCAGATCATTCCTAGACCTCAATTGTTGAAGCGAGTGAAAGGCGTGCATGCGGTATTAAGCCTTCTGACCGATCAGATTGATGAGAAATTCTTTGCGGCTGCTGGAGAGCAGCTGAAAATCGTGGCCAATTATGCGGTCGGATTTAATAATATTGATCTTGCGGCTGCCAAAAAACACGGCGTGATGGTCACCAATACGCCTGGCAAGCTGCTGACAGATTCAGTTGCGGAACATACGCTCGCCTTGATATTCGCGCTGACCAAACGTGTCGTGGAGGCAGACCAGTTCACGCGCGCCGGCAAATACGATGGCTGGAGTCCCACCTTGTTTTTAGGATTGATGCTCAAAGGCAAGACATTGGGGCTGATTGGCACCGGACGCATCGGATCTGCGGTGGCTAAGCGGGCCAAAGCAATGGGCATGAAGATCGTTTATAACGACGTGGAAAAGAACATGCGTTTGCAAAAAGAAACAGGGGCGAAGTTTCTCACAAAAGACCAGCTGCTTAAACAAGCCGATGTTATTTCGCTGCATGTTCCGCTGCTGCCGGCGACCTTTCATTTGATGGGAACAAAAGAACTTAAGCGCATGAAACGGAGCGCATATCTGATCAATACCTCGCGCGGCCCCGTGGTTGATGAAAAGGCACTGGCCACTGCGCTTGAACAGAAGCAAATCGCAGGAGCCGCGCTTGATGTCTTCGAATGCGAACCGGCCATTGACTGCGATCTTTCCGATACGCATGAATTGCAAAAGCTCGACAATGTGATTCTTACCCCGCATATCGCTTCAGCGGCCCTTGAAGCCCGCGTGGAAATGGCTGATATGGCCGTGCTGAATGTGATAGATGCCTTGAAAGGGAAGAGGCCGAAGAATCTTGTGAAATAAACTGCTATGAAAAAACTCTTATCTTTGTTTCTCTTCTTATTTACCCTCGTCCTCACTCCGCATGCTGAGGCAGCTGAGCTTTCGCAAGATGCGGTCATTGTGGAAGACAATCAATATATCTATGTCCTCAATCAGGCGGATGATGAACTGCGCGTTGTCGTGAAGTCGACCGAAACGTCTAAAGCCGTAAAGCTTACCGGCAATCCGACCGCTGCGGTTCGTTATCAGAATTATTTGCTGATCGCTTTGAATAATCAGAATTATCTCGACATTGTCGATGTGTCGGCGGGGAATGCTGGTCAACCGAAATTAACGCTGGTCGGTAAACTTACGCTGCTGCAAATTCCCTATGACTTGGCAATTGATCCGGCGGATCATGTGCTCTGGTTTTCTGCTGCGAAGGGGTCGGGTTCACTGAAAGTCACTCCGGTGAAATTGAATCCAAACAATATCACAAGCCCTCAGCTCTATGATCCGGTGTGGTCGACGGGATTCTCTCCATCAATTACGTTCCGAGGAAATGAGCAAATTCTTCTTGACGCACCAAGAGATCTGCTCTACGTGGGGAATGCTGGGTTGTCTCCGGATCAATTCACTAAGGTGGATGTGTCAGACATTGCCAATCCAAAACCGATTTTACGATCCGCTGATTTTGGTGCGAATGGTCAGGATTTTGCTCTGAGTCCTGACGGGGCTCGGCTGTATTTCATGGCGGGTGGTGCCCCAGATTATGAAGCACAGATCATTTCGACATCGGATTTTTCCAAGTTGGCTGACCTGGAACTTGGGGCCTACCCACAAGCGGTCGCAGCAGACGCGTCTTTGATCTATGTGGGAAAAGCGGATCAGATTCGGGTCTATAGTGCTTCTACCTATCAGCAGCTTGCGGTCATTCCAGCTCCGTCTTCTCAAGAAAAGTTTAAAAAACGTGGGTTGATCCCAGGCTATGTTTTGACCAATGCGGGACTCTATCGTATCAATTCGAACGCGCAGACACTTGATATGGTCTATGACTATCTTGGAGGCGAGCAACGGGTGAATGTGGAGGTGGCGGCCGATGAAGGGGGGGCTGTTCGGGTGTACGTTGATGCAACGGAACAGGCACGCTGTTCTACATCGAATTGCCAGTACTTGGTTCGGAAGAATTCAATTGTGAAATTTGAAGCAGTTCCTGAACAAGGCAAAGACTTCGATGCCTGGTATGGTTTTTGTTTAGGAACGCAAGGAATTACTTGCCAAAAAGTTGTTGACGAGCCGGTTCAAGTAAGAGCCGCGTTCAAATCGATTGTTTCCGCTGTTCGTCTTGATGGGGTCAGCTGGTTTAAAGAAACCCCCACAAAGATTCAAGTCAAGTGGCAGACAGTGGGGGGAACTCCGAACTGTTCACTTGTGTATGCGTCTCATCGAAATTTCAACGGAGATCTTTCTGAATTCGGGGTACAAAAATTCATCTCCCCCTTTGGCACGAATCGGCAAGGTTTCTTCTCAGTGATCCAATCTCAGACATACTATTTCCAGGTGGTGTGCCGAGATCAGTCAACCGCCGAATTGGTCGCCACTTCACCGATCATTGAAATTCCTGCGGTTTCGGCGAGTATCACCGGGATCAAGACAGAACAACTTTCTGACACCTCCTTGCGTGTGAGCTGGAACAGCTCGCTTGAAATGCGTTGTTCAGTGGTGTACGACACCTTCACGATCGCGGATGATGCTCTTACTGGAACACGAAAAGTCGTAACGACCACCAGTACTAGCGTGGAAATCCCATCCCTACAGGAGGGAGAGCGCTATTATTACCGCATCTTCTGCCGTGACTTGGTGACAAATGCACTATTAACACAATCAGAACAGTTGAATGCGACACTTCGTTCCAACGCGCCGACAACACCAGCTGAAAAGAATATCCTTATCGAGGCTGGTTTCACGGATGCCTATATCTCCTGGGAGACGAATGTACCAACCACGTCTCACGTGCGTTATGGCCGAGGCGGGGAAGAGAGCGAGCTTACGATGGACGTCCGTGCATCCACAAGGACAACCAAACATCGTTTGCGTTTGGTCGATTTGGTTGCTGGAACCGTCTACTATTTCCGAGTGCAAGGCGTGGATGAAAATGGCACGGTTTATACATCGTTTGTGCAGAAATTCACTACCAAGTCACAGGCAAACCAGAATCCATCGATTCCTTCTTCCGAACAAGCTCCTTCTTCAAGACAAGAAGCTGCACTACGAGATCGCATCCGTGCTTTGGAGTATAAAGTATCTCAACTCGAGGAGCAGCTGGTTCAGCGAGAACGCGAATTAGCCAGAACGGTTGATCGGCAATTAACGGAGCGACTAAAGGGGAGAATTCTCTTGCAGGTCGAAGAAAACGGAGAAGCTTGGTACGTCGACGAGGTGTCAGGGCAGAAGTACTACCTGCGAGACGGCCAAACGGCATATTCAGCTTTACAGGTCTTTGGTCTTGGTATTTCCAATGCGGATCTGAGCAAAATCCCACTTGGTTACGATGATCGCATCAAAGGCTCTGATTCAGATGGAGACGGCTTGATGGATCAGCTGGAAGTTGCGCTTGGCTTGAACATGAATTCCGCCGACACGGATGGCGATGGCTTCAATGATCTTACAGAACTGCTCAATGGGTACCGGGCCGATGGGCGTGAGCGGTTATCGGTCGACTCGCAGCTGGCTAGCCGTCTCGATGGGAAGATCGTCCTCCAGGTAGAATCAAGAGGAGAAGCTTGGTATATCCTGGATGGAAAACGCTACTATATGCCAAACGGAGAACTTGCGTATCAGATCATGCGGTATCTTTCTCTGGGTGTGACGAATGAGGATTTACGCAAGATTTCCGTTGGCGAATTCAAGTAAATTGACAGTGATCCTTCTTTTCCCGTATCCTAACCGTAGATATTTGCCGGCCCAAATCTCTTAGTCCAAAGGTCGGAAACGTGGTAGCAGATATCGTTATTTCTTTGGGAATTCAGTCCTACTGAATCTACGAACATGGCGAAAGAAAAAGACCAGGAATTCGTGGAGATGATCGTCAAAGCGATCGTTTCTCACCCCGAAGATGTCACAACCGAACGCACGGTTGACGAAATGGGAGTGTTGATCACTCTCAAGATCAATCCGGAAGACATGGGTTATGTGATCGGCCGAAGCGGTCAGACAGCGCGCGCGATCCGCACGCTCCTCAAGATCGTTGGTGCCAAGAACAATGCTCGTGTAAACCTGAAGATCTACGAACCGGAAGGTTCTCGTCGTCCGCGCCGCGAACGCTCAGAACAGCCAGTGATGGCTTCTGACAGCGATCCGCTCGGATCTGACATGCCGGACTTGAATATCTAAGTCCGTTCAATGTACGAAACTAAGGCCGCTCCCTTCTTGGGGGGCGGTTTTTGTTTGCTGAGCTGAATATTCCCGCGATCTGCTTCGTTATACGCTGCGCTACTCCTTCGTCGTACTGTCAGTACGCCTTAGTCCGATGCTCGCTGATTCCTCACATCTCGTAGAAATGTTCAGCTCAGGATGAGAGCTGGACTAATTGAGTGGGTTCGCTTACCGTACTCACAATAGGAGGGCGCATGCAGCTGCGAGGGATACGTTTTCACCCCGTGCTGGGCGCTTCGGGCGTTCAGAATTTCTTCGGGGATGGGTACTGGTTTCACCGCTTGCTTCGGTTCGTGCCTGGATTCTCCCTGTGTGGGATCAGCTTCGTGGCCAAAACGGTTACGTTTCATCCCACGGCCGGGAATATGCGGCTGGGCTTGGATGGGGTCACGCCGCGTGACCGGTTTCCCGCCTGCGTGTGGTCGTGCTGGAAAAAAGGAATCACGCTCAACGCGGTTGGCCTCAGCAATATCGGCGCGGAAGCGCTCATGAACAGGCATCGCTGGCAAAACATGGCGCAGCCGTTCTGGCTTTCTTTCATGAGCGTTCTTCGCTCCAAAGAAGAGCGTCTCCAGGAGATGCGCCTATTCGTGCGCCTGCTGCTGGCATTCCGTCATCAGTTTCGCGCGCCTTTTGGCCTGCAGATCAACGGCTCCTGTCCAAACCAGAAGAACATTTCTGCCGAGCAGGCCGCAGCCGAGGCGCATGAGATGCTTGATATCGCGGACCATCTCAAGGTTCCGCTGATGTACAAGTTGAGCGTGACAACAAGGCCTGATCAGATCAGGCAAATTGCCGAGCATGAAGCGCTGGACGCGCTCTGCGTCTCTAACACGATCCCGTTTGGAGCGCTGCCGGACCGCATCGATTGGCATGCACTGTTCGAACTGCCTCGTGATTTGCCGCTGTCGCCGGAGCTTTCTCCCATCTGGGTGGCAACCGGCATGGCGGGCGGACTCTCCGGTCCGCCGCTTTTCCCGCTTGTCTGCGAGTGGATCGAGCAGGCGAGAAGCCTTGGAATCACCAAGCATATCAATGGGGGCGGCGGGATCTTTTCCCGCGCGGATGTCCGCGCGTTGAAGGCCGCGGGAGCAGATTCTGTTTCCATTGGAACGGTTGTTATGCATAGGCCGTGGCGCGTGCGGGGGATGATCAAGGAAGCACACAAGCAGTTTGGGGAGGTTTCGTGAAAACGATTACGCTCGTGAAGGGGTTTAACGCCCACGATCATTTTCGCGACCCGGATGATTTTCGTTTCCGACTGGCGGTTGCCTGCACGGCCCGCTGGTTCAGCCGTGCAACAGCCATGCCAAATCTCGTGGTGCCCATAACGACCAGTGAGATGGCCTTGGCTTATCGGCGCAGCATTCAGTTCGCGTCGCTTGACTGTGGAGAACCGGGCTTTGATCCTGTCATGACGATCTACATCACGCCGGATACGACGCCGAGGATCATCACCGAGGCCTGGTATGCGGGCGTGCAGGCAGCCAAGCTGTATCCCCGGGAAGGAACGACCGGCTCGGGGCATGGCATCTATGACTATGACTCCCCGCTCTTGCATGAGATCTTCTCTACCATGGCCTCTTGTGGGATGCTGCTGCTGATCCACGCGGAGCTGCCTGATTCCAGGATGGATCCACGGGAGCGTGAAGCTGCCTTCATGCCGATCTTGCGCAAGATTCACGAACGGCATCCAAAGCTCAAGATCGTGGTCGAGCACATCTCAAGCGCGGCCGGTGTTAAGACCGTGCTCGAGCTGGACGACCATGTGATGGCGACCGTGACGGTTCACCACCTCTACCTCACACAGGAAGATGTGGTCGGGAATCCGCATCACCTCTGTATGCCGGTCGCCAAGCTTCCGGCCGATCGTGACGCGGTTGTCGAGTTTGCGCTCGCCAGCACGAAGGCCGGCTTCGGCTCTGACGGTGCCCCTCATTCACGCAACCGCAAGGAGGGGGTTGAACAGCCGGCGTTCGGGGTTTTCCCCGGCGACGCCACCATCCCGCTTGTCTTGCGCAAGTTCGGGGCAGAGCATCCGTCACTAGAGGAGTTCATCTGCCGGAGGATGGAAAGGTTCTACGGACTTGAACCGACGACTCAGACCATCACATTGATCAATGATCCTTGGCAAATGCCACTCGCGTATGCCATGGATGATCCGAGCGGAGGGGTTGTGCCTTTCATGGCCGGCGAGGTCATGGAATGGCGCCTGCTAAAACAGGTTTGAACAAGGAGGAAATCGCCGGTTCCTGCGGTCACGCGGGGCCGGCGGTTTCTGTTTAAAAGGTGACAAATAGTCCAAAACAGGTTACGCTTTGTGCAAGCCCTCACCCCCCCATCAATGAAGGCTTTTTTTATAGGGAAATTTATTGTGTATGAAAAAGCGAGGGAATCACATAGGCTAATCTGCAACCTCATTAGGTCGAATCAGCTAGACTATTCAATGCGAGATCAGTTAAAGCGAGCATCATCAAGCATTGTGCTCAACATTGCAGAAGGCAATGGGAGGCGGTCAGATGGTGAGCGTAAACGGTTTTTTGCCATAGCAAGAGGATCTGCCGAGGAATGTAGGGCGATTCTCGATTTGCTAGAAGATGAGATGATTTTGACGACAGGGCAGACGGCCTCTTACAGAAGCGGATTACATGAAGTCGTTAAAATGCTAACAGCTTTGATCTATAGAACTTGAACAATCTGAATTCTGAATCCTGAATTCTCGCTCTGGATCTGACAATGTTCAGATGGAGAATTCCGATCCAGAACTCAGAGTTCAGATAAACTATGCTTTTCCAAATTCTCACTCTCTTCCCAAATCTCGTGGAGCCTTACCTCCAAGACTCCATTCTTAAACGCGCGGTTGATGCAAAATTGATTGATGTGCAGCTTTTTAATTGGCGGGAATACGCCAATGATAAACATAAACAGGTAGATGACAAGCCATATGGCGGGGGAGCTGGAATGCTGCTGAAAGTTGATCCGATTTATAAACAGCTCAAAGCGATTGAGGCCTATCCGCATGATGAAAAAACACGAATCATCATGATGGCACCGGACGGCGAGCAGCTGACGCAGGCAAAAGCAAAAGAATTGGCAAAGTATGACCGGCTTGTCATTCTCTCCGGCCGCTATGAAGGTTTTGACGCGCGCGTGGAAACATTCATTGATGAAAAAATCTCAATCGGTCCGTATGTCTTAGCCGGCGGAGAATTGCCTGCTTTGATTTTGACTGAAGCTGTTGCGCGTCATATTCCCGGTGTTTTAGGGCATGACGAAGCGCTCAAAGATGAAACATTCTCGCATGGTGAGGAATACGTGGAATATCCGCAATATACCCGGCCTGAAGTGTTTACCACCGACGAAGGAGAAGAGATGGACGTTCCTGAGATTCTCTTATCCGGAGATCATAAAAAGATCGAGGAGTGGAAGAAAGAAAATCGTCGCAAATAAACAACGCAGCGCCGTCGCACAGAAGAGTGCGAACGGCGCTGTTTTGCTTAGAGAGAGAAAGCCGCCTTGTTCAGGCGACCGCGTGCTGCCGGTCGGGGCCGGTGCTGAGTTCGAAGTTGTAGCCGTCGATGTGGAAGTTGGGCACGATCTCACTGCTGTTGCGGATGCAGAGCAGCGTCTGGCCGTTGCTGCCCGGATGAAGCGAGATGTCGCCCGGAGCGTCCTTCCCATCGAAGAACATCACGGCGACCTGGTGCTTGAGTTGTTCCCAGCTGGCCGGATCATACGAGAAGCTGTACCACTGCTGCATGAAATCAAATCCCCCTGCGTTGGCTGTTGCTGAAACCGGTTCATCCCATTCGGGAGATCGTATTAAATCAGGAGGGTGGAGTTTTGTCAAAATGCCGATCATCTCACAGCTCTTTTAGAAAGGTCTTCGTCTGAAAACGATTGACAAATTTCTTTGACGCTGCTAACGTTGTGTATTCCTTACATCATTTCTCCGCTTCCTCTGTACACGCATATACGTTAGCGGAACCAGCATACCCAAGAGGAAAGGGCCTGCATTGAATGAGATCTCAGAAGAGATGGCATTTGGTGCAGGCCCTTTTTTTTGGAGAGACAAATGAAGGAACGGGTTGTGGTTCGCCATGATCACAAGACAGGAGCGGTGGAGGTGGTGGAAATCCATCTGTCGCCTGCCAGCTATATCCAAGAGGGTGGCAATCGAAGGGTGATGGATCTCAACGAGTTCAATACCCGGTTCGTCGATACATGGTGCGGTGAAGAATTCGAAGCCGCATACAAAATCTGCGAACCGGACATTGCCACCTACTATCCTTTGCACAGCGATCGTGGCCAGCAGCTGCTCATGAAATGGGGGCTGCTCAACATCATCGGTGACAAGGACCATACTTGCTGCAGGTGCTATGTCGATCTGAAGCTTCCGCAATGCGCTTTGAGCAACCAATGCGTTTGCCTCGAACTTTGCGACGGGAGCGTGATCCGTGATCTTCCGCGCTGGCTCGTGGAAGAGATTCGGAACAGAAGACGCTGACTGCTGGTGAGCTGTCGGCTGGCGGACACCCTCTCACCGGGTAACTGGATGAGGGGGTTCATGGTTTTGATCTGGTGGAGGCAGCTACTCGGTATCAGCAAAACAGTACTCAGCGCTCAGCATTCGGTCAGGCTTCAATAATCTCTCTCATCTTCTTTACAAATACTTCCTCTCTAAATTCCTGCGCTTTGCGGATGCAATCCGTTTTCATTTCCAGGCAGCGTTCGGGCGTGAGAAATTCGATTCCTTTTTTGATCTCTTCAATTGTTGGATTGGCTGGAACAAGATATCCGTCTTCTCCATGTGAAATTGTTTCAAGCAAGCCGCCTTCGGCCACTCCTAAACAAGGTTTCCCCGCGGCCATACCCTCAAGCGGGCTCATGCCAAAATCCTCGTCTTTTGGAATGTAAACGGTGGCAATGCTATTGCCTACAAGATCGGCCAATTCTTTGTCATCGACTCTTCCAACATACTCAATATTTGGCGCGTCCTTGATGATTTCTTTGAGCCGTTCGACTTCCGTTCCGGTTGAGGCGATCACCAGCTTTTTATCAGGCATTTGCGTGAATGCCTCTGCAATATCAGTCACGCGCTTAACCAGATCGACACGCGCGAACGACAAATAGTAATCACCCTGGGAATTCCAGCGGAATTTCTGCGTATTGATGGGGGGATAAACCACAACCGAATCGCGCTTGAGATATGTTTTGATGCGTGCCTGGATATGCTTGGAATTGGCCACGATGACGTCGATTTTCTTCAAATCGCGTTCGTAGTTGAAACGGATGAATTTGCAAAAGAGCCAATAGGCAAAAGCTTTCCACCAGGGCATGCGGCTAATATAGAAATCGTAGAGGTCGTAGGCGTTGCGGATGGGGGTATGGCAGTAAAAAATTTTTTTGGCGTCTCTGCGGCAATTGTGAACGGCCTGAATGCAATTGGCGGAGAAAATGACAGCGTCGTACTCTTTGAGAAATTTGGTTTTGAAACGAAACCAGTACTGAATGGCCAAATAGCGAAAGCCGGGATAGGAAACCGGATGTCCCAGTGAAATCGCTTCCACGTCAAAATCCTTGGGCTCAAATGCGCCTGGCTCCTGATACCCGGTTACCAGTTTGCTTTTAAGAGCGCGCGCCAATGTTAAAACAAGGCGTTCGCCGCCTCCTTTATGCATGAGGTAATCATGTAAAATGATCACTTTTTTCATATGTCCATTGTAAAGGGGATTGCGAGTGGACGGCAAATGAGGCCAGTCAAAAGAGCTCGTTAAGGGAGCTTAGGCATCTTTTACCTATCGTGACAGACCCAGCCGCTCATAGCACAGCAAACTAACGGGCCTACTCATACTGCAATGCCTCAATCGGGCTTTTTTGCGCGGCCTGTCTTGCCGGATAGATTCCAAAAACCAGGCCGACCACGGCGCTGACGCCGGTTCCAATGAGCGCCGCCTCCACCGGAAAGGCAAAAGGCCAGGCAAGATGAAAGATCTCCGTCAGCAGAACGGACAGCCCGAATGACAAGATCGTCCCAAGCGAAACGCCAACCAGTCCGCCTGCCAGCGTGATCAGTATCGCTTCAATGAGGAATTGCGTGAGAATTTCTTCTCTTGTTGCTCCCACCGCTTTTCGCAAACCGATTTCCCGCGTGCGCTCCGTTACCGATACAAGCATGATATTCATCACCCCGATCCCGCCGACCACAAGCGCGATGGCGACAACAGCAGAAAGGAAAATGGTCAGCACATTGAGGATGATGCCGACCTGGTCAACAAGCCCCTGCTGGGTTACCACAAAGAAATCGTCTTTTGACGGATCTGATATGTCATGGCTTTCGCGCAAGGTCAATTGGATATTCTGCACGGCGCGGTTCACAAGATCCGGGCTTTTTGCCTGCATGATGATGCGGCTGAAATAGTCGATGCCAAGCAGATAATCCTGGGCGGTGGACCAGGGGACAAACACCGTTTCATCCAGATTGAAAAAAATGATCTGCCCGCGCGGTGGGAAAACTCCCAGCACGCGGAAATTTTGCTGGTTGATTTTGATTGTTTCGCCAATGGCGTTTTGTTCGCCAAACAGCTCTTCTTTCACTTTGTGGCCGATCACCGCCACGCGTGCTCTCTGGCGGATATCCGGCTCGGAAAAGAAGGACCCCTGTTCAAGGAAAATCCCAAAGGTGTTCGCGACAAATTCCACGTCCGTGCCAAGCATGGTCGGACGATAGGTCTCGCCTCGGTAGGAAACAGGGGAGGCGACAATCACAACCGGAGCCGCGCGTTCAAGCTCCGGCACATTGACCGGGTTTTGCAGCGCGTCCAGATCTTTCCGCTTGAGGGAATCGGAAAAGAGATTCTGCGCGATCTGGCTTGGTCCTTCAGGCTCGCGGCCCGGAGCAACGGTAATCGTATTGGCGCCAAGACCGCTGAGTTCATTGACAATCAACCCTTCCGCGCCATGGCCCACGGTAAAAATCAGCATAATGGACATGATGCCGATCACAATGCCTAGAATGGTCAGCGCCGAGCGAGAGGCATTGATGATGAGCGCTTTAAGCGAAAGGGAAAAGGCGTGGCGGAGTTTCATACTATTCGTATTGCATGGCGGTAATTGGACTTTTTTGCGCGGCAATTCTTGCCGGATAGAGCCCAAAGAGCAATCCTACGCCAGCGGAGACGCTTGTGCCGATCAAGGCCGCATTCCAATGAAAGGCAAAAGGCCAGTGAATGCCGAACGCTTCTGTCAGCAGGACAGACAGGATAAATGACAGCAGTGCTCCAAACGCAATGCCAAGGATGCCACCAAGGCAGGCGATCAGCATGGCTTCGATGAGAAATTGAACGAGAATATTTCTTCGTGTGGCCCCAACCGCTTTTCGCAGGCCGATTTCCTGCGTTCGTTCCGTGACAGACACAAGCATAATATTCATCACGCCGATACCACCGACCACAAGCGCAATGGTCACAACCGAGGAGAGAAAGATGGTCAGTACCTGCAAAATAATGCCGACCTGGTCCACAATCCCTTCCTGGGTGGTGATGTAAAAATCATCTTTTGACGGATCCGTAATGCCATGGCTTTCGCGCAAAGTCAGCTCGATGTTGCGCACAGTCTGGTCTACGACATCCGCGCTTTTGGCGCGCACAATAATTTCGTTGAAATAATCGATGCCAAGTAAATAATCCTGCGTGGTAGACCAGGGGAGGATCACCAAATCGTCGAGGTTGAAGGAAACCACTTGCCCGCGCTCAGGAAAGAGACCGACAACACGGAAACTTTGCTGATTGATTTTTATGATCTCGCCGATGGGATCTTCATTGCCGAATAATTCCTTGCGCACTTTCTCTCCGATCACGACCACGCGCGCCCGTTGTCGAATCTCCGCGTCGTCAAAGAGCCGGCCGCGCGCGAGCGGCATGCGGAAAATGTCAGCAAACAGTTCCACATCGGTTCCAAGGATGAGGGGACGATAGGTTTCTGAACGGTAGGAAACAGCCGAAGGTACGAGCAGAACCGGCGCCACGCCGTCGGCTTCGGGAACATTGATTTTATTGCGCAGCGCGTCCAAATCCTTTCTCTTAAGCGAATCTGAATAGAGAGCCTGGGCAAGATCAGACGGCCCCTGAGGCATGCGCCCGGGATCAATCGAGATGGTTTCCGCGCCAAATCCGCTCAGTTCATTCACGATCAATGCTTCCGCGCCTTTGCCGGCAGTAAAAATCAACATGATGGACGCGATGCCGATCACGATGCCGAGAATGGTCAGGCTTGTCCGGGATTTATTCACGAATAAAGCCCGTGCCGACATGGGAATCGCGTGAAGCAATTTCATACTTATTTGCGGAACGCTTCTTTTGGCAGACGATGTTTGCCATTGCGCTCCTCCCGGTCAATGGTGCCGTCAAGCAGCCGGATAATGCGCTGGGCATATTGCGAGGTATAGGTTTCGTGCGTAATCAGAATCACCGTGCGTCCTTTATCATTGAGATTCTGGATAATGTCCATGACCTGTCCGCCGGATTTGGTGTCGAGGTTGCCGGTAGGTTCATCGGCAAAAATCACCTCCGGGTCATTGAGAATGGCGCGCGCAATAGCCACGCGCTGCTGCTCTCCGCCGGAAAGCTGGGCTGATTCATGATGCATGCGATGCTGCAGGCCGACGGATTCAATCGCGTGTTCAACAAGGCCCCTCCATTCGCGTTCCGGAATATTTGAGTAATAGAGCGGCAGCTTCACGTTTTCAAAAACGGTCGTGCGTTTCAGCAAATTGAATTTCTGAAAGATGAAACCGACTTGTTCATTGCGCAGATAAGCCAGATCGTCATCGGAAAAGGTTTCGACGTTTTCGCCGTTGAAGAGATAGGTGCCGCGTGTCTGGCGGTCGAGAAATCCCAAGATATGAAGCAGCGTTGATTTTCCCGAGCCGGATGGCCCCATGATCGCGACGAATTCTCCTTTCTTAATTGTGAGGTTTACGTCATGAAGAGCGACGGTTTGTACTCCGTCGCCTTCAAAGATTTTCCAGAGATCCGTGATCTGTAAGAGGGGGGAGGACATGCTATGAACCGATAAAAGTAACAACGTCTTCGCCCGCTTCAAGCCCTGAAACAATTTGCGCAAACCCATCCCAGCTGATCAGTCCGACGGTAACAGTCCGTGTCACGACTTCCCCATTGACCAGCAAACGTACGTGAGCGCTTCCATTTTCACGGATGACGGTTCGCAGCGGAATGGCTACGGCATTCTGAGCGCTGTCCGTCAGGATATCAATATTGGCTGTCATGCCGGATTTGATGCGGGTATCTTCTTGGGTAAACTGCAGCGTGATTTTATAAGTGGAAACGCCTTCAATGACCGTTTCAGCTGGATCGATTTTAACGAGCTGGGCGGCAAACAGTGTGTTAGGGCCGTACGCGTCAAGCGTCAGCGAAGCGCTTTGTCCGACAGCCACTCCGGCAATATCCACTTCCGGCACATAGGCCGTGATTTGAAATTGTTTCTCCGAGCTGATGGACACCAAGATCTGCTGCGCTTGCGCGGTTTCTCCAACTTCGGCTTCCTGCCTGGTTACAATCCCGTCGATTGGCGAACGCAAGACGGTTTTTGCAAGCCTCGCGCTGATCACTTCCGTTTGCGCTCTGGCAGATTCGATGACGGCCTGCTGGGAAAGCAGATTGGCTTTTGCTTCCTCAATGCGCGCGGCTTGTGAAGCCAATTCTTCAATGGTGCTGCCGGCAAGCAATTTGCTCAATTCCTGCTTTGCCAATAAAACAACATTCTGAGCGGTATTGACGGTTGCCTGTACCGCGTCTGTTTTGTTGTTGCTGGCGAGTTTGGCGGAGGAAAGCGTCTGACTCTGTGAGTTGAGTTTATTCTGAATCAGGGCAATATCGGCCAGGGATTGATCCACATCGGAGGAAAACTTTGCTTTAAGGGTATCGGATAAATCAAGTTCACCCTTTAATGCGGCATTCAGCGTGAAGAGGAAATCGCGGATATATAAACTGTCTTCCAACGTTTTCTGTGAAAGCTCGTCAATTTGTTCGTGAGAAAGAGCGGTGGAGAGAGAGGATTTTAATTGAGCCAGGCGTAATTCACTTTGCGCGCGCTGGGTTCTTGCCGCCGTTTCAATCTGGTGATCGCTTGTGGTAAAGACAAGATTTTTTTCGCCAATGCCCGTGGTAAACATGGACTGTGTTCGCGCAAAGAGAATTCGGTCAAAAACGGTTGACGCTTCGCTCAGCAGCGTCTTGCTTGTCTGATACGCGTTTTCCACCTCCGTATTTGTCTCGATCAGCACATTCTGCTGCTGAATCAGCGCGTCGGCCAATTCCTTTTCAGTATTGGCGACCTTTAATCTCGCTAGTTCTATTTCTTCATTTGTAGCGCCGCGCTGCAACTCCTTATACAGTGATTCCTGAACCATGACCGCCGCCTGCAACTGGGCAAGCCGCGCTTCTTCGGCTTTTACTTTTGCCTGCGCCTGCGCGTATTCCGCCGCCAGGTCCGCGCTTTCGAGTTTGATCAGTCCGTCGCCGGCTTTCACCGTTTGCCCGATTTCAACCAGTACCAGGTCCACCCGGCCAGACAGATCAAATGACAAATCGGCTCGTTCCACCGGCTCGACTGTTCCGGTAACGGAAACCTGTTCCTTGAGGTCTCTGCGCTCGGCTTTGATGGTTTCAATGGCTGGCGCGGCTGTTTTTTGCCGGTAGACATAGTAGCCCATGCCGGCAGCGCAAACCGCAAACAGCCCGCCAATGATGACCGCAAGTTTTGAAAAGCCGCTGAATGCCGGCCGTCTTTGTTTCTGTTTAGACATGTTTTAGGCGAATTTTGTCTTTTTTAGTATAGCATGATTTCTGTTCGATTCTTGACAACTTTGCATATCCATGATCAAATGCCCGGCCGTTTGCTATACTGCAAGACGGTAAAGAGAGGTATCCCATGAGCAAAGGACGTGTGATCAGCCGGGGGGAAGTCCTCCTCAAGGGCGCACAGCAACGAAGCGAGCTGTTTACGGCTGAGGAGCTCATCGCCATCGGGCATGAGCTTGATCGTCTGCATGAGGCTTTTCGGTCCGGGGAGATCAAGCAGCAGATCGATGTCGATCTGGTCGCGGCGCTGCCAAAGCAACTGCGCAATCAGGTCATCGCATACCTGCGCGAACGTGATCGCCGGGAAAGGCAGGAGCCGGCGTGAAGGGAAGGTATCAAAGGGGGGAGGCCACCCGGTCGCCCCCTGACTAACTTTTCAAAAAAGAATATGGGCAATTTTGAAAACTTCATAAAAGGGCTTCGGGGGAAGTTAGAAAAGAAACCATCTCAGGAAGAGGAAACTCCGAATCTAGAGGATTATCTTGCGGCGGATGAAAAAATTGATCCGAAGCCGGCTGCTCAGCGTGAAGAAGAACACTCAGCTGAGGTGGAGGCAATGGCTGAAGAGGTGCGGGCGATGATAGAGGCCGAAGAATCCGGCGCCGCTCCAGCTACGGTCTATAGCGGCAAGAAATTGACAGATCGCATGCAGAGAGTGACCGAGGAGGTTCATGAAGAAGGAGAGTACTTTTTGAATTTGAACAACTGGCTTGGTCAAATCGACTTCAAGGCCGTGGTAGGCGATGTGAGTCGGGCGAAAGGAAAGAGCGAACGCGAAGCCGCGATCATCACGGCGGTTCTCTCCCGTTATGAAGAGGACGGGCATGAAGTCCCCCCTATTTATAAAGAGGATGTTATGGATTTGGTGCTTGCCCATTACAAAAAATTCCAGACAAAGAGCTCGCAAACTTCGCTTGCAGAGAGAGAAGAACAAGCTGATTTTTATCAGAAGCAAGCTGAAGAGATTGTCAAAAAACATGCCGCGTAAGACACCGGTTTAAAAGGTGCTAATCTCAGCCTCTTTTTTACAGGCAGGATTCCTTGACACCTTTTTCAACATTTGTTACCATGCTCCCACGACTGAGAAAGCTGTTTTCTCAACGCCCCTGCCGGAAATACAAGGCAGGGAAATCCCCAAAGCAAAGGAGTGAGATCTTGAACTACCAAACGCAGTTTGGAAAGCGAGATCTCCCTCTTTTTTGATCCTCGCAAATTTCTCCTGAAATTTTCAAGAGGATCAATGAAGTTTATGGGACCTGATGCTTCACATTTTGTGTAATACAAGGAAGGACCGAGCAGCGGACTGAGACGTACTGAAACGTACGTCGAAGGAGCAGCGCAGGACCGACGCAGTAGTGCGCGAAATGTGACGCATCAGGACGAACTTTGACAATTGAATAATGGTAGAAGAGGTTTATTTGCGTTTTCTTCATTGAAAACCTTTTAACGTCAATACTTCGTTTCAACGATTGCAACTTCCGCAACGTTGAAACACAAAAGCCAGGTTCACTCTTCAGATCTTATATCATCAGATCTGATAGTGAACTGTCCGCGTACTTCGGTACGCATGGATCTTTACTCAGAGTTTGATCCTGGCTCAGGATGAACGCTGGCGGCGTGTCTAAGGCATGCAAGTCGAGTGCACTTCGGGTGCACGGCAGACGGGAGCGTAACACATTGGTAATCTACCCCGAAGAGGAGGATAACCCGCCGAAAGGCGGGATAATACTCCATGTGCTGTAGAGGCATATGTCTTTACAGTAAAGCTTTTGCGCTTCGGGAGGAGCCTATGCCCTATCAGCTAGTTGGTGAGGTAAAAGCTCACCAAGGCTATGACGGGTACCGGGTGTGAGAGCATGACCCGGCTCAATGGGACTGAGACACTGCCCATACTCCTACGGGAGGCTGCAGTCAAGAATATTCCACAATGCCCTAACGGGTGATGGAGCGACGCCGCGTGCAGGAAGACGCCTTTCGGGGTGTAAACTGCTTTTATTTGGGAAGAACAAATGACGGTACCAAATGAATAAGGGGCTGCTAACTTCGTGCCAGCAGCAGCGGTAATACGAAGGCCCCAAGCGTTATCCGGAATTACTGGGCGTAAAGCGTCCGCAGGTTGTTTGGAAAGTATGCTGTCAAATCTTGAGGCTCAACCTCAAGGCTGCAGCGTAAACTCCCAAACTAGAGGGTGGGAGAGGCATCTGGAATTGTCGGTGTAGTAGTAAAATGCGTTAATATCGACAGGAACACCAAAAGCGAAGGCATGATGCTGGAACACTCCTGACACTCAGGGACGAAAGCGTGGGTAGCGAATCGGATTAGATACCCGAGTAGTCCACGCCGTAAACGATGCATACTAGGCATAGGCAGTATCGACCCTGTCTGTGCCGTTGAACCAAGCTAACGCGTTAAGTATGCCGCCTGGGGAGTACGGCCGCAAGGCTAAAACTCAAAGGAATTGACGGGGACCCGCACAAGCGGTGGAGCATGTGGTTTAATTCGATGATAAGCGAGGAACCTCACCTAGGTTTGACATCTAGCTGCAAGCCCTAAGAAACTAGGGCCGTCTTCGAGAGTGCTAGACAGGTGCTGCATGGTTGTCGTCAGCTCGTGGCGTGAGCTGTACCGTTAAGTCGGGTAACGAGCGCAACCCCCGTGCTATGTTATATATGTCATAGCAGACTGCCTACGTAAGTAGGAGGAAGGTGGGGATGACGTCAAATCAGCATGGCTCTTACACCTAGGGCTACACACGTGCTACAATGGCCGGGACAATGGGCCGCCAACCCGCGAGGGGGAGCTAATCCCATCAAACCCGGTCTCAGTTCGGATTGGAGTCTGCAATTCGACTCCATGAAGCTGGAATCGCTAGTAACCGCGTATCAGCCACGTCGCGGTGAATACGTTCTCGGGTCTTGTACACACCGCCCGTCACGTCAAGAGAGTTGGGGGCACCCGAATGGCCACGGTTGTGGTCAGAAGGTGAACCCAGCGATAGGGACGAAGTCGTAACAAGGCACCCGTAGCGGAAGCTGTGGGTGGATCACCTCCTTTCTAGGGAGAAATAGCTCCTATATGGGGCATAAGTTCGTCGGAAGAGATAAGCTGCTTCCGGTGGACAAGGGTCGGTCAGTCGTTGAAATATACATCGTACCCTAGAGATGTATATGGAGATTGATGTTTATCCATTGACGTTAGTTGAAGAATACTCCTCTCTACCATTATTCAGTTGTTAAGAAAAGCCTTGAGTTTTGCGCACTACTTCTTCGAAATCTCGTTGCTCGCTCTGCGTACCATCAGTACGCATCGCTGCGCCAATCGATTTCTCATCGTATTGCATCAAAACTGAAGGCTTTTTTTCGAATCTCTTTGTTCTTTCCTCACAGCTTCCTTGCATCTCATCGAATAACTGAGTTTGAAGAAGCCTAGACCCCAATTAAAGGGGTTTTTTGTTTTTCCGTGGACTTGATTGCTCATCGTATTGCATCAAAACTGACGGTTTTTTCGTTCATCATTCCTTGCGCAGATGAATTTAAGAGTGTCCCCCATAATGGATTTTTTGTTGCCTCAAAAGAAAAAACCTGCTAGTTTATACCTACTCCTTTTCAGGGGAGTTCTTTTTTTAGCAAGTCTATTCTGTCTGTATAATGGTAGATGGCTCTTGCAGAGATAGCTCCCGCCGCACATCCTCGCTAGCGCTCGTCAGTGCCGGGGCGGGCTGGCAGTGGTACCCGCCGCCCATCACTCCGCTCGAAGCTCCGTTCAAGGCAGACGGGCCCGTATCGACAATTTAACTTGTACACTTATAACTCTGCTTGCCTTTTGAGCCGAGGTAGCTCAGTGGTAGAGCAGAGGACTGAAAATCCCTGCCTGCGGCAGGCAGGCTTGTGTCGGGAGTTTCCGCCTCCGCTATATGAATAGCTATGGCGGACCCGCCGTAGCTGAATCACATGAAGCGGTGGCGGGCAATTCTCTTTATCGTATTCCTCATCTGCTTCCCTTTGAGCCGAGGTAGCTCAGTGGTAGAGCAGAGGACTGAAAATCCTTGTGTCGGGAGTTCAATTCTCCCCCTCGGCACAGGGAAGCAGATGAGGTAAGAGAATATCTCCCCCTCGGCACAGGCAAGCAGAGTTATGAGATGATAAGTTTCTTTTCCTCACCTTTAGAGGAACAGGGGGGTGCCCGCCGTCGTTATACAGATTTTTTATGCGCGGACTGGATTTTATCAAGCAGTTGTCAGCTGACGAGGTATTCTCAGCCTGGCAAGCCGGAGAGGGACAGATCGATTCCTGGCAGCAAGTCGCAAAAGAGAAAGGATGGGAAAGTTGGAAAGCTTGGCGTGGATTTTGTTTTGACCAGATCAAGGGGAGGGAACGTGAATGGAAATTGTATGCGATTACGGATCCTGGCGAAATCATTCCGCAATTTCTTGTCGGGCCGACGCAATCCTGGCAAAAGCATTTTGACCAGCCGCTTGTCCATACGTTTGCTGATCTGCTGCAGACTGTCCCAGACTGGGTCAAAGAAAATGATGGGGTTCAGCGGTTCATCAGCCAGTACCCGACCGGCGCGCAAATGATGGGATTCTACCTTGAGGAACGCGATCAGGTCATGCTCTTTGAAGGACATCATCGCTGCGCGGCCGTGGCTTTGGGGCAGGCGATTAGTCATCCTGTGTCATTTGAAGAAAGTCCCAAAATTGCGATTGCTGTTATCCCGCAATCAGACGAATATTTGCTGGCTGATTTTCTCAAGAGAGGGACAACCAAACAGGCTCCGAATGGCGCTTGAAAAGTTCAACAAAATCTGATACAAATACTGGGCATGGGCCATCCCCATGCTTTGTTTTCAACCTGATTTCTCAATCCTGGTGGGCAAGCAGTTGGTCAGATCTTTATACAATCAAAACGAAAGTGGGCGTGTAGCTCAGTTGGTTAGAGCGCGTCACTGATAATGACGAGGTCCGAAGTTCGAATCTTCGCACGCCCACTTTCGCTTTGAGAGGAGACTCCAGAAAGGAGTCTTTTTCTTTTTGGTTGGAGGAGAGCATCGACTTTCAGCGTCACTGACCTGCCCGCCGGCCCTGAAGGAGTTATACGACTGATGGGCGGAGGGTAATGACGAGGTCCGAAGCATGCCCCGTAAACCGGAACGGAGTGGAGGTTGTACGGGGTTCGAACCTGCCCGCCGTAGGCGGGGCTTCGCACGCCCACTTTCGTTTTGAGAGGAAACTCCAGAAAGGAGTTTTTTCTTTTTGGTTGGAGGAGGGCATCGGCTTTCAAGCTCACTAACCTGTCCGCCGTAGGCGGAGCTTCGCACCTAAAATTTACATGTAGATCAAAACTCAGTTATAAACATCTGATTGTTTAGATGTAGAAGACGAGAAATGGGATGCTGGTGTCGCTTCGCGAGACTCTTTAAGATTTCCACTTCCTTTCCACTTCTTTTCCCATCCGAGAAAATAGTCGTGCATGGTACAATGTCTCGACAAAAACAATCCTATGATTGAGCGGGTGCGTGAAAAAATGGAAGAGCGCAAGTTGGACGCGCTGTTTCTCACAAACAAAACGAATATCTTCTATCTCACAGGATTTCGAGGGTCCAATGGATTTGTCTTGCTGACGAAAAAGCACTTAGTGCTGTTTACGGATGCGCGCTATTTGGAAAAAGCGAAGAAACAATGTGAATCATGCCGCATCGTGGATGTTGCTCCAGGGCTGATGAATGTGATTCATACCGTTCTCGCGAAACACAAAGTCCACGCTTTCGGTGTTGAAGGACATGACATTTCCTGGCAGTTGTTTTCACAGCTGGATTCACTGAACGGGTTTCGAATCGAAGATTTCGGAAGGCTCGTGGAGGAAATCCGCATGGAAAAGACGGCTGAGGAATTGCGCGCATTGCGCCAGTCGCAAAAGCTCAATGAACAGACGCTCAGGCTCCTGCTTGATGAAATCCGTTTCGGCATGACAGAAGCGCAGGTTGCCTGGAAGCTGCGCATGATCGCCCATGATCTTGGAGCGGACGATATGTCCTTTCCTCCGATTGTGGCCTTTGGCGCTGACTCATCAATTCCGCATCACGAAAGCTCGAATAAAAAAAAGTTGAAGCGCGGAGACATGATCCTCATCGACATGGGCTTGGTCAGAAACAACTTTGCTTCCGACATGACAAGAACATTTTTTACCAAGGTGCCAACCAAACAGCAACGTGAGATCTATGAAACGGTACTGGCCGCGCAGGAGGCGGGGATTACGGCTATCAGCGTGGGAGTAAAATCCGGCGAGGTGGACAAAGCCGCAAGAGAGGTGATCAACCGCGCGGGTTTCAAAGACAAATTCGGGCATGCCACCGGCCATGGTATTGGAATGGATGTGCATGAATTGCCGCATCTTTCCCGTTCAAGCCAGATGACGCTTGGGCCGGGGATGATGATTACGGTGGAGCCTGGTATTTATTTGCCGGGGAAATTCGGCGTGCGCATTGAAGATATGATCGAAATTACGGCAAAGGGAAAGCATAATATTACGAGATTTCCAAAGGCAATCAGTGAAATGATCCTTAAGCTCAAATGACTTGAAATAAAAGCCTTTTTTTGCTATTGTTTTCTCACACGCAAGAGCGCGTGTTTTTCTTTCTTCAAGCCCTGTGTCGGGGCGTGGCGAAGTTGGCTATCGCGCCTGGTTTGGGACCAGGAGGCCCCGGGTTCGAGTCCCGGCGCCCCGACATAGGGCTTTGATATTGGTGAAGCGGTGTGCAGAAGTTTCCGCCATAGACGGATCAGCTCCGCTGAGGCTATCGCGTCCGCCTCGGGCGGAAGGCCCCGGGTTCGCCTGCCGTACCGACCAGTTGAAAAAAACAAGAGCACCGTTGCGGCGACGCGCAAAGCGTTTTGCTGCAACGGTGCTTTGTCTTAGAAGATGACATGGTCATGCTCCTGCACGATTTCGCGTCCGAGACGCTGAATCGATTCATTGAGCGTCGCAAGGCCGATTTCAAGCATCGGCCTCTCTGCCTCAGCTGAACGCTTCAGCCGGGTGAGCAGATCATCACGGATAGCAACGAGCTTTGCCACCTCCTGGCAGCGGCGGCGCAGGCTTGTGAGACGAGCACTTTCACGATAAAGCATGGTTTTCCTCCATTCACACTGGAGGGCATTCTACTCCCGCCCTGGTTCAGGGACAAGTGGACAACCAGGCGGTGAATATGTTGAGATGCCGCTTAAGGAGGCATCATGATCCTGCCTGAAGATCTTATCCGCATGCTGCGAACGCAAGGGGCTTTGCTCGAAGATGATCACTTCGTCTATGCCGGAGGCGGTCATGGCAGCGCGTATATCGTCAAGGATGCTCTTTATCCAAATATCCGCCTGATGGACCTGCTCTACCGCAACATGATCATGCCGGTCGTGAATGCGGGGATTGAGACAGTTATCGGACCGGCTATTGGAGGGATTATCCTCGCCAATAATTGCGCGAGGCATTTGATGCAATACGCCGGCAACGGCGAAGTAAGCGCTGTGTACGCTGAAAAGAAACAAGGGGGATTTCTGATCGGGAGAGGATACGATAAGTACGTCACAAGGCGGCGCGTGCTGGTCGTGGAAGACGTGCTCAATAGCGGCCAGACCGTCAGGCAGGTTGTTGAGGCAGTGAAGGCCTGCGGCGGGATTCCTCTGGCGGTGACGGCCATCGTGAACCGGGGAGACGCGGGCGCGGCGGATCTTGGCGTTGACAGGCTGCATGCCTTGCTGGACTACAAGCTTGAGGCTTGGCCGGCGCATATTTGTCCGCTCTGCGAGAAGGGAATGCCCGTGAATACGACATACGGGCATGGCGTTGAATTTCTGAAGAGGTGAACAGCCACGGACGGGCCGGCGGAACACATCGTTTCGCTGCCCGTCCTTTGATACAATACATGCTATGCGACGACATCGATTCATTATTGACGCGGATTTGCGTAAAAAATCATTACTCCTTGAAGGCGATATTGCCAGGCAAATCAGCCGGGTTTTTCGTGCGTCCGTTGGCGACGAGTTGATCATCTGCGACGGCAAAGGAACCGAAGCCACAGCGACGATCGAGGCGATTTCAAAACGCGATGTACGCGTGCGTCTGATTGACCGTTCAGCATATCCAGCACCCGCCTTTGCGACGACACTCTATTGCGCCATGCTGAAAAAGACCAATTTCGAACTGGTTGTGCAAAAAGCAACCGAATGCGGCGTGACGCGCCTGATTCCTTTACTTACGGAACGCGTGGTGAAATCCGGCATCAGGCTTGATCGATTGCACGAGATCGCGCGCGAAGCGGCGGAACAATCTGGACGCGCATGGCTGCTTGAAATTTCTGAACCCATGACGCTTGAACAAGCTTTTGCTGAGAGTAAACAGCATGAAGTGAATCTGTTCTACCATATTTCAGGTAAGCAGTATCCAGGTGCCGAGTTGAAAAAAGCAGCCGACATCGGTTTATTTATCGGCCCCGAGGGAGGGTGGAGCAAGGCCGAGGTGGAATTGGCTGGCAAGCATGGTATGGTGTCATCCCGGCTTGCAGATCATGTGCTGCGCGCAGAAACCGCGGCTATGATTGCCGGCTATCTTGCCGCGAACCGGGCGGAACTTTTCTGAAATCGTTCAGGGTTTGCTATACTGAGTTTGTTGATGCATTAACTATTTTTTATGAAAATAGACAAAAAATACTGGTTTCTGCTTGTTTTCGTGCTCATGTTCATTGCCGTGGTCGCGATCTATATCGGCAATAAGCCGACCAATGAAACCATTCTCAATGAGATTGAAAATGAGAATCAAGCGATTTTAAATCCATAGACATGGTATGACCTTTACGGAAGCCGTATTCGATATTGTACGCCAAATCCCCAAAGGCAAGGTCCTGACGTATCGGCAGGTTGCAAAGCTAGCCGGGAATGAAAAAGCCGCCCGGGCTGTAGGAGCGATTCTGCGATCGAATCGGGATAAACACATTCCTTGCCACCGCGTGGTAAAAACCAATGGCGAGCTTGGCGGATATAACGGACTTCGCGGTTCGTCAAAGAAAGCACTGCTTCACTCAGAGCAGGCGCTTTAATCAACGGCTTCCATTTCATGCCCGCCATTTTGGCGGGCTTTTTCGTGTCATGAAGTGATGACGGATAGCTGGATCATGAACGGCGATCCCATTAGGCTGAAGTATTATGCTGCCTATGCTGCTGAGCCATCCGTATCTTTTTCTGTTTATCGGCATGTTCTTTCTTGGTGAAGCGGTGCTGATCCCGGCTTTGTATTTGTCGGCAATTGGCGAACTGCGGCTTTGGCTGGTTTATGCCGTTTCGCTCACGGCCACGCTCCTTTCCGATATTATGTGGTATCTGCTTGGCAGGGTTTATCATCTGGACCGGCTCAGCCGCTGGAAAATCATGCGGCGTTATCAGCGGCAGATACTCAGGCTGCATCTTGGGATGAAGCAGTACGGTCTGCGGTTCCTCTTCCTTTCGAAATTCGTTTACGGAAGCAGGATTCTCATGCAGATGATTTCGGGAGCCACGGGGCTTTCGTTTATCGGCTATGTGCTGGTGAATGCGGTTGCTGCCACGATTTGGTTTTGCTTTCTGGCGGGCACTGCCTACCTGTATCGGGAAGGATTACAGCAGCTCGTGGGCGATTATCGGCAGGCGCAATGGTTTTTTGCGGGTATTATTCTCTTCGTTATTCTGACGCATCTATGTATCAAAAAATTGATCAGCAGCCGATGGTCAGCGCGGTGATTCCCGCCTATGATGAAGCGCAAACGATTGCCGACGTG
>CAZDCG010000005.1:0-25565 GCA_964503955.1 uncultured Gammaproteobacteria bacterium
TGCCCACAATTTCGTCTCGGCCGTCGCCGTCAAAATCATAGGCTCCCACGCGCACGCCCGCATTCGACTGCGCGGAGAAAGCGAAGAATTCAGCCAACATATACCCCTCTTTACTCCAAACGCGCACATGCGGCCCTCCGCTGCGCCCGGCACCGCTGATAATTTCATCAATGCCGTCGCCATTGGTATCGCCGACCGCTACATTCACGCCTCCGCGAAAAGCCGGGTTATAAGCGAAGAAGCCGGGATTGATCAGCTTGCCGTCTTTATTGAAAACGCGGATATGCGGACCGCCGCCATTGCCGGCGCCGGCAATAATCTCATTGATGCCGTCTCCGTTTAAGTCGCCAACGGCCACATTCACGCCTCCGCGGAAATTCGTGGCATAAGCGAAGAAACCGGGATTGATCAGCTTGCCGCGATCATTAAAAATCCGGATTTGCGGACCGCCGCCTACGTCGGTGCCGGTCACTATTTCCTGCGTGCCGTCTCCATTGAGATCGCCTACGCCGAAATTGATTCCTCGATTGTAGCTTGCGGTATACGGATAAAAGGTATTGATCACCGAACCGTTGTCGGCATAGATCGTGACGGTAGAAGCGCCGGCGACCAAGGTCTCAATGCGCCCGTCATTATTGATATCGTGCTTGAGCACGCGCTGTCCGCCGCTGAAACGCTGGTCAAAACTGAAGAAGGACGCTCTGGTGCGCTTTGAATCAGCCGCAAAGACGCGCGTAAAGGCACCGTTTTCAAATGGATTGCCAAGCACCTCCTGCAAGGGGCGCAGGAGAATAATGCCGTCGCGCGGAGGAATGGTTACCCTGCTAATAACGCTGCCGTCATTCACATATGGATCCTGGCGGCCATTGAGTTTTTCATATTCTCCAGGCAGCTGAATGGTGCGCGTGGTCGTGGTTGAGTTCACAAGACTGATACCGTTTTCAAAATCCCGTTGCCACACGCCCGGCACAATCTGCGCGGCGGAAGAAGTCAGCAGATTTACCGCGCCCTGGATAGGTCGGCCAAGTGAAATGCCGTATTCGTCGTAATACTGGACGAAAGAACGGTCGGTCGTTCCATAATCGAAATTGTAATAGCCGTTTCCAAGCAAGGTGCTTGTCAGGCCGTACCGCATCATGGCAAAGTCGCGGAAATTTCCGGTATTGTCCGTATCCGCATTGATCACGTTAAAACGCGGCTCAGCACCATTGCTGTCCGTCTGAAAATAGCGCTGAATGGAACCCGCCCAGCCCCCTTCCCAGAATTCAGGGAAGCTTTCAAACATGCGGCCGTTATTCACCTGTTCAAATTGTCCGTCGCCATTGGTAATCAGCAAATAGCGGTCTCCAACGCGCTGGCGGATCGTTTCAAGCATTTGCTTTTGCCCGTCATGCCATTTCTCATCGATCTGCTGGGCGGTATCTTTGCGCCCGTCATGATTGATGTCGATATTCTCGTCATGCCAGGAAATGGAATTCCAGGTGGTGTCAAAAAAGAGGCCGTCGTATTTCCCGCTAAGCAAAACCCGGTCAACCAGAAAGTTGCCGATATACTGCGCATACGTCTGTCCGTTGGAGGCGCGTCCGACAGGATTCATCGCCCAGTTTCCTGGCCAGAAACTGACCTGTTCGCCCTGCCATGTTTTCAAGCGCCATTCTGGCTGCAGCCCGGCCTCGATTTCATGCCAGAGCCCGCTACCGCTTGGTTCGATATTGCGGATATTGCCGGCAGGAAATTCCACTCCGGTTGTGTAGGCAAGAATGACGATGTCGGGGTTGATACGACGGACCTCATCGATGAGTTGAGGATGCGTACGATGCGCGCTCATATAAAGAATGAGCGAGTCGTACCTGGCAAGATCCGCTGCCGTTGAGCGGACCGTATCTAGCTGCCAGGCAGCAGTGCGAGGAAAATCATGCGTGAATGCCGCCAAAGCGATTGCCGGCAACAACAAAACGGCAATGGCGCTCATCACCGCTTTGCCTGTTCGATGTTTGAGAAAAAGACGAGAGAACGACGATATCATACGGAATCATCCGATCAGATGCTGATAGAGATCGATCAATTGTTCATAGTGGCGGTCAGAGCTGTACTGCTTGGCCGCATAGGATTTTGCAGATGCAGAAAATGCCGGCGATTTGCGATCTTTAAGCTTGTGAACGGCATCGGCCATAGAGGTCAGATCAAGCGGATCAAAGAGCTCGCCAAGATCTTCGCGGAGAATTTCCGGAAAAGCTCCAATGCGCGAAGCAGCGACCGGAGTTCCAAGCGCGAGACTTTCAAGCACGGCAAAGCCGAAGGTTTCAAATGTCTGCGAAGGGACAATGCAGAGACTTGCCAATTGAATTTGGCGGCGTAAATCATCGCCTCCAAGATGCCCGAGAAATTCCACCTTGCCGGCTAATCCTTTCTGATCGATATAGGCGCGCAATTCGGATTCCAAAGGGCCAACACCGGCGATTTTCAGCCGCAAACCGGGCTTGTAAACATACATCATTTTAAGCAGTTTGTCAACCCCCTTTTCGCGGGAAAGCCGGCCGAAATACAGCATAAAAGGCTCTTTTTCCGGCTGCATTTCATCATCCTGCTTTGCAATAAAGCTTGGATCGATAAAGTGCGGAAGCACCACAATTTTTGTCGGGTCCTGCCCGAATTCCACCATTAAATCCCGAACCGATTTGCTTGGCGCAATCATCAGATCGACATGCTTTTCATAGACCTGCGTAAGTTTGTGAATACTCATTTCAATAGCCGCATACGCGCTCACGGCAACGGAGTCTTTCAAACAGCGATGCAGCACGGCATTGTAATAGCGATGTCCTTTGCAGCGCTTGCATGTTTCATTTTCCGTATACAGAAGATAGTTTGGGCAAATCAGCTTATAATCATGCAGGGTCGCCACGACCGGAATCTCGTACTTGCGCAAAACAGGCAGAATCGACGGAGACAAATGATGATAGAGCATGTGGATATGCGCGATATCCGGTTTGTAATCGATAATCAATCGCTCGATCTGTTTTTGCGCTTCACGAAACCAGATAGGGCGAATGGCCTGGCCGATGAGCTTCAGGCCTGGATGCTTCGTATTGAGATTTGAAACAAAGTACTCGGAAAACTTGCTTGGAAAATTCCGGTCATCCTGCATGCTGAAATGGATCACGTCATGACCATGCTTTTCAAGCAGCTGGGTAAGCGCAAAATAATACCGCTCAACGCCGCCGTTCAGGAAAAAGAATTTGTTGATATTGAGAACACGCATGTTAGGCATGAAGAGGCTCCCCTTCCGGGCAGCGCAAAGCAACAACAAGCAAACCGGAAAGAATCCAGAAGAAGATACCGGTCAGATTGGTTTCAAAATACGGCTGCCAGAAAGCGCACCCTAAAAACAGAAAGAGCGCCGCAGCAAAAGAAAGCTGATAGGGCCAGAACATTCCTTTCTTTCTCATCGCCTGAATGAAGAGGCGCATCAATTCCAGAAGAAAGAGCGCGAATGAGAAGAATCCAATCAATCCCATCTGTACGAGCAGAACCAGAAAAGAATTGTGCAATTCTCGGATCGGGACAATTACCCGATAGGTATCAAAATCAATCACCAGCTCGCGGCCATACCCGATCCCCACGACAGGACTGTCGATAAAGCTCTCACGCGCCGCATTCCAGGCAAAGAATCTCCATCGCGCGCTGCTGTCAACGGCTGAACGCGTCAGCGATTGCGCGCGCCGATACAAAGGATCGGTAAATTCCTGTAAACGCAGCGACACGCCCGAAAGCGGAAAGATCGTGAAGACAAAGGCAAGTGTTGCAAGAAACAATGTAATGACCGCGGCGTTCTTTGCAAAAAACGTAACCATGAGATGCCTTGCTTTTTGAGGAAGGACAATAAAGAGAAAACCGACTGTGGCAAATAAGGAAATCCAAAGATGGCGCATGAGCGACCCAAGTACGCCGATCAGCTGCATCCACATAGTGAGAATCGTAACGCGCTCCGGTCTGAGACGATAGACAAACAAAACCGTTGTGATAATCAACACGATCGACAAATAAAAGGCATGCGGAAAAGCAAGCAGGCGCACGCCTTCCGTAGACAAGGGCGTGTATTCCGTCCAGAGCCCTTGTCCGCGCAAAATACCAATCATCACAAACACGATGATGCCAAACCCGCCGGCAAGAAATACTTTGAGAATACGCTTGAGATCGTTAAGCGTTTTTACCGTGAATACCACCAGAAAATACAGCAGCGCGTAAAAGGCGTAATTTTTAAACGCGCTTACATTCAATGCCTGGTCATCCGTTCCGGCGATAAAACTGAACAGAAAATATACGGTACATAAAAAGATGAAAACAAGGAGCAATACTTCGGACCGGCGCAACCGAAATTCCCATTTGCGCCGCCCGAATGCCTGATGAAAGAGGATGGACGCTATGGTCGCAAGAAAGACAACATCAAGCGGATACAGCTTTATCGTCACATCGCCAAGCACAATCGGTTCAAGCGTAAACCATCGTTCATACCACATGGTGGAAAGGATCACGATAGGCAGTCCGATGGTTGGGAAGACAAAGATGAACCCGGCGATCAGGAACATTGCCAGCACATAAACAGGCAGGGAAAATCCGAAGGTCATCAAAGAGAGCACCCATAGCGAAAGCACGGTCATGGAAATGCCAAGCGCCACGCGCCATTCGCGGGTGGATCCGGTAGATTCGTTAAAAAAAAGACGAAGTGCCTGCATATAAAACCAGTATATCACGCCAGGCTTTCGTTGGATGAAAATGCCCTAAAATGTAGAGCCCCCCTCCGGCGCGAACCGAAGGGGGGACTCAGATGAGCTCCCGAGGGGGGCGGGTGCTCACCGCATGTTGATGGGCACGTGCATCGTCCCGGCGGGACTCTGCACGGCGCGGGTCCTCATGGGGATCCGCACCCTGCCGTGGTTGCGGCAGGGGGGCGTGTCCCCGTTGCGGGCCAGCTCGTACGCCTCACCACTCGCCGGCGCGGCGGGCCTGGGGGGCACCTGTTCCGTTCGTTCGACGCGGTCAGGCCGGACGAGCAGGCGCATGTCGTGGTCCTCGAGACCATCAGGGCGCGTGACCATGTCGTGGGTCTCCGCAGCTCCCGAGGCACGAGTCTCCATGACGTGGTCCTCGACCTTGTCCGCAATGCGGGAGGGGGCGGAAGTACTCTGCCTCCTCGCCTCCATGACGTGGTCCTCCACCGTGAGTAGGACGTCGTCCTGCTCCGGGTGCGTCGAGGCCGACGCCTTGGTCATGCGGACGCGGTTCTCGAACTCGTGCTCCTCGAGCTCGAGCGCGATGTCGTCCTGCTCGGACGCGGACGTCCTCATGCCCATCTCGTGATGCTCCTCCTGCAACGGCATGTCACCGCTGCTGGAGGGCTGGTCAAGCGGCTGGGCCACGCCCGTGCTGGCAGCAAGGACACCTGCCGCGATCAGCGTCGAAGCCATGACCGAAAGAAAGGAATTCATCCTCACCACTCTCCTTCTAAAGAGCAAACAAATAACTGTTGAAATTCTGGCTTCAGCCAAGGTTCAGGCCCTTAAGGAGGCCCGCACCTTGGAAAAGGCGGAATAATATACTGTATGAAAAGATTTTAGCCTCGTCAAGAATTTTGTGCACCCCGCCGGAGGAGTCCAGGCGGGGGCACAACGTTCAACGTGGATCAGACTGATCCGCGAGACGAATCGTCCACACGTAGCGGCCACTCAGCTTGCGGCTGATGCCCATACGGAGTACCCCCGTGGAGAGGTCTCCAGTATGGATCAGCCGAGTTCGTTCGGTCGTTTCGTATGTCGTGAAGGCATCCGCTGGAGGGCTCAGGAGCGTGCCATCCTCGAACTGGATGTCAAGCATGATGCCGTCGCGGAGAGCTGATTCCACCCTTCTCAGACTGAACATCTGCACGGTGAGATCCTTCTCCCCCTTCCGATAGGTCACCTCCCCCTCGGGGATCTCTGGAAGCGGTTGAGACGTGATGATTCCATCATCTGTCAGGAAGATGCTCCCGCGCGTTGGATGCGCCTGAGGCAGAGCGCTGACAGAGCGAACCTTCTTACCGCTGAGAATGGAGAGGGAGATAAGAGCCTGCGGGACTCGCTCACCAGAGCCAGACAAAGGATGGTTCTGGTGCCACTCATCCCCGCGCAGCGCGGGTTGGACCCACGCGTAGCGGACCTCGAGCTTCCTGGCCGGCTCCTCCGGCTGCTCGGGCTCGTCACCGGGAGGAGGCGGAACATCGTCGATCGGATCGACGGTGTCCTGCTCCACCGGGTTGGGCAGCGCAGCAGATGCCGTGGCCGACGAGATGGCGGCGGCCGCGGACGCCGGCTGCTCCACGCTCTGCGGCGGGATCTCAGCCGGCAGTTCGCGGGCTGCCAGTTGCGGCTGATCCGCCGGCTGTTCCGCGCCGGCATCCGCGTTGAGGTTGATCATTGGGGGAAGGTCTTCTCCCCCCATGTCCGGAGCGTCAGAAGTCGACCTGCAGCCAAGCAGCGTGCTCAGCAGCAGGGCGCAGACAGGCAATGCCCTCTTCACGTTTCCTCCCTTTCAGGGTGTCGGGATGATTCCCCCGTCAGAACAGGAGCTTCCTGTCCTCGCGGTGATTTCATTCTGAAATGTAGTCGGGGCCCCAAGACTTTCGTCCTGGGGCCCCCCGATTCCTCTTACAGATGCCGCAGCTCGCGCTACGGCTGAGCGTCCTCCTCCTGAGGACGCTCCTCGATCAGATCGAGGTTCACGGTGGCGAACTGGAAGGTCCCATCCTGCCGCCGGACCGGGAATACCTTCACCGAACCGTTGGACTGGTGCCAGTACCAGTCCGCCGCCGTGGCGACGGTGCCGTTATCCATGCGGATCCTCCGGCCGCTCGTGCAGCCGGCACCGATGGAAGTCGGCCGACCGTCTTCGTAGGTCCCCCAGATGGAGAAGGTCTGGGTGTTGTTCTGCATCAGCCCATAGAGCTGTCCGATCGGGAAGATCGTCACCATGGCGCCCGAGGGCAGCCGGAAGTGGTAACGAGTGCTCCCGTCCTCGACGCGCACGCCCAGCGGGTTGATGCGCTGGGTGCGCACGAAGCGAAGGCGGTCGGTGTCGAGCCGACCCGAGGTATCCCTCGAGAGCTCGCCGTCCGCGGTATTCACGTTCAGCGTCTCGAGCTTGCGTCCGCGTACGTCGACCACGACGACCTTCGGGCCGGGGTACGCTCTGCTGAACTCCTCCGAGTTCAGCAGGGTCCCGTTCAGCTCCCCCACGCAGACGTCCTCGTCGGGAGCGACGAGCTGACCGTACGCCTCGAAGATGACGGAGTCACCATCGAGGATGACGTACTGAGCCAGCACGGTCTCGCCGCGGCCCACGTCCACGTAGGACGTGACGTTGGCCACGGTCGAACGAACGCTGAGGTTGTAGATCTGCGGGTCCTCGACGTCCGGGCCCGGCGTCGCCGCCTGCTTGGGCAGCTCGCGCATGGGCTCGTTGTCCGGACCGCCGGCGATCGACCGGCAGCCCATGGTGATCAGACAGATCCCCGCCACGAGAGCGAGGAAAGCCTTGAAGAAGCGGTTCATGAGACAATGCCTCCGTGGCTTGGGGTTTTTCGATACCTTCTTGATCCGGGTTTGGTGTTCCTTCACCGTTCCCGCTGTTACGGCTCAAAAGTTCAAGCGGCAACAGCGGAAACGGTGTCATTTGAAAGGACATTTTTGCACAAAATTGAAGCTTTTGCACAAAAGCACACTCTGAAATGAGATTTGAAAGAATATCACCGTTTTCCCTCCCTGTCAAAGGATTTGTCGCCCGGGGGAGACAGCATGCAATGCCGTCTCCCCCGGAACAATTTCACCTACCAGCCCCAGATGTTGAGGCTGAAGAGGATCGAACCGCCATTGCGGTCCGGGCCGTCAGCCTCGAACCAGGCCTGCCCCTCCAGGGTGAAGGAGCAGAAGCGGTTGAACACCACTTCAAGCCCGGCACCGACGAACGGAGTATAGACCTCCGTGTCGTCGTCGAGGCTGTTATAGCCGTTCGCTTCGGCCACCGTCAGGCCGGCCAGGACGTACGGCGATCCTTCGACGAGCCACTCCACTTCCGTGTCTTCCGTCTCATTCACGAAACGGTAGACGTGCAGGGTACCGCGGATCGTGCCGCGGTTCTGGTGAGCGCGATCGCGCCCGCCTGATCGGGTGACGGTGCTGCGCCTGCTGGCGTGCACCTGCTGGTTCCACTCTCCCCAAATGGTGATCTTTGGAAACCAGCCGCCCCGTACCTGCACCGGCGCTCCGTCGATCCCGATCCAGTACTCCAGATCGGGCTTGATGGCGAAGGGCCAGTAGAAGTCGAGCTGGATCTCGCCGGTGACGTAGGTCACCTCCTCGGTGGCCTCGTACCCCGAGACCCGGCTCTTGCCCTCGCTTCGGACATAGGTGACACCCGGGCGGAGCATGATGCTCCAGAGCGCCATTTCCGCGGGAGGATCGTGACGAATCACGATCTCTGCGAAGATGCCGGCACTCTGCCACATGGACCGGTACTTGGGGCCGCTCGTCCCATGGAAGTGGCCGGCCATGAGCTTGGCGGCCAGCCCCAGCTCCACGCGGAGCGGCGCGCCCAGGTCCAGGTCAAAGGCATGCGCGCGGACATTGCCCACGCTGCCGCCGAAGAGGGAGTAGTAGTGCTCCTCCTCGCCCTTGGCGAAGGTCTTGGAGACCCCGCCGAACATTGATCCGCCGACGACGATGTCGTCGAGGATGTACGTGTCGGCGAACCCGCGGGCGGTGCCGCGCTCGCGCGCTTGCGCGTAGGCCATGGCGTAGGGGTCGAGCTTGACCTCGCCCTCCATGACCGTGGCCCGCCTGACGACGGGAGCGGACGCGGAGGCCACCTCCGTGTCGTCCGCCATCGCCGCCTGCGCGATCATGAGGCAGAAGAGAAAAGCGCAGACGATGGTACGAACGAACATGGCGACCTCCGGTCGGCTGAGTTGAACAGGTTGAATTGATAGGTTGGTAAGAACGCTTGCTCCCTCCAAAACCGCTACAAGCAGGCAGGAGGATAGCCGAGCAAGATAGCATAAAATACAACGTATGTCAAGCTGCTGTCAAGCCTCAACCCCCTCAAAAACGGCCTGCTCTTGTCAAATTCCGACGACTGGAGGATAATGACTTGTCCCATGAAAGGAGAATCCGTGAAAAGCTCGCATTTCCTTGGGATTTCGCTCATTTTCACGATTGGATGCGCTTCAGGAGAGCGAGAGCCTTCCCCAAAGAAGGACCAGAAGGTCGTCGCCTCCTACCAGCACTGGCCCATGCGGACCCGCTCGGTTGAGCAACAAAGGGCCATGCTCGAGGCCCACCTGTATGGCGCAAGCCGGCAGAACCTGGAATTGCGCCAGGATCTTGAACAGCAGCGCGGGCGGGCGCAGGATCTCTCAGAGGAGCTTCGCCGTACGCAGGAAGAGCTCGCCGCGGCCCTTGTGGCGCTTGATCCCATGTGGGGCCATGAGATTACCGTGCGGATCGTCTGGTTTCGCTGCACCAATGATCCAAGCTTCCGACTCAAACTCACCCCGATCGGCCGCCGGGATCAAACCCCTATCCTGCTCCGGCTAATGCCCCCGGATAAGACTCCCGACGGCTTCTACGTGGAGCCACGAACCGTCTCCCTGCCGGTTGGGCTCTACAGAGTCGAAGCCTATGAGCATGGCCGCCAGCTCTACGTGGCTTCAAGGCCCATGGCTATCAGCTCCTTGCTGCATAAGCCGATTCTGACCGGCGAAGAAGAGCAGCCTATCGAGGTCCTGACAACCGGCTGCACCATCATCCTCATGCCTGCAGGTTATCGGGTGACCTATGTCCCCGGTAAGTGAAAGGGGCGTGCACCACCCACGGTGCACGCCCCTCGTTTTTTTTGGAAAACGTTTTATTTCTTTTCTGCGGCCCCACCGCCGCTCGCAGCATCACCAGACGGCGTTGCTGTTCCTTGACCCGCTGCACCCTGCGTTGAAATCGCCTGCTGCACCTGGGTTACCACAAAGCCGGTGATCAGATACGCGCTTAAGGCGATAATCAAACCGATCACGCCATTGCGGATCAATTGCTTGGCCCGCGCGACCTGGTCTTCATTTCCCCCGGCCGTGAGCCAAAGAAATCCTGCGTACACAACAATCACCAGCAGGATAACACCGATCAGGCTCAAAAAGAGCGAGATAACATTTCCTACCGCCTCGGGAAGCAGCGTTTTCAAATCACCTTCAGCGTAAATCTGCTTTCCTCCCTCATTTCCGGTAAAGGTTTGGCCAAAAAATTGCGAGAATGGATTTCCTTGAAGCTGGGCCTGTGCGGGCAAAGCTGCCATAAGAGAACCCGCAAGCAAACTAATGATCAATAAACGTTTCATAGAGTTATTTTCAAGTTTTTTCATTATACACCAGATTATTATCCGTCGAAAACAAAAGCAGCCCAGGTTGCGGGCTGCTTTGCCATTTAGGCGATGGGAAGGTTTGATGGTGGTTCCGCTTTTTGTTTTGCATCTCGCTTGCCAGTGAGCGGGTATTTCAACTCTGAAACAGGATACACTTCATCGGAAACCGCCGCGTATGCTGGAACGGGAACGGGTGTTGCAAGCGGCCTTGTCCAGTCCGGCTCCTGCGGCTGAACCAGCCTATGCTTTTCAGCCACAAAGCGCCATTCGCGTTTAGGAAACAAGTAGATGAAAGCCAAACCGCTGACAAGTCCCAGAACAAGTCCCGCTGCAGTATTGAGCAGAATATTCGGCTGAACCGGACGAGCGGAAGTAACAGGCGCGTCAATGGTCTGAATCGTCACGGCATTTCCGCGGCTATGATAATGGCCATGAGATGTTCGCAACACTTCGCCAACGGCCAAAGCAATCTGTTCGGTTGTATAGCGATTTGTATGGTAGACGGTTACATCAAGGATACCGGTATCGCCAAGCACGCGCGTCGCAACGGTTTTCTGCCATACTTTCTTTCGCTTCTTTGCATCCTGCGGGAACAACGATTCATCAACGGCATAACCGGCATTGACCGCGCGGTTGAGGAAATCCTGTGAATACATAACCTCGCTGAGCAGATTGGTCAGATACTCTGTTGACCGGGTAGCGGCATATGGATCAACGTCCTCGGCGAATTTGGTAACCACAAGGAAACGCTGCTCTGAGCGGTACTTCTGCGGCTGAACCACGCTGAAAAGAAAGGCAAGCAGCGCTGTCATTAACATGAACAGCACAAGCGTCTGCCATTTCTTCCGCAAAAAAATTGTCATCTCGTGAAATTCCATACAGGTAATAAACGCTCATTCGTCATTCCTTTCAAAGGGAAAGACTGTGGAAACCAGTTCGCGCAATATTGCCGCGAAGTGGAATCAAGAAATCAGGCCCGAACTTGGCCTGACAACAAAGCAAAGTATCACAAAAAAGAAAAATTGTCAATAGTTTTGAAACATGTATTGACAATTTCCCTAAAGTTAGCCAAAAAATTTTGTTTGCCGGAGCTGACACTAGAATTCCTTAGCCGTGATGTCGCTATTATCGCGGAGGAATTTCATCATTTTTGACTTGGTTAATAGCCCTCTTTGCGGACCGATTTCCTGAATAACGGAAGCTGAGTTGAACACTCCCCAGCGCAGCGCTTCATTCAGTGGTTTGCCATAAGCCAGTGCCGCGATAATGCCCGTTGACGTACTGTCTCCGGCTCCTGTCCGCTCGATGACCGGCACGTCATAAATCCCCATATGCCAGTATGTCTTGCCGTCATAGGCATAGGATCCGTTCGGCCCATCCGTAATTACCACCTGTTTGGCTCCGATTTCATGCAAACTGGTCAGCAGCTTTTTAACATCATGTCCGTTATGCTTTGATCCAAGCAGCCGCTCCGCTTCTTCTGTGTTCAGAATCAATACTTCCGTTACATCGATCACGGATTTGAGTGCTTTATACCCCGCACGAAGCTGGATCGTTCCCGGATTAAACCCGAGTTTGATCTTATGTTTTTTCACATGGCTGACCAAAGCAGGATGAATTTTTTCAAATCCTTCCCCCATGGAAGAATAGTAGATCCATTCTGATCTTTTGAGTTTCGGCAGGCGGTATTTGCGCGTATGATGGTAAATCAGAATAGTGCGCTCCGCTTCATGATTAAGAACAACATGAAAATTGGTTTGTTCTTTCTGCCGCTGAACATAGTCGGTTGCAACACCTTCCTGATGAAAGGAGTCAAGAATACCGTCCCCGATTTGATCCTGTCCAAGCACCGTATAAAATGCGCTCTTCAACCCAAGCCGGGAAGAACCGATTGCTAGATTTGAAGAATTGCCTCCGGTCGCAAAAACTTGGTCATCCGCTTCGATCTTGTCCGCGTAACTGAGCATCAAAAAGCAATTGCGCGTATCTTTGCGGCAGAGCCTTGTTGCTGACGTATCCAGCTTCAAAAACATATCCATGGTGCAGTCGCCAATGGAGATAATATCAAACGATTTGCCGGTGACGCTTTTCTTTGCTTGTTTTTTGGTTCGTTTTGCTGGCATACCTATTTTCGTTTAAGAACTTTTTTGACGGCCGCTTTGATATCTTTGGCAACCAGCCCGAAAGCTTCTAATAGCTCGCGCGGTTCCCCTGATTCGCCAAAACGGTCATCAACAGCGACACTTTCAACAGGAACAGGGCAATTCCAGGCCAGAGCTTCCATGACCGCGCTCCCCATGCCTCCATGTTTTTGATGCTCCTCAACGGTCACGAACGCGCCGCAATCCTTTGCCGCTTTCACGATTGTTTTTACGTCCAGCGGTTTGATGCTGGTCACGTCAATCACGCGGCAAGAAATTCCGTTCTTTTCCAAATCACGGGCCGCAAGGAGGGCTTCATACATGAGCTGCCCGCAGGCGGCAATCGCCACGTCTTTTCCTTCCCAGAAAATTTCCGACCGGCCAATGTGAAACGGTGTTTTCTTGGTGGTAAAAACCGGGCTTGCATTTCGAGCGAATCGAAGATAGACCGGCCCTTTGTGCTTGGCTGCCGCCATGGTTGCCTGTTTTGTATACAAATGATCGCAAGGAGCAAGCACAGTCATATGCGGCAGAACGCGGGTGATCGCGATATCTTCAAGCGCCTGATGCGTTGCTCCGTCAGGCCCTACCGAAATGCCTGCATGCGCGCCGGTTAATTTCACATTGGCTTGATTGTACGCGATGCTCACGCGAATCTGGTCCCAATTTCTGCCGGGACAAAAAACGGCATAGGTAGAAACGAACGGTACTTTGCCCGATAGCGCCAATCCAGCCGCGATGCCGGCCATATTCTGTTCAGCCACTCCGCATTCAATAAATCGGTCCGGAAATTCCTTGGCGAAATATTCCATGCGAGTTGATTCCACAAGATCACCGGTAAGACCGACGATATGTTTGTCATTCTTCGCCGCGTCGCGCACGCCTTCACCAAAACCATTGCGCGTCGGAATTTGTTCGATATCTTTCTCGAACAATTGCTTGCTAAGATAGGCTTTTTTATTGATAGGCATAGAAATCAAGACTCACAGACATAACAGACTCTTTAGACATACAGATCATCAGTGATCGTTTGTCGTCTGGATGTCTGATCATTATTCATGTTCACCCACGATTTTTCCTTGCAATGTGCGCAATTCCCGCAACGCCACTTTTGCTTCTTCCCTGCTTGGCGGTTTGCCATGCCAGGTATAGTCGTATTCCATGAATTCCACCCCCTTGCCGGCAATGGTATGCAGGATAATCAGCGAAGGTTTTTCGTATACCGCTTTGGCTGTATTGGTCGCGTCGATAATCTGCTCGATATTGTGTCCGTCTACTTCAAGCACATGCCAATTGAACGCTTCCCATTTTTTGCGCAGCGGCTCAAGCGGCATGACATCTTCGGTCACGCCGTCAATCTGAATGTTGTTGCGGTCAATATACGCGATCAGATTATGCATGCGGTGTTTACCCGCAAACATGGCTGCTTCCCAGATCTGCCCTTCCTGCTGCTCGCCGTCGCTCATGAGGCAGTAAGTCCAGCGCAATTTCTTTTCCATAAGATCCGCCATGGCCATGCCCACGGCAACGGAAAGTCCCTGTCCAAGCGGTCCTGATGAATGTTCGAGCGCCGACCATTCCTGGAATCCAGGATGCCCCTGCAAAAGAGTGCCGAATTTTCGTAATGTTTTTAAATGGCTTTTGGGCAAATACCCCGCCTCGATCATGGCCGCATAACGGATCGGGGCCACATGTCCACAAGATAAGCACAGACGGTCGCGCTTCTCCCAACTCGGATTTTTGGGATCATGGCGCAAGATATGGAAATACATGGCGGTAAAAAATTCCGCCAAATCAAGCGGCCCGGCTGAATGCCCCGATCCAGCTTCGACCAGCATCTTGATGACACTCTGGCGCAAATCATACGCCTTGCGTTCAAGTTCGCGCATGGTCATGACGCGGCCTCGTGAAGAAGTTTGCTTTTTTGTTTTGCTCATACGCGCTTATCATAGCATGGGAATTATTTAAAACGAATCGGGAGGGAACTTTCTCTATCCCTAATTCCTAATTCTTAATTCTACTTCCTAATTCCTCTTCATTGAAGAGAATTAGGAAGTAGGAATTAGGCTTAAATGGAAAAGGGCCCCGATCCGTCTCCGGAAAGGGGCCCCTTCGGGCTGAGAAGAAATCGTGCCGTTCGCCTACGGGGCGAGGAGCGGCGTCATGGGCGAGCGGCGGCCGCTGCCCCCCTCCGGTTCGATGCCGAAGGCGTGCGTGCCGTCGTATCGCTGCTCGCAGACGATCTTCATCCCGGGACTCGACGCGTCATGCCAGCCAGCACCCGGCGCGATGGCGAGCCAGTTGCCAGACTCCGTCATGCCGTAGAAGCTGAAGGCGTGGACACGGGTTCGGATGGCCTCGTCGTAGCAGCTCATGTCGTAGAACGCGAGCTTGAGCCCGTCCGCGCCCATGGTCTGGTACGGGCAGAGCTCCCCGCTCTCGCACGCGTAGCCGCCCTTGTTGGGCAGCGGATCGCAGGAACCGCGGTGGCGCGCGCCGTCCTCGGCCATGATCTTGATCCACGTCGAGGCGTTGTGGCGCATGCCCACGATGAGGGTGGGCCGGTCGATCTGGACCCCCGCCACCTTCGAACCCGCGGCCACGTAGGCCACGAAGTCGTCGCTCACGGTCGCGTTGACCGGGCGAGGAGCCGGCGCGCTCTGCCTGGGAGCCGCCGCAGCCACCGAGAGGTTGACCGGCGTCGGCGCGGGCGAGACCGCGACGGGCTGATGCGAGTTGGTCGAAGCCACCCCCGCGCAGCCGGTGAACATGGACACGAGACAAAAGAACAGGATCCTCTTCTCCATCGATTCCCTCCGTTACTGACTGAATGGAAGAAGTACAGCACTATAGCAGAATGCTTCACCCAAGTCAATAATTTCTTGCTTTCTTCACCGCTGTACCCTCGCGCACAGGCTTTCTTCTTGCTCCTTGTCGGGCTCAGGTTCCATCTGAGCCCGACGACGCTGAACAGGAGTTTTGCTATAACCTTGTTCAAAATCAGTATTGCAACAAAAAACACTCCCTTCTTCAGAGAGCGTTTCCGTATCTTGTATGGTTCATTTTAGCTGCTTGCCTCCACCATATTGCACAGCACGGTATAGGCATTGGCGGGATCCGGCGAGGTGAAGATGGCTGAATTCACGCAGAAGCGGTTCGCTCCGGCCATTCTTGCCTTTTGGATCGTTGCCAGGTTCACGCCTCCGTCAACGGCAATATTCAGTTCAGGGTATTTCTCGCGAAGCGCTTTCACTTTGACAAGCTGCTGATCCATAAATGCCTGTCCGCTTGCTCCGGGCACAACCGTCATAATCAACACTTGATCCAAATCGTCGATCACCTCTTCAATTTCTTCGATCGGCGTTTCAGGATTGAGCGCAACGCCTACTTCAAATTCATACGAACGCATTTTCTCAACAAGAGAAGTTAAATCATCGCAGGCTTCCGCGTGTACGATGACGCGCTCAATGCCGGCCTGGGAAAGATCCTCCAAGAGCTCTTCAGGGTTTTCAACCATCAGATGCGCCTCAACGCTCAGCGTCGTGTCCACCTGCGACAAGGCGCTGACATCAGCAAAGGTTTGATTCTCAACGAATTGGCCGTCCATGATATCCCATTGGATGGTCTCAGCAAAGCCTTCCGCCTCCTGAACCCGTTCTTCAAATTCATCAAAATCGTCAACCAAAATAGCCGGGATCACTTCATTTTGCATACATTACATTTGTTCAATGGAGCGGATTTTTTCAATGCGCCGCTTATGGCGCTCCGCTTCTGAAAATTCCGTTGATAGCCAGGTTTCAATAATTCGCTTGACCTGGTCATCGGTCAGATCCCGTGCGGGCAAACAAAGCACATTGGCATCGTCGTCTGTTCTACTTGCCTCAGCAGACTGTTCATTATATGCCAATGCTGCGCGTATCCCGTCGATTTTATTCGCAGCGATGCAGATTCCCTGTCCGCTGCCGCAAAATAAAATACCTCGAGACGGTTCTGACATCACTTTTTTTGCTACCAGCACTGCGTAATCAGGGTAATCATCTTGCAAATCAAGTTCATGCGCGCCAAGATCTTCAACCGCATGGCCTTGCTCAAGCAGGTACGCTTTCATATGCTCCTTCCGCTCAAACCCCGCGTGATCGGCACCAAGATAAATCGTCATAAGTAGCGAAAGATAAACACGGCCATTATAACAAAGCACTTTCTCTTGACAAGAAGCGATGTGGATAACATTTGCTCGCAAGAGACTTTTCAGACATCTCAGTTATTTCAGAAAGATAGACAAAAGCGGCTGCAGCCAGCTCATCCTTCCTCGTCAAGCGGATCGCCACGAATGATTGAATCACACGATCGAGTATCTCTAACGATTCCCGGCACAAAAGAGAAACCAGGGATCAAAAAGGCGCGCTTTTCGCGCGCCTTTTAACGGATCTTTCTTATAATTCCAGGGCGGATCGCAGCTTTGGTTCATCAAATCCAACCACAATTTCCTGCTCCTCTCCTTCTCCGATCACAACAACCGGCACGCCCATCTGCCCGGAAAGATCAACCATTTCTTGCGCCTTGGCAGAGTCGGTTGAAACATCATGCTCAGAATAGGAAACATTGTTGTCCTTGAAGAACTCCTTGGTCATCTTGCAAAACCCGCAAGTGGGAGTTGTATAGATCGTAACCGGTTTCATAGTGCTGTGGTTAATAGTGGGCCGTCTGCCCTTAGAATGACATACAAAGAACAGATTGTCGATTATGCTTCTGCGGTTTTTGAGCCATAATATTTCTCCAAATGCGCGATGATATCAGCCGATTCGTACATGATGGTGTCATGCTTAGGGTCAACCAGCATCGGCACCTGATCCTTTCCTCCAAGCTCAACAAGCCGCTTCATCACTTCCGGATCGGTCGTGGTATGAGCAATGAATGAAAGACCCAGATCCGTCATTTTCTGGCGGACGCGGCGGCAATAAGGACAATCTTCAAATTGGTAGAGTTCAAGCATATTAGATCTGATAGTAAAGCCGGTACCAGGCATTCGCCGCATATTCGCGCAGCAAAGACCGAAGTGCTTTTAATCGGTCCAGCGGATGGTTTGACGCGAATACGCCGGGCTGCGGAAAGTGCATCTGAATACGGCGTTCGGGCATGAGCTTGGAGAACGTTCTTTGCGCGCGTTTCGTATGGTATGGAGACGTGATTACCGCGATATGATCATAGCCGGTTTGATCCAAAAGCGCATCCGTAAACAGCGCGTTTTCATAGGTTGAGGTTGATTCAGCTTCGATCAGCTTTTCCCCTTCGTAGCCAAGCTCAATCGCGCGCGCATGCATGCGTTCCGCTTCAATGCCATAAGATGTTTTTCCTCCTGAAAAGATCAGCGGAACGCCCCGCAACTGATAATACTCCACCGCGGTACGTACTCGTTCATCCGCCAGAGCGGTCAACTCGCCATTTATTCGCAAGCCCGCACCAAGCACGACCGCGGCGTCGGCATCACCGGCATCATCCAGCGGCGCGACCAGAGGCGCTTCAATCAAGCGAATCGGATTATTCGGCAGAAAAGCGAGACCGGCCAATATAATCAGCATGGCGGCCGCCGACGCGCGCAGAACACGCATACCTTTCGTGTCTTAAGCGATTTGAGATTTAAGCCACTCAATCGTTTTTTTATTGCGCAGAATCGATTCAACATACTCGCGGAATTCCGGCGAGCTAAGATGCTGCTGCATATGCGGAATAGATTGATATGCCTGCTTCTGCTTATTGATCTCCTCTGCAACCTCAGCCTCGTCTGCTTTAAGATCCTGTTGTTTTGCCACCGTGCGCAGAACCAAAGCGCTCTTGATGCGTTTTACAGCATCAGGAGCAAAATCAAGCGCGAGCTGCCCGCGGTCTTTCTTCAGATGGAGAAGGTAATCATCAAATTTCAATCCCTGCCGCGCAATATTCTGTTCCAGCTCGGCGATCATTTGCTGCGTCTCCCGGTTCACCATGACTTCCGGCAAATCACCGAATTTGCTGATTTTAACCAGCTCCTCAATAAGCGATCGTTCAAAATCATTCTTTGCCTTTTCTTCCTTCTCTTCAAATAGATTTTTTTCAATCGCGTCTTTGAGCGCATCAAGCGAATCGTACTCGCCGATTTCCTGCACGAATGCCTGGTCCATTTCCGGCAGCTCGCGGTCATAGACCGCCTGCATATTCACCTTGAACTCGGCTTCCTTTCCGGCCAACTGTTTATTGTGATATTCGGAAGGAAATGTAAGCTTGAATTCTTTTTCTTCGCCTGCTTTCATGCCGATCAATTGATCCTCAAAACCGGGAATCATCTGGCCCTTGCCGATCACCAATGGATATTTCTGGCTTGCTCCTCCGTCAACTGGCACGGCGTCAAGATAGACGTTGAAATCAATTTCCACTTTGTCTCCGTTTTTCGCTTCGCGTTCGGCAAGCACTTCTTTGGCGCGCATTTCCCGCAAATTTTCAAGCACGACATGAACATCTTCCTCTTTTACCTCCACTTTCTCCTGAGAAAGCTTGATATTGTTGAGAGCGCCAATAGTCACCTCCGGCACAATCGGCAAAATGGCCGTGAAAATAAACGGATTCTCCGGAGCAAGCTTCTCAACGCCGATTTGCGGCTGGCCGACAGTTTCAAGCTTCTCCTGATCAATTGCCTGCGGCAGGAGTTTTTGCACGGCAAGCTGAGCAGCTTCCTGCAGAATCGTCATTTCGCCGACGCGTTGCTTGATAATGTCAAACGGCGCCTGCCCTTTTCGAAAACCCGGGACATCGATAGATTCGCTGATCTGTTTTGCGGCTTTTTGCTGAAAAGGAGCAAACTCTTCCACGCTCACTTCAATTGTCAGCTTGATTTGTGATTTTTCCTGCGCTTCTTTTTGTACCTGCATAGGTCGGAATAACTGCGTTAAACATTGAATGTCCGGCATCTTGTCTGGTCAGCCAAGCTCGTCTGCTTTTCTGCCGCCTGACAAAATACCGTGGATCCCGTGTTTACGATGAATACTTATTCTGATACATCTTCACGCCTTTTCGCACCGCTTCCGCAGCCGCGTCTTTCCCCTCAATGGACGACACGGTGACTTCCTTTTTCTGCAGAAGTTTATACGTTTCAAGGAAATGTTTCAGCTCGTCAAGAAGATGCGGTGCCAAATCGTTCAGTTCTTTGATGTGTTCAAAGCGAGGATCTTTGCTGGCCACGCAGATCAGTTTGTCGTCTCCTTCGCCGCTGTCTACCATTTTCAGCACGCCAACAGGACGCGCGCTTACAATGCAGCCCGGAAAGAGCGGATTGGTTGTCAGCACGAATGCATCCAGCGCGTCGCCGTCTTCCCAAAGCGTCTGCGGCAGAAATCCATAGTCAAGCGGGTAAAAATTCGCCCCGTACAGAACGCGGTCCAGGGAAATCAAACCGGTTTCTTTGTCGATCTCATACTTGTTCTGCGATCCTTTTGGAATTTCAATCACAACATTGACCTCTTCAGGAGCTTTTTCTCCTAACGGTAATTCATGCCACAAATGCATAAAGATTGAGTTAAGAAGTTAACGTACTCATGCGTCGACACGGCCAGTAAGCGCGCAAACGCATGAGAACATTAGCTTTGAAATACGCGCCGGTACGCGATATAGCCAAGAATCAGATACGCAAGATATACGAGCATGTAGATTTGCAATCCCGGAGCAAAGACAAAGACAAGATACGAGGCCGCCATGGCCGGGGTATGCGCGTAGATTGCCATATTCCAGCAATGCTCAAAATTCGCCCGGAAGAACGAGCCAAGAAACATCAGAAAGGCAAATACCGCGCTGATAATAAACTGAAAAAGAAAGACGATCACAAAGGCGATCACCGGCAGCGTGGTCAGTGCGAATACCGTATAACGTTCTGCCGTCCATCGTTGGATGCTCTGTCCATCAATCGTGAAAGACGGAAGAGACAACTCAGCGTAATCCGTTGCCGTTTCCTCATGTCCTGCCTGAAAGATGATCTGGTCAGACGTAAATAGATAACCAAGTTCGTAGAAATTATCAATATGCGGTTCATCTTCAGCGGAAATGGTCGGATCTATTTTAAGGAAGAAGGTATCGCTGTCGCTTGCGGCAAATGTTTCATCATTCACGGTTCGCAAAATGCCGTCTTCAAACACAATGACCGGCAGATGTTCAACCGCCCAGAGGCCGAACGCTTCCACGCGGGGACGCAGCGCGACAAGTGCGTAGAGCGATACCAGCACGGCAATAAAAGCACTGATCGCGAGTAGATAGCGGACCGATCGGGAGAACGGCTGCAAGGCCCAAGCCGGATAACGCCGTGGGCTGCTGATCGCAGCCCAGGCATCTTGCCAAATGGTGGCGAGAACCGGAGGGTGGCTTTGTTGTTTCTGCGTCCCCTTCATGCGGATGATTTATTCGGCTGCTTCTTCCTTTGCCGGTTCAGCTTCAGCCTCTTGCTCTGCTGCGGTTTCTTTCTCTGCTGATTCGCCGGCTTCATCAGATTCTTCCTTATCCTTTTGTGATCCTAGGATATTGATATTCCAGCCGGTGAGCTTGGAAGCGAGGCGCACGTTCTGGCCGTTGCGGCCGATCGCAAGCGAGAGCTGGTCATCAGCCACGTTCACATTCGCCTGCCGCTGCTCCTCGTCAAGCTCGATCGAATTGACTTTCGCCGGTGACAGCGCATTGGCGATATAGTCGCGCGCATCTTCCTGCCATTCAATAATGTCAACTTTTTCACCGCCAAGTTCATTGATAATGGTCTGCACGCGCGTACCTCGCTGGCCGACGCAGGATCCAATCGGATCGATGCCTTCTTCAAGCGCGCGCACGGCTACTTTGGATCGGGAACCGGCCTCGCGGGCAATCGACATCAGTTCAATGGTGCCATTTCCGATTTCAGGAATTTCCAGTTCAAACAACCGGCGGACGATATTTTCATGCGAGCGGGAAAGCTTGATCATCGGACCTTTTGGTCCCATCTCAACGCTCATGATGAAGACCTTCACGCGCTGTCCTGGGCGGTAGCGTTCTCCATATACCTGCTGGTCTGCAGTCAGCAAACCGCCGGTTCGTCCAAGGTCAACCAGCACATTGCGTCCTTCGCGGCGCTGAACAACACCGATGACGATTTCTCCTTCCTTTTCTTTGAATTCATCGTAGATAGTGCTTCGTTCCGCTTCACGGAGCTTCTGCGTGATAACCTGCTTGGCAGTCTGCGCAGCCATGCGGCCGAAATCAGAAGGCACGTCCAGCTGCGTGCGGATTTCGTCTCCTTCTTTCGCTCCTTTCTTCACGGCCTTTGCCTCAGAAAGCATGAGATGCATTTTAGGATTGTAGTAGATCTTGTCTCCGTCTTCGGGTTCCGGGACATCCTTTCCTTGTGTGCGCGCTTCCTGCATTTCTTCGCGCAGAACGCGGAGTTCTTCGCGCTGCTGCTCAAGTTCCTCTTCTGTAAAATCCGGAACAACGGTTTTTACATCATAGACATTGTATTGCCCGCTTTCACGGTCAAGTTCCGCGATAATGTTCTGGTTTGCCGTACCGAAATCTTTGCGGTAGGCCGCAGCCAAAGCCGCTTCAATGGTCGCAACCACAACATCCACGGAGAGTCCTTTCTCTTCGCAGATAAAGCGGATTGCTTGGATGAGTTCTGGTTCTTTTGACATAGGATTGATTACTTAAACAAGAGATAAAACGTCTTCATTTTGACGTGCACACGCGCAAAACAAAGGGTTTTGCCAACAAAAAAGATCAGCCTATTCAGCTGATCTCTCTTATTACACATCTATCATAAACAGTTTGCGGTGTTCTGTCAATGTCTGATCCTCATTCTTCATTCCTAATCTACTTCCTGATTCTCATTTCCTTTCACCGTTTGAGCCTGCGTTTAGGAACTTAGAATTAGGAATTAGGAATTGGGAATTAGGGATTTGGGAACAAATCACAATGGCACCTCCCTGACTCCCGCTTTTCCCTGGTCAAGCTCAACACAGATCAAAAGCGGCTGCCAGTCCTCGCAAGGATATTGGGCAAGATACCCGTGAATGGCTTTGTTCAGCCGGGCAATTTTTGCTTCCGGCAAATAATCCCCTTCCGCCAGGTTCCCTTTCGTTCTCGTTTTGACTTCCACAAAGAGAAGTTCTGATGCACGCTGAGCGACCACATCGATTTCTCCGCCGGAAAAAACAAGGTTGCGCGCGAGAATGCGGCAACCCTGTTCCTGAAGGTATCGGCAGGCGATCTCTTCGCCTAAACGGCCAAGATCATGCGCCCGCATACCTACTTCTTTCTTTTTGGCAGATACTTTTCCCGCATCTCTTTTTCTTTCTGTTGTTCATGCAGTCGTGGAATGTCTTTGACCGCATACCGGATAATGCCATAGAGCCAGAGAGCCGCGGCAAAGAACCAGAGCAAATAAAACCCGCGGGCGCTTACATATGACACGCGCTGAATCGAGAAGAACAGGAGAACATAACCGAAGAATGCCATGACAAAGCTCCAAGCTGAAAGCCGGGTAAACATACGGCGCATGGGGCGTGAAAATTTTTTCCAGGTGGAGAGCAATGCCGCGATCACGCCAAGCAGCAAAAGCGTTCCAAAGAAGATGGTCAGGCTCACTTTCCAGAATTCAGGAACAGGGTGCTGATGCGTCCACCAGTAAGAAGGTCTCAGGATGGCTGTAAGAAATTCCATAAGAAAAGAATCAAACCTAAAAAGCTGAAAATCTTAAAAAATCTATTTTGAGCTTTTCAGTTTTTCAGGTTTTAAGCTTTCTGAAAAACAACTCCAAAGTGGTAGTCGGACGGATGAAATGTTTCCGTCTCTTTCCATCCAACAACCTGGGCCATTTGCCTTACCTTGTCAAGCGAGGTTCGTACTTCTGCGGGAGGGCCGAAACTCGCCCCCTGCGGGAGCCAGTCAATCACCAGGCACTTGCCGCCCGGTTTGAGCATGCGGTTGGCTTCGTTAAAGACATGCTCATCCTTTTTTGTTTGATAGAGCAGATTGACCATGCTCATACGGTCAACAGATTCATTGGCAATCGCCTTGGCTGCTCCGTAAATTTCAAGATCCGTCCAGACGGTTTCAATCTGCGTGATCCCCGAAGAGGTTGCCCGGCTTTGAGCGGCGGCCAAAACGCTTTTTAAAATATCAACCGCATAGACTTTTCCGTCCGGCCCGACCAATGCCGCACCCGGAAAAACAAAATGCGCGGAACTGCCAATACCAAGATCGGCGTACACTTGCCCGGGACGTATGTCCAATTGTTCTCTCAAAATGGAAGCCGCGTCCAGTAACTGCGTTCCCCCTGAAGCCATGACCATAGAAATCATGATTAACGATATCTATAGTATAGCACCCAAAAGACCGGGAAAAAATCAGTGGCTTAAACTCGCAAACAAATTCTGCTGCCAATAAAGTTGTATCGGGCTATACGAAAGCCGGTGCAACGGGCAAATGCCATGCCGGGCGATCGCCTCCTGGTGCTGCCTGGTCCCGTATCCTTTATGTTCGTCAAAGCCGTAATGCGGATATTCTTGCGCAAGCTGGCGCATGAGACGGTCTCTTGTCACTTTCGCGATAATAGACGCGGCAGCGATGCAGCGGACTTTCTGATCTCCTTTCACAATGCAGATCGTTTGATACCCAAGACGGTTGATGCCCTTTCCATCCGCCAGCACCAAATCGATTTTCACGCCCATTTCAGCAAGCGCGTTCTGCATGGCCACGCGATGCGCCTGTGCCAGGCCCATTTCATCCACCAAGTGGGCATCCACAATACCGGCTCCCCAGGCGGTCGCTCCCCGCACGATCAGATCGTATAATTCCTCGCGTTTTGCAGGACTCAGCAGCTTGGAGTCATTCAAGTCGGGCAGATCAATGCGCTCGGGAAGCAAAACAGCGCCCGCGACCACAGGGCCGGCCCAGGCGCCTTTGCCAGCTTCATCAAGCCCCGCAATGATGGAGTATCCCTGCTTGCGATACGTATTTTCTAAACGAGACGAGGGGCGAGGCATGGTGAAGCATTAACGACATTGATGAGAGATAGGGTATTGTAGCATGCAATAAACACAGTTTATCCACAGTCTTGTCACCCATTTTTGACATTAATTCCAATCAATCATCACCGCGCGCTTCCCTAATTTTTTCATGAGGTATTCGTAGGCTTTCATTGCGGCTTTGCAGCCCTCTCCGCCGGACGTAATGATCTGCTTATAAGGAGAGTCCGTGCAGTCACCGGCGGCGAACAATCCATCCGTTTTCGTTTCACTGTCACGCGTGGCCAGGATATGCCCGCGCGCGTCGCGGTCCACCAGATCGCCAAGCCATTTTGTATTCGCCGAGTAGCCGATATTGACGCAAACAGCGTCAACCGCCAGTTCTTTTGTTTCTCCCGTTGCCACATTCTTTACGACAATGCCCTTAAGCGTATCTTCACCCAAGAGCCGCTGCACTTCGCTGTTCAAAACAAATTCAACATTTGCAAAAGAGTTGATTTTTTTCAATGTCACTTCTTCTCCGCGAAAAGCGTCGCGTCGATGAACCAGGTAAATTTTTTCCGCCAAGGGTTCAAGGTGTACAACCGAGTCGAACGCCGAGTTGCCGCCGCCGATGACGGCAACCGTCTTGCCACGCATTCGTTCTCCCTGTTCGGTTGCCGCCCAGAAAATAGCATCGCCCTTAAACTGCGTTTCGCGTTCAACGCCAAGATCGCGCGGCGTGAGCCCAAAAGCGAGAATAACCGCATGGCTTGAAAAAACATCTTTGCTTGTTCGCACAGAAAACCCTTCATCTGTTTTTTCAACGCCGGTGACTTCGGTAAAGAGAAACTCAGAGCCGAATGCCAGAGCCTGCTCCTTAAAGATTTGCATAAGCGGCATGCCCGCCGAAAATGAAACGCCCGGATAATTGTAAATTTTGTCGGTGAGAACGGCCTGTCCGCCAAGATCTTTGGAGATCACCAATGTTTTCAGTTCGCGG
>CAZDCG010000006.1:0-19567 GCA_964503955.1 uncultured Gammaproteobacteria bacterium
CCGAGCCGTCCGTCGAGTCCGAGGGCGCGGTGCCCAACGACATGTTCGACGACTTCAACATCGAGTCCAAGCCGGCTCCCAACCAGACCGACCAGAACCTCACCCCCCGTACGGAAGAAGGAGAGACCGACATGACCGACGTGAACCCGACCGAGTCCCAGCCCGAGCCGACCACGACCGAGCCCGCCGCGACCACCCACACCGAGCCCAAGTACAAGATCCGCAAGATGGGCGACCTGGTCGTCCAGAACGAGCTCGGCCAGGTCCGCGCCCGTCCCGTCAAGAAGGACGAGGACGGCAAGATCGTGGCGGTGGACGCGCACAAGAAGTCGGAGGAGCTCGACTTCGTCAACCCGACCACCCTGGTCGACCCGAACGTCAAGCCCACCGATCGCACCGCGTCCCACTACATCAAGGGGACGAGCGCGTTCGGCCACTCCTGGAAGCGGGCCGACAACGTCCTCACCCCCTACGGCGAGGACTCCGAGGGCAACGTCCTCCAGCCGGAGCTCGGCTACAAGCGGCCGTACCGCGGCAAGATCGCCGACGCCGCCGAGTCCCACTACAAGAAGGCCCTCGCGGCCGCGGCGGTCATCCTGATCGCTGCGCTCGGCTGGTCCCTCTACAACAAGGAGGCCAACCAGCAGCAGCCGACCCTGGCCGTGAGCGACCAGGGCGACACCGCGAAGGACAAGACCGAGAGCGAGCTCGAGCAGCTCAAGCAGAAGCTGGCGCAGCTCGAGCAGCAGGCCGACGCCGGGAAGGACAAGACCGAGACGCCCCCGGCTCTCCCCGAGGGCGAGACCAACCGTGCGAGGGGGCGCGCCCTCTACGCCTTCACGAACGACCAGATCAAGGCACGGAGCAACCACGTCCGCCTCACGAGGGACCAGTGGCTCACGGCGGACGATCTGCCGTCAGGGATGACCGTGCAGGAGGCCGTGATGCTTCACTACGCGAGGTTCACCGAGGGATCCGCGCAGCTCGGGATCGGCTACCAGTTCTCCGCCACGTTCTACAACCAGGCGAAGGACGACCAGCATCTCCGTGAGCTCGCCCGCAAGCGCATCGGGGTCGCCATCGCTTCGAGCCTGATCCCCGATGAGAGCCTGGACCCGACGGCTCCGCTGAGCATGCCCAACCCCAGGATCATCATGCTGCCCGACAAGGTCATCGCCGTCGAAGGTGCTCTGCACTACCACCCGAGCGTGACCGACAGCCTGATGACCTCCGAGTGGGGGAGCAGGAACCTGGTGTTCGGCAGGTTCCATTACGTGAAGGAGACGCTGGGACCGCTCTTCGAGAGCGACCAGTCCGCCGACATCACCGGTCTGGCCCTCCGCGTCAGGCCGTAACTGCAGCCACCTGCGTCTCCCAAGGGACACGGGTGTAACAGGGCGGCGGTTCGACGAGCAGCACAGAGTGCTCTCAACAAGTCGAACTGCCGCCTTCTGCTTTCTTCACAATCTTGACAAGAAAGGTGTTTTCAGCTACAATAAGACATTGTTTTTGATTTGCAGTATGGAGGCAGGTGCCATTAAGACCCTGTCCCCAGACGACAAAGCAAAATCACCCCTGAAGGGAGACAGCATGTCAGATCACAACTCCCCCGACTCTCCCGAAGAAGGGGAGGAAGATTGGGCGACCTTGAGCAAGGTCGTCTATACTCACAGGGATTTCATTACTGCTCTAGAAGAACCGGAACCTGAACCCCCCGAAGAGGAGGATTACCTGATGGCTCGTCAAGCGATGGAAGGTGCTGCCGACCTGCAGTCGAACAACCACGACGACGGAAAAGCTCGTTCGCAGGCGCACCCCACCAGGAGCAAGCTCAAGGCGGTGCTCAACTACGCGATCATCGCGGTGATCCTCGCGGCCGCCCTGGTCGCGACCTACATCGTCAGCGCCAGCTCGACCACGGTCGCGCAGGCCGAGGAGCAGCAGAAGGCCAACCAGCCCGGCGAGGAGAGCGGCGGCAAGGAGAACAACTCCGCCCCGCCCCCGGCACCGGCGTCCCCGGCCGAGGCGGCCCCCGTGGCCTCCGCCCAGACCGTGGGCGACAACCCGCCGGCCGCGGCGGCTTCGACCGCGACAGTCGCTTCGGATCAGGGCAAGCCCGAGGACACCTCCGTCCACTCCCAGGGGGCACCCGCATCGGTGACATCTGGGGAATCCCAGTGTGACGAGCACAATCTTCATAGAACGGTGCTGAGAGTCCCTGAAAATCAGATCGCTCGCCTGGGTGATCTGGGCGATCGCACCCCTGAGCGAGCCGTGATGCTGCATACCAGCTTGCGCAATCTCGTCCCACCGGAATTCCCCCTAAAGGGACTCAGCATCATATACCAGTGGATCGCTCCATCGCTGGACAAGAAGATCGCGGTCATCATCTGGGATCTGACTCATGTGCCGGGTCAGCACGAACTCTTCGTCCCGAGCCAGATCCTGATCGATTATGACCCAAACGACGAACTGCTGGTCGAGGAGGGCAAGCTGGAGCGGGACGATGTCATGCTCGCTGTCATCATTCGAGGAACGAGCAGTGTCCCCGAACCGGACTTCATGAATCGGCAGGTCCACCTGCTTCGCGCCCGCCTCCCCCAACAGGAGAGGTAGCCAGCCCCCGCCAAGAGGGGGGAGCCGTCCGACGTCAACAAAAGACGCGACGGCTCCCCCCTTCTTACATTTTAGGCCGATTTTAAAGACCAAAATGTGCGCGCATGCTACAATAAGCATGTATGAAATCGGAAATCAGAAAAGATTATTTGCAGGACCGCTATGTGCTCATCGCGCCAAGGCGCGGAAAGCGCCCGCATGATATTGAGCGCCGCGAGGTATTGAATCCCTCAAAAAACGCATGCGTGTTCTGTCCTCAGGAAACGGCGAAAAAACATGCCCTGTTAACGCTTGGCCCTAAAGACCGCTGGTATATAAAAGTCATTCCCAATGATTTCCCAGCTGTTTCTGTTGACAACCCAAAAGCGTATGGCATGCAGGAGGTGGTAATTGAAACACCCAATCATATCCTCGAACTTGATGATCTTCCCGAAGAGCATATTGTAAAACTCTTTGAAGCCTATGCCCAGAGAACAAGGGCTATTTCAAAAAACAGTAAGATCGAATACATTTTAACGTTTAAAAATAATGGAGGCCGCGCCGGAGCTTCTTTGCGCCATGCGCACTCGCAAATTTTTGCCTCAGCTTTTCTCCCGCCTCATCTCTTTGACAAATCGCAAAAGGCGCTTGCGTACCGGCTTGAACATCATCGCTGCGCGTACTGCGATATTATCGAAAAGGAGCGCGCCTCCAAACGCTTCATTTACGAAGACGAATACATGTTCGCCTTTGCTCCTTACGCATCGTTTCACAATTACGAAGCCTGGATTATTCCCCGCCGGCATCGGGATAATGTTTCTGATCTTACCAACACGGAACGCATAAGCATCGCCTTCATTCTCAAGCATCTGCTTCGAAAAATCGGCGACCTGCATTTGCCGTACAATTTCTACTTCCACCAGGTCATCCACGACAAAGACCAGCACTGGTATTTAAAAGTAACACCGCGGGGCAGCGTCTGGGCCGGCGTGGAGCTTGGTTCGGGGTTGATCATCAATCCTGTATCGCCCGAAGATGCGGCTGCATACTACCGCCAGGGATTGTCTGCGTAGCGTAAATCTGGTAAAACAGCTACGTTCCTTTTCTTTTCCACATATTCGCCACAGGCATGAGAACCGCTGAAGATACGGGATAACTTCTTGTCCCGTCTCCCCATTTGTTCTCTGAAGTTAACCTCTTGCTATGCCTTATAAGCCGGCTCATCGACAACGGCCGCCGCGCCGACGTTCTTCCATTGGGCGTTTTTTTGCTGTCCTTTTTCGTTTCATCACTCGTCCATTTAAAGTGCTTGCCCGCCTTATCGGCGGCGGCCGCACAGCCACGGCCTGGCTCAAGCTCGGTCTTGTTTCGCTTGCCGCGATAAGCGTTCTTGGCGGCGTTATCGGATTGATCACTATTGCTGTTTTCAGCCGCGATCTGCCCGATCCAAATAAGCTGATTGATCGCCAGGTTGCGCAAAGCACGAAGATTTACGACCGCACGGGCGAGCACCTTCTCTACGAAATCGCCGGCGAAGAACGCCGCACGATTATCCAATTGGACGAACTTCCGGCGCATGTTTCCCAGGCCGTGATCGCGCTTGAGGATCAGACCTTTTACGAACATTCCGGTTTCCGTTATCGCCGCATCATCAAGGCGGTTCTTTATAAGTTGATGGGCCGCGTCGGGCCGGGTGCTTCCACCTTGACTTCGCAGCTCGTAAAGAACGCGATCCTTTCGCCAGAGCGCACCATCAGCCGCAAATTGAAAGAGTTCATCCTCGTTTTCCAGATTGAGCGCAAATTCTCAAAAGACCAGATTCTTCAGCTGTATCTGAATGAAATTCCGTACGGATCGAATGTTTACGGCATTGAATCCGCTGCTAATTTTTATTTCAGCAAATCCGCCCGGGATCTGGCGCTTGAGGAATCCGCTTTGCTTGCGGCCATTATTCAACGCCCGACGTATTTCTCCCCGTACGGATCAAATGTTGAGCGCTTGCTGGAACGCAAAGATCTCACCCTGCAGCTTATGTTTGAGCAAGGGTATATCACTCAGGAAGAACGCGACGAAGCGCAGTCGGTCGAGCTCACGTTTAAGGCTCGCCGAGAAGATATCACCGCACCGCATTTCGTTTTTCATGTTCGCGAGAAACTTGTCGAAAAGTATGGCGAACATATGGTGAACCAAGGAGGCCTGATCGTAAAGACCAGCCTTGACCTTGAAATGCAGAAAAAAGCCGAAGAGGCTGTTGCCGAACAGGTGGAGACAAATAAAGCGCTGAATGCCTCCAATGCGGCTCTGGTTGCCATGAACCCAAAGAACGGCGAGGTGCTGGCCATGGTCGGATCCATTGACTACTTCAATGATGAAATCGACGGCCAGGTAAACGTGGCCACCCGCCCGCGGCAGCCGGGTTCCTCTTTCAAGCCGATCGTTTATACGCTTGGCTGGCAGCGAGGCTATACGCCGTCAACAATCGTCTTTGACGTAAACACAACCTTTCCCGCAACGGACAAGCCGTATGAACCAAAGAACTACGATCTTGGCGAACGCGGCCCGATTTCTTTGCGCAAGGCTTTGCAAGGCTCGCTCAATATCCCCGCGGTGAAAATGCTGTATCTTCTCGGCGTAAGCAATATCCTGGATTTTGCTGAGGAGCTTGGCTACACCACATTCGCAGATCGCAGCCGGTTTGGTCTTTCTCTTGTGCTTGGCGGAGGCGAAGTGACTTTGCTTGAACATACCGCGGCCTACGCCACTCTGGCGGATGAGGGCATGTATCACGAGCCGCTTGTCATTCTTGAAGTCTCCACGTCCGGCGGCCAGATTCTTGATACCTTTGAAGCGAAATCGCGCCGCGCGATAGAGGAAAATATCGCGCGCATCACTTCCAATGTTTTGTCTGACAACGCAGCGCGCGCGTATGTATTCGGACTTGGCAGCCATTTGCAGCTTGGCAGCCGGCCGGTTGCCGCCAAAACCGGAACCACCAATGACTACCGCGACGCATGGACCATGGGTTATACGCCAAGCCTCGCGGCCGGCGTTTGGGCGGGCAACAATGACTTTTCGGAGATGACGCGCGCGGGAGGAAGCACGGCCGCGGCGCCGATCTGGAATAGTTTCATGCGCAAGGCGCTTGACGGCACCCCGGTTGAATCATTCACCCCTCCAAAGATTACCACTCCGGACAAGCCTATTTTGAGCGGGCAGGGGTTTGGCCTCAAGCTTGTTACCATCGACCGCGCGAGTGAAAAACTCGCGACCGAGGCAACGCCGGCCTCTTTCCGTGAAGACCGATTATACGTGGAGGCGCATAATATTCTGCATTACGTTGACCGCAGCAATCCGACCGGGCCGGCTCCAGCCGATCCAGCATCCGCAGACCCTCAGTATCGCGCCTGGGAGGACGCGGTTCAGCGCTGGATTGCGGCGCGAATTGAGGCCAATGAGCCGCTTTTTGACAGCCTTGAAGATCAGAACTATCCGCCGGACGTGAAAATTGAGCATGGCATGCCGCCAACGCAAGAAGATGATTTGCATGTGCCGGCAAATCAGCCGCGCATTTCCCTGCTCTCGCCCGCTTCCGACGAGCAGCTGAATTCCCGCGTCCTGCAAGCCGAGGTTCAGGCGGAAGCACCGCGCGGTGTTGCAAGAGTGGAATACTTCCTTGATGATGTCTATCTTGGAGCGTCCACTTCAAGCCCGTTCAGTTTCAGCACAAGCTTGAAATCTTTCCCGAATGGATTCTATACGCTTGCGGCCGTGGCGTATGACGACATCGATAATTCCGCGCGGACAGTTGCCCGCATCCGCCTGCAGTCTGATGAAAGCTATACACAGGTTCGTTGGCTCTCTCCGGACGAAGACAGCCAGCTTGTTGCCGGCGATACCGTGCCGCTTCGTCTTAGCCTGGAATCAACAGACCCTGTTTCGCAGGTAACCTTCTTTGCTGATCATCTGACAACCGGCGAAAGCACGCTTGTTGACGCTATCGTGAACCCTTCATCGAATACGCTTGAAGTGGCCTGGACACCGGCACAGCCAGGCATGTACAGGCTCTCTACAAAGATCAGCGCGCAGGGATCCGGGGTCTTTTCCGGTCCAAGCCGCGACATTGAAATTATCCGCCCGCCCGAGCCTGAGGAGGAGGAAGCGGGTGAGTAAAAACTTGTCTGAGGCGTTCGCAGCCGTATATAATCAAATCACTCTCCAAATTCAGTTCCTGGTGTATAGCACCTGGAACTGAGAGAGCCTCCTCGAAGCGTTCGAGGCAGATACCCGGTCGCGGCTGGGGACTGCAAACCTCTAGAAAGGGAGCTCGAGTGACCAGGCAAACCCTCTTCTGAGGCGAGCCTCGTCGCTGCTTGGGGTGAAAACCCCGGGGAGCGAAACGTGGGCATCATGTAAACCTCAGGGCCGTGGAGAATCTATATTTTCCACGGCTCTTGTTTGTTTTTGCAAATCAAAAGCTAAGTTGAAAATAGACTTCAAGGAAGTAGCGATTGCTGAGCTCTCAACGAGTACCCCTGACAACTCATCGTCCAAAGAAGCCATGATAACTTTGTTTCCATACACAAGAATATCCGCCTTCATTGGATATTTTTCACCATCAATCCTAACAGCAATTTGATTTCCGTCATGAGGCACGGGCTCGTCTGAATTTTCTGGTTTTATTGTATAGAGTGCTTTTATAAAGATTTTTGCTTTTTGTCTTCGTTCTATCACATGCGACCGTTCCTGCTTTGTGAATACTTTAAATATCGCATCTCTGGGAAAAAACTCATATGCCTGTTTTTCGTCAGAGCTCAAAAAATCGTCTAGCATCGACATAATGCCGTTCTTACCTTCAAAAAACTTCACTTGGCAAATCGCTCCCTTTTCGCTCTCAAGTTCTGAGGCTTTCTGGCGCAGGAATTCTAAATCCTTGGTACGATGGTCGAGTTCTGTTTCGAAATGACGCGATACAACCTCAAGGGATTCTGCTGAATATCTTTTTTGTGCTTCATCCTGATACGATGAAACCACCCCTCGCTCAACAAGAGATGCCATCGCAGCTTGAATAGAAAAAAGCGGCATTCCTGAGTCCATTGCCAGCTCCTCTGCCGAAGAAGATCCTCTCTGATGAAGGAGGATGTATAGCTCCGCTTCGTTTTTTTCAAAACCAAAGCGAATAAGCAATTGAATAAGGTCAGACATAGACGATCGATTAAGTACCACAAATGTAGCAATGGGGGTACAGATTGCCAACCTGACCACCAAAAAAACCCCTGTTGGGGCTTTTTTGGTCTCGTCTAAGCTTTTATCCCACCGCGAGGTGGAATATCCTCTGTACAAGACAGAGGCTTTTTACACCAGACAAATACGATTATGTCAAGAGGAAAAAGTCTCAGCCTTTTGCTTCTAAGCATCTATCATGCTATTCCTGCTATTCGCATTTGTCAAGCAGAAGTTTCACTTGCTGTGGATAAGGCTGATTTTAGCGTAAAATTGGTGTCATTTTTTTATGGCAGCCGGCTTGCCATGTTGCGCAAAATAGTTGACAATTTTCATAGAACGGGCTAGTCTATCAGCGTCCTTGCGAAAAGGTCGCGAGGCAAGAATCAGCTCCAAGGAGTCCGATAATGGAAACCCATGGTCGCGGCTCCGAAAGCCGCCAGTCATACCCAGCCCTGTTTCCTCGGTGGCCTCTGAAGCGCGGGTATACACGATTTCCGCGCATAGCGGTTCCCTGGCACGCGTCCTCGCTTGGTGATGACGAGGAGAAGCCGGAGAAGGAGCACTTTCTCGAGAACGCCTCTCGCTTCGGCATAACTTTTTCGTCCATCGAACCAGAAGAACCTCGCCTGTGGGTGTGTCCTTACACCTTCACTAGTCACCTTGGAACTTCTGTTCGCGTGGTCTGGAACAGTTTGCCTATAGATGTCAGGGAAATACGAGCGGCTTGGTTGCTCATCTGCACTCACTCGTCCGTCAACATCATGATTGACGGCGCTCGAATGATCCGTTCACCCGGCCCACACAGGAACTATTCGTGGTGTGCCTATCCGCTGCAGGATCTTTTTCCTCGCGAAGGCCAGTGTGCTACACTTACGGTCCGGGTCCCGTCGGTGCCGATCTGGCCGCGCGGTGTCACCACGCGCGAGTGGCAGTTGGCGCTTACTGCGTTGCCCAATCGAATGGATCGGAGATTCACTCGTCTGGAGTGGTTGACAGAAGAGGAGGGTAGCTCGGAAAGACTTCTGAAAAAGGGCGATAATCAGGCCGAGGTCTGAGTAAGCCTAGGGAGGGGTGGTCCCTCTCTGACACTCTCTACAAATTTGGTAGGGGGACACAGAGTGTCAACACGTGGTTCGGCAAACTTTCTCCTCCAGGAGAAGACAGCCCATGATCACCTGACGACTCAAGCGGTCTCGGTATTGCTAACAGCTTTGCCGGGACCGCTTTCCATTTTGGCGCCCTCAAAAGCAATGTCAAAAAGATTTTTTAGAGTCTCAGCAATTTCTTTGTTTTCAATCAATACTCCAGAAAGGTGTCCTCGTAAGGCTGCAATTATAACCTTGTCCTGAAAGATGACTATATCAGATGAAAGCGAGAATTTTTTTGAGGAAATCTGTATCGCATTAGTAAACTCATCTCTTTCAATTTGTTGTGGCTCCTCGTTGTCAACGGTGTATATCGATCTCACTTTTTTCTTTTTGATTTTGCGATGTTCTCTTCTTTCCCTTCTTTTTTCGTCACCAAAAATTCTTTGAACGTCTGTAGCTGAAAAAAACTCTACTCCTTCCTCTGCATCTGATTCAAGGAAAATCTGAATAACCTCTTCGATCCCCTCCTTCCCTTCATAGAATCGCACAACCGGTTTTTCAGGGTGGAGATTATAAAGGGTATTCAGTTCAGGTAAGATATGGTCAAGCTCATCATTCTTTTTCTGCAGCTCCTCTTCCTGCTCATGAATAATGTTGTTCAGCGAATGAGGACCTTCCGCTACATAGACGGTCTTTTTTTCATCGCCGATCGTGGTAACAAGACCCTTGGTCGCCAATGATTCAAGAATTACATAGGTGGTCGCGCGGTTCACTTCCGCTTTTTCCGAAATATGCTGAACGGTGTCTTGGCCTAGCTCCAAAACAGCCAAATACACTCTGGCTTCTTTTTCAGAAAGTCCGATTCCCTGCAATTCCTGGATCAACTCTGTGTCGCTCATACGGATTTTTTGTCGTGTAGTTCCTTGTCGTATTTCTCAGCCGCTTCATAGGCGAGCTTGAAAATAGAACGAAATGTTTCAGCCACGGATTCGCTTTCGATCAAAATGCTGGCGGGATACCCTGAAAGAATGCTGATCGATAAATGATCGTCAAAGATTGTGAGGTCGCAAGGAAAAGAAAACTTTTCTTTGGCCACCGCGCGCCGCTCAGCATTGTTTTCCTTCGGCGCTTTCAAGGCTCCGTCGCTTGATGGATTGTAAATGCTTTGCGAGACGATGCCTTTTTCTTTGCGGCGCTCAAGGTAGCGCTGGCGGTCTTCCTTGGTGAAGACATTGTTTACTTCGTCTTCCGAATAGATCGCGTAAATCGTTTTGTTCTTTACCTCAAGCACCTGCTCGCGCACGGACTGAATCGCCTCTTTTCCTTCATAAAAACGCACAACGGGCCGATTGGGCATGATATTATGCACCTTCTTCAGCTTTGGAAAGAGCTTTTCAAGCTTGCCTTTTTTCTGGCGCACATCCTCATACTGTTTGCGAATAACATTCTTGAGTGCATAAGGACCCGACGCAACAAACATGCGTTTGGTATCTTCTTCAACAATATTCACCACGCCTTTCTCGATCAGGCTTTCAAGGATGACATAGGTTGTTGCGCGATTCACCTTTGCTTTCTCCGCAATCTTCTGAGCGGTTGATTTGCCCAATTCCAAACTCGCAAGATAGACTTTCGCTTCTTTTTCAGAAAGACCAATGCGTTTGAGGGATGCGTCTAACATGGTTATGATTTGATCGGCATGATGATATAAGTATACCCTTTTTCACCTTCCGGAAGAAACTTGCCAGGATTATGGCGGTCAATAAGCTGGAGGCGAACCTGCTTGGCGCTGATATTCTGCAGCCCGTCCAGAACATAGCGGTAGTTAAAAACGATTTCATTTTCTTCGCCGCTTACCTGGGCCTGAATGGCTCCTTTGTTTTCACCCAATTGGCTATTGGCAGCCTTGATTTCAAGTTCGCTTTTATCAGCCTTGACGGTGAAATGCACGTCATTGATGCCGGCTCGGCAGAAAAGAGACGCGCTTTTTACAAGCTGGATAAGTTCCTTCGTTTCAGCGACAATTTCGGTCTTAAACTCGGAAGGAACAATCTGCTCGTAATCCGGATACTGCCCTTCAATCAATCGGGAAATAAGTTCCACCCCGTCGGTTTCAAAGGCAACCTGGTTTTCCGTCCAGGACAACGTAACCGGTTCATCGGATTCGCCGATAATACGATTCACTTCCTGCAATGTTCTAAACGGAATGATAAAGCTCGCCTCCTGCGCAGACTTCAAAGGAATGGTTTTCTCTGCCAGGCGGAAGCTGTCGGTCGCAGCAAGGACCAATCCATCCTTTTTGATCTTAAAGAGCACGCCGCTGATTTCAGGTCTTGTTTCATCCAAAGCAACCGCAAAGAGCACCTGCCCCAATGCTTCCTTAATTTGTTCTGATGGCACCTGAATGCTTCCTTTTGGATCTAGGCTTGCAATCAATGGAAAATCATCCGCGCTCATTCCCTTTACCTTTGTCTGGTAGGTCTGGCAGGAAACATGCAATTCCTGATCTTTAAGCGCAAGATTTACCGGAGCATCCGGAAGGAGGTTTACATAATCGGAGAGAAGCCGTGCCTGTACAGTGAATACTCCTTCTTCCTCAATTTTACCTCTGACTAAACATTTCACTCCCACTTCAAGGTTGGTTGTTGAAAGTTCAAGAACACCATTCTCCGCCTTAATCAATACATTGTTTAGAATGGGAAGTGTTGTATTCTTTCCTGCCAGGTGATTAACGATACTGAGCCCTTTCTGGAGATTCTCTTGCGTGCAAGTGATTTTCATAAAGAGGAGGCGCTTATTAAAGACTTCTTTAAATACATAAAGTAATAATATCCATAAGTCCTGTTTATAACGGGTATAAATCAGGATTAACGCTAATTTTAGGGTATTTGGCTGTGGATGTCATGGGAAAAAATGTGGGTAAAGACGGGAGCAGGCTGGGGCTTTTCCTCAAAGTCCAGGACGGAAAATGCGCTGGACCATTTGTGCAGGACTTATTCCCAGCGAGGAGAACCATTATACGCAGATTTGTCCACATGTTTTGCATCAGCCAGGTTGGCAGCAAGCGCATGGCGGGGCATCCTGCTTTGCGGATGGAGGTGTATCGCTCGGTGAAAAAAATGCCTCCTGTTCAGGAGGCATTCTCTGTTGTAATGAGATCCTTATGCGTGTACCTGGGTATAGAGCTGCTGTTTGATGGTATTGATCTCCTGCTTGATCTGCTCGTCTGAATCCAGCAGGCGTGTAACTTTTTCGTAGGCATGCATGGCGGTGGTATGGTCCCTTCCCCCAAGCTCTTCGCCGATTTGCGGGAACGATTTGCGCATCTCCTCGCGCAACAGGTACATGACAATTTGGCGTGGAACAACCAAGGCTTTTTTGCGGCTGGCTCCAAGCAGGTCAAGAATCTGGATACCGTAGAATTCGGCCACGGTTTCAAGCAATTGCTTGGGAGTAAGCGCCTTTTTACTTCCGCTTACTTTCATGCCGGCCAGCATTTTGCGAACCGTTTCAAGGGTTGGCTCCATATCCTGCAATTGATGCTGGGCGATAATTCTATTGAGCGCCCCTTCCAATTCGCGGACATTTTCATGGATATTTTCAGCCAAATACTGAAGAATTTCCTGATCAAGGTCGAATTGTTTGGCCTGGCACTTGGTTTCTAGAATAGCCAGACGCGTCTCAATATCCGGATGGGAGATGTCGGCGATCAGTCCGCATTCAAAGCGCGACTGCAGGCGGGCTTCAAGGGTGGCAATTGCCTTTGGCGGACGGTCGGAGGTGATGACAATCTGCTTATTGCTTTGATGCAAAGCGTTGAATGTGTGAAAAAACGCTTCCTGCGTCCCCTCTTTTCCAGTGATGAACTGGATATCATCAATAAGGAGTACATCCACATTGCGGTACTTCTCTTGAAAATCGCTGGCGCGTCCGCTTTTCACGGCATTAATGAAATCATTGGTGAATTTTTCGCAGGATGCGTAGAGAATGCGCGCGTCAGGATTGCCTTGAAGCACATGATTTCCAATGGCCTGGGCCAGATGTGTTTTTCCAAGGCCGACACCCCCGTAAATAAAGAGCGGATTGTAGACATGTCCGGGCTGCTTTGAGACGGCCTGGCTTGCGGCATGAGCAAGCTCATTGTTTTTCCCAACGACGAAATTATGAAAAAGGTACTTTTCGTTCAAGCCGAATTCGTTGACATATGCCTGCGATGGCGCCGCTTGCGGCTGCTGAGACGAAAGAGCAGGAGCTTCCCCGGGTTCAGAAATCGTGACCACCTGCTGCATGCGAATGGTCTCCACTTTATAAAGAACGTCTTTTACGCCGTCGTCAGTGAGCTGGCGCAGTGTTTTTAAAATGTTCTGGTGGTATTTCTTTTCCAGCCACGTCTGCGTGAAGGTATTTGGAACGCTGATCACAACTTTGTCGTTCTCGTAGGTGGAGATAGCGGTGTTGCGAAACCATGTCGTGAAGTTTGCTTTCGACAACGTAAGCTCAAGCTCCCCTAAGACGGCTTGCCAAAGTTGTTGATTGGTCATAGACGAAAACGTTTTAAGATATTTGTTTGATGTGCGATTGAATGTGAAATACATTCTAGCACATGCTCTTTTGTCCTCTGTTCTCTCACGCAGTCCGTGCTTGTGTATGACCTGTGGAAAGATGAAAGCATGCATAGTGTAAGAGATGCTTTCTTTTCGGTCAAGAGAAAAATTGTCAGAAAACATGACGCGTTTTGTTTCTCATCGGGTGAACAAAGAACGAGAACAATGAAAGATGCGCCAAGAGAAAAAATCGAGGGGCGATGAATCCTGTAGATGAGCAAAGGGCCGAAATATTGACAAAAATCGCACTTCCCATTACACTAGGGCAACATTGAAATTGATCCTATGCCAAAGCGAACGTTTCAGCCAAACAAGCGCCGACAACAGAAAAAGCATGGTTTTCGCGCCCGCATGCTGACCAAGCAGGGACGTGATGTTTTAAAGCGCCGCCGCGACAAAGGCCGCGCGCGTATTTCTCACTAAGATTGCGCAAGACAGAATCAATGCCTATGCTAAAGGCGGGGACCACCCCGCTTTTCCTGTTTCCATTGTATGCTTCCTCGACTATTCCGCCTCAGAACCATGAAGGCGTTCCGCAACCTGCAAAAGAAAGGAAAAACAGCCGGCAGCCGGGCTGTCTTTCTGAGATTCACGGCAAAGCCGGGCCTCACCTCAACCCGCTTTGCGTTTATCGTCTCCAAAAAAACGGCGAAAAGCGCGGTTGTGCGAAATCGTGCGCGTCGCCAGGCAAGAGAAGCTGTTCGAGGCATGCTTGATGACATCAAACCCGGCTTTGAAGTGGCGGTTTCGCTCAAACCGGGATTTATTCCCCTCTCGTTTCAGGAAAAGCAGAAAGAGCTGAAAAGCGTCCTGCGCCGGGCAGGCCTGACGAGAAAGTAAAGACTGTCAAAGCCTTTCTATTCATGCTAGAGTTGCGCTATGCAAGGTTGGCAATATCTTCATCGCCGGACCGTTGTTTTCTTTATCCGTCTTTATCAAAAGACCATCTCTTTTGATCATGGCGCGCTTCGGATGTTCTATCCAAACGGTTTTTGCCGTTTTCATCCGACCTGTTCGGAATATGCCGTCCAGGCCATTGAAAAAAAGGGGCTGCTGAAAGGCAGTGCCTTGATTTTTTGGAGACTGCTGCGCTGCAATCCCTTTTCAAAAGGTGGCATTGATCAAGTGAACTAATCTATGGGCATTTACATCACCCTGCTTTACCAGCCGATCCTTAACCTCTTCGTAGCCATTTACAATGTCATTCCCGACGCGGGGCTGGTCATTATTGTTCTGACGCTGATTGTCCGTATTTTGCTGTATCCATTGTATAAAAAGCAGGTCATGACGCAGAAGGCAATGCAGAATTTGCAGCCGAAACTGAATCAGATCCGGGCCGAGCATAAGGATGACAAAGAAGCGCAAGCCAAAGCCATGATGGAGCTTTATAAAGAACAGAAAGTCAGCCCATTCTCCTCCTGTCTGCCTGTTTTGGTTCAGCTCCCCTTGTTTATCGCCGTCTATCAGGTTCTGCGCGACGGATTAACCAATGCAGACAGCTTGGACCACCTTTACGCTTTTGTCGCCCGCCCCGAAATGATTGATCCGATGTTTCTTGGCATCCTCAACCTCGCTCAGCCGAATGCGATTCTTGCCATCCTGGCCGGCCTTGCTCAGTTCTGGCAGGGAAAAATGCTGATGCAAAAGCGTCCGGAAGTGAAAGCGCCAGGAAGCAAGGATGAAGATACCATGGCTATCATGAATAAACAGATGACCTATTTGATGCCGATCATGATTACCGCATTCGGCTTTGCTCTGCCAAGCGGCCTTGCTCTTTACTGGGTGGTAACAACCCTCTTTCTTGTCGGCCAGCAGTATATTGCTTTTCGCGAACAGACAAATACCAAGATCGACGAAAAAACCGAAGTTTTACCGAAGAAATCGTAAACAGCATTCTTCGGCCCCTTATCATAAAGGTTTATGCGCATTGCCTGGGAACAATTGCATCACCTGCCAGTCTACACCGAATCCGGCGAAAAAATCGGCATGGTTGAGGGCGTGACCGTCGACGTAGACATGCATGCTATTGTGCATTACCAGGTCAAACCTTCTTTGCGGCTGGCGGCATTATTTGCCAAACCGCTCTTTGTGGCTCCGGTGCAGGTTATTGCCATCACCGCTGAACGCATGACGGTCAAGGACAGCGTTGCCATGGCCGAACCCGCAACCAATAGTGAAAAAACCAGGCTCGCGGCCGCAGCCAAACCAACGATTCAGCCGCGTGAAATGGAATGAGTTAAAATAGAGCGCGGTCCTTTCCCATGATAATCTGCAGCCGCTTGCCCGTCATTTCAAGCACGGCCGGCGTATTGATGATTTTTTGCCCGTCCACAATAAGGGGGATGCCATTAGGCCCCCCTATTTTTATTTCACTGGCGACAACATTTGTTTCCGGGAACGTGACGGCTTTTCGAAAAAGTTTTTTCTCTGTTGCGGGTACGATATGAACGGAGAAACGCCTGTCCATGCGGTCATGCGCGTCGATAAGCGTGCGATTGAAAATACTGATATGCGCCTGTTCGGCCGTGGCGCTGAGCGTGAATTCCCCGTTGAGCGAAACGTTGGCGCGCTTATCATGAATTTGCACATCGTGGATAAAATACGCATTGTTGATCTTGGCCAATGCCACGGAACGGACAAGCCGCGCAGAAAGCACGTCCGCGGCTTTCGCGCCTTCAGGAATGCCGAATAATCCCGCGATCCGCTGATGCGAGCCGAATGGAATCAACCCAAGCGTAATATGCGGATGTTCGGCGACCTGGTCAGCCAGTTTGCTGAACAGCTGATCGCTTCCAACAGCCACAAGTGTTTTCATTCCCCTTCGTAATAGCTCTTCAACTGCATGCGCGATATTGTTGATGAGCGTCAGTTTTACAACCGGCCCTTTCAAATCCTTGTCCGTCAGCGCATGGTCGAGGCGGATCAGTTCTTTTTCGTACGGTTTCTGGTGAAGAAACACATCGTAGATATACCCGTACATAGAATGCGACAGTCACTTTGGTCAGAGGCCCCTCCGGGCAGAAGTTAGTGTTTCCCTTCGGCAGCCTTTGAGGGTTGGGAGGACTGCCCCATATGAACCTGGCCATTCAGTTTTGCGCCATTTTCAATTGAAAGCGAACCGGCGACAACATCTCCCTCAATCACCGCGCTTGGCTTGAGCGTGAGATTTCCCGAAAGTTCGATTTTCCCTTTCACATTGCCCGCGATCGTTGCATTTTGCGCCTTCACATCAGCCGAAATTTTTGCCTCGCTGCCGACAAATAAATCTTTATCGGTCAGGATTTTCCCGTTCACAGATCCCTCGATTTGGACGGATCCAACAGCTTTGAGATCTCCTTCAACATGAACGGCAGGGCCGATCACGGTTTGCGCGTTTGAACTTGAGGGAGCATCATTTGATGAGCCGGACTTGAACATAGAGATTGAAAAAAGAGAAAAAAGGAGGAGCTTTGTCCCCATCTGCAAAGTATTGTAACCTGTCTGAGGGATAAAGACTAGAAAAATGGACAATGAAGGCCGCCCTCTAGAGAAAATGCCTTTGCATGTTCCACGCATCGCCTGTAATGGATTAAGAACAATGAGCTGCAAAGTTAGCCTAATTAGCAGGTATGTGTCGCAAAAAATGAATGGATTGTTCCACGTGGAACATTTCACTTCCTTGGCATTAAGAGGGATTCCTTGTTGAGCGACATGAAATTGCCCTGGCCTTGAAAGAATCCGTTTTCGTCAGTGCGGCTCATTCGGGTTCCTTTATTACCGTTATGCTGCCTGTTGGTCCAAAATTGTTCCACGTGGAACAATTTCTCGTCCCGTTCTTCTAATCTGACTACTTTGCTGCTGCAATAGTTGGGGCGATTTCCGGTATGTGCCTGTTATCCTTAATCTGGTTTATTGGGTGTTGTTGATTCGAGTTCATTTTTGGGTGGCGTCTTCATTGTTTCAAAATTGTTCCACGTGGAACAATTTGTTACACTGCGCATCACCGATATCGAAGATTTAATTGGGGTTCAATGAACCAATTTCAATTTCGTAGCAAGTTGTGAGTATTTCCTCTGTCCAAATAATAAGCTCTCGTAGTTCAACGGATAGAACAGATCCGTCCTAAGGATAAGATGCAGGTTCGATTCCTGCCGAGAGCACCAGTAAGAAGCCTGCACCTTGCGCAGGCTTTTTGCTTTATGAAGGAAGATTGTTTGTTTGAGCATTGAAAAATGTTCCACGTGGAACATTTTTAGTAAGACCATTAATAAGATTAGTTAAAGACCGTTGCGTGCATAAACCAGGATTTCAAAACAGTGGAATGCAATTGCTGTTGATTGGGGGTAAGAACCGTTCCACGGCCTGTACTGAGCAAGTTGAAGGGTGGAACAATAAATTCTTTGCTGTACATGAAAGGTCAGGAAGCCGCAATGTCTGTATCCTTTCGATAGCGAAAGGCGATAATCTGACAATATTTAACAGGAGAATGTTCCACGTGGAACATTCTAAATACATTTTGCGACGCTATAAGAAATATTTTGGCTAATCTTGTTGACATAATCTTCATTTTGCCGTTTACTTAATAAGTTCGAACCAAAAGAAGGATGCCCAGGTGAACTCATCTCAGACTCCCTCTCATTTGTTTTTCCATCGTGTCACGGCAAAAGGCAATGAGGAGCTTGCCTTGCTTCTCGCCAAACGTCTGATTCAGGAGGATCCCCACAATGAAGAGGTTCTCCGCTACTTGTGGTCCTTTTCTCCTGAAGGGGAGAACTGGTTCGATCGATACTTTAGGGTGCTTTCCATCAATCTGCGTAGAGAGCGGGTTGAGAAGTACCCTCTGGCCGGCCAATATTTCCCGATGATCCGCATGGAGGGGTACGACAAGATCGAGTTGGGCGATTACTATGTCCGCTACGATCGACCCCTCTCCGAAAAGATCGCCGCGGCGAAGCTGGATCATGTTGACGAACTAATTACCGCGGATGCCTTTCCCTACGAGCCTGAGCGCGTGGAACGGACAACTCTTGTCCGCCTCTGGCTGCTTGGAATGCATCGTGTCAGAGCCGCTGTTATGTGGGATGCCCTTTCGGCCGTTCCCGGGCTTGAGGCAGAGCTTGGCGACCTTGCCGAAGGCCTGGAGCTTGCCCGCCGCCATCCTGATCTTCAGCGGAAGATGAGCATTGCGCTCATGGGGTCGCATACCAATGAGCGCGTTGCGGTTCTTTCCGGAGACGAATCTGCTCGCAGCCTTGTGCTGAAAGGCGGCTCGCTCCTGCTGGATGAAGATTGCCTGATTCTCGCTGGTACTCTTTTGGCCAACGTCCACCTCTAGGCTTTCAAGGCCTTGTTTCCTCCTCTTCCTAAGCGCCTCTTACAGGAATCGCGTACGGTTGGGGGAGTGTCATGAAGATTGAATGCAGTTGAGTCTTCATGAGACTTTGCGAAACAACAGAATCAGATTTGATTCTGGCAACGTTGAACAACCTTTGCTATACTCTCTTCACCGTCCCCTCCAAGCGAGGGTTTTCTCATGTTTAAACACATTTGATATGACACAACTCACCAAAGAAAATTTCGACCAGGAAGTGTTAGCGTCAGGAGCTCCGGTGCTTGTCGATTTTACGGCCAGCTGGTGCGGACCATGCAAAATGCTGGCACCGGTTCTTGATGAATTGGAAAATGAAAATCAGCAGGTGAAGTTTGTCAAAGTTGACGTAGACGAACAGTCTGAACTTGCGCAGCGCTATTCGGTCATGAGCATGCCGACCTTGTTGTTCTTTAAAGAAGGAAAAGTCATGGATCAGCTGATCGGCGTTCAGCCAAAAGAAGTGATCCAGCGCGTGCTTGAAGCGATCAAGTAAGATTGTCAAAACAACTCCGTTCTTTTATGGTGAAAGCGTCCCTTTGGGGGCGTTTTCCTTATTGTGAAAAACTGAATCATCCTCACAAAATCCTTTTATGTACGATGTCATTATTGTCGGCGCAGGACCGGCCGGCCTGACAGCCGCCATTTACTGCGCGCGCCGCGAACTGAAAACATTGGTGATCTCCAAAGATCTTGGCGGACAGGCCGTTCTC
>CAZDCG010000007.1:0-5853 GCA_964503955.1 uncultured Gammaproteobacteria bacterium
CATATCTGATGGGACTCCTTGGTCGAAGAAAGAAAGGGCAGCAAAGATTCTTCGGCGTCGCGTACGACGCCATCACCAAAGATCCGCTTGCTTTGGCGATCATCCGCCTCTATAAAAAAGAAAATGATGCCGAGCGTCTTGTTTCGACGTTCGTGACCGACAAAGAAGGGAAGTACGACGTCCTTCTTGAACCCGGCTCCTATCGCATCGAAGTGAAAAAGCCTCAGTATACATTCCCGTCATCGATTGTTTCAGGGCAGTCGCAAGACGGAGCATATGACCATGTGTATCAGGGAGGAATTGAGATTACGGATCAAGCCACTGAATTGGTTGTTCCAGACTTGCCAATGGATCCGGTAAACGCAGAACAGAAGTGGCAAACAGCCAATATTTTCAAAAAACTGTGGCTTTCTTTACAAAAAGCCGGACACTATCTCGCTGTTCCGCTCCTGTTCGTTGGGTCCTTGGTATCTGTTATTGTGGTGGCGTCTGTGCCGGATAACCCTGTTAACTGGATCCTTTCAATCGCTTACGTTCTGATGTTCCTGCTCCAGCTGAAACTCCGTCAAAAGCCTGAAAAAGCTTGGGGTGTTGTTTACGATATCGCAACGAATGCACCGCTTCCGCTCGTCAACTTGCAGCTGATTGATCCGAGTTTTGGCAAAGTGGTTGCGTCTCGACTGTCTGATTACCAAGGACGTTTCAGATTCGCGCCTGAGCCTGGGAAGTATGTTCTAAAAGCACAAAAAGAAGGATTTAAGCCGGCAGAAGTGATCGAAGCTCCAAAGAATCGTGATTTACTGAAACAGGAAGTGATTGTCCAAAAAGAAGGACAGCCGATTAAAGGAGATCTTCCTTTGCAAAGCTTGACATCATAAAAAAAGACCTGTCCACAGGTCTTTTTTGTTTTCTTTCTGCTAAAATTAGAACAAATATGATGACGTATGAATCCCGTCACTAGATCACGGGCATGGATTGGAACACTCCTTCTCCTCTTGAGTGTGGGGTTTTGCACTTTCTCATATGTTTTGTCGTGGCAGAATAGAAATGCGCCTACGACTCTCGCGTTGACGTCCGTTACACTTAACAATGGTCTAAGCCCGTTAGATACATTTTCTGATTTGACCTCGCAAAGCGATCTTGGGAGCGATACAGGTGCTTATGAATGGTCGGTAGATGGTCAGAATCTTATGGCCCTAAACCTGCCATTTCAGGATGCACCGCTTGCGGATTACAGTGGAAATAATCTTGCTCCCAGTTTGCAGAACGGCGCGATTGTTCAGCATGCTGGTTGCCAAGTTGGATCCTGTGTTTCATTGGATGGAACCGATGATCACGTGCAGGTTGCGCATTCATCAGTCTTGGACTTTGCCAATGCTGACTCTTTCAGTCTGGGACTTTGGATTCATACATCTGATAATAAGGCTTCCATTCGAGCGGCTGGGAAGCAAAATGCTGCGGGGCAGAATGGGATATTTGCCATTATCATCAATTCTGGAGCACCAAATGCGTTTCTGAGAGATACAAATGGCGTGACTACGAATGTCGCTTCCGGTGTCACTGTTAATGATGGCAATTGGCATCACGTGATGATGGTGCGAGACACCATCTCTGACAGTCTTAAGATATACGTGGACGGAGCCAATGTTGCCTCTACGACAGATGCTAGTACCGGGACGTATACATCAGCGCTTCCATTTCTTATTGGGGCGCATAACCCGGCAGGATCAACAGATAATTTCACCGGTTTGATTGATGACGTTCAGATCTATGACCGTGCATTATCTCCATCTCAGATCCTGCAACTTTACAATGAAGGGCTGGCTGGGGTAGGGGGTCCTTCTGTAATATCAGCACTCGAAACCTCTTCTGGAGATCTTTGGCAGACATCAATAACCCCAATCGATGCTTTGGGAATGCCCGGATCACCAATATCGTCCAACACGGTCACAATCAGCGGAGTTGAGCCTGTTGATCTGTGTACGGCGGAACCGGATCATCTGCTTAATGAAGGAGAGAATACCTATGACGGGCAGGACATTATGGTTGCTGGCTGTGCGTTCAGCATAGATGGCGAGCATTCATTTGCCGACGTAAGAGTAGTTGGGGGTGGTGTTCTTACTCATACGTCGAACACGAGCGCGCTTACTCGGCTGGCGATTGCAGGCGATGCTTTGATTGATGAAAACTCTTCCATCAATCTTAATGCAAAAGGCTATCGAGGAGGCTTCCGGGACGGTCAAACGGTCAATGGTGAGGGGCCTGGGGGAGGGGGAGGTTTTCATCATTTAAACGATAACTTTACTGCTTCAGGGGGCGGTGCAGGTTATGGAGGAGCTGGTGCCGATCCGTCTGGCAGCCAGGGCAATGGATCAGGGGCATCCGGGTACGGCGGGTATAGCGCGATAACGGACAAGGGAAGCGGCGGTGGGGCGGGTAGGTCGGGTTCCGCAACTTCTTTGGGTGGAAGCGGCGGAGGCTTCATTTCTCTTGAAATTGCAGGAACGTTAACGCTGGATGGCATTATTTCTGCAAATGGACAGAACGGGCAGACGAATTGCTGCAACAGAACCGCCTCCGGAGGCGGAAGCGGCGGAGGCATTGTCATCATCGCCGCGGAAATAACCGGTTCCGGAACCGTTAAGGCAAACGGCGGAGACGCTTCAGATAACAACGGAGTGAGAGGCGGAGCGGGAGCCGGTGGACGCATTTATCTGGAAGCGACATCTGGGGCCGTTTCACCATTTTTAACAATGGAAGCTCATGGCGGAGCTGGAACAAGCGGACATATCGGGGGGCCTGGGACAATCTTTTTTAAAGACGCTGCGCAAACGCATGGAAATTTACTGATCGAGAATAATGGCAATATTCCGCAGTCTGCGAGATTTGAGGATTCAACACCGGTCGACGGAGCCAATTTTGATTCTGTCATCGTAAAAGACAAAGGAGTTCTTACCCAAATGGTTCTCTCGTCAATCACTGATCTGGAACTTAATGATGGAACATGGATTTCTAAAACAAACGGGGTTCATCAGATCGACACGATCAACATTATCAATGGTGGAAATCTGCGCATTCATACTGCGGATACCCCAACGCCCTACACTCTGGAAGTAAATGCTGTTACGGTCGATGTAGATGCTCTATCAATTATCAGCGGTGATGGCTACGGCTATCGAGGCGGGTTTCGGGATGGTCAAACGCCCCCTGCAGGGGCGAGCTTAGCCGAAGGTCCTGGTTCGGGAGGAGGTTTTTATCACTTAAACAGCAGTTTTAGCGCTTCAGGCGGCGGTGCCGGCTATGGCGGAGCTGGAGCAGATCCTTCTGGTGCGAACGGGAATGGTGCAGGGGGAGATGCTTATGGAAGCATCTTTTCCCTTGACGAACCTGGAAGCGGCGGCGGCGGAGCGCGCTCGGGCGGTGTGATATCTTTTGGTGGAAGCGGCGGCGGCTTGGTGAAGTTTACAGTTTCAGGTGCTTTCACAAATGATGGGACAGTGTCTGCAAACGGCCAAAACGGTCAGACAAATTGCTGCGCCCCGACAGCTTCAGGCGGCGGCAGCGGGGGAGTTGTGTCTGTTGTGGCTGCCTCGATCCTTGGCAGCGGCATCTTTAGTGCCAATGGAGGGCAGGCATTTACCAATAGTACGGTCATCGGTGGCAGCGGAGGAGGCGGAAGAGTTTATCTTGAGACGACATCAAGCAAGCTCTCTTCTGCATTTACTTTGACCGCTTCGGCCGGCGCAGGCACCGGACATTTTGGGGGTCCTGGAACGATCCTGACAAAAAGCTTTGATCAAACATATCCGGATCTTCTCGTTGATAATCAAGCGATTGTCGTCCAAACAGCCAAAATAGAGGATTCAACTCCTGTTGATGGAGGAAATTACGATCGCGTGCGCATTCTTTCTGAGGGGGTGGCTAAGTTTTTAGACGCTGTCATTACGCCGGAATTGATCGTTGATAACGCGACATTCCTTTCGGGAACCAACAACACTCATTTGATGGACTCTGTGACTGTGAGCAACGGAGGACGGCTTCGTAGCAGATCGGCCGATTCAGCTTCACCGTATGCTCTGCGTATAACCGGAGATACCCTTACAGTAGATTCTCTTTCCAATATTTATCTGGATGCGCAAGGATACAGAGGTGGCCAAAGAAGCGGCAATGCCGGATTTAACGGCGAAGGGCCTGGAGGCGGAACAGGATTCAATCATCTGACCTCCAGCAATTCAACCGCAGGCGGAGGGGGAGCACATGCAGGGAATGCCCCGGCGGGATCTGGCAGCGCTGGAAATGGAGCCGGTGGTTCAGCCTATGGCCTGCTAGCTGCTCCAGCTGATTTTGGCAGCGGCGGAGGAGCCGCAAAATCAGGATCTTCGATCAATGTTGGCGGCAACGGAGGAGGGCTTTTGGTTCTTAATCTCACGGGAGTGCTAACTAATGACGGTCTGATTTCAGCGAATGGACAGAATGGCATTGGTAGCGGGAACAGATCCTCAGGAGGAGGTGCCGGAGGCGGGGTTTACATACAAGCCGCATCTATTGATGGATCAGGTTCATTTACTGCCCATGGAGGAACCGCTACCATCGTGGGATCTATTCGCGGAGGAGCTGGGGGCGGAGGACGAATCGCTCTTGTCACGACATCAGGATCCATTGCTAGTGATCTCTCATATGCTTCATACGGAGGAGCCGGAACAGCCAATTTGGCCGCTGCCGGAACAGTCTATTTAAAATCTGCAGCTCAGACTCACCCTGATTTAATAGCAGATAACAATACATCAGCTGCGGTTGTCACAACGCCTCTCTTCGTTTCAACACCGGTTGGTGCGCTAACTTCGTATACGTTTAGAAACTTGTCTGTGGTCAATCAGGCTCGTCTCTTAATAGGAATCCCATGTTCCGGTACCTCGTTGACCGTCACGGGAGTAACAGATCTATCCGGAGGTGGAGTCATTTCCAATAATCAGCCGGGTGTTTGTCTCATTTCCTACACCACGCCTGAAATTCTGACCACCGAACTTGACGCAGCAATAATAGGCTCTGCTTACAGCATGAGCCTTAGCGTTCAGGGAGGTGTTGCTCCGTACAGCTTTGCCATTACAAGCGGTTCGTTGGAACCTAACTTGTCTTTTAATACCGCGACAGGAGAAATCAGCGGTACTCCAACCACGCCTGGAACATACAATTTCACTATTGAAGTCACAGATTCAAATCCGGGCGGGGGGCTGACCGATACACAAGATTATGTTTTGGTTGTCGGCTCGCGGCCAAATGCTCCCACTCTGGTTTTGCCGACCGATGCGACTATTTTCTCAGAAAAAAGCGTCACACTTTCAGCTTTGTATGCAGACCCTGACGCAAATGATACCGGAATCACGCAATACCGCGTCTCATCCGGTTCCGCTGCAGATTGCGTGAATAACGTAAATATCGTTGCCTCCGGAAACAGCGCGCAAACGGCAACGAATAATGAAGCAACGGAATTTGATACTCCTTCGTTGACTGATAAAACAACGTATTCCTGGTGCGCGCGCAATAATGACGGTAATTTCACCAGCAATAATGGCGCATATACGTCAATGGCAACATTTACCATTGATACGGCTTCTGGCGGAGGCAATCCGGCGCTACAGCAGCAACAACAGCCTCAGCAGCAGGTAACGGACCCTGAAACAGGCGAGCAGGTGACATTAGAACCTGTGGATCCCAACTTGTCTGTCCCGCAAATTGGAGAAATATCTGTGGTGAGTGATACAAAAGCGAGATATACCTGGATCTATAATGGCTCAAACCAGCTTGGATTCCGCATTATCGACAGTGTTGGCAAGCAAAAAGCACAGTTTGCGA